>JASSUB010000008.1:0-65029 GCA_031963205.1 Mycoavidus cysteinexigens
AGTGGCTTGAAAGCCTTGTCTGTAAAGGATCGCCAGACTTGTGTGTAATGAGGTGGCCTAAAATATGACGTGGTATGGAACTTCACGTCACGCCGTAAATAAAAAGTGTACTGCAAACCATCCGGTGAGATATCCCAGTGAGCGGCCAAACCTGGGCCAATTTTAGTACTGCCCCGCTTGAATTCAACTAGCCGATTGTGAACACTAAAGGCACTTACCGTATATTCAGCATTTGTTGTGAATTGCGCTGGGTCAAAACCAACTGGTGTACCTTCGGAGCAGTAGACAAGTGTTTTATTCGGAAACCCTGCATGAGCGGGAAAGACCAAAGAAAAAAGGAACAAGACGGCTAAGTCTATAAATGCCACGCGGAAGTAAGACACTCTCATTTCAAACCAACCCCTGTAAATAGCACAGCATTAAGTGGATTAATCTTAAAATTAGTCACCTTTTTATTGATCGGTTGGTAGGTTGTTGCATGTAGGATTGGCGTAAATGGCAATTCGCGCTTAAAGATTTTCTGCGCTTCTTGATAAAGTATTATACGCTTATCTATATCATTGGTTTGGCGTGCTGCTTTGATTAAGGCGTCAAATCCAGGATTACACCATTTAGAACTATTAAAAGGACTCTTTACCGCATCGCAAGCAAGTAAAATGCCTAACCAATCATCTGGATCATTATTGCCCGTCCAACCGATAAGCATCGTATCGTGCTCCCCCTCATTTGCACCTTTAATGTATCGGCTCCATTTGTGGGCTACGGTTTCTACCTTCACCCCGATTTTAGCCCAATCTGCTTGAATCATCTGAGCCACTAACCGTGGATTTGGATTATAGGCTCTCTGCAAAGGCATTATCCACAGCGAAATTGAAAAGCCTTTAGGATAACCAGCCTGCGCCAATAAATCTTTAGCTATTTCTAAATCAAACGGCTCGCCTTTAAGTGTTTCATCATGAGACCAAAGTGCCGGTGGAATCGGTGCGTTTGCTACTTGTGCCGCACCTTCCCGTCCATGGAATATAGCTTTAATAATAGCCTTTTTATTAATTGCCATATCGAGCGCGCGGCGGACCAAGACATTTTCAAGCGGCGCATGCAACACGTTATAAGCTAAAAAGCTAAGGTTCAAACCTGGCTGGCTTAATAATTCGAGCTTAGGATCGGCTTCAATCGCCGCAAGATCTGCAGGCCTCGGATAACTCATTATCTGACACTCATTGCGCTTGAGTTTACGTACTCGCTCCGTAGCATCAGGTACAATTTTAAAAATTAAACTCGATACTTGCACATCTTTTGGCCTCCAATAATCTGGATTGCCGTCAAAGCGGATGAGTGCACTTTCATCCTCTGCTTCTTTAGTATAGCTCCGAAAAATAAACGGACCGGTCCCCACTGGCCACCAATTGATATTAGATGTTTTACCGGCTTTTAACAGATGATCGGCATATTCAGCTGATAAAATCGAACCGAACGCCAAACCTAAATTCATCAGAAATGGGGCATTAGCAGTCCGTAACGTGAAGCGCACCGTATACAAATCTAGCTTTTCGATTTTTTCAATTTCTTTATCAAGCCCTAAATTCACAAAATAAGGGACGGGCGCTGGATAGGCTCTACGGAAACGATGTTTCGGATTACGCATCCGTTCAAACGTAAAAAGCACATCGTCTGCATTAAATTCTCGCGTAGGGATAAAGTAAGGGGTTGTATGAAACTTCACGCCTCGTCTTAAATAAAAAGTGTATTGCAAGCCATCTGACGATAGATCCCAGTGAATAGCAAGGCTAGGATAAGGTTCTGCACTACCCTGCCTGAACTCAACTAGTCGATTATGGATCGTGAATGCACTCGTAGTATATTCAGCTTTCGATATAAACTGAGCTGGATCAAAACCAGCCGGCGCCCCATCAGAGCAATAGATAAGTGTTTTATTTGGAAGCGATGCGTGTGAAGAGGAAACCGCAAAAGCAAGCACTACAGCCACCAAACTTGCCATACATACAAATACCAACTTAATGTCATGTGTAGCTCGCATCATCAAATCACTGCGTTTCATCGGGTTCCTCATGCTTCATACAATAAAGAGCTAATATTACTCACAAACATTGATCTCACTGGATCTCTACGAGACAAAACCAAATATGAAAGCGGATATGCGCACCGTCATTTCAACCCCACCCCCATGAATAATATGGCACTAAGCGGATTAATCTTGAAATTGGTCACGTTTTTGTTGATTGGCTGGTAAACACTTGCATATGCAATAGGTGTGAATGGCAATTCGCGCTTGAAAATCCGCTGTGCTTCTTGGTATAGCATCGTGCGCTTTTCAACATCATTCGTTTGGCGTGCTGCTTTGATTAAAACATCGAATACTGGGTGACACCATTTTGAATGATTAACGCCGCTTATTGCATCGCAAGTGAGCATCACGCCAAACCAATCATCGGGATCGCTATTGCCTGTCCAGCCAATAAGCATCGCATCGTGTTCACTATTATGCGCACCTTTAATATATCTGCTCCAATTACGAGTCACGATATTAGCTTTCACTCCAATTTTTGCCCAATCAGCCTGAATCATTTCAGCTGTCAGCCTTGGGTTGGGGTTATAGGGACGCTGCACCGATGAAATCCATAACGAAATCGCAAGACCTTTAGGATAGCCCGCTTGTGCTAGCAAGGCTCTTGCTTTTTCCAAATCAAATAGCTCATCTTTGAGCGTTTCATCGTAGGACCATAGCGTTGGGGGGATGGGTGCGCTCGCTATTTGCGCAGCATTTTCCTGTTCATAGAAAGTGGCTTTGATAATGGCCGCTTTATTGATTGCCATATCAAGCGCACGGCGAACTAACACGTTATCAAACGGCGGATGCGACACGTTATAAACCAAATAGCTAAGGTTCAAACCAGGCTGGCTGAGTAACTCAAGCTTCGGATCTGCTTTAATAGCGGCAAGGTCACTCGGTCTCGGATAGCTCATTATTTGGCATTCGTTACGTTTTAGCCTACGTACTCGCTCAGTAGCATCAGGCACAATTGTAAAAATAAGCTTCGATAACTGCACATCCTTTGGCCTCCAATAGTCTGGGTTACTATCGAAACGAATTAACGCATCTTCAGCCTCAGCTTCTTTAGTATAGCTCCGAAAAATAAATGGCCCGGTCCCCACCGGCCACCAATTGATATTGGATGCTTTACCAATTTTTAATAACTGATCTGCATATTCAGCTGACAGAATAGAAGCGAACGCTAGCCCGAGATTCATCAGAAACGGCCCATTGGCTGACTTCAGAGTGAAGCGTATCGTATACGGATCGAGCTTTTCGATCTTTGTGATTTCCTTATCAAGCCCTAGGTTCACAAAATAAGGGGCTGAGGCCGGATAAGCTTTACAAAAAGGATGCTCTGGATTACGCATCCGCTCAAAAGTAAAAACCACATCATCCGCATTAAACTCCCTTGTTGGCCTGAAATATGATGTGGTATGAAATTTCACGCCTCGGCGCAAATAGAAAGTATATTGCAAACCATCTGGTGAGATATCCCAGTGAGCAGCCAAGCTCGGGAAAATTTCTGTGCCGCCCAGCTTGAATTCAATCAGCCGATTATGAACACTAAATGCGCTCGCCGTATATTCAACGCTCGTTGTAGACTGAGTTGGATCAAAACCAGCCGGTCGCCCTTCAGAGCAATAGATAAGAGTTTTATTTGGGGGTGCGGCGCGAACAGGGATTGAAGCCGCAACTAATAGCACTGCCATCAACAAAAATACCAGCAACCTGCCCTGTATGAGCGACATCAAGTTATTGCTTTTCATAAGGCCTTCTTTCATACCTCATACGATAAAAAACTAGCATAATCAAGCCAAGTGCTATTCACTCCAAACCAACCCCCATGAATAATATCGGGCTAAGTGGATTAACCTTGAAACCTGTAACTTTTTTATTGATTGATTGATAAATAATTGAATGTGCAATTGGCGTAAAAGGTAATTCACGTTTGAATATTTTACGAGCCTCTTGATAAAGTATCATGCGCTTATCAATATCTGTTGTTTGACGAGCTGTATTTACTAGAGCATCAAAAGCTGGATGGCACCACTTCGGATAATTGACACCTGTTATTGCATTACACGTAAGTAGCGTACCTAGCCAATCGTCCATATCGCTATTTCCAATCCAACCTATCAGCAATGCATCATGCTCACCTGCATGTACTCGTTTAATATATTCACCCCATTCATGTGAAACAATATGAGTTTTTACTCCAATCTTTTTCCAATCCGATTGAATCATTGCAGCCATTAATTTCGCATTAGGATTGTAGGGGCGTTGTACTGACATTGCCCACAATGAAATCGAAAAACCTTTTGGGTAACCAGCTTGCGCCAGCAATTTTTTAGCTTTTTGCAAACGAGAACTATGCTTTACATTTTGTAGTTCTTCTTTATAAGGCCATAAAACCGGTGGTGCTGGCTCTGTTGCCACCTGCGCATGTCCATCAAATACTGTATTAACAATAGCTTCTTTATTGATCGCCATATCTAGCGCACGACGTACAAGAGTATTATCAAGAGGTTTATGCAATACATTATATGCTAGAAAACTAAGATTAAGTCCAGGTTGGCTTATCAATTTAAGGTTTGGATCAGATTTAATTATAGCAAGATCATCTGGACGTGGATAACTCGCTATATGGCATTCATCTTTCTTAAGTTTTTGTACACGTACAGCAGGATCAGGAGTGATTATAAAATTTAGTTTAGATACTTTCACATTAGCAGGTTCCCAATAATATGGATTACCATCAAAACGAATAGTCGCATCTCGATTGTAGCTATGGAAAATATAGGGTCCTGTACCAATAGGCTGCCAATTAATATCCGCAGCCCTACCATCTTTTAATAACCAATCTGCATATTCAGCTGATAGAATAGATGCAAAAGCTAATCCAAGGTTCATTAGAAATGGTGCATTCGCCTTTCTTAACGTAAAACGTACGGTATATTGATCAAGTTTCTCGATCTTAACAATTTCTTTATCAAGGCCTAAATTAACGAAATAAGGAAATGGAACCCCGTAAGCTTTATTAAAAATATGCTCTGGATCGCGCATCCGTTCGAAAGTAAAAATTACATCATCTGCATTAAACCCGCGTGTGGGTTTAAAGTAGGAAGTTGTATGAAACCTTACATCCTGTCTTAGATTAAAAGTATAGTTCAGCGCGTCTGGTGAGATATCCCAGTGCATTGCGAGCCCTGGTACGATTTTTGTAGCGCCGCGTTCGAATTCTACAAGCCGATTATAGATTGTATATGCACTTGTAGTGTAGTCAGTGATCAACGTAGCTTGAGAAGGGTCAAATCCCGTAGGACTGCCCTCAGAACAATAGATCAATGTTTTATTTGAGAGAGCAGCATACACATTAGGCACATTGAGTCCAACGGCTGCTAAAGCAATAATAGCTGTGCACATGATACAAATCAATGGATCATTCTTCATAAGAGCCCCCGTAGTACTGAAACATCTGATGTTCCACTTTGTATTGCTAACTTACTTGGTGATTAAAACCCGCTTACCCTTAAGCTCAATATTTAAAAAGTGATAATTTTTTTTCTGCTTGCTTCAATAATTCATTAATAGCCCGAGAAAGGGGCCGGCCTTGCCTTACAAACAAATGAACCTCAGGAGAAACCAAGACAGGATGATCAACATCTAATGCAATCAGCTCACCCGTTTTGATTTTTGGATATCTTAGCGAATGCGCCATGAAAGCCACATTAAATTTTCCACCAATAACAAATTGCTCCAATACTCTTATAGAATTTGTAGTTAGCATTGGTTCTAATTTAATCCTCTCTGAAGCCTGAAGCAATTGAATTGTTTGAGCTAAACCCGACGGCGAAGACATTAATCCTAATGGATACTGTAACACATCAGCGATGGTAACTTTATGCTGACTAACAAGTGGGTGAGCTGTTCCTACTAATAACCGTACAGGACGATTTACCCGCATACAACACCGAATATCAGGATTTTCTGGTGGATTATACCCAAGACCTATATGTATATCATCTTGAATAACCTGCGCAATGATCTCACTTGTTAGCAAAACTTCGACATGAATATTTAAACGAGGATACTGCAAACTAAAGTCATTCAGTACATCATCCATCAAAGACGTAACATACCCTTCATTGACCCCAATACGAACACTACCGCGTTGCATGCCCCGCATTTCTTGTAAGCAAGACTCCATATATTCTTGGCTGGCATTGCACCCGCGATAATATTGAAGTACAACTTCGGCTGACTCAGTGGGTACTACCCCACGCGCCCGCCGCTCAAAGAGTGTCACAGCGAGTTCTTCTTCGAGTTGACGAAGCTGGCGAGTAATCACCGAAGGAGCTACATTTAAATGCTCTGCTGCGCCACGAATCGTTCCACGCGCTAGCACCTCATAAAAATAACGTATGCGCCGCTGATTAATCTCTCTAAGCATCATTTCTCACGGGGAGCCTCGGTTTTACGCCGAGGAGGGATAGCGCATCACGCATAACGTGACCTGTTCTCCGCATTGCCTTTGTCAAAGCTATCCTGCATCCAACATTCACATCAATTTCTGCTTTATACCTTTACACGCTCCAGATTTCTAGAGCTAAGTAGCAAACGCTTTACTTTATTCTTTTTTTTCATAAAAAGCATCAATCTTTCTACCACGCTACTTTTATGCTATCAATGACAATAGTAGCACTCGTATAAGTCATACGGAATATATTTTTTATTCTTAATGTTGTTTTATTCACAACAACAGCCGTGTACCCAGTACAGCACTCGCTCTACGAAGCTTGATGATTTTTTAATTAGTTTTTTAAAATGTAAATTTTTATTTATTAAAAATACTTTATAATTTTTTTACGAAATTTCTAGACTCAACTTTTATTAAAGACTAGAGCTAGTCAAGCTGCTCCTTTTGTTTCAAATAATTGACTCTGAGTTGACAATCATGCCACCTTTGACGTTGATCCGGAAACCGCCTGCCCTGGCTTGAATGCCGGATTGTTTAGCTACACTTGCGTAATGGCTGCTGATTTTTTCTAGCTGATATTTGCACTAATAGCCAAGCCAGGTACCGACAGTTACGCTAGTGCTTTGGTCGCGGCTACGGTAGATTAGGGTGTCTTTCAGGCTTGAGATTGGCCACCACTTATTAGCCAATGATTATTGTACTTTTTAAAGTGGTATCGCCGCAGTCATAGACTGTGAGCCGCTCGCCGGCCTAAATAAGCGCTGAGCGCCAGCTTGTATCTTGCCCATCTGTTAATTTGATCTTTCGCATTCATTTTTTGATAATCCATTCAGGTTTTGTGGATGGAAAATATATCCGAACTCCTTTCCGGCACTACCCTTCGAATACTTCCGTCTGAAACTAATCTATTTATTCTCTGTATAAATTGATCGTATTCCCAAAGATAATAAAATTTTCCACAAGGACAGAGATCGCCAAGTATAGACATATTTAACCTCTACTTTAGCGCACCTCCTTACACACAAGTCAGAGCAGCCCAGTTGATTTGGCTGCCTCAATACCCAAGATGGTATCAAAGACGCGCTGCAAGCCAATCCACAAAGTTTTAGCACTCGGTTCACCATCCAACTTACAGCCAAGAAAGCCGCGCAGCATGGCGATGGTACGAATTGTCAGCAGCGGCTACTGGTCGGGTCATCTGGTCGATGCGCCGCTTGCAGCGCCCAGACGAAGCGGTGGCTTTCCTCTCCGTTTAAGACAATCAGTTCAATTGGAAAACAGGGCGTTTCAGAAGTAGGAAGCTTGCATGACACCTCTGCCGCCTGGGCTTTGCCTTCATTGGATAGATGCACATCAGGCGTATGCTCTTGTTGTTGACGCAACCTACGCTGGTGCTCTTGCCGGCGCAGCAACTCTTGCGTGTCTTTGGCCTGTGAGAACTTTGTCTTTGAGTACCGATGTAGGCAAAGCTTGGGCATATAGATTAGGAGAAAAACCGCCGATCAACAGCAATGCCGCGTAGAAAAAAATAGGGAGCATCCAAGCCTTGCATGGTCTGCGCGGAGGATCGATGGGATCCACCATTTTTATTTGTGGTAAAAAAAGCGAGAGTATACACACTATAGCAGCTTACAAGCGTCAATTTTGCCAAAACAGAAAAAGTGTCTGTTCTTTAATTTAATTAGCTCAACTGCAAGGCAATGTTGATTTTTAGGTATTTTTATCGAGTCGATCAGATACAATATATTCTAGTAATGTGTGGCGGAAAATCTAAAAAGAAGATCTGATTGACCGGTTGGTTACAGTAAGGGGGCCGCCTGCCCCCGCAGCATTTTTTACGAACCCAACTCAAGCCGTTTCATGCCACCCAAATAAGGCTGCAATACATCCGGCACACTCACCGTACCATCCGCATTTTGGAAATTTTCAAGAATCGCAACTAAAGTACGCCCAACCGCCAAACCTGAGCCATTTAATGTATGCACGAGTTCCGGCTTACCTTGCCCACTGCGAAAACGTGCTTGCATCCGACGTGCTTGAAATGCTTCCATATTCGAGCATGATGAAATTTCACGATAGGTATTTTGCGACGCCAGCCATACTTCAAGATCATATGTTTTGGCACTGCCAAAACCCATATCGCCTGTGCACAATAAGACTTTCCGATAGGGCAGTTCAAGTTTGCGCAAAACCGTTTCGGCATGACCTACAAGTTCTTCGAGCGCTTGATAAGAGTGCTCAGGCGGCACAATTTGGACCAGTTCAACCTTCTCAAACTGGTGCTGGCGAATCATGCCGCGCGTATCACGGCCGTAACTGCCTGCCTCTGATCTAAAACAGGGCGTATGAGCCACCCATTTGAGTGGCAGTTTATCCCCGGCCACGATGGTGTCTCGCATCAAGTTAGTGAGCGGGATTTCAGCCGTTGGAATCAGATAAAAATTCTCAGGCGCATGGCCCTCATCGCTGGCTTTATGCGGCACCTTAAATAAATCTTCTTCAAATTTAGGGAGTTGACCGGTACCGTGCATAGACGTGGCGTTGACGATATAAGGCACCTGAATTTCTGTATAGCCATGTTCAGTCGTGTGCAAATCAAGCATAAATTGCGCCAAGGCACGTTGTAGCCGCGCAAGCGGGCCACGTAGTACCGCAAAGCGCGCGCCACTGAGCTTAACCGCACTCTCAAAATCGAGTCCAAGCGGCTCCCCAATATCGACATGGTCTTTAATCTCAAACTCAAATTGGCGCGGGGTACCCCAGCGGCTTACTTCAGTGTTTTGTGTTTCGTCGCGGCCTAACGGCGCACTTTCGTGCGGCAAATTAGGCGCATCCAGCATAAACTCGGTTAACTGCGCTTGGAGCTCATTCAGTCTTAGCGCAGAGTCTTTGAGCACAGTGCCAATGCTGTCTGCTTCAAGCAGCAACGCCGAACAATCTTCTGCTCGACTTTTTAAGATGCCAATTTGCTTTGATAGGCTGTTGCGGCGTGCTTGCAGTTCTTCAGTGCGCACCTGTAGCTCACGTCGCTCTGTCTCAAGTTTTATAAATGTCGCACGGTCTAGCACGTAACCGCGGCTATTCAGACGGTGTGCGACGCCATCAAGGTCTTTACGCAGCAGTTGGATATCAAGCATGGAAAATAAGGTAGGGAAAATAGAATAAACTGCGATTTTAACTTAGGTTTTAACGGATGCTGCGCTTATGTTTTTGGGTTAGCACCATGTTCAGCACGCCAAGCTACATCAAGCTCACCTAGCCGCTTAAGTTTTTCAGCAATCTTGGCTTCAAGGCCGCGGGGCGTTGGTTGATACCAATTAGGGTGGGAGACGCCATCCGGCAAATATTGTTCTCCGGCCGCGTAAGCATCTGGCTCATCATGCGCATAGCGATATTCATGCCCGTAGCCGAGTTCCTTCATCAGCTTGGTTGGAGCATTGCGCAAATGAACCGGGACTGCACGGGATGAGTCTTTGCTCACAAATTTGCGCGCTGCATTGTAAGCGCAATAGCCAGCATTCGATTTTGGGGCTGCGGCAAGGTAGAGTATGGCTTGCGCCAGAGCGAGCTCACCCTCTGGCGAACCAAGCCGCTCATAGGTCTGCGCCGCATCCAGCGCGATGCCTACGGCACGCGGATCGGCCAGGCCGATATCCTCCCAAGCCATGCGAATGATTCGCCGCGCCAAATAATGCGGGTCTGTACCACCATCTAGCATACGGCAAAGCCAATATAGTGCCGCGTCTGGATGGCTGCCGCGCACCGCTTTATGGAGTGCGCTAATTTGGTCATAAAAAGCCTCGCCGCCTTTATCGAAGCGGCGCAGATTTTCTGCCAGTGCGCTGCCCAGTAGTGCTTCGTCAATTTCATTTGTCTGCTTAAGGACTGCTGCGTGAGCGGCAATTTCCAGATTATTCAGCAGCTTGCGAGCGTCGCCATCGGCTGTTTCAATCAGTATTGCGCATGCCTGTGCCGTCAATGAAATACCACCAAGCGCAGCGCTTGCACGCTTTAGCAAATCCTCTAACTCACTCGCGTTAAGGCTGGTGAGCACATAAACGGCTGCGCGCGAAAGTAGTGCGCTGTTTAACTCAAATGACGGGTTTTCAGTGGTAGCGCCGATAAAAATAAAAAGGCCCGCTTCAACGTGTGGCAGAAATGCGTCTTGCTGGCTTTTATTGAAGCGATGCACTTCATCGACAAAAACCAACGTTTGACGGCCATGCGCCTGATACATACGCGCCATTTCAACCGCCTCTCGAATCTCTTTGACCCCTGCTAAGACGGCAGAAAGAGCAATAAACTCGGCTTTAAAAGCATCTGCCATAAGTCGCGCAAGCGTGGTTTTGCCCACACCGGGCGGCCCCCATAAGATCATCGAATGCGGCTGGCCCAACTCAAAGGCGACCCGCAATGGCTTGCCTGGCCCAAGCAAATGCTTTTGGCCAATCACCTCATCGATCACTTTGGGCCGCAACCGCTCAGCCAGCGGTGCGGCTAGAGGAGAATCATCGGCAAACAACATGGGCCGCTTTGCTATTTTTGCAAGACGTGGGATAAAACACGCTAATGCTCATCCTTGAATCACATCGACGCCTTTCGGTACGGTGAATTTGAAACGATCAGGAGGCACTGTCGGGTTTTTCTTCATATCCGTAAAAACCAATAAAGTGACATTGCCAAATAGATCAAACAATTTCATAGCCTCGAGATTCCCGCCTCTAAATCCAATAATGACCCGCTGAAATTGCGTATCGGCCGCTTTCGGCTTGAGCTCAAGCCAGTCTAGCCCTGCTTGTTTACCAATATCGCGCAGTCTGAAATTTTGATTAAGATCGTTGCTGCCAAATAAAATCGCTGCTGGGCTGACGCCTAGCATACGGTCAAGCTTACGCTTGATGACTTGCTTGAGCTCTTTATCGTAGATATAAAAATATTCGCCATCAGACTGCAGAACTTGGCGGGAAGGCTCCTCATAAGTCCAGATAAATTTACCCGGCCGCTCGAATACGAAAAAACCACTGGCTTTGCCACTTTCTTCCTGCGGCCATGTAGCCTGGTCAGGGAGGTCTTTCATCTTCTTTGGATCGGTTTTAATCTGCCGCTGAACAAAATGGCCTTTTGCCGTTTGCACTTGCGCCACAAAATTATTCAGTTGCTCAGTCGCATTAGTGTAGGTAGATCCACCGGCGTACACAGGTGGTGCAAGACTTGCCGCTGTGAGCGACGATACCGCTAGCCCTCTCGTTAGCCAAAGTCTAAAATTCAATAAAATTACTGTTTTAAGCTTCATCTCTTACCTCTTCTAGTTCGGGTCACGATTGGGTACCAGAATTTCACGGTTGCCATTTGCTGCCATTGCCGATATTAACCCTGCTTGCTCCATTTGTTCAAGCAACCGGGCTGCACGATTATAGCCAATTCGCAAATGGCGCTGTACCAGCGAAATAGAGGCACGTCGGTGTTTGGTGACAATTTCAACGGCTTGATCATAGAATGGATCGGCTTCAGCGCTTTGCCCACTACCATTGGTATTGCCCAGTCCTTCATCAATCTCACCATTGCTACCTCCTTCTAGAATACCTTCAATATAGTTCGGTTCGCCCTGCTGTTTCAGTTTTTCAACCACTCGATGCACTTCTTCATCAGAAACAAAAGCGCCATGTACACGAACCGGCAAACCTGAGCCAGGCGGCAGATAAAGCATATCGCCCATGCCCAATAGCGATTCAGCGCCCTGCTGATCCAAGATTGTGCGCGAGTCGATTTTCGATGAAACTTGAAAGGCAATGCGGGTTGGCACATTGGCTTTAATCAATCCAGTGATGACATCAACCGATGGCCGTTGCGTCGCAAGAATTAGGTGAATCCCTGCCGCTCTCGCTTTTTGTGCAATCCGTGCAATCAATTCTTCCACTTTTTTACCCACTACCATCATCAGATCGGCCAACTCATCAATCACCACGACAATATGTGGCAGCCGCTCAAGCGGCTCGGGCATATCTGGCGTTAGGCTAAATGGATTCGGGATGGTTTCTTCGCGCTTGTGCGCTTCATCAAGCTTATGGTTATAACCACTGAGATTACGCACCCCAAGCTTACTCATTAATTTATAACGGCGCTCCATTTCAGCAACCGTCCAGTTTAAGGCATGGCCTGCTTGCCGCATATCGATCACCACCGGACATAGCAGATGCGGCACGCCATCGTAAACGCTCATCTCAAGCATCTTTGGATCGATCAAAATCATCCTAACTTGCTCAGCCGTCGCCTTATAAAGCAACGATAAAATCATGGCGTTAATGCCGACTGATTTACCCGATCCAGTCGTACCTGCCACCAGCAGATGCGGCATTTTGGCTAAATCAGCGACGATCGGTTTGCCGCTGATATCTTTACCCAGTGCAATGGTCAGCATCGAAGCGGCAGCTGCATAGGCTTCGGAACCTAAAATGTCAGACAAGCGGACTGTTTGCCGGCGTAAATTGGGTAGTTCAAGGCCCATACAGTTTTTGCCTGGAATAGTCTCAACCACGCGAATTGACACTAACGAGAGCGAACGCGCTAAATCCTTCGCCAGATTAACCACCTGGCTACCCTTCACACCGATAGCTGGCTCAACTTCATAGCGGGTAATAACGGGGCCTGGATAAGCCGCAATCACGCTCACTTCAACGCCAAAATCCTTTAATTTTTTTTCGATTAAACGTGAAGTAAATTCAAGCGTGTCGGCCGACACAGTTTCTTGTGTAGCCAAAGGTGCATCCAGCAACGCAAGCGGCGGCAAAATACTATCGGGCAAGTCATGAAAAAGCGTTTGCTGTTTTTCTTTTTCAATCCGCTCAGATTTAACCACCGCGCTCACTGCCGGCACAATCCGCACAGGCTCGTGTTCTTCAACCCGCACACGGTCCTGTTCGAGCTTGCCTTCACGGCGTATCGCAGCAGCTTCACCGACTTTGCGATCACGTCGGGCTTCATAGTGCATTTGAATGAACCTCAGCGCGGCGACGATCCCATCGCCAGTGCGCTCAGCAGCATTTAACCAAGAAAAACGAAAGAACAGGGAGACCCCAATCGCCAGCAGTAACAAAAGGGCCAGCGTGCCGCCCGTGAAGCCCAAAGCGTGCAATACTTGCACTGCCACAGCATCTCCCAAGACGCCACCTGGTGCACGCGGCAGGCTAGTTGATAAGGACCACAGCCGCATTGCCTCAAGGCCAACGCTAGCAATCAATATCAAAGCAAAAGAAAATAACTCAAGCAGCCAACTGCCCTCTTGCAGCAGCCCAGGTTCCTGCTGTATGTCTGCCGGACGGCGTTCAGTACGGGCAGGCGGACTCTTACTTAGATCGCCAGCTTGCTCAGCAGCCGGCGCTATGCGCCAATAACCCAGTACCATGCGGCGCCCGAGCAATACGACCCACCAATAGGCTGAGAAACCGAAGAGCAAGAACAAAATATCAGCCGCCCATGCGCCTACGCGTCCCCCCCAGTTTGCAATACCGTTAGCTTGCACCGCATGCGTCCAACTCGGATCAAGCGGGCTATAGCTCAATAGCACCATGAATAAAAAGAATACACCTGCAAGCTGCAGCAGCCAACGAATTTCAACAATAAGGTGTGAGATCCTGCGCGGCAACGCCTGTGCGCTATAAGAGAAAGGAGATTTCGCCATGAACCAATATGTGCTGTGTGCTGTCCGGGGGACAGGTCCCAGTGAATTAAGCTAGTTTAGCCTAAACTGCCGCACGCGGACCGCAGCGCCGACCATCGATACGGCGCTTTACAGTCATGAACGCGCGCGATAGCTCAAACCCGCACGCCTAAACAAACATATAATATGCTATTTGGTGCTTAGATCCTAAATTTTTCGTCCTTGATATGCTCTCCACAAAACATGCAAAAGTTCTCATCCTAGGCTCCGGTCCAGCCGGTTATACGGCTGCCGTCTATGCAGCACGCGCTAACTTGGCGCCAATGCTCATTACTGGCTTGGCACAAGGCGGCCAATTAACCACCACCACCGAGGTCGAAAACTGGCCCGCCGATGCCCAGGGCGTACAAGGTCCAGAATTAATGGAGCGCTTTCTTAAGCACGCTCAGCGCTTTAATACCGAAATTGTGTTTGATTATATTCATACGGCAAAGCTTGATGAACGGCCTCTACGCCTGATTGGCGAGGCCCACGAGTACACCTGCGATGCCTTGATTATTGCAACCGGCGCTTCCGCCCAATACCTTGGCTTACCGTCTGAAGAAGCCTTTATGGGCAAAGGTGTCTCCGCCTGCGCCACTTGTGATGGCTTTTTCTACAAGCAACAAGACGTTGCGGTGATTGGGGGTGGCAATACAGCTGTTGAAGAAGCGTTGTATCTTGCCCAAATCGCAAAAAAAGTCACCGTGATTCACCGCCGCAACGCGTTCCGCGCTGAGCCTATTCTCATTGACCGGCTATTGGCCAAAGAAAAGGCCGGCATAGTCGAAATCAAATGGGACCATGTGCTGGATGAGGTGCAAGGCGATGCTACCGGCGTCACAGGCATGCGTGTCAAGCACACCCAAACCAATCAAAGCACAGAGATCCCTTTGCAAGGCGTGTTTATTGCCATTGGCCATAAACCTAATACCGATATTTTTGCTGAACAACTCGAGATGAAAAACGGTTATATCCTGACACGCACTGGACTCGCAGGCAATGCAACAGCCACCAGCGTGGACGGAGTTTTCGCTGCAGGCGATGTACAAGATTCGATCTACCGGCAAGCGATTACCAGTGCCGGCACTGGCTGTATGGCGGCGCTTGACGCACAGCGGTATCTTGAAAGCATAGTAGGCGGCCAGACGGACGCCAGGCGTTCGGAAGAAACAAAATAGCCTCAATTTATTTTTACGATTCCGAAATAGACGAAAAATAATCCTTATTTATCAAGCACTTAAATTTGTTTCTCAGGAGACATTCACAATACTTCGTTAAAGCGCGAGGTAATCGGATAGCGCCAGTCACGCCCGAAGGCACGTGAAGTAATGCGCAGACCAATCGGCGCTTGACGCCGTTTGTACTCGCTTAGCTTGATAAGCCGGGTGATGCGCGCAACATCTTCTGGCTTAAACCCAGCTGCCACAATGTCAGCGCCCGAACGGCCCTCTTCCATATATTGCTGCATAATGGCATCTAGAACTTCGTAAGGCGGTAAGCTGTCTTGATCAGTTTGATTCGCGCGTAGCTCAGCAGAAGGTGCACGCGTGAGAATACGCTCAGGAATAATGTGCTTAAGCACAAAAGCATTGCTCGTGTTCCGGTAGCGGCATAGCCGGTAGACTAAAGTCTTGGCGATATCTTTAATCACCGCAAAGCCACCTGCCATATCGCCATATAAAGTGCAGTACCCGACTGCCATTTCGCTCTTATTGCCTGTTGTGAGCACAATCGAGCCTGATTTATTCGACAACGCCATTAATAAGGTACCGCGGATGCGGGCCTGGATATTTTCTTCTGTCGTATCTTCGGCCAGCCCATCGAAGACTTTAGCCAGTGATAAACGGAACGTATCGAATACTGAGGTGATCTCGATTTCGTCATAGCGAACATTGAGACGGCTAGCCATTTGGCGTGCATCGGCAATTGAAATCTCAGCGGTATAGCATGATGGCATCATGACTGCACGAACACGCTCTGGCCCTAGCGCATCGCATGCAATGGCCAATACCAGCGCCGAATCAACCCCGCCTGAAAGGCCAATCAGCACGCCAGGGAAACGGTTCTTCTCTACATAATCACGCACGCCAACGACCAATGCTGCATAGACTTGCGCTTCTAGAGAAAGTTCAGGCGCAATTTTGCTAGGTTGTGGCGTTGCTCCATCGAACTCAACCAATGCAATGCCGGCGTCAAATTGCGGCATGCGAGCGACACATTCCCCTTGCGCATTACACACAAAAGAGCCCCCATCAAACACCAGTTCATCTTGCGCCCCGATATTGTTTACGTAAACGATCGGCAACCCGCTTTCACGGATGCGCGCCCGTACTATGTCTGTACGCAGGTTATCCTTACCGAGGTGATAGGGTGAACCATTGGGTACCAGCAAAAGCTGTGCACCTGCAGCTTTTGCCTCTTGCACTGCTGCCGGATACCAAATATCTTCACAAATCAGGATGGCGCAACGTACGCCATCCAGTTCAAAGACATAGGGCTTTGGGTCTGCCGCAAAATAGCGCCTTTCGTCAAATACCTCGGTATTAGGGAGTTCTTGCTTGAGATACGTGCCAAGCACACGGCCATCTAGTAAAACTGAGGCCGCATTAAAAGTATCGCTCGGCGGCACGTTAGATTTAAGTGGCCGATTTGCATGAGCATCGATACGATGGGGGTGGCCGACGACTACATGCAACCCTTTGAAAACACTTAACTCAGCGGCAAGTTGCGTTAGAGCAGTAGCGCTTACGGCATAAAATGATGGCCGCAACAGCAAATCTTCAGGCGGATAGCCAGATAAAACCAACTCTGGCATCACCACTAAACGAGCCCCTAGTTGATAAGCATCACGGGCAGCAGCCACAATAGCCGCTAGATTACCAACAAAGTCACCAACGGTTACGTTGATTTGAGCCAGGGCAATACGCATTTTTATATAGAAAGTAATTAATTAGCTCGCCCTGCTCGGTCAAGGATCAGCCTATGTTTTTTTATCTTAACCTTAATTTCACTTTGGCACATCTTGACCTGGCGCTGGCGTACTTGCCGGCGGCAAAGAAGCTTTGCCCGAATCCGTCCTAACTGGTACAGTCGTGACGACGCCTTCCAGTACGCCCGCTGAGGATTTAGGTTTTTGCGAACCAATAAAGGTCAGGCTAAGCGTAGAGACAAAGAAAATCACCGCCAATATCGCGGTTGTGCGAGACAAGAAATTCGCCGCACCCGTTGCGCCAAAAAGACTGCCGGATGAACCACTGCCAAATGCCGCGCCCATATCAGCGCCTTTACCGCGTTGCAACAGCACTAAGCCAATAATTCCCAACGCAGATAAAAATTGGGCGACGACAATCAAACTTTTTAATACCAACATTTATTCACCTTAATCTGTAAAACGTATTCAGAAATAGTTGCGAGCGCTTAAGCTGCAGCCGCTTTGCAAATCGCAAGAAAATCTTCTGCTTGTAACGCTGCGCCTCCTACTAGGCCACCGTCAACGCCTGGCTCAGCCAATAGTGCGCGCGCATTGTCCGGCTTCATACTCCCTCCGTACAGCACTAAAGCATGAGCAAGTTTAGCATCCACCGCAGCCAATACGCGGCGCAAAAATAGGTGCACCGAACCGACCTCTGGCACACTTGCACTCTTGCCTGTGCCAATCGCCCAGACGGGCTCATAGGCAAGCACAATCCGCTCGGCCTGGGCAACTGTTAACGTCGTGAGCACAACCTGCAACTGCTTGCCAATCACCTGCTCCGTTTGCCCGGCTTCACGCTCAGCCAATGTTTCACCCACACAAATAATAGGCGTCAAGCCAGCTTCGAGGACGCGCTTTGCTTTAATCGCCACTTGCTCGTTGCTTTCTTGATGATATAAGCGCCGCTCCGAATGCCCAACAATCACGAAGCTGGCGCCAAACTCGGCAAGCATTGACCCCGCCACTTCGCCCGTATAAGCGCCGGCTAGATGAAGCGAGATATCCTGTGCGCCCCAAGCCACGCAGCTATGCTGCAACAGGGTTTGTGCTTGCGCGAGATAGGGAAATGGTACGCATACGGCAGCCCGAGTCGACGTGTCAAGTTCGGCGGCGCCTGCGGCCAGTGCGTTCAATAGAAGCGCATTGCTAGCTAAGCTGCCATGCATCTTCCAATTACCAACGATGAGTTTAGTCTTAAGTTTTGAATTTGTCATAAAGCAGGATTACCATGCCAACATAATTTTTCCAATATGGCGCCCTTCTTCCATCCAAGCGTGTGCACTGGCTGCCTCTGCCAGCGGGAAAACTCGGTCAATAACGGGCCGGATTTTACCCATTTCTAGCAGCGGCCATACACATTCTTTCAGCTTCACTGCGATCTGCGCTTTGCAACGGGTTGAACGTGAACGTAGCGTCGACCCCGTTAGGGTCAAGCGCTTGGTCAGCATCTCAGCCAGATTAATACTCGCTTTAGCGCCCCTCAAAAACGCAATCAAGGCAAGCCGTCCATCTGGCGCCAAGGCCTTCAATTCGCGCGCAATGTAATCCCCTCCAACCATATCAAGAATCACATCAACCCCTCGTCCAGCCGTCAGCACCGAGGTCACCGCCACAAAATCTTCGGTTTTGTAATTGATTGCCCGTTGTGCGCCGAGGTTTTCGCAAGCCCGACATTTGGCATCGCTACCGGCCGTGGCAAAAACCCGGTGACCGAATGCATGCGCGAGTTGAATCGCCGCTACACCAATGCCGCTTGAGCCACCTTGTACCAATAGCGTTTCATCTTGGCCACGCTCAGTCGCGCCTAGTTGCGCGCGGTCAAACAGATTACTCCAGACGGTGAAGTAAGTCTCGGGTAATGAAGCCGCCTCAAGGTCTGACCAGCCAACCGGCACTGGCAAACATTGCGCTACCGGTGCTGCCGCAAATTCGGCGTAACCGCCTCCTTGCAGCAAAGCACACACACGATCGCCTTTTTTGAGTTGCCAATGGTTATCTACATGCTGCAAATCGCCTTCTACAATCTCGCCTGCAACCTCTAAGCCAGGCAGCTCAGAGGCGCCTGGCGGCGGCGCATAGTGGCCTGTGCGCTGCAGCAAATCTGGACGATTCACCCCGGCGGCGCTGACCCGAATCAATACTTCGCCCGGCTGCAAAACAGGCCGAGCACACTCGACCTGTTGCAAGACCTCTGGCGCACCATAGGTGGTGATTGCGATTGCTCGCATAGCAAGAAAAAACCAGACCTAACGGATTGGATCCATCGGCTCCATGGTTGGGCTCGCTTCTTCCATGACAGGGTTTCTGTCATTGATCACGGCTTTAGCAGACAACCGTACCCGGCCTTTTTCATCGGTCTGAATCACTTTGACTTCTACCGTTTGCCCTTCTTTCAAGCGATCGCTCACCTCTTTAATCCGCTCGTTAGCGATTTCAGAAATATGCAGCAGACCATCACGCCCTGGCAAAATATTCACAATCGCACCGAAATCAAGCAGTTTAAGCACCGTGCCTTCATAGATTTGGCCAACACTCACATCCACCGTAAGATTTTCAATGCGGCGCTTAGCTTCAGCAATGCCTTCACTGCTCGTGCTTGCAATCGTGACCATCCCATCTTCAGAGATATCAATGGTGGTGCCTGTTTCTTCAGTGAGTGCGCGGATCACCGAGCCACCTTTGCCGATCACATCGCGGATCTTGTCTGGATTGATCTTCAGCGTCACCATGCGTGGCGCAAATGACGATAATTCTGTGCGCGCGCCGGTTACTGCTTCTTGCATCTTGCCAAGGATATGCAAGCGCCCTTCTTTTGCTTGAGCTAATGCAACTTGCATGATTTCTTTGGTGATACCCGCAATCTTGATATCCATTTGCAAGGCGGTTACGCCTGTTTCCGTACCTGCCACCTTGAAATCCATGTCGCCAAGATGATCTTCATCACCCAAGATATCGGTGAGCACCGCAAAACGGTTATCTTCTAAGATTAGCCCCATCGCAATACCCGCCACATGAGCCTTAAGAGGCACGCCCGCATCCATTAAGGCGAGGCTACCGCCGCACACAGAAGCCATTGACGACGAACCATTCGACTCGGTAATTTCGGAAACGACACGAACGGTGTAGCCAAAGTCTTTTGCATCAGGCAAACAAGCAGTAAGCGCACGTTTGGCAAGCCGGCCATGACCAATTTCACGTCGTTTTGGAGTGCCTACTCGGCCTGTTTCGCCAGTGGCAAAAGGTGGCATATTGTAATGCAACATAAAGCGGTCGCGGTATTCGCCATCAATCGCATCGATGGTTTGTTCATCGCCCTTCGTACCCAAAGTAGCCACCACCAACGCCTGGGTTTCGCCGCGCGTAAACAGCGCAGAACCATGGGTACGAGGCAGCACGCCTGTGCGGATCGAAATCGGGCGCACCGTGCGCGTATCGCGCCCATCAATGCGTGGCTCGCCCGCAAGGATTTGGCTGCGCACGATACTGGCTTCAAGGTCAAACAGCATATTGCCAATCGCGACTTCATCCAGCGCCTTCATACCCGCGGCGAGCACCTCTTCTGCCAGCTGTTTGTTGACCGCTTCATAGATCACTCGCACCCGCTCGCTACGCATTGATTTCTCGCGTATCTGATAAGCCGCTTGCAGATCATTCAGCGCTAGCGCGCTAATCCGGTTAAATAATACCTCATCTTTCGGCGCAGGTTGCCAATCCCACTCAGGTTGTCCGCCTTCACGCACTAGATCATAGATCGCATCAATGGCCGTTTGCATCTGCTCTTGACCAAACACCACAGCGCCTAACATAACCTCTTCTGACAATTGATCCGCTTCCGACTCAACCATTAATACGGCTCGCTCAGTGCCGGCTACGATCAGCTCAAGGGCAGAGGTTTTGAGTTGGCTGCGACTCGGATTCAGCACATATTGGCCATCAATAAAAGCGACTCGCGCAGCACCGACCGGACCATTAAACGGAATCCCGGAAACAGCTAACGCAGCCGACGCGCCAATCAGCGCTGGAATATCCGTTGGCACTTCTGGATTGACTGACAAAACGTGCACCACGACTTGCACTTCGTTATAAAAATTCTCGGGAAAAAGCGGACGCAAAGGCCGATCAATCAGACGAGAGATCAGTGTTTCACTTTCAGAGGGACGTCCCTCGCGGCGAAAAAAACTGCCCGGAATCTTGCCCGCTGCGTACGTTTTTTCAATGTAATCCACCGTCAATGGGAAAAAATTCTGACCTGGCTTTGCGCTTTTTGCGCCAACCACCGTTGCCAGAATAACCGTTTCATCCATATCGACCAGGACCGCGCCACTGGCTTGACGAGCGATTTCGCCCGTTTCAAGACGGACGGTATGCTGTCCCCACTGAAATTCTTTGACAATCTTCTTCAACATACTATTCCTTATTTTGTGTGCCGCAAAAAGCAAAATGCCTGCATCAGCCATATGGCTGATACAGGCATGTGATCTCAATACGGCATTTACTTACGTAGACCCAATGCTTGGATCAGCGCTTGATAACGCTCGAGAGATTTCTTTTGCAAATAATTAAGCAAGCTACGGCGGCGGCTGACCATTTGCAGCAAGCCACGGCGGCTATGATGATCTTTTTTGTGGGCTTTGAAATGGACGGTCAACTCATTAATGCGCGCCGTCAATAAAGCAACCTGCACTTCGGGCGAGCCCGTATCTTTATCCCCGCGAGCAAATTGCGTGATAATTCCAGATTTTTTTTCACCAAAAACGGACATACTTTTCCTTTTTAAAAACAAGCGGTCACGGAAGAAAGGCCGTGCCGTGGACGAACATAAACCACTTAAAACTGTATGGACTTTCTTTAACATACAAAGGGTGAGTATACTACAGTTGGTTTCACCGCTTCTCATTTTGGGCTTGTGATGCAAATATCTGCGACCGATTGTCATGCACATACAATCAACCTTTGATTGTCATGCCTATACTATCAACCTTTAATTGCCATGCAAATATATTTAACCTTTCTATCCTTTTTCTCAAGCCCACGGCTACGCAACGCACTAACGGCCACAACCCTCTCAACCCTGGCTGCCTGCGCTGCGCCCTGGCAAAACGTGCAATTTGGCTCGGATCAAGTCTCTGCCATTGCAAAATTAGGCCAGCCGCGTGAAACGTATGAATTGCCCAATGGCGGCAAACGATTGATGTGGCCTTCTCAACCTTTCGGTGAAACAACCACCGCTATCGACATAGACGCCGATGGCAAAATTTCTCGAGTGCGGCAAGTATTAACTGGGCGAGAGTTTGGACAAGCCCAAATTGGCCGATGGACTCGGCACGACATTTTAATCAATTTTGGCGAACCCGTAGAAATTGCTAAATTCCCTCGCATGCAACGCGAAGTATGGAGTTACCGCTATAGGGACAGTGACGTGTGGTACGTACTTTACAACTTTTATTTTGACGCAAACGGCATCCTACGCTCCATGCAGCAAACCCCAGATCCTCTGCATGATCCAGGTCACCGAAATTTATTTCGCAGATTTTTTTGACGTAGCGCTCAACATCTAATAGAATCTCGCCTTGTCGTCGGGGCGTAGCGCAGCCTGGTAGCGCATCTGATTTGGGATCAGAGGGTCGCATGTTCGAATCATGTCGCCCCGACCACATACTACATATAAGTTTTTTATTACCTCTACCATTCATCAATACGATGCGCCAGCTTATGCAGATTGTTGTGCTACTGGTGAGCTGGATGATGCTCCTCTTACCGCTTCCAAGCCATGCTGACTGGCATGTCGGACGGCTTGATTTGGTCAAGCAATTTATCGCTGAGCAGCAGGCTGCCCCTCTCGTTGCAGACTGTGCAGCCCATGCGCGCTTTGTTGCAACCACGCTGCCACTTTACACCCGGATTGAATTTCCTGATGGCGCGTTAGACACTGGACAAGCCAGTATCTTGCCTTGGAATCAAGCCTTCGGTAACGCTAAACAGCGTGTTAAGGTGGATACAATGGTACTCATATCCGGTGTTGGCTACCGTAAACCAGAACGGTCTAAGCCAGATGTTTTGCAATTTCGCTGTGGTTACTCAGCCAACCAGTTGATGGCCTTTGATTATAACGAACCCAAGCCAGCACCCGCTAAGCGTCGGACGCTCCGCCGCGTCAATCGCCCGTCTCAAAAGCAAATCAAACCATCTGCGCGCTAAATCAAATAACTTAAGATAAAATCGGGCTAATCATGGCCGAGTGACCAACGGCAAAATTTACTTTACGCCGCAACATGTCGCCTAAACACCCAATTAAATTCATCCGATGCTTGCGGTTCAAACAGATACCCTTCTTCAGCAAAATGCTTTAAACGCACCACCTCATCAATACGATTCACAATCGCATAACGCGCCATCAAACCACGTGCTCGCTTGGCGTAAAAGCTAATGATTTTATAACGGCCATTCTTCCAGTCTTCAAAGATTGGCGTGACTATGCTCGCTTTCAGCTGTTTAGGTTTAATCGACTTGAAATATTCAGTTGATGCAAGGTTAAGCACAATAGGGGAAGCACGGTGGATTGTATCGGCTAATTGGGTATTTAGCGCTTGCGTAATTCTTTCGCCCCAAAAAGCATATAAATCTTTACCATGCGGATTGGACAAGCGGGTACCCATTTCAAGTCGATAGGGCTGCATCAAATCCAGCGGCCGCAGTACGCCATATAAGCCAGATAAGATCCGTAAACGATCTTGTGCCCACCTCAGCGCCTCCGTCGATAGCGTTGCTGCGTTAAGCCCAGCATAAACATCTCCATTAAAAGCCAGTGCGGCTTGTTTCGATTGAGTCGCAGGAAACGCCGGCGACCAATCCGCATAGCGCTGAAAATTTAAGTGCGCGAGCTCATCTGAAATCCCCATTAAGCTTGCAATCTGGGCCGGGGATAAAGTGCGTAGCACCTCAACCAATTCAGTGGAAGCCTGAACAAAATCAGGTAGCGTAGCGTACTCAAGGTGCGCTGGAGTTTTGTAATCAAGCGATTTAGCTGGGGATAGGATGATGATCATCGGAGATAAAGATTCTTTAAAGTTCAGCTTGTGGATGACAGTCCAATAGAAAGGCCATCATTTCAGTAGCATCTCGCCTCAAATAAAAGCGCACCATCTTTTCATTAAATGCCTGCGCTTTAGCTGCAGGCACACTGATTGCATCGATACCATTTGAAGGATGGCGTTCATCATGAAATGAGAGGTCCGCTTATTACCATCGAAGAAAAATTTCTGCAAAGCGCCGAACAGGAAAAATCCCGCCGCCTGCTCAAATGGCTGCCGTATATATTCTTTTAACGCAGCAACGCCGCGCATAAAAGTTTTATGCAACTCGTCGGCTCCGGCCACGGTCGGCAGCGGAGTGTAATTGCCATGCTCCCCTAAGCCTACGTTTGGTGTATAGCGTATCTCGTGCCCTTCGCCGCGAAAATGGCCCCATTTGAGGGCTTCATAGCAGGCTACAAGACTATGAAATTCACAAAAGCTCGCTTTATCCAGCCTAAATTGCAGGGTTTTAACCATTGCCAGCAAGCGCTTAGCACTTTGAGCTAGATTAAGAATTTGTGCTTGATCAGAAATCTGGCGGCCGCCCACTGTAACGCCGTCCAGCAAGGACTTGACCTCAGGATAAGTGAAAGGATTACCTGCAAGTACGCTAGCCTCCCAGACGAATTCGGGCAGCATCCGATGAAAGCGGAAACAGACTCGTTCAAGGAGATGAATCGGGATCTGCTGCGGAATTTTCTCCCAGTCCCAGCAAAAGCCCAGTTCAGTAAAAAGTTCCATGGATAAATGGTAATACTTGATGAGGTTTAATACCGGCCAACCTAAGCAATCGGTGCAGCACTGGCCTCGAGTCTATCGGCAGGGAGGCAAAAACTCAAGAACTTGCATGAGGCGACTGCTAGAGCTATTTCTTAGGTACGATTTTTTTCAGCGCTTCATGAGGTAGCAAAACACAAACCCAGGAAAAGCCAGCACCAGAAAAAAACAAAAGGTCACGGTGTAAAATGGCCAGCCCTGCGCAAAAACATTCCCCGCCCGCGCTTCTAGCAAAAAGCTCAGTGCGCCGACAACGAAATACAACACCAGCAACTCAAGCAATCGCCAGCCGATGCGCTTGCGCTTGGCAGCAAGTACCCAGGGCAAAGGCAAGCAGCCCAAAACCCGCTGATTCAGAAACGGCAAATTAGCCAATAGCCCAGCCAACCCCACGATAAACCAGCCGGCTGCGGACATCAGTAGGGCAGCAAGGTTTGTTGGAGCACGCGCATACAAAGCGACATTAATGGCCCTGGCATCAGGCCCAAGGCTAATAACGCAAAACCATTGACGACCAGCACGATGCGCACCCCTGTATAGGCCACCAGTGGCGTTTGATCAAGCGGTGCGTCAAAATACATCAGCTTAACAAGCCGTAAATAATAAAAAGCACCCAATAGCGAGGAGAGCACGGCCAACACCACCAGCCAAGTCAGATCTGCATTCATCGCCGCTTCAAGCACTGCAAATTTCGCATAAAAACCTACCGTGGGTGGCAGACCAGCAAGGGAGAACATCATCACCAGCATGACCAATGCAAAAAGCGGCGAGCGTTGGTTAAGACCTTTAAATGCATCGATACTCTCTACCTCAAAATCACGCCGCGCCAGCAACATCAGCACCCCAAAACTGCCGAGCGTAGTCAATAAATAAATGATGCTATAAAAGGTTGCCGAGCTATATGCGCCGACCAGATTACCCAATTTGCCGCCCACTACACCCGACAAAAGAGCCAGCAGCACAAAACCCATATTTGAGATGGCTGAATAGGCTAGCATGCGTTTGATATTTTTTTGCGCAATGCCCACTAAATTACCGATAACTAAAGAAAGCGCGGCTAGTATCACTAGCATGTGCTGCCAATCAATCGCCAATGGCAAGAGGCCAATCACCAAAAAGCGCAGGCCCCAGGCGAAAGCAGCCACCTTTGGGCCACCGCCAATTAACAATGTCATCGCCGTCGGTGCGCCCTGATACACATCAGGTACCCACATATGAAATGGCACGGCACCCAATTTAAAAGCAATGCCCACAACAATAAAAACAACGCCGAAGAGCAATACCGTATAGTTGATTCGACCTGAGGCAATCGCCCGAAACACTTCGCCTAAATCAAGCGAGCTGGTTGCACCATACAACATCGAGATGCCATAGAGCAAAAAACCAGAAGCCAGCGCCCCGAGTACATAGTATTTCATCGCCGCTTCGGTGGCTAATTTAGGCACCGATTGTGTGGCTGGCGTCAATGGAGCGGTTGTGTCTGGACGCAGCGCAATCAATGCATACAGTGACAATGACATTAATTCAAGCCCGAGATACAGGATCAGAAAGTTATGACCCGAAATCATCACCAACTGTCCAAGCAACGAAAACATCGCTAGCAAATAAAAATCACCTCGAAAAAGCCCACGCTCCTCAAGGTATTTTCTTGAATAAATCAGTGCGATGGCAAACCCGGCGGTGACGGCTGCCTTCATCAGATTAGCGAATGGATCAATCACATACATATTGTCGAAAAAATAGTGTGATTGGCCATGGGTAGCCAGTAATAAATAACCGAGCGCCGCGAGCAGCGACGAAATGACAGCAACTAAATACGTCGCAAGACGCCCGGCCGGATTCGTGGCGCCCGTGATAATATCGTTCAGCCAAGCAAGTATAATCGCCAACAATAAGAAGGCATCAGGCAACAGCATGGTCATATAGGTATTTTGCATACAGTGGCCTTATGATGGAAGTTTTGACTGCGCAACATGAGACAGCAGCTTGGCGACCGAGGTATGCATCACTTCGGTTAAGGGCTTCGGCCAAAGCCCTAACGCCAAGACGAACGCCGCCAGCACAAACAACATTGAAAACTCGCGCCGGCTGAGATCTTTTAGCTGCGCGACCTGTTGGTTAGCCACCGCGCCAAACTGCACTCGTTTATACATCCACAAGGTATAGGCTGCGCCCAAGATCAGAGTGAAGGCAGCCAGCAAGCCAATCCAGAAATTGAAACGAACCGCAGCTAAGATCACCATCCACTCACCGACAAAACCCGAAGTGCCTGGCAAACCGCAATTCGCCATTGAAAATAACATCGAGAATGCGGCAAATTTCGGCATCACATTCGCCACCCCGCCGTAATCCGCCATTAAGCGACTATGCATACGGTCATACAATATGCCAATGCATAAAAACATCGCGCCGGAGACAAAACCATGCGAAATCATCTGCACTAGCGCGCCTTCCATGCCGAGCGCATCAAAAATGAAAAAACCCAACGTCACAAAGCCCATATGCGCAATCGATGAGTACGCGACAAGCTTTTTCATATCGGTTTGCACTAACGCCACTAAGCCGATATAAATCACCGCGATAAGCGACAAGGTAATCATCATCGGCGCTAGCAGATGGCTCGCATCCGGCGCGATCGGCAGCGAAAAGCGCAGAAAACCATATGCGCCAAGCTTCAGCATCACTGCCGCCAACACCACCGAGCCGCCGGTTGGCGCTTCAACGTGAGCATCAGGCAACCAAGTATGGACCGGCCACATTGGCACCTTGACGGCGAAGGCCATAAAAAACGCAGCAAATAACAACACCTGAGGCAGCATCGCTAACGGTAGCTGGTGCCAAATAGCCAACTCAAAGCTGCCCGAGTGCGCATATAAATATAGCAGCGCAACCAGCATCAGCAACGAGCCAAAGAGCGTATAGAGGAAAAATTTAAATGCGGCATAGACCCGGTTTGGACCGCCCCAAACACCGATGATGAGATACATCGGAATCAAGGTTGCTTCAAAAAATACATAAAACAGCAAGCCGTCTTGGGCGCAAAAAACCCCGACCATTAAACCAGACAAAATCAAAAAGGCAGCCAGATATTGCGCACTATGCCGCGTCACTGAAGTCCAACTGGCAATCACCACCAACCCGGTGATCAAGGCGGTTAACACTACAAACCACAGTGAGATGCCATCAATACCAAGGTAGTACAAAACATTAAAACGCTCAATCCAATTGGCCCGCTCAACAAACTGCAGCGCTGCCGTGTGCGCATCGAAATGCGTGATCAGGGGCAAAGTAACGATAAAGCTTAGGCCCGCCCCAAGCAATGCCAGCCAGCGCACCAGCGCAGGTTTAAGGTAGGCACTGCTGGCCAAGACCAAGACGCCAAAAGCAATCGGCAAGCCGATCGCTAGGCTGAGAAGCGGAAAAGATTGAAAAGGTTGCATTTGGATACGGGTCTCTGGCTTCTTATTTACCGCCAATCGTGACAAACAGCGTCAGCAGCGCTAGCATGCCAACGATCATCGCGAATGCATAGTGATAGATATAGCCGGATTGCAAAGAGCGCATTGCACTTGCAAACCAGCCGACTAGGCGCGCACTGCCATTCACAGCGGCGTCAATCACTTTGCGCTCACCGGTTTGGGAAAAGCGTGCACCAATGAAGAGCGCGCCTTGCGCAAAGACGACTTGATTGATTTTGTCCAGATAATATTTGTTCTCAAACAACCTATAAAGCCAGCTAAAACGGGCTTTAATGGCTATCGGCAAAGCCGGATACCGCAAATAACCCAGCCATGCCAGCGCCACCCCGGCGCAGGCCAGCCATACCGGTAACGTCGTCAACGCATGCAGCGCCATTGCAGTCCAGCCGTGGTACTCAGCCGCCATCGACTGCAGCGCCAGGTGATTCGAGCCGATATAAATGACTTTTTCAAATGCCACCCCGTGCTCGAAGAATTGACCATAGAGCAGCGGGCCAATCGCCAACGCGCCGCTGATGACCGAGGGGATGGCAAGTAGCATCAACGGCACGGTGACCACCCATGGCGATTCATGCGGCGTATGCGCGTGACTACTATGGCCATGATCCTGGCTGTGATGGCTGTGATGGCTGTGATCCGGACTGTGCTGAAAGCGCCGTTTACCGTAAAACACCAGAAAAATCATCCGGAACGAATAGAGGGCGGTGACAAAGACACTCGCCATAACGGCAAAATAGGCAAAACTCGAACCTGCAATAGTTGAATATTTGACCGCTTCAATAATTGAATCTTTTGAATAAAAACCTGAGAAAAACGGCGTGCCAATTAATGCTAGCGAGCCAATCAGCGAGGTCAGCCAAGTGATCGGCATGGCTTTACGCAAGCCACCCATATAGCGCATATCTTGCTCATGATGCATGCCGATAATCACCGAGCCTGCCGCCAGAAATAGCAAAGCTTTGAAAAATGCATGCGTCATCAAATGAAAAATAGCCACCGGATACGCCGACACGCCCAAAGCAACCGTCATATAACCTAGTTGTGACAGAGTCGAATACGCGACCACCCGCTTGATATCGTTTTGCACCAGACCAAGCAGCCCCATCAGCAAAGTGGTGATGGCGCCGATAATTAACACAAACGACAGCGCACTGTCGGTCAATTCAAACACCGGCGACATCCGCGCCACCATAAAAATACCCGCGGTCACCATGGTGGCGGCGTGAATCAACGCCGAAATCGGCGTTGGGCCTTCCATTGAATCAGGCAGCCAGACATGCAGCGGAAATTGCGCAGACTTGCCCATCGCGCCGATAAAAAGACAAATGCAAGCGACGCTTAAGAGACCCCATTGGGTACCCGGGAAAGTTAGTGCGGCGAGCGCCTCGCGTTGCGCAAACACATCGCCATAGTTAAGCGAGCCCGCATACGCAAACAGCAAGCCAATCCCAAGAATAAAACCAAAATCGCCAACCCGATTGACCAGAAACGCTTTCATATTGGCATAAATTGCCGTTGGCTTGGTGTACCAAAAACCAATCAGCAAATACGACACAACACCGACTGCCTCCCAACCGAAAAAAAGCTGTAGAAAATTATTGCTCATCACGAGCATCAGCATGGCGAAGGTAAACAGCGAAATATATGAGAAAAACCGCTGGTAGCCCGGGTCATCCCGCATGTAGCCAATCGTATAAACGTGCACCATCAGCGAGACAAAGCTGACCACACACATCATCAATGCGCTTAACGAATCAATTAAAAAACCAATTTCAAATTTGAGCGTACCCAAACGCATCCATTCGTATACGGTTGCGTTATAACCGGCGCCGCCGATCACCGCATATAAGGTCAGTGCCGAGAGCACAAAGGCCAGCGCGACACCGGCGATGGTGACCGTATGTGCGCCTGCGCGACCGATGGTTTTGCCAAAAAGCCCTGCGAGCAAAGCCCCCGCGAGCGGCGCTAGCGGAATTGCCAGCAGCAAATTAGAGTCAAGTGTTGCTGTCATTAGAAGTAACCTAATTAACCTTTAAGCTGATCGAGATCTTCGACATTAATCGTGTCAAACGTACGAAACAGGGTGACTAAAATCGCCAGCCCAATGGCAGCTTCAGCGGCTGCCACAGTCAGGACAAAAAAGACAAAAACCTGGCCATGCGCATCGCCAAGATAGCGTGAAAAAGCAACAAAATTAGTATTGACGGCAAGTAACATTAATTCAATTGCCATCAAGATCACAATCAGATTGCGTCGATTTAAAAAAATGCCAACGATGCTAATCGCAAATAAAATTGCAGCAAGAACCAAATAATGGGCAAGGGTCAGAGTCATCTTTATTCCTTTTGGCGTTAGCTCGGGCTTTTGCCATCCGCGGATTCAGCAGACGCAGAGTGGCTTGCACCCCCCTCAGAATTTTCTTCTGAAGGCATTTTTACAATCCGCAGCCGATCTTCGCGGCGCACGCGAATTTGCTTTGTCGAGTCAGTGCGCTTACGGTCTTTGCCATGGCGTAGCGTTAACGCAACCGCTGCAATCATTGCCACTAACAACAACAGGCCGGCGATTTCAAAAGCGAAAATATATTCGGTATAGATCAATTTGCCCAGCGCATGCGTGTTTGAAACGGCACCAGCCTGAGCTGCTGGCAAATGCTTCGCTGGCGCGGTCGCGCCACCATACCCGCGCCATAAAATTAAGGCCATCTCAGTAATCAATACACCACCGATAATCATTGCGGTTGGCGCAAAGCGTTTAAAGTCACCCCGCAGTCGTCGCAAATCCAGGTCGAGCATCATCACGACGAAGAGAAAGAGCACCATCACCGCGCCAACATAAACCAAGACCAGTAGAATGGCCAGAAATTCGGCGTGCAATAGCAGCCAAAGCGCGGCCGCGTTAAAAAAAGCCAACACCAAAAAAAGTGCCGACTGTACCGGATCAGGCGCTGTGATCACTCGCAGCGCCGAGACGACTAGAATCGACGCAAAAATATAAAACAGTAAGGTTGTGAATTCCATTTAGCCTCTCACTCAACGATAGGGCGCGTCAGCGGCTTTGGTTTCAGCAATTTGCGCTTCATACCGGTCCCCCACCGCCAATAACATGTCTTTGGTGAAATACAAGTCACCTCGCTTTTCGCCGTGATATTCGAGGATTTGAGTTTCAACAATCGAATCGACTGGACAGCTTTCTTCGCATAACCCGCAGTAAATGCATTTGGTTAAGTCAATATCATAACGCGTGGTGCGACGCGTATTGTCTTCACGCAATTCCGATTCAATCGTAATCGCCAGCGCCGGACATACCGCTTCGCACAGCTTACAGGCAATGCACCGCTCCTCCCCATTAGGGTAGCGGCGGAGTGCATGCAAGCCTCGAAAGCGTGGCGAGAGCGGGGTTTTTTCTTCTGGGAATTGCACCGTAATCTTGCGTGCAAATGCATAGCGCCCCGTCAGCGCCATGCCTCGGAAGAGTTCAATTAAGAAAAAACTCTTAAAGAAATTTTTAATCGCTGTCAACATAATTCGATCCGTTAAATCGGCTTGGCAAAGCAGCCTGAGCAACACAACGTCGCCCGATAAGGCTCTGTTACAAGACCGTTATTGCCAAATATTCCATGGTGACATGATCCAAAATCCCACCACAACAAGCCAAACAAGCGTCACTGGAATAAAAATTTTCCAGCCCAAACGCATAATTTGATCATAGCGGTAACGCGGGAAAGTGGCACGCGCCCAGATAAAAATAGACAGCAATAGAAAAACTTTGAGCGCCAACCAAATCACGCCGGGGATAAATGAGAGCACGGCTAACGGCGCATCCCAGCCGCCTAGAAAGAGCGTCGCAGTCAGCGCCGCAATGACGATCATATTGATGTATTCAGCCAGAAAGAAAAGCGCAAACGCCATCCCCGAATAATCCACCATATGACCCGCCACAATTTCCGACTCGCCTTCAACCACATCAAATGGGTGGCGGTTGGTTTCAGCAATGCCCGAAATAAAATACACTCCGAAGATGGGCAAGAGCGGCAGCCAATTCCATGACAGTAGGTTAATCCCTAAGCCAGCAAAGATCCCGCGCTGTTGCGAATGAACAATTTCAGACAAATTCAAACTGCCGGCGGTCATCAACACCACGACCAGAGCCAGACCCATCGAAATTTCATAAGAAACCATCTGCGCCGAGGCACGCATGGCTCCCAAAAAAGCATACTTGGAGTTTGACGCCCAACCTGCAAGGATCACACCATAGACCCCTATCGATGAAATCGCCATCGCATATAAGAGGCCGGCATTCACATTCGCCAAGACCGCTTGCGCCTGAAATGGAATCACGGCCCAGACGGCCAGCGCTGGCGCCACGGTCATAATCGGCGCCAAGATATAAAGCCAGTGCGTGGCCTTAGCCGGCGTGATGACTTCTTTGAGCAACAACTTAAGCACATCAGCAATCGGCTGTAGCAGCCCTAATGGCCCTACCCGATTGGGTCCTAGCCGCACATGCATCCAGCCGATCAGCTTACGTTCCCATAAGATCAAATAAGCGACCGACAAGAGTAGCCCAACGCAGACCACAAGAATGCGTATCAGGAGCCATAGTGTGGGCCAGGCAACGCCAAGCGCCTGCATACCAAGCGTATTGATTGTATCGAACATAATGGAGGCCTTTGCTTTACGCCTTTTCTATCCGTAACTCGCCAAACAAGCTGCCGAGTTGAGCCGAGGCGTGCGTGGCCGCTGGCACACGCGCCACCGTCTCCGGCAAACGTGCATCACGCACCGCCGGCATGGTCACGACCGATTCACCTTGACGCACCCGCACCGCATCGCCTGCTACCAAACCAAGCTGGTCGAATAGTTTTGCTGGCAACGATACCCGTGACGCAGCTTGCGCGGTACGGGTCAGTTGTAAAGATTCAGCACGACGCACGAGCGGGTCGGCATGATAGATCGACACCTCAGGCAAGCGCTCGAGCACCATGTCGCCAGTTTGCAGCGCTGGCCGATCGCTTAGCTTCAGCTTCAGCGACGGTGCGCTCTGGCTGCAATTCGAGAGCCGCGCGGTAATCTCAATGCCCTCAAGAGCGGTAGCACGCACGGCTTCAGCAGTCTCATACGCAAAACCAGGCAACTCTAGTAATTGGCCTAATACCGTTAGAATTTTCCAACCTGGGCGGGCTTCGCCTAGTGCTTGCACGACACCATTAAAACTTTGCACGGTACCCTGCGCATTGATCAAAGTTCCAGCGGTTTCAGTAAACGCCGCCACCGGTAATACCACATCAGCATACTCCAAACCGTGCTTGAAAGTGGATAAACTCACCACCATCTCGGCCTGCGCTAGCGCAGCGCATGCCTGGGCTGGATTTGCGGTGTCATATTCCGCTTCTACGTTAAACAGTAGATAAGCCTTGCGCGGTTGCTTAAACATCTCTGCGGCAGACAAGCCGCCCGCCCTCGGCACAGCGCCAACAAGATGCGCTCCGATGGTGTTGGCCGCTTCGGTTAGAAAACCGAGGGTCGCGCCAGTGTGCCGCGCAATCCACTGAGCGGCGGCATAGAGCAAGCTAAAATCTGGATGCTGGACAACTGCATTACCTAACAAGATCGCGCGTTGCGCGCCTAATTGAGGAAGACCAAGCTGAGTGGCTATTTTTCTAGCTGCGGCTGAAGGCGTCACGCCGTTAAATGCCTTAGGCACCGCTAGATTGCTCGCCTGCGCAAGCGCGACGGCAACCCCAGCCAGCTCCTCTAACCAAGCAGACGGGGCGGCAACTAAACGCTGCGCCGTTGGGATCAATGCATCATCATCTATCGCGTGCAATAAATGAATCTGAGCGCCGGCTTTGGCGGCTTGCCGCAAGCGTGCCGCAAACAACGGATGGTCACTGCACAGTAACGCCCCCACCACCAGTGCGCTATCAAGGTTTGATAAAGCAGCAATCGGCATGCCGAGCCAAGGCGCAGTAGGCAAAGTCTCGCTAAAATCACTTTGCCGCAAACGGAAGTCAATATTTTCAGTGCCTATGCCACGGGCGAGTTGCTGCCACAGATGAAGCTCTTCCACGGTACTGTGCGGACTAGCGAGTGCACCAATTGAAGCTGCGCCATGGCTTTGCTTGATCTTGCTTAAACCCTGCGTGACATAGGCTAAGGCAGTGTGCCAATCGACTTCATGCCACTGCCCATCTTGCTTGATCATCGGCTTGGTCAAGCGCTCGCTGCTATTGAGCGCTTCATATGAAAAACGATCTTTGTCGGAGAGCCAGCATTCGTTAATCGCTTCGTTCTCAAATGGCAAAACCCGCATCACCCGGTGACCTTTCACTTGCACCATCAGGTTAGCGCCGACGCTATCATGCGGGCTAATGGATTTACGGCGAGATAGCTCCCAGGTCCGCGCACTGTAACGGAATGGCTTTGAGGTCAGCGCACCCACCGGGCAGAGGTCAATCATATTGCCCGACAATTCCGAATTGACAGTTTGGCCAACAAAAGCAGTGATTTCAGCATGCTCGCCGCGGCCTAGCATTCCCAGTTCCATCACACCAGCTACTTCTTGCCCAAAACGCACGCAACGCGTGCAATGAATGCAGCGCGCCATTTCTTCCATCGAGACCAACGGGCCGATATTTTTATGAAAGACAACGCGCTTTTCTTCGCTATAACGGGAATGTGATTGACCATAGCCAACGGCCAGATCTTGCAATTGACATTCGCCACCTTGGTCGCAAATCGGACAATCGAGCGGATGGTTGATGAGTAAAAATTCCATCACCGCTTGCTGTGCTTTGACGGCTTTTTCTGAGCAGGTTTTGACCATCATGCCAGCCGATACCGGCGTGGCACAAGCGGGTACCGCTTTCGGCATTTTTTCAACTTCAACCAGGCACATCCGGCAGTTGGCCGCGACTGACAGTTTTTTGTGATAACAAAAGTGCGGGATATAGGTATTCACCTGCTGCGCAGCTTGAATCACCATCGTACCCTCAGGTACTGCAACTTTTTTACCGTCTATTTCCAATTCAACCATTTTGCGACCGTATCAAAAAGATTCGACTGGTTGAGCAACCAGACAGCGCTTGTGTTCAATATGATGCTCGAATTCATGCCAATAGTGCTTGAGCATGCCGCGCACAGGCATCGCAGCTGCATCGCCCAAGGCGCAGATGGTACGACCCATGATGTTTTCTGCGATCGAATTGAGCAACTCAAGGTCATCCGGGACGCCCTTGCCATGTTCAATCCGATGAATCACACGGTAGAGCCAGCCGGTGCCTTCGCGGCACGGCGTACATTGGCCACACGATTCTTCATAATAAAAATAAGCCAAACGCAATAGCGCGCGCACCATACAACGTGTTTGATCCATCACAATCACCGCGCCAGAGCCAAGCATAGAGCCCGCTTGCGCGATGGAATCGTAATCCATATCCGTTTGCAGCATAATTTCAGCTGGCACTATCGGCGCCGATGAGCCACCGGGAATCACCGCCTTGAGTTGACCATTGCCGCGCATCCCGCCAGCACAGGCTAATAAGGTGGCAAATGAGGTGCCCAGCGGTACTTCATAATTGCCAGGCCTGGCCACATCGCCTGAGACCGAAAAGATTTTAGTGCCACCGTTATTCGGTTTGCCCAACTCTAAATATTTCTGCGCGCCAAGCGCAAACAAAAACGGCACCGCGGCAAACGTTTCTGTATTATTGATCGTGGTCGGTTTGCCATATAGGCCAAAACTTGCCGGAAAAGGCGGTTTAAAGCGTGGTTGACCTTTTTTGCCTTCCAGCGATTCAAGCAATGCGGTTTCTTCACCGCAGATATACGCGCCATAACCGTGGTGCGCATACAGCTCAAATGAAAAGTTTGAACCAACAATGTTGGCGCCTAAGTACCCTGCCGCGCGCGCCTGTTCAAGAGCCTGTTCAAAGCGCTCATAGGCTTGCCAGATTTCACCATGAATATAGTTATAGCCGACGGTAATACCCATCGCATAAGCGGCAATCGCCATGCCTTCGATCAGCGCATGCGGATTGTAGCGCAGGATATCGCGATCCTTAAACGTGCCAGGCTCGCCTTCGTCAGAATTGCACACCAGATATTTCTGGCCTGGAAACTGGCGGGGCATAAAGCTCCATTTAAGACCGGTTGGAAAGCCAGCGCCACCGCGCCCGCGCAGACCCGAAGCTTTAACTTCGGCAATCACGTGTTCAGGGGGGATGTTCTCAGCCAAAATACGCTTAAGCTGTTGGTAACCGCCACGCGCGAGGTAGTCCTTAAGCTGCCAGTTCTCGCCGTTCAGTCCAGCCAAGATCAATGGTTGCAGGTGGCGTTCGTGCACACACGTCATCGCGCAAGCTCCTCGAGCAACTGATCAATTTTGTCACGACTCATAAAACTACACATCCGTTTATTGTTCACCAACAACACCGGCGCATCGCCGCAGGCGCCCATGCATTCGCCTTCGCCCAGCGTAAATTTGCCATCTGGCGTGGTTTCGCCAAAGCTAATACCCAGTTTACGTTTCACATAATCGGCCGCGGCCTCGCCACCCGATAAAGCACACGGTAGATTGGTGCAGATGGTAATTTTATGCGTACCCACCGGAGTCGTTTGATACATGGCATAAAAAGTCGCGACTTCCTGCACAGCAATGGCAGGCATAGCGAGATAATCCGCCACAAAACGGATCACTTCAGGCGAGAGCCAGCCATGCTCATCCTGCGCGACCGCAAGCGCCGCCATCACAGCAGACTGTTTCTGCGCAGCCGGATATTTGGCTAGCGCACGATCAATTTCTTTCAAAGCTTCAGCAGAGAGCATTTTGAAGATCACTCTTTTAATTCCATCACCGGCTTAAAAGTCAGCCATAAATAAACTATAACGCCTAGGCGCAGTTCCTGATTAACGATCAATTTCACCAAATACAATGTCTTGCGTGCCGATAATCGTTACCGCATCAGCAATCATATGACCTTTTGCCATTTCATTTAAGGCCGACAAATGAGCAAAACCAGGTGCGCGTATCTTCAAGCGGTAAGGCTTGTTAGCGCCATCTGACACTAAGTAGATACCAAATTCACCCTTTGGATGCTCAACCGCCGCATAAGCTTCTCCAGCTGGCACACAAAAACCTTCGGTGAACAGCTTGAAATGATGAATCAGCGCTTCCATATTGCTTTTCATCTCAAGCCGATTAGGCGGCGCAACCTTATGGTCATCAATCATCACCGGCCCCGGATGTAGGCGCAACCAATCTATGCATTGACGAATAATGCGAGTTGACTGCCGCATTTCTTCAATGCGCACCAAATAACGATCATAACAATCACCGTTGCTGCCAACTGGAATATCAAAATCAAGCTGAGCGTAGACCTCATAAGGCTGCTTTTTGCGCAGATCCCACTCAACCCCGGAACCGCGCAACATCGGCCCAGTCAGGCCAAGTTGCAAGGCGCGCTCAGGGCTGACGATGCCAATATCAACTAAACGCTGCTTCCAGATCCGATTATCGGTGAGTAAGGTTTCATACTCATCGACGCAGCTTGGAAAACGTTGGCTAAAATCATCAATAAAATCAAGGACTGAACCCTGACGCGCTTGATTTAGCTTGGCCAGCGCTTTGGCATGACGAATTTTAGAAGCTTTATAGTGTGGCATCGCCTCAGGCAAATCGCGATAAACGCCGCCTGGACGATAATAAGCCGCGTGCATCCGAGCGCCTGACACCGCCTCATAGACATCCATTAAGTCTTCACGTTCGCGAAACGCATACAGAAAGACCGCCATCGCACCGACATCAAGCGCGTGTGAACCCAGCCACATTAAATGATTCAAGATCCGCGTAATCTCGTCAAACATCACCCGGATATATTGTGCGCGAACTGGCACGGTAATGCCTAACATCCGCTCAATCGCCATCACATAGGCATGCTCGTTGACCATCATCGACACATAGTCGAGACGATCCATATACGGCACCGATTGCAGATAGGTCCTGGTTTCAACGAGCTTTTCAGTGGCCCGGTGGAGCAGACCAATATGCGGATCGGCGCGCTGAATCACTTCACCATCAAGCTCCAGCACCAACCGTAGTACCCCGTGGGCCGCCGGATGCTGTGGACCAAAATTCAGCGTGTAGTTTTTGATTTCTGCCATTTTAGCGATCCCAACTTAATCTTCGCTTCATATGTCGTAGCCTGGGTTAATTAGGACGGTTTGGCTTCAAGCCAGCGTAGCCTTCTTCGCGGATGACGCGTGGGATAATTTCGCGTGGCTCAATGGTTACCGGCTGATAAATCACCCGTTGTTGCTCAGGGTCATAACGCATCTCAACGTAACCAGAAATCGGGAAATCTTTGCGGAATGGATGACCAATAAAACCATAATCGGTCAAAAGACGGCGCAAATCCGGATGCCCGTCAAAGACTAAACCGAACAGATCAAATGCTTCGCGCTCATACCAATCGGCTGAACTCCAAATATCAATCACCGAAGGCAACACCGGCAGTTCGTTATTCGGCGCAAATACTTTGACGCGTAAGCGCCAATTATGGGTAATCGATAAGAGATGCGAGACAGCGGCAAAACGAGGACACATCGACTCATCTTGAGCGACGATGAGTTCGCGCTTAGCAACCTCGTCATACACGGAATAATCAACACCGCACAAGTCAATCAGTTGCTCAAAGCACAACGAAGCTTCATCGCGTAGCGTGCGCATCACATCGAGATACTGGTTGGCATGGACCACGGCTGTAATCTGCCCAAACGCATGCGTCATGCGCACATCAGTACCAAAGGTTGCCTCGAGATTCGCCATGAGCGCTGCGAGCTTGCTTGTCATTGAGGAAGACCCCACTTCAAATACCGTATCAAAAATTTTGCTTAACTGGATTGCAGAGAAATTAGCGCGCAATCGTATTCGTGCGAGTGATCTTAGCCTGCAACTGAATAATGCCGTAAATTAGGGCCTCAGCCGTCGGTGGGCAGCCTGGCACATACACATCAACTGGCACAATCCGGTCACAACCTCGGACGACAGAATATGAGTAATGATAGTAACCACCCCCATTGGCGCATGAGCCCATCGAAATCACCCAGCGCGGTTCTGCCATTTGGTCATAGACTTTGCGCAATGCGCTGGCCATTTTGTTACACAGCGTACCCGCCACAATCATTACATCGGCCTGACGCGGACTAGGGCGAAACACAACACCGAAGCGATCGAGATCATAACGGGACGCACCCGCATGCATCATTTCAACCGCGCAGCAAGCAAGACCAAACGTCATCGGCCATAACGAGCCCGTGCGCGTCCAATTAATCAGCTTGTCCGCAGTGGTGGTAATAAACCCTTCTTGCAGGACGCCTTCAATACTCATAACTTTGCGCTCCGCTCCAGATCCACATTAATCTGCCCTCTGCATTTGCTATATCTCACCCTGATCACTCCCAGTCGAGTCCGCCTCTTCGCCAAATATAGGCGAAACCTAGCACAAACTCGAGCAGAAAAATCATCATCGCGAGAAAGCCCGGCCAGCCAATATCTCTAAGCGCCACGCCCCACGGAAACAGAAAGGCGGTTTCTAGATCAAAGATAATAAACAGAATCGCGACTAAGTAATAGCGCACATCAAATTTCATGCGCGCATCTTCAAATGCCTCAAAGCCACATTCGTAAGGTGCATTTTTCTCGCTATTCGGGCGATTGGGGCCCAGTATCTTACCGATACCGAGCAATATCATACCCAAACCCGTGCCCACGAGGATAAAGAGCAAGACAGGAAACCAAGCTGCGAGGTTCAAGACAATCCTCTATCATTTTAGGCTGCCAGCGGGCATCATCCATGCCCAGCTATACAGACCTATATCCATAAACTCAAACAACAATGCCAGCCGAAGCACACGCTAAGCAGCTGGCATTGAAAATACATGGTGCCGACGATGAGACTCGAACTCATACGGCTTGCGCCACTACCCCCTCAAGATAGCGTGTATACCAATTTCACCACGTCGGCACAGACTATGTTTACACAAATTGCTGCAAAGCCGAGATTCTAACGTGTTCGCAGCGATTGTTCAATGCAATTGCAGCGATTGTTTAATGCAATTGCTTAGCAAGTAGCGATAAAATGCGCTGCGCTGACGGTGAAACATCCATCTCGCCGTCATTATTGACCACAGTCACGCGAGTTGTGGTCTGAGTCATCGCCCGCACACGCAGTTTGTACTGCTTGACTACTTTCTCTTTTTTGCCACGAAAAACTTGGCTCCAAAAACTAGACTCAGCCGCCGCCGTGGGGTCAACATAACGCACGGTGTAAATACCTTGCGCGCGGTTACCCTGAGCCACGCTGAAGTTACTGCGTTCAAGTGCATAGCCTATATATAACCAAACTCGGTCAAATGGCTCAGTGAAATCGATTTGAGTCAAGCTAACTGGTGATGCGCTCGGTTGGGTGGATGAGGCTAGCGCCTGGCCTGCCGCTGCTGTTGAAAGAGTTGCTCCAGCCACAGTCTGAGCTTGGCTCGATTTATGCGGCCCCAATGCCAGCATCAAACGCTGCAAATATTCGGCTTCAAGAACCGGATCATGCGGAGCGCTTTGCCATTGGCTCATTTCTTTGTGGCGGCCCACCAACACCTCACGCATGCCCTTCTGGCTTAATAAGATCGTGCTGCCCCCCTGCGGCCGGCTCTCCAGGCGAAGGCGATATTGATTTTTTTCGCCCGTCACATAAGCATGTGAGAACGCTTTAGCGAGCGTATTGCGGATGGCGCCTTGATCAATATTGGTATAAGTTTCTTTCCAGTCAGTTTCCATCACACCCCGCTCAGGGGCATCAAGCGTGAGCGAAAAACCTTGCTCTTGCCAAAATTGACGGATTTGCGGCCACAGTTGCTGCGGGGTTTGCCGCTCGACAATTAGCCAACGCATCCTGCCTTGACGCTCAATATGCATGCCGACAATCGGCTCAAGCGCCCGCTCGAGCGGCGCCATAACGGGCTCAGAACGCAGATACGAAGACAGCGATACCGTGCCATCTGGCCCCGGGGCACGCTGCTGGGTTTTCGCATACGCCATATCAGGCGGGGCCACGAGCGGTGTAGATTTCGATTTTGTTACGCCTTGATAATCAATGGCATTGGGATTAGGCAAGCTACAACCCGCTATCGCCAGGACAAATATCGAGCGCGTCATTGCACGCAGCATCACAGTAGATTGGATCATTAAAAAACGCTGTTTAAATCAGAAGGATTTTGGAGAAAAGAAGGCAATACTTTTGATTTTAGCATGCCGCTTGCCATGAGCTAACCGATTGTACGCGCTAAAGCTCAGGAGTTATGAGCTGACCGATTGTACGCGCTAAAGCTCAGGAGTTATGATCTAACATTCTGGCGACACTTACACGCTGTTGAGATTGTTGTTCGACACTACGCTGTTCGCTCGGCGAGGATGTAAAAATACGTTACGATACGGCACGACAGTGTGAAAAAGCCAAGAAAGAGGAATGTTCAATGACGGCGGAAAAACCTATTACACATAAAAAGCGCTTCTTTTTACAAGCGCTTAAGGTAATGCATGCGATGCAGCGGCACGCCTTACTTCTATTCCTCACTTTTTTCGCGCTGGCTCTTGCCTTATTTATCTGGCGCATATGGCTCCAGCCAGCCCACGCCAACTCAGCGACTAAGGCGCAGGGTAGTTCGCGCCTAGACAGCACTCAGGTGCAAACGATACGTGTCGCGCAGGTTACGCTCGGCGAGATGCCAATCGAACTCAATGCACTCGGCACCGTCACCCCACTCGCTAGCGTGACCGCGAAAACGCAAGTCGCAGGCACGCTGATGAAAGTGCTGTTCAGAGAAGGGCAATTTGTGCAAAAAGGTGATTTACTCGCCCAAATTGACCCACGGCCCCATCAGATTAATTTGCAAAATGCACAAGGCATACTCGCTAAAGATCTCGCTTTACTCAAACAGGCTCAAGCGGATCTTAAAAGCTACCGCATTTTGTTGAAACAAGATTCAATTTCGGCGAAGCAAGTGGCAGATCAAACCTCATTGGTCGAGCAGTATCAAGGCATGGTGCAAGCCGATCGCGCTCAGGTCGATCAATATAAACTTAATTTGGCGCATTGCCGCATCACCACCCCAATTAGTGGCCGCGTTGGTCTACGGCAAGTTGACGCCGGTAATTATGTACAACCTAGCGATACCAACGGTATTGTGGTCATTACGCGGATGCGGCCAACCAGTGTTATTTTTAGTTTGCCTGAGGATGCCCTGCCCGCAGTGCTCAAACGTTTGCACTCGACGCAAAAATTACCGGTTTCTGCTTACGATCGCAACCGCAGCACAGTGCTTGAAACGGGGTATCTGAGAACCATTGATAATCAGATCGATACGGCAACCGGCACCATAAAATTGCGGGCCCACTTCGCTAATCAGCAAGATATGCTGTATCCGAACCAGTTCGTGAACATTAATCTACTGGTCAATACCCTACGTGGCATCGCTATCGTACCCAGTTCAGCGATTCAAAACGGCTCGATCGGCCCTTATGCCTATATTGTCAATGCAGATCACACCGTTTCTGTGCGTACCCTTAAAACTGGCCCGGTAAATGGTGAATACACCAGCGTCAGGGCGGGACTAACGCCCGGAGAGCAGGTCGTGATTGACGGCGCAGATCGCCTGCGTGAAGGCACAAAAATCGCCATTGCACCCGCTCAACCGGCATGAATCCTTCGCGCGCCTTTATTGTACGTCCGGTTGGCACCAGCTTATTAATGCTGGCCATTCTGCTGGCTGGGTTGGTCGCGTTACGCTTCTTGCCCATTTCAGCCCTGCCGGCACTTGATTATCCAACGATTCAAGTACAAACCTTCTATCCGGGCGCGAGCCCGGAGGTGATGACTTCAGCCGTCACCGCACCGCTTGAGCGCCAATTGGGTCAAATGCCCGGTTTAAAACAGATGTCGTCGGCTAGTTCAGCGGGCGCTTCGGTGATTACGTTGCAGTTCAACCTTGATTTGTCACTGGATACCGCTGAGCAAGAGGTACAAGCGGCCATCAATGCCGCGAACAATTTACTGCCCTCTGATCTTCCCGCCCCCCCCATTTATGCCAAAATCAACCCGGCCGACGCGCCTATCCTGACGCTGGCGCTAACCTCAGCCACCCTCCCCTTAACCCACGTGCAAAACCTCGCCAACACACAGTTGGCGCAAAAAATATCGCAGGTCTCAGGCGTTGGTCTGGTGAGCTTGAGCGGCGGACAACGGCCCGCCGTGCGGATTCGCGCCAATCCACGCGCCTTGGCCGCCTATGGCCTAACCCTGGATAGTTTACGCCTAACTCTAGGCACACTGAATGTAAATACACCTAAAGGCAGCTTTGATGGACCATCGCGCGCTTACACGATCAACGCGAATGATCAACTGCAAAGTGCTGACGAATACGCCAACGCAATCATCGCCTATAAAAATGGCCGGCCGATTAAACTAGCCGACGTTGCCACCGTGATTGAAGGGGCTGAAAACGATAAGCTCGGCGCTTGGATGAACACCACCCCGGCAGTCATTTTGAATGTGCAGCGCCAACCGGGCGCCAATGTGATTCAAACCACGGATAGCATCAAGGCCTTGCTACCGCAATTAAAACAAGCGCTGCCAGCCGCCTTGCAAGTCACCGTCCTAACCGACCGCACCACCACCATTCGCGCCTCCGTGCACGATGTACAGTTTGAACTCCTGCTGTCGATTGCGCTGGTGGTACTCGTCATGTTTGTGTTTTTATCAAACTTCTATGCCACTTTGATTCCAAGTTTATCCGTCCCTTTATCGCTGATTGGTACGCTTGCGGTGATGTATTTATGGGGCTTCTCGCTCAATAACTTGTCTTTGATGGCGTTAACCATTGCCACTGGTTTTGTGGTGGATGATGCGATTGTTATGATCGAAAATATCGCGCGTTTTATTGAAGAGGGTGAGAGTCCATTTCAGGCCGCACTAAAAGGTTCAAAACAGATTGCGTTTACGATTATTTCTCTCACCATCTCACTGCTCGCCGTACTGATTCCACTGCTTTTTATGGGGGATGTAGTCGGCCGGCTATTTCATGAATTTGCGCTTACTTTGGCCATTGCTATTTTGATTTCGGCACTCGTATCGCTCACCTTAGTGCCGATGATGTGCGCCTATCTGCTGCGCTCGGGGTCTACCCAAACCAACCCATACCTACATATATTCGAAGTTAAAACACGGGCTTTTTTCGAGGCCACGATCATGCACTATGGACGCGCATTGATTTGGGTGCTGGCTCATCAGTCGCTGACGTTATTGCTCGCACTAGGGACTTTGCTGCTTACCGTACTCTTATATTTATTCATTCCAAAGGGATTTTTTCCAGTCCAAGACACGGGCATCATTCAAGGCATTGCGCAAGCATCGCAAACTACTTCGTATGCGGCGATGGCACACCGTCAGCAGGCCCTAGCCGCCGAAATTATGCAAGACCCCGATGTGCTGAGCCTGTCGTCGTTCATCGGCGTCGATGGGTCAAATATCACCTTAAATCACGGACGCTTCTTAATCAATCTGCGCCCGCATGGTCAACGCACAGCTCAAGCCAGTGATATCATCCGACGGCTGCAACAACGCGTGGCATCGATTGCTGGCGTGTCACTGTATATGCAGCCCGTGCAAGATTTAGCCATTGATGCGACGGTCAGCCCAACCCAATATCAGTTCATTCTACAAAATGCCCAAGCAGACGAATTCGAGGTCTGGTTACCTAAACTCATCACGCGCTTGCAACAGTCTAAAGTCCTCGCCGATGTAGCTACTGACTTGCAAAACAATGGTTTATCCATTTATGTGAAAATTGACCGCGATAACGCGGCCCGTTTTGGTATCACGCCAGCCACGGTAGATAACACACTCTATACGGCCTTCGGCCAGCGCATTATTTCAACTATTTTCACCCAATCAAACCAATACCGCGTCATCTTGGAGGCCGATCCGGTAGCACAACAAGGCATGAGCGCGCTGGCTACGCTCAGTTCAATCTATTTGCCATCGACCACTTCTGCCAGCGGCCAAGTGCCACTCACCGCAATTGCTAGCCTCAGCGAGCAGCGCGCGCCCCTGATCGTCAACCACCTCGGCCAATTTCCAGCTGCCACGGTTTCGTTTAATTTAGCGCCCAATGCATCACTGAGCGCGGCCGTCCAAGAAATTGAAAAAGCCTGCGCTGAAACTCAGCTACCCAACTCATTTAACCTACGCTTTCAAGGCGCCACCCTCGCCTTCAAAGCTTCACTCACTAACCAATTGTTTTTAATTCTAGCGGCGATTATCACAATGTATATCGTGCTTGGGGTCTTATACGAAAGTTTTATTCATCCCGTCACCATCTTGTCAACCCTGCCTTCAGCCGCCGCCGGCGCGCTCCTGGCACTGATGATCAGTGGCCACGATCTGGATGTGATTGCAGTCATCGGCATCGTGCTACTGATTGGCATCGTTAAAAAGAACGCCATCATGATGATCGATTTCGCTCTCGAAGCACAACGTATTCAAAAGCTAACGCCACACGCGGCGATCTATCAGGCCTGCCTATTGCGCTTTCGGCCAATTCTAATGACCACACTCGCCGCTCTCTTTGGGGCGATCCCATTGATGCTCAGCTCGGGGGTCGGCGCCGAACTGCGCCGGCCGCTTGGCATTGCAATTGTCGGCGGGCTAATCGTCAGCCAGGTCCTAACGCTCTTTACCACACCGGTTATTTATCTTGCTTTCGACCGCTTAGCACAGCGCTTTAAACGCCAAGTCCCAAGCACCTTATGAATTTATCGCGTCTGTTTATTGCCCGCCCAATTGCAACCACGTTATTGTCGGCCGGCATCATGCTCGCCGGCATTTTTGCTTTTTTCAAACTGCCGGTGGCGCCCCTGCCGCAAGTTGATTTTCCAACGATTTCGGTAGAAGCAAGTTTGCCAGGGGCCAGCCCCGAAGTCGTCGCCACCAGTGTCACCAGCCCACTCGAGCGCCGCTTGGGGCAAATCGATGGGGTCACCGAAATGAGCTCGTCCAGTTCAAGCGGCGCAGCGCAAATTATTTTGCAGTTTGAACTCAATCGTAATATCGATAGCGCCGCACGCGATGTACAAGCCGCCATTAATGCCGCGCGCGCCGATCTGCCCAGTCATCTAAAACAAAACCCCAGCTATAACAAAGTCAATCCGGCTGACACCCCGGTCTTAATCCTCGCGCTCACCTCACACACTCTAACGCGCGGCCAGCTCTACGATTCAGCGGCGACGGTATTGCAACAAGCGCTGTCTCAAATACCCGGCATAGGTGAAGTCGCGGTCAGCGGCTCCGCCAATCCAGCCGTGCGGATTGAACTTAACCCACATGCGTTGTCTCAATACGGGATAAGCCTTGAAACAGTCCGCAGCGCGCTCGCAGCGGCCAATCAAAATATGCCCAAAGGCGCTCTAGAGCATGGTCCTCAGCGCTATCAACTCTACACCAACGACCAAGCAACCCAAGCCAGCCAGTACCGTGATCTGATTATCTCTTACCGTAACGGCGCAGCCGTACGGTTAACCGATGTCGGCAAGGTCAGCGATGCGGTTGAAAATGTACGCACACTTGGCTTGTTGGATAACCAACCTGCCGTACTGGTGATCCTTTACCGGCAGCCGGGCGCTAACGTCATCGACACCATTGACCGCGTCAAGGCGCTCCTGCCGCAACTAGAAGCCGCTCTACCTGCAGCGGTGAAGATTACGATCATCGCCGACCGGACTAAAATCATCCATGCTGCCTTAAAAGATGCGGGCTATACGCTGGCGATTGCGGTTGGCCTAGTGATTTTTGTGGTCTTCGCCTTTTTACGCAATGCTCGGGCAACCCTGATTCCGTGCATTGCGGTGCCGATTTCAATCATCGGCACTTTTAGTGCCATGTACCTGCTGGGCTATAGCATCGATAACCTGTCATTGATGGCGCTCACAGTTGCCACTGGCTTTGTGGTCGATGACGCGATCGTTGTATTGGAGAATATTTCACGCCATATTGAAGCCGGCAAATCGCCGTTGCGCGCAGCCCTGGCCGGCGCGCGCGAAGTCAGTTTCACGGTACTGTCTATGTCAATTTCGCTGGTCGCGGTTTTTCTGCCTATTTTATTGATGGGCGGCATCGTCGGTCGCATCTTCCGCGAATTCGCACTCACGCTGTCACTGGCGATTGGCATGTCACTGCTGGTGTCGCTGACGCTCACCCCGATGATGTGCGCACGTCTTTTACGCGCACGAAAAACCTCCGCCGAACCGGCGCCAACAGGTCTAGCGCGTACTAGCAAACGCTTTTTTGAGGCATTGCAGCGAGGTTATCAGACGTCTCTCAATTGGTCGCTACAGCATCCCAAACTGATTGGGCTCATCTTACTCGCCACGATTGCATGCAATATCTATCTGTATATAGCCATTCCTAAAGGCTTTTTTCCACAACAAGATACTGGAATTTTAGTCGGCAGCATCCGCGCCGATCAGAATACCTCATTCCAGCTGATGCGAACAAAGCTGGCGCAATCGATGGCAATCATCAACGCCGATCCTGCCATCGACACTATCGCGGGCTTTATCGGTGGACGACGCGCGAATGCCGGCTTTATGATCATCTCATTAAAACCACGCACTGAGCGCCAGCTGACAGCGGCACAAGTGATCGAACGGCTGCGCCCAAAACTCAACGCGGTGGCAGGCAGCCGGACTTTCTTATATGTCTCACAAGATATTCAGGTGGGCGGGCGGCAAAGCAATGCGCAATATCAATTCACTTTGCTCGGTGAATCATCAGCTGAACTCTATCGCTGGGGGCAAAAACTCACAGAAGCACTGCAGCACAAGAACCAACTGACCGATGTGAATAGCGACGCACAACAAAAAGGGCTAGAAAATATGATCGTGATCGATCGCGCTAGCGCCGCGCGTTTTGGCATAACCCCCGCACAAATTAGCAGCACCCTGTATGATGCGTTTGGCCAACGGCAAGTTTCGACCATTTATAACTCGTTAAACCAGTATCACGTCATCATGGGACTGGCCCCACAATACACGCAAAATCCCGCGTCACTCAATGATATTTATTTGCGTACGGGCAACAGCAACAGCGCACAAACGATGGTGCCATTATCCGCGTTTGCCCAGTATCAACCGGGTTATACGCCACTTGCTGTGTTCCATCAGGGACTCTTTGCCGCGACCACCCTCTCATTTAATTTACCGCCCGATAAATCGCTATCCGATGCCACCGCACTCATTCACGGTACGATGAACGAAATCGGTGTGCCCGCCACTATCCATGGCAGCTTTGAAGGCACCGCCAAAGTTTTCCAGAAGTCATTAGCGAACCAGCCATTCTTGATTCTCGCAGCATTTGCTGCGGTTTATATTGTGCTTGGCATTTTGTATGAAAGCACCATTCACCCTCTAACGATCCTGTCAACGCTCCCATCGGCAGGTGTCGGCGCACTGCTTGCACTGCTCTTATGCAACACTGAATTTAGCTTAATTGCGCTGATTGGCGTCATACTTTTGATCGGGATTGTGAAAAAGAATGCGATCATCATGATCGATTTCGCCATCGCTGCAACACGTCGTGGCAGCACTGCGCGCGAGGCCATTTTCAACGCTTGCCTATTGCGCTTTCGGCCGATTATGATGACCACTTGCGCGGCCATGCTCGGCGCACTGCCGCTGGCCTTCGGCCAAGGTGAAGGCGCCGAACTGCGCCGCCCGCTTGGTATTGCAATTATTGGCGGTCTACTGGTTAGTCAAATCCTAACGCTGTATACGACACCAGTGGTCTATTTGTATCTGGAGCGGCTACGCGAGCGGTTGGCGCGGCGGCGCGCCTAAACGCTCACAATTCGAAAAAGCTCATATTCGTTCCAATGTTTATTATTTAGTCGCTCCTGAATAAATCGTTCTGCGTACTATTTGCTCTAAAAACTCAAACTAACAGCAAAGGTATGACGGCATAAAACGGATAAAAGAAAGGCGTAAAAAAACCGAAACTTTCTGAGGATCAGATGTAAGTTTATGCCCAGCACCACAGAGCACAGCGTGCATGGCATCGCCTAATGCCCCTTAAAGCCAATTTCGGCCAATATCCGTTATTAAAGCATCATACGGTTTTGCCAACTTGTATTTTCTTGCTTTATTAGAGTGATCGACTATTTCCAAAAAACCGACTTCAACCCATTTCTTACAAAGAGCTGCATTAGTTCTGGATTTAAACCCAAATAATTCACCAATTTGAGCGCTTGTAACGACTTTATAGATTTGAAATAACTCTAATGTTTTGCGTTGCTTTGGGTCTAAAGTTCGCATCAAAGTCGTATGATCTTTATCTCCTTTATTTTTGGAGTCAATCATTTGGCTTACGAATTTTTCAAAAGCAAACGCCATCCCATTAATAAAGTATTCAATCCAACCAGTGATATTGCTTTCGGCGCGACCAAAGTAATAGTTATGTGAAGGGCCTACGCTTATTGCCCGATAATAAGCCAATAAATTTTTTGCATAATATTCCTCTAGGGAATATAGGCCCTTTAAATCGTCCCCTCCTAAATATGAAATCAGTGTAGTGAGTAATCTTGCTGTACGACCATTACCATCATAGTAAAGGTGGATCGTCGTGAATTGGTAATGACTGATTGCGGCAATAATTGGGCATGGTAAATCGCTGCTTTCTTTAATCCAAATCACCAAGCTTTTCATCAAGGCAGGAACATCCTTATATTCAGGTGGCATATAAGTCATTAACAGAAATTAGCACTATAAATTGAGCCAATTTCTGTTAATAACTTATATGCTGATAAAATTCCAATAAATAAAGCAAAACATGCCTATAATTCATTGATTGCGTAGTTTCTTAATTTTATTTAAGTTAATTTATAGACAGCTTTTCTAATTTTTAAAAATGATAGAATTTAGCGAAAATTGACGTCATTTAAAAGCAAATCGCTTTAAAATTGGCCTCTAGAAAATCTCGAGCGATGCTCTCATCGTAGAGATTCACCATGACACTCTTTATCCCTTCAGATTCAGGACAAATCTATCTACGGCGAGCTTTTAGGACGCCGCGCGGCCGCTCGACATAGAGTGCGCCGACGATGAAAGCGAAAATCTAAGCAGAAAATAGATCATCACCCCTTACCTTCCCTTTTTACAATAGATCAGAAAGGCTGTCGCGCACAACGCAAAATAAACAATGTAAGTCGCAGCGTATGCTTGCACAGCTCCAAGCGCACCACCTGATGGAATCAAACAGCGCGAAAAAAACGTGAGCAAGCCAAATTGGCTGATTTCTGTCAACACACAAAAACACAGCGAGGCGCGCGCAATCACTAGGTAAGCAAACATATAAGCACTGACCTTGAAGACATCACCGCTCAATTGCCACACAAAAAGATCACGCATTGGCTTAAAATCAGCTGAAAACAATAATTCAATCACGATATCGCGCAGCAGCCATATACTCAAGCTCATGACTAATGCCAGCGGTAACAAGAAGCATTGAGCACGACCGATTTCACGCGCGAGGCCTATCTTATTTTTTTGCCTAGCCAGCATGGGCAGCAAATACACGGTAAAAGGCGCCGTGATAAATTGCAAATAAGCCAGGGATATCTGACTCACTCCCTGCCACAGGCCAACCTCATCCCAACCATGACGAGCCGCCAAGAGCTCTCTCATCATGGTGTAGGCCAGCGGCAGCATAATGGCCGTGATTGTCGCCATGGCAGTAAATTTGCATAAGCCGCGAGCCAGCGTGCTGTCCCATATTGGCTTCAGCGATACGATACCGCGCTTAAACAGCATGACTGCTGCCGGCACAACCAATAACGCTGGTGCTAAAGCTAATCCAATCAATGCACTAGAGTAGTCACCAAGACGAAATGCGAGCCAACATACCCCTAGGCCGAGCAGACTGCCAGCGATCACCGACAGCGCATTGCCCCTCGCATCACACTGACCTTTCAGGATAGCCAGAAAGAAATTAGCGTAAGCAATACCGAACTGGATAAAGGCTATGGCCCACACAACACTCTGCAAATCTTCACGATCAAACAGCAGTTGACTCAGAGGAACTGCCGCCAAGATAAACAACAGCGCCAGTACACACGAGAAGCCAAACACTATAATAGAAGACGTGCCGAGCAGACGGCGTAAACGGATCGGATCATGTTGAAATTCGGCGACGTATTTGGTCACTCCGTTGTAAATACCGGCACCTGAAAGTACGCCCAATAGAGTAACCAGCGCTATAAAATTTCCAGCGCGACCCATGCCATCCGGACCAAAATTGTGCGCCATCCACTTAACGACCAGCAGCCCCAAGCCCATTTTAATCAGGGTGGCGGACGCAGACCAGGCTAATGCCCGCCCCATGGATGTTTCAGACAAAATAGCTCACAACCGCACTTTTCACAGCACGATGGTTAATAGTGTAAAACGGCCAGGCGAAAGGTTGACGCAACTGCATGCCTAAATACTCACAATTGGCCACGATAGTGATAACGAGCATATTTGAATAACCTCGCTACACGCCCAATGCGAGTTGGCTGGGTCAGAACACGGTAGAGCCACTCTAAACCTAAGTATTGCCACACTTTGGGAGCGCGTTTAACCGTACCGCTAAAGACATCGAAGGTGCCACCGACCCCCATATACAATGCATTTGGATAAATTTTCTGGCAATTGCGCATAAACAGTTCTTGTTTAGGCGAACCCAGAGCAACCGTGACTATCTCGGCGCCACTCTCTTGAATCGATTGAAACAGTGCTGGGCACTCTTCCTCTTTAAAATAGCCACTATGGTTACCCACAATCTTGACACCCCAAGCCGCCACCAGCTTCTGCTTTACTTTGGCTAACACCTCGGGCTTACCACCCACGAGAAATACCGGTATGCGTCGCACGCCAGCGTCTCTCATCAAAGCTTGCCACAAATCGACGCCAGCGATGCGCTGCAGACATGATGCTGCGGCATACTTTCGCTTAATCGAACGAACAATGCTGATGCCATCGGCATATTTGTATTCGGCAGATTTAATAAGCTCGCTGAGGAGCGGATTTTGTTCCGCTAAAATTATTTTTTCCGCGTTAATCGCAACCAGCATACCTGTTTTCAATGCATCATCGGCCAGCAGGTAGTCAACAAATTGAGCTTGATCTCGAAAACCCAAAATGCCAATGCCGCGAATGTTATATTTTGGAATAGCATTCATCAAACGCCTCCGATTTTTTGCCACCTGTGCCGGCCAGCTATCCATAAACGATACAACAATTTGGCCAATAGCAGGCATGAGCCAAAGACCAAACAATAGAATCCTAGGCGCGAAACAAAGGAATCTAATCCTTCCCTGACCAAAATAACAATGTGAAATAACAGGCCAAAGCAAAAAGCCTGTATGGTGGCGCTGGTATAGCGATTCTGTATATATCTGGCCGAGCGATATAAGCTATCAAGCCCTCTAATAATCAGACCGACCATCATCGCCCCCAGCACAAAGAACCACGCCCCCCCCATAATCAGAAACGATCCAATCAGGGTGGGTGAAAGTGCCACGGCAAAGTATTGCCGTACCTGCCAAGTAAAATAATTGACCGTATTCAGCACTAGGTTCGGACGTTCAGGCCATAACCATTGAGGAATATAGACATAGAAATCGCGAACAATTGGCGCTAACCCTTGGCAATCGATTTCACGATACTTCTCTAATAACAGTGCCAGATTTTCCCAAGGCGAAAAAGTGTCGCGCGTTAGATAAAGCAGCGTCTCTATCCGCTCCGCCCCCTGAAGATTGATCCCGTGACGCTGTAACGCCAGCCACGTCATCACGCCAATCGCCGCCACCCCAGAAAACAGCAGTGTTCTAAGCCGGATATGATGATCGGCAATACCAATAAATAAAAACAAGGCGAATGACAAAGCGATATTGGCGCGTGTGCCCCCAACCGCAAAATAACTGAGTACGCCAAAGCTGATGGTGGCGACAAGAAACATTAGCCAAGATTTAACGCTCGGCCGCAGGAAATAAAGCACCAGCATAGCGGGTATAAAAAAATAGAAAAGGCGCTTAAGAGGAAGTAAAAAAAGGTCTTTAGAAAAGAGGCGTTGGCCATAGCTACGCGAGCTAAAAAATAGCCAGCCATTATTTAGAATAAAGACCAACAAAGCCACTACAGCAATCAACGCCAGCAGCATCCACAGCAAATGAGTTTCTTCACGCTGCATGATGAGCCAGGATGACCTTGAACGCCAAAACGGTGGCAGCTTAACTTTGTAGGTTGCGTAGTAAAGAGTATAAAAACCAGCCGGCAACAGCAACGCATACGCTAGATAACGCGGTGGTGAGATAGGCAAACTAAAATGCAGCACAAGCCAACAAGAGAACGGAAAACCAAGATAAAAAGTGGATAGATAAGCCAGCGCAAAGCATAGATTGAAACTAAATCCGACTAAGCGGAACTCACGATAAACAAGCGTCAGCACAAATGCACCGGCTGCCAACCAGAGCATTAAAAGAACCAAGGAATTAGCAAGCGTCATCGAGCATCTCTCCATTGACAATCGCCAACGCACGTTGCCAGCCTGTAATGTAATTAGGATTGAAAAAAGCAATCTGGGTTTGATCTAATTGAGTCATTCGGCGCTGGGTTTCACGCACAATCTCAGGGCTCAAGTCATCGCCATGAAATAACACCGGTACGCATTGCTCAGCAAGATCTTGCTGGAAAGGGTTTTGCCGACTGATGACAAAGGGGATACAGAATTGGATCAACAAGCATAGCGTGCCCACCCCTTGCTGCCGATTAAAAAGAAAATAGCCCAAATCACATTGCATTAAGAGCTTTCTGTATGCGTTAAAATCAATCACTGTATTGATGAACTCGACCTGCTCCGGCGCAAATAATTTTTCAGCTTCCGCGCGAATCTCATTGCCATATAGATCGTTGCCCGATGGATAGCCAAAAGGCAGCAGGATACGCACCTGCTTGCCAAATTGCTGGTAAATCGCCCGCAATGCTGCAATATGACGATTCGAGCGATCGCCAGAGTTGCCCAGCAAAATCGTCAGCCGCTTGGGTGCAGGTTTCGGCAGCCGAGGGAGTGTGTGCGCTGGTGGCATACGGGTCGGAAAATAAAGCAGTTGCATCGGAACCTGCGGATAGCGCCGCCGATAATAAGCCAGGTCCCCGCGGGTAGCGAACACCCGCCCAACACGCCCTTGTACGCAGCGCCTTAACAAATAAAACAGCCTAAATCGAAAGCCGGCTGAATCTTCATAAAGATCTGCCCCCCAAATATGCCAACTCACTTGTGCTGCGCGAATATGGCCAGTCAGGAGTAGGAGCCAAATACCTAGATTAAACTGACCATGAAAAAAGAAGCGCTGCTCACGGCACTTTTTTGCCAGCACGGCCACGGCCTTCGCCAGCGCTCGTTTATCCGCTAACACTCTGATCTGCAATGCGGGGTAATTGCCCAATTGCGCCGGCTCTCGAGCAACCACCCAAAAACACAATGGCATTTGAGATGGCGGCAACCCTGGTGCGAGTATGTCATTAAAAAAGCTCAGCACCGTCCGATTGTGGTGCTCAATATCAGAACCCAAAATATGGATGACAGACACTCACTCCCTCCTTTTGCAATAGATGAAAAATATGTATACACATAAAGCAAAATAAACCGTATACGTCGCCGTGTAAGCCTGTACAGCCCCAAGCGCACCACCGATTGGAATCAACCAGTGCGAAAATAATAAGAGCAAACTAAACTGGAGCGTTTCTGCTAATACATAAAAACGTAGGGAGGCTTTCACAATGATTAAATAACCGAACACATAAGCACCTACTTTGAACACATCACCGCTCAGCTGCCATGCAAAAAGATCGCGCATCGGCCTAAAGTCAGCGGAGAATAATACTCCAATTACCCCATCGCGTAATAGCCACACACTGAAACTCAAGCCTAGCGCTAGTGGTAACAAAAAGCGTTGCGCCCGGCGAATCTCATACGCCAAATCTTGTTTGGTTTTGAGCCTAGCCAGGGTCGGCAGCAAATACACGGTAACCGGTGCTGTAATCAACTGTAGATAAGCATCCGATACCTTGCTCATGCCCTGCCAAATGCCAACCTCCTGCCAACTATAATGCGTCGCCAGCAACTGCCTTATCATGACGTAAGCAAGCGGTAGCGTGAGCGAAGTGATAAGCGCCATCGCAGTAAATTTGAACAGACCACGAGCGAGTGTGCGATCCCATATGAACTTTAACCCATGCCACGATATGATCTTGCGTTTAAGCAACGCTATCGCTGCCGGCAAGATCAACAACGCCGGCATCAACGCTAAGCCGATCAGCGCCCCTGGATAGCCACCTAGACGGCAAGCCAGCCAATATGCCCCCAGACCTAACAGACTGCCACTCATGACCGAGAGCGCAGCGCCCTTCGCATCGCACCGGCCTTTTAGAATGGCCAAAAACAAATTAGCAAAGGCAATACCGAATTGAATCAAGGCCACGACTCGCAGCACATCCTGCAAATCTTCACGACCAAACAATAATCGACTTAGAGGGGCGGCAGCCCCTATCAGGACAAGCGCCAGTAACCCTGAAGAGCTAAGCACGATAAGTGCAGAGGTGCCAAACAAACGGTGCAAGCGGACTGCATCAAACTGAAATTCAGCAACGTATTTGGTCACCCCATTGTAAATACCCGCGCCAGATAACACGCCCAGCACCGTGATCAGCGTCATAAAATTTCCGGCGCAGCCTACCCCCTCTGGGCCAAAGGCAAGTGCTAATAATTTGATGAGCAGGAGTCCCACTGCCAATTTGATCAGGATGGCAGCCGTAGACCAGACCGAAGCTCGTGCTAAAGATAGTTTAGGCAAAGGCCACTCACATTTGCATTGCTGGGTTCACCTTCATGATTTAACCGCACTCCGTCTGTCCCCTGATTAGAATTTTCTATCTTCGTGGTCTACAAACGGGGTCGATATGGCGACCACCCCGTTTAAAATCTAAAATTTTCATCCTATTTTTTTAGAGATGTTATTCTAGCGTAGAATGATGTGAGAAAAAAACCTGATGTTTAAACAGGAGCATTTGTTAAGCTTATCTCCGCATGGATGATGGCTTCAGATCAAAGGCCGACAATCGATGAAAAAAATATTAACTGTTTTTGGCACGCGCCCGGAAGCCATCAAAATGGCGCCGGTTGTGCGTGCCCTTAGCAAACATACTCAATTTGAAGCTAAAGTGTGCGTTACCGCACAACACCGGCAGATGCTTGATCAAGTATTGAATCTTTTTAATATCAAGCCCGATTTCGATCTAAATATCATGCAGCCAGGGCAGAATCTCTTCTCCATCACGGCCAAAATCCTGGAAAGCTTCAAACCCGTGCTAATGGAATACCAACCTGATTTTGTTCTGGTCCATGGCGATACTGCAACCACCTTTGCCGCCTCGCTAACGGCTTATTACTTAAAAATTCCGGTCGCGCATGTCGAGGCGGGTTTGCGCACCGGCAACTTGTATTCACCCTGGCCAGAAGAGGCCAATCGTAGATTAACCGGCACCCTGGCGCATTTACATTTCGCCCCCACAACGCAATCACGCGACAATCTTCTGAAAGAAAATATCGCCGCTGAGCGTATCGTGGTAACCGGAAATACCGTGATTGATGCGCTTTTAGAGGTTAAACAAAAAATCGTCAGCAACCCTCAACTGGCCACTCGCCTGGCCAAACAATTCCCACAGCTCAATCGCACACGACAGCTGGTGCTCATTACCGGACATCGCAGAGAGAATTTCGGCGATGGCTTCGAACGTATTTGTATCGCCATCGCAACCCTTGCCAAACGCTACCCCAAGGTCGATTTCGTTTATCCGGTTCATCTTAATCCGCATGTGCAAGAACCCGTCCAACGCACCCTCAAAGGCATCAGCAATATTCACCTGATTGAGCCACTGGACTATTTGCCGTTCGTCTACCTGATGATGCGCTCAACTCTGATCCTCACCGACTCGGGAGGCGTGCAAGAAGAAGCCTCATCACTTGGCAAGCCAGTCTTGCTCATGCGAGAAAATACAGAGCGCCCCGAAGCATTAGAGGCAGGTCTCGTACGTCTGGTCAGTACGGATATCGACACCTTGTGCCAACAGGTTAGTCTGCTGCTTGATGACCTAACCGAATATAACCAGATAAGCGCGCACGCGCATAACTTATATGGAGATGGCAAAGCATCTGAGCGCATCGTGCAAACGTTAGCTGCCTACCAAGCATAATTAGACACGAATAAAACACCGTGGGCCATGCACTCGACCAGCGTCATACCTTGATCAAGGGTTGGCAAATTTCTTGCTTAAAAAATTTCTATGAAACATACGAATTTTAAGAAAGTATGTGTAGTCGGTCTTGGCTACATTGGCCTACCTACTGCCGCGATACTGGCGTCCCGAAAAGTCAAAGTGGCCGGCATTGATATCAACCCTCACACAGTCGACACGATTAATGCGGGAAAGATTCATATTGTTGAACCCGAGCTTGACATCATCGTACGCGCAGTGGTGCAAGAGGGCTATTTAAAAGCATCAATGCAACCTGAAGCAGCCGATGCATTCATCATCGCCGTGCCGACACCTAGTAAGAAAGATCATCAACCTGATCTAAGTTATGTGCGCGCAGCAGCCGAATCAATCGCCCCGGTGCTTAAGCCAGGTGATCTGGTGATATTGGAATCCACCTCCCCCGTGGGCACTACCGATCAGATGGTCGCTTGGCTCACCATAGCTCGACCCGATTTATCCTTTCCTACCTCCCAGCAAGAAAACGACATACCTGATGTCAATATCGCGTATTGCCCTGAGCGCGTGCTACCCGGCCAAGTCATACGCGAACTGGTGCAAAACGATCGCATTATCGGCGGCATAACAACCCGCTGCGCCCAGCGCGCGCAAGCGTTATATCGTGTCTTTGTGACAGGAAAACTGCTGACCACCAACGCTCGCACAGCAGAAATGGCTAAGCTGACAGAAAACGCTTTCCGCGATGTCAATATCGCCTTCGCAAATGAGCTTTCGCTGATTTGTGACCAACTCAGCATTAATGTATGGGAGTTGATTAAACTCGCCAATCATCATCCCCGGGTAAATATATTGCAGCCGGGTCCGGGCGTCGGCGGCCATTGTATTGCAGTTGACCCTTGGTTTATCGTCAGTCGCTCACCTGAGCAGGCAAAACTCATTCGAACCGCCCGACAAATCAATGACCATAAGCCAGAATGGGTGATTAACAAAGTTAACGAAGCGATTGATCAATGTCTGGCAAGTGGTCAACGTGCGGTCCGCCAAGAAGTTGTCGTTGCCTTACTGGGATTAGCGTTTAAGCCTAATATTGATGATTTTCGAGAAAGTCCGGCAGCGCATATTGCAAAAAAACTACTCGCGACTTCAGAGGCGCGCTTTATTGTGGTTGAACCTTTTATTGACCAGTTGCCGGCCGATCTAGCTCACGCCCACTTGGCAGATTTAGAGCCAGCGCTAGCCGCAGCCGATGTCATCGCCGTCTTAGTCAAGCATGATTGTTTCAAAGCCATGGTCAAACTGCTTAAACCCCCAACACGCCTAGTCGATGCTGTCGGGATCTTAGAAGACGCTGAGCAACTTCAATAGCTTCTTTAGCCGTCATCAAATAGAGAACGTCCCCTCAATGATCAAATAGAGAGCGTTCCCTCAATGCGGACTCTAGTACTGGATGGCGGTGCGACCACATCAAGCTGGCCTTCCTCGATACGCCCTGTCTCAAGCAAAAATGAAGGCGGGGTAAAAGCGGCTGGAGCCAGTAAAATTTTGCCGCGCACAAAATGGACATGAGTGGCTTGATAGTGATTCACCCCATCCACTAACTGAATATGCGCTACGTTTGCATGCGCTACGATGCTACGGTAAGGTCCTAAACGCCAATGGATCAGGCGATCATTGCCAACGCGAGACAATAGAGCGCCTTGATTGGCAGTATTTGACAAGACGGTATTACCGGCTAGGGTGAAGTGCTGCTCAGCGGTACCGGTTAAACATAGAGCAACATTTTCAATACGGCACGCATCTAGTGTTAAGTTATGCGCCGCGATCCACAGAGAAGCGCTTGCTCGATTGCCCTCAAAAGTGCAATTATTGAAGGCAATAGCACTGTAAGCATGCACAGAATTTCTTTCGACTGGCGGTAAGTGCGTTTGGCAATACCGGCCGAGAGGATCTTCTGCGCTACTGGTTAAGTCATGCCGGCTATCGAGCCTGAAACTACAGCCATTGAAGGTATTCAACCGGCAAGATAAAGCCGTATGCTGAACCAAGGTCAGTTCACTCGCCACCGTGCAGCCTCGCAGTTGAACTCCATCCGCATTAAGTCGCATAATACCGGTATTGGGCCGCCCCTCCATTTGCAACACATGGACATCATCCAATGTTAGGTCAGTGACTTTCTCATTGGCAATAAAAAGTGTACAGGTGTGGTTGCGTACCGTAATGCGTTTAGCCGAAGCCCCCCACTGCTTGCCTGAATTAGCAAAAGATATCGCGCCTGCATTCCCTGAGTAGACTAGGTCATGCTCATATTGCCCGTGCGTCACAAAGGCGCCATCATGGTCACCATTGCTATGACACTTTTCTACGGTGCAATATGCACTCGAAACAAAATCATTCAGATGCCGAGCATTGGCAGAGCTACACTCCAGAATATGTCCGTAAAGACAATGGATATGCTGTGCTAAGTAACCCGCGCCGCCATACTTGATGTTGACCGGATTGGTTAATGAACACTGTTCAGTGCGAAATAATGCGCACCAGCGTCTGATAATGACGCTCCAGAAAGTTGCCTCTGCATGAATTGCCGATACATTACAGGATACTGCATATTCAAACGCAATCGGGTGAGAGCCGGTATTTGGAGCCGTGCCATGCCCGCTAAAGCGCATATTGCTAATATGGACCTGTTCAATAACCCTCACCTGCGCCCAACGGATCTGCCGCCCAGCTAACAAAGGCCAGCCATTTTTATAATTGACCCGAACCTGCTTTGCATCAATAATTTGGGTAATTTGGACTAACTTTTGCAGCTCTTTTGCTAAACGCTCACCCGGTGCGTCAGACTCAAGCCGATACCACTGCCCAACAGAAAATTTGCTTGCATCGCTAACCGGAAAAATATCAGTCTGTTCCGGTAAGACTGCCTTCAGGGTGACCGTATCCGTATTGGCAGCCGGCTTACCACTAAAAAACAGCACCGCAGCCAAAGCGTTAATCTGTTTCGCACCAACCGGCTCTATGCCAAGGGTAGTCACCGTTTGACCTCCAAAATCCAGCGTCAGGTTGCTACGATAAAAATGGTGGCGGCGAACAAAATTGAGTGGCGTATGCGCCTCGATACGATGAATCGTAGGATCATTCACCATCGCTGCCAGCGCATCATCTGCATTCACTTGTGTATTAAAAACACCAAATTGCCTAAAATCGACAACCCCTTCATGCAGTTGAAGCCAGCGGCCTTTAGCCTGGCTCACAGCAGCAATAACCGTGCCACCGTTGATTATCCGTTCAGAAGAGGCATCCCAATAAGCCAGCATCCCGCCGCCATCGCCAGCACTGTAATAACCTAATGTGATGACCACCGTACCGTCCACCGGCTGGGTAAGACCTAATTCGATCAAAGCGGCAACTGACGTAACCGGTTTGATCGCATTTGCCGAGAGTGTTGATTTTAAAGGCGCTAGAGCGAATCCACCGGCGGCTACGCCTAGAGCTGTGCTTAAAAAATAACGGCGCGTCATAAATAATCTCTCCTCTCCCTTAACACGAATCATATTCGAAAAAATTGATTTTTTATTAATTTTCCCCTATAAGAGGAAACGAGTAATAAATAAAATCCGTGGGTCTTCTGCATACTGAATCTGATTAAAGAAGAGCTTCTTTAAACGTGTTGTAGCTAGAAAAATATTGACTATGCTTAATTTCACGCTCAGCTTTACTGTCTCAACCCTGGCCATTTTTCTGATTGTGCGCTATCAGCATTTGCATGGACATTTATCGGCTGATCACCACCTGTCCGGCCCACAAAAAATCCATCAGCAATCCGTACCACGTATCGGCGGCATTGCGATCCTCGCCGGCCTCACCGTAGCCGCCGGTCAGCTTTACCTCAACGATCCGCGCCTTTCGTTGAACATATTATCCCTCGTCGCCTGCGGACTGCCGGCTTTTTTAGCAGGCCTCACCGAAGACTTCACTAAACGCGTAACGCCATTCATTCGCCTCAGCTGTACGATAGCTGCCGCCGGCCTGGCCTATTTCTTGCTTGGCCTTTATGTGACACGCACCGGTATTGCCCTGCTTGACTCAGCCATCGCTTATCCGGCTATCGGCTGCCTCTTTACCCTACTTGTGGTCGCAGGACTCGCCAATGCGATTAACTGCATCGACGGCATTAATGGCTTAGCTGCAATGATTACGTTTTTGATGTCGGCATCGCTTGCCTACGTTGCACACCAAATCTCTGACACGGTCATACTTTCGACAGCACTGATTATGATGGGTGCCATTCTCGGTTTTTTTATTTGGAATTTTCCGACTGGACGGATTTTTCTGGGCGATGGTGGCGCTTATTTCATTGGCTTTATGTTAGGTGAATTATCTATTTTATTGGTCATGCACCATCCTGAGGTTTCTGCTTGGTACCCTGTCTTAATGCTACTTTACCCAATTTTTGAAGTGTGTTTCTCAATCTATCGCAGGCGCTTCTTACACGGTACCTCAGCCACCTTAGCAGATGATCGGCATTTACATACGTTGATTTACAAACGGCTCATGCGTCCAACGGCGAGCGTACAAGGTACGCGCACGCTGACCCAGTGTAATGCACTGACTGCCCCTTACCTTTGGCTGTTATATTTAATTGCAGGGGTGCCTGCGACACTCTTTTGGCAGCATACCGCCGTGCTAGTTTGCTTCGCTATAGTATTTATCGCAGCTTACGTCTGGCTTTACGCCAGTATTGTGCGGTTTAAGACACCATGGTGGCTATTGTTTGGGCGACATCGCACACGCATGCAAGCAACTATCAGCAAACGCTCCCACTGATGATGGGCCTACGCTAGCCGCCAGCTTGAAGGCATTGACCCGTAGCGGATGCTGTCAGCCCTTCACGCCCACACAGCACTTCGCTCAGAAAATTTTACTGCGATACGCAGGCGCATCAAAGATGCGTCAGGCAAAGTAGCGGGTCACAGCGTTTATCACAGTGTGGTGGGCCATATCTGTCATGTTATAGAAAAGCGGTAGCCGCACTAAACGCTCACTATCTTTGGTCGTGTATCTATCCTCACCATGGAAGACACCAAACCGTTGCCCCGCCGGAGAACTATGCAGTGGAACGTAGTGAAAAACAGCCAGAATACCGGCGTCGCGCATCGCGCTAATAAAAGCATTACGATCTTTAATGTCACGCAGTTTGAGATAAAACATATGTGCGTTGTGGTCACAGTCTGGCGCAATCGCCGGCAGTTCAATGCGCCCTTGCTGCGCCAAAGACTGAAATGCCTGGAAATAGCCGTGCCACAATTCAAGACGGCGCGCGCTGATCTGCTCAACTGCCTCTAGCTGCGCCCACAGATAGGCTGCCTGTAAATCAGACATCAGATAGCTAGAACCGATGTCTCGCCACGTATATTTATCCGTCTGACCACGCAGGAATTGGTTGCGATTTGTCCCTTTTTGACGAATAATTTCCGCTCGTTCGACCTGTTCAGCCTGGTTGATCAAGATAGCGCCACCTTCCCCACCCGCGGTATAGTTCTTGGTTTCGTGAAAGCTGTAACACCCAATGTGGCCGATACTCCCCAGCGCACGACCTTTATAAGTGGCAGCGACCCCTTGTGCGGCGTCTTCTACTACCCACAGCTGATGTTGGTCAGCAATCGCCATAATCGCATCCATCTCACACGCAACGCCGGCATAGTGAATTGGCACGATAGCTCGAGTTCTGCTGGTGAGTGCCGCTTCAATCCGGGTCTCGTCTATATTCATGGTGTCAGGACGCACATCAACAAAGACAATTTTGGCGCCACGCAGCACAAAAGCATTAGCGGTGGAGACAAAAGTAAAACTGGGCATCACCACTTCGTCGCCTGGCTGAATAGCGAGCAAAATAGCTGCCATTTCCAGCGCTGCCGTACAAGAGGGGGTGAGTAGCACTTTGTGGCTGTGAGTATACTGTTCAAACCACTGTTGGCAGCGTTGCGTAAAGTTACCATCACCATTTAGCACATTGCTGGCTAACGCAGATTGGATATGGCCTAATTCAGTGCCGACCAGAGCCGGGGTATTAAATGGAATCATCATCTCACTTATATAGCCAATAGGAAATGCCAGCCAGCTGAGCGCCACTGGCAATATAAAGGCTCATCGCACTCAGATTGCTGGTTTGAGTCGCCACGCTCAACTGCTTGACATTACGCGCCGCACACCAGTGCCGCGCAGCCTTGATTAATCCTTTACCTAAGCCGCGGCCAGTCAAATCGGGGCGGACGGCTAGCAAGCCAATACGAGCCGCATCGCGCACCAACTTGCGCAGCGTGACAAAACCATGAATGCCGCTGGTATCTTCAATCACCAGGCAGGCATGATCGAAGAGACCGCGCACCGCATTTTCTGCCCAGATTTGGTAGAAGCGATCACGTTCTTCCTCCGTGTACCAAGGGGCACGAAAGCGGCTAGCAGCAAATAGCCCTTTGGCGACGGCACGTATAGCCAAGATATCCGGCTCAGAGGCAATACGATAATTTTGCGTATCGGCTAACGCGTTAATCGGTAAGCTGAAATCAGCTTCACCTTCGATAAATTGGAAGCCAAGCTTAACCAGCTGATCCAATAAGTCGAGTCGATTAGCTGGAATCTTGCTTTGTACAATATCAAAGTCTGTAAACTCTATTTGCGCTTGCGACACGCCTTGACTATCCAAAACAAACCTAGCGCACTTGCGGGCGAAGAATTCACTCTCCCATGCGAGCGGCTCAAGTTGGACGCGCAACGGGTGCTCTTGATTACATTGTGCAGGTACGCGTTGTGGTTCAATGATGCGATCCAATGGCACTGCAACACTCCCCAGATTAGAATTTTTATCCGTTCTCTACCAACGTTAGCGAATAGCTAGCATTCATTCCAAAGCCCCCGACTCCGAGAGGCTTATTTTAGCCCAAAATTATTTGACAAAGTAAAGCAAGGGGCTGCAACAGCGTCACTGACTGAACTTTGCATAAGCGGCCTTAGCAAGAGAAATTTGATATCGAGGTTCATTTAAATACGGTAAAAAACGCGCTCAAGCGCGCAGGATGCGTGTGGAA
>JASSUB010000038.1:0-10862 GCA_031963205.1 Mycoavidus cysteinexigens
GCTTGTTTCTTCCGAACGCCTGGCGTCCGCCTGGCCGCCTACTATGCTTTCAAACGGTAAGATCAGTGTGTATTCGACCTCGAATTGGCAAAAACTTCACTCCTTAGAAGGACATACAGACTTTGTTTGGAGCCTGGTGTATTCGCCAAGTGGGCGGCAGATCGCCTCGGGCAGCTATGACAACACGGTACGTCTGTGGGACACGCACAGCGGAGTCCTTGGGCGGACTTTGAGGGGACATGCCGGTGCGATTAGGAGCGTGGCATATTCGCCGAGCGGATTGCAGATCGCCTCGGGCAGTCATGACAATACCGTGCGTCTGTGGAAGGTTGCCTCGGGGCAGTGTCAGGCGGTGATTGAAGGTTTTGATGGGGGCGCTGAGCGTTGCCTGGAAAACAACCCGCGACGGCAGCTATCTGTTGACTGGGAGCGGCGATAAATTAGTCCGCCGGTGGCAGGTGAAACAAGAGGGAGAAGAGACCAAAGCGATTTTATGCTGGAGTTCGGGGCATGGAGTTCTGAACGTGAAGGATGCGTTATTCGAAGGGGTGCGAGGGTTAAGTGAGATAAATGAGAGGCTTGTGAGGCAGCGCTGCGCGGTAGGTGGGCCGTCTTCAAGCCTACGCGGGACTCAAGAGACCATCGCGGATTCTAAATTCAAGCAGGATGTCTAACGAGAGACGTCAGGGAATTATAATCATGAGATGAGTGTGCCCATACCGAGCAAACTCATCTGAATAGCCTAGGAAAATCATCATGAGTGAACTATTTGCCGCAGCAGTCCCAGTCGCTGTGCCAATTGCGCAGTCAAACGACTGCTTTGCGGTGCGCCGCATTTACTGCATTGGCCGCAATTATGTCGAGCATGCCCGTGAAATGGGTGCTGAGCCGGATCGTCAGTCCTTGGTATTTTTCAATAAACCGACTGATGCTATCCTGTATGTAGCGCCCGGTATGGTTGGCCAATTTCCTTATCCGCCCGGTTCAAACAATGTGCATTATGAGATGGAGTTGGTGGTTGCGCTAGGTAAGCGCGGTCGCGATATCCCAGTTGAGCAGGCGCTTGAGTATGTGTTTGGCTATGCCCTGGGTCTCGATATGACGCGTCGTGATTTGCAAACGGAGATGAAACGACAAGGTTATCCATGGGAAATCGGCAAAGCGTTTGATCACGCTGCGCCGCTGGGGCAGATTCACCGAGTCGACAAGGTTGGCCATTGCCAGCAGGGGGCGATTTGGCTCAAAGTGAATGGCATTGAGAAGCAGCGTGCTGATGTGTCGCAGTTAATTTGGTCGGTGGCGCAGACTATCTCTTATTTATCAACCTTATCCGAGCTTGTGCCAGGAGATTTAATTTATACGGGAACCCCAGGTGGCGTGGGGCCGATTGTGAAAGGGGACCTGATGATAGGCGGCATTGAGGGTTTGGGTGAATTTGCCGTCAAAGTCACTTGAACTTAAGCTTAGCGAGGGTTTAATCCAGCAGCGCGCTGGCGAACTCTGCGGCGCAAAACGGCTGTAGATCATCAATTTGCTCTCCCACGCCAATGAAGTACACGGGGATCGGCCGTTGTCGCGCAATCGCGGCGAGAATGCCGCCTTTAGCAGTGCCATCAAGCTTAGTCACAATCAATCCGGTGAGGCCAAGGGCGTCATCAAACGCTTTCACCTGCGCCAGGGCATTTTGCCCGGTGTTGGCGTCAATTACCAGCAGCACTTCGTGCGGAGCGCCATCCATCGACTTACCGATAACGCGTTTGATCTTTTTTAACTCCTCCATCAAATGCAATTGTGTCGGTAGGCGTCCAGCGGTGTCCGCCATGAGTATATCTAGCTTGCGCGCGCGCGCGGCGTTGAGAGCATCGAAAATGACCGCGGCGGGGTCACCGCTTTGCTGTGAAATGACCTTGATCTGATTACGTTCACCCCACAGCGCCAGTTGTTCGTGCGCGGCGGCGCGAAAAGTGTCACCCGCGGCCAGCAACACAGATTGTCCGTGTTGCTGTAAATGTTGGGCCAGTTTGCCAATGCTGGTGGTTTTGCCTGCCCCATTGACGCCCGTGATCATCATCACTAAGGGTTGCGCGCGGCCCAGTACTAATGTGTGCTCAAGCGGTTTTAATAAATCAATCAACAGGGTGCGCAAGGCAGATTTGACGGCTTCACCTTCATTTAGCCGCTCAGCGTTGACTTTCTGACGTAGCGCGCTCAGTAGAAAATCGCTCGCTTCAATGCCGGTGTCGGCCATTAATAGCGCAGCTTCTAGCTCTTCAAAAAGGGCCTCATCGACTTTTGCGCCAGCAAAAATGCTGGTAAAACTGTTCCGCGTCTTCGCTAAACCTGATTTTAGTCGGCTTACCCAGGAATTTGGACGGCCGGCAGTAGGCTCCGCGCTCGGCAGATTTTTAGCCGGAGTGCTGGCTTTTGATTTATTCTCTGGCTCAGAAGGTGCTGGGGCCGATGTTGAGCCCTTATTAAGATTTTTGAAGAAGCTGAACATGGTTTATAGTTTCGAGCACTTGGCGTGGAAAGCGCTCTGTGTGGATGCAAAAGAAGCGTTTATTCTAGCAGAGCATGGATCAGTGCTTTCATCATGCTTGGGTATTTTTAGTGTAAGCAAAATGTGCTGAGTCGAAAATCACGGTGTCTAAGACTGTTGATCAATCAGCATTGAGTTCAATTAATTTATGTTGCTGAATAAGAATATATTGAAGAAACTGCTTAAAGCAGCGATGTCATTACGCGTTATGGCGCGCGCTTATAGGCAAGGCCATTTCTTACGAAGTGGCGCCTGTCTGTTGGCGCTGATATGCGCAGACAGCGTATCGGCCGCTACCTTGAGGGCTGGCGGCGCGCCCACTGCACCCGACCTCCAGCACGCGCTGCCTACGACAGAATTTACTTTAGCTAACGGCTTACGCGTCATCGTGCGTGAAGATCACCGGGCGCCGACTGTGCTGCAGATGCTTTTTTATAAAGCAGGCTCGTTAGATGAGTTAAACGGTACCACTGGGGTGGCGCATGTGCTCGAGCATATGATGTTTCGCGGCACTCAGCAGCTTGGGCCGGGAGAATTTTCGCAACGCGTGGCGGCTCTCGGCGGCAGCGAGAATGCGTTTACGATGCAAGACTGTACAGCGTATTTCACGCGTATAGAGAAATCGCATCTATCTGCAATCATGGCGTTAGAAGCGGACCGGATGCAAAATCTGGCCATCACTAGCGAAATCTTCGATCGAGAAATTCGCGTGGTGATGGAAGAACGGCGTTTATCCCTTGAAGATAAACCTGAGGCGCTGCTGGATGAAGCCTTGCGGGCAACAGCATATAATGCGTCGCCGGCGCGCTGGCCGGTGATTGGCTGGCAGGATGATTTGCAACAGATGACGTGGCTTGATGCCCGGGGGTGGTATGAACGATGGTACGCACCGAATAATGCATTGCTGGTGGTGGCCGGAGATATTACTCCTGCGTATGTGCGCAGCCAAGTTGAGCGTTGGTTTGGCGCGATTCCAGCGCGGCCATTGCCGGCGCGCAAACCGCAAAATGAACCGCTTCAGCGCGGCTTGAAACGCGTGACGATCAAGGCGCCTGCCGAGGTGCCGCGCGTCGTATTGGCATTCAAAGTCATGCCGTTAGAGGCAAACTCCGCGGCAAAGCAAGAGGCTTACGCCCTCAATGTGCTGGCCGCGGTGCTGGATGGCTATCCAAATGCGCGACTGGAAAAACATCTCGTGCGCGAACAACGCCTCGCGGACTGGGTCGATGCCTCTTATAGCATGGTGGCGCGTGGGCCCCAGCTATTTACGCTCAGCGCGATTCCGGCGCAGGGCCGCTCGTTGAGCGAGCTAGAAGCCGCTTTACGCAATGAGCTGCGGCGAATTGCGCAAAACGGAGTCAGTGCTCAGGAGCTACAGCGTGTCAAAACGCAATTGTACTCAGCGCGGATCTATGGACGAGATTCTGTATTTAACCAAGTGATGGAAATCGGTTTAGCTGAAATGGCGGGGCATTCATGGCGTGCCATCGAGCTCATGGATCAAGCTCTCAATGCGGTGACGGCGCAAGATGTGCAAGCGGTGGCGGCGCGTTATTTCAGCGATGATCAGCTGACCGTGGCTACGCTGATGCCAGAACAAATGCAGTCAACGCCGCGCTTGAGAAAAAGATCGCAAGGAAAGTAATGGAACGAGTCAGGATGCCGGTTGGGATTAAATTTTTACATTTAACGACTCTGCTTGCCGCAGTCGTGCTGGGATGGCCGGCGCCGTTATTGGCTGGGCCGTTGATTCAGCAATGGACCGCACCGTCGGGGGCAAAAGTACTGTTGGTTGAAGATCACGCGATTCCAATGCTCGATATTCAGGTCAATTTTGCTGCGGGTAGCCGCTATGATCCACCTAACCGTAGTGGCTTGGCCGCCATGACGGCGCATATGTTGAGTACCGGTACGCGTGCGGCCAAAGGTTGCTTGGGGTTGACGGAAGCGCAGATTGAAGATCGCTTAGCCGGGATTGGCGGCGTGATAGCGGATACCGTGGATGGCGATAGCGCGGCTTTGCGCTTGCGCACATTGTCCGCCGCGTCCAAGCGCGATGCGGCGCTGGTGGTTTTTGCGGGCATTTTGCAGCGTCCGGCTTTGCCAGAAAAAAAGTTGGCCCGTGAAAAGCAGCGTGTGATCACGGCTCTCAATGTGTCGGAAAATCAGCCACAGGCGCTGGCTGAAAAGGTCTTCAAGGCAGCAGTATTTGGCGCGCATCCATATGGCGCATCACCTGACCCCAAAAGCATCGCAGCGTTGACACAAGCCGACCTGATGTCATTCTATCGGGCGCACTATACTGCCCAGCAGGCGGTTCTTAGCATTGTCGGCGACTGTGACCGGCCGCAAGCAGAGCGCATTGCTGAGCAGCTGATGCGCGCGTTGCCTGAGAGCGTGCCAGGCGCAGTGCTGCCCCCGGTGGCGCCGCTCTCTGGTTCATCTGAGATTAAGCTGCTGCATTCGGCCTCACAAGCGCACATTTTGATTGGTGCACCCGCCATTGCACGAGGTGACCCGGATTATTTTCCGTTATTAGTGGCGAATCAAGTGCTAGGGGGCGGCACACTGATCTCTCGACTCGGGCATGAAGTGCGGGAGCAGCGTGGCTTGTCTTATGGCGTATATAGCGCTTTCATCCCTGCAGCGCAGCCGGGTAGTTTCCAAATTAACCTGCAAACACGCAAAGACCAGGCCTCTGAGGCCTTGCTGGTGGTGCGTGAAACCCTTGCGAGCTTTATTGCCCAAGGGCCTACCCAAGCAGAATTGGAGGCGGCTAAGAATTATCTGGTGAACAGTTTTCCATTGCAACTTGACGGTAATGGCAAGCGGCTGAGGATCGTGGCAACTATAGGTTTTTATGGGCTGCCGCTGGATTATCTAGCAACCTGGACGGCACGTGTCAATGCGGTGACGCGTGCAGAAGCGCACGCCGCATTTGCAAAACATGTGAATCTAGACAAGATGGTGACCGTATTAGTCGGCGCGCCAGTTGCGCGCTAGCGTTGCAATCAGCATTTTAAGTTTATGGCTATTTCATCTGAATTTTCTCCTGCAGCAACGCGTACGCGCGGCGCTGCACATTCGGTTCGCATCATTGGCGGGGCCTGGAAGCGCACGCATTTGCCGGTGCTGGATATGGGCGAATTGCGGCCAACCCCTGATCGGGTTCGTGAAACACTATTCAATTGGTTGGGCCAAAGGCTTGATGGCTTGGTTTGCCTGGATTTATTTGCCGGTAGCGGCGCATTAGGTTTCGAGGCAGCCTCGCGCGGCGCTGCGCGCGTGCTGATGGTGGAGCGACAAGTACGGATTGTGCAGCAACTGCGGCACAATCAAGAAAAGCTCGCGGCTCAGACCATAGAAATTGTCCACGCGGAGGCACTAAAATTTGCCAGTGGACTTACCGTGGGGAGCTTTGACCTGATCTTCCTTGATCCGCCGTTTGCTACGAATTTGCTTGAACCTGCATTAAAGCTGTGTATGCCGCTTGTGCGCCGAGGGGGCGTGATTTATATTGAGTCCTGCAAGTCGTTGTCCCGGGGCAAGCAACAGGTCTTGCCAACCGATGCTACGTCGACTGACGACCCATCTGGGCTAGCGTTGACGAGCGAGCAGATGGAGTGGAGCGTCGTACGGCACGGTCGGGCAGGGGCTGTGCATTATCATTTACTTCGCCGTCTGGCTAGCCAGGCTGGCGACATTTTGCCTTCTGATGGGGAAACGGCATGATTGTTGCAGTGTATCCGGGGACCTTTGATCCGTTCACGCGCGGCCACGAGGATATTGTGCGCCGGGCTGCCAGCATTTTCGACAAACTGATTATCGGGGTTGCCGATAGCCGTAATAAACAGCCTTTTTTTACACTCGATGAACGGCTGGCGATTGCGCGCGAAGTTCTTGGACATTACCCTAATGTTCAAATCGAGAGTTTTAAGGGCTTACTAAAAGATTTTGTACGTAGCCATGAAGCCCGCGTCATTGTGCGTGGCCTGCGCGCCGTGTCAGATTTTGAATATGAATTTCAAATGGCCGGCATGAATCGTTATCTGATGCCGGATATTGAAATGATGTTTATGACTCCAGCTGACCAGTACCAATTTATTTCTGGTACGATTGTGCGAGAAATCGCGCAACTGGGCGGCGATATTAGCAAATTTGTCTTTCCATCGGTCGAAAAATGGATCAAGGAAAAAGTCGCGGCGCTCGCGGCCGATCATCATAGCCTGCCGCAACAGGTGCAGGGATAAGCTATGGCGCTGATGATTACCGATGAATGCATTAATTGCGACGTTTGTGAACCGGAATGCCCAAATGACGCGATCTCAATGGGGATTGAGATCTACGTCATTGACCCGAGTAAATGTACTGAATGCGTCGGCCATTTTGATGAACCGCAATGCCAGCAAGTATGTCCAGTTGAGTGCATTCCGCTTAACCCTGAATATACTGAAACACGCGTCCAATTACTGCAGAAATATCATAAACTGGTGGTGCAAAAGGGCGAGTAACCCTTGCTACGGCCGAATAGTGGATTATCGCGAACGGCTCCGAAATACCGCGCATCCCCTTCTGGACTGAGGCGTATGCTATTTCTTTAGAGCCGACTGGCGCGCGCTTTTGGGCAATCTCTAGCTTAGGTGAACGGCGCATCTGCTGTATAGGATAAAATACGCTTATTCTGCCGTCTCAGTGAAATCTTATGCAGCCGAAGTTTTGAGAGCGCTTAGCGGTATTATTTTTGACCTTTCTAACAGGAGGCGGCTATTTTGTTGCACGCTTTGCTTGAATTTTTCTCTCATGGCTTATTGAATTTGTCATATTGGCAAATCGCCATCTATACGCTTGCTGTAACCCATATTACGATTATTGGGGTGACAGTTTATCTGCATCGTTGCCAAGCACACCGTGCGCTTGAGTTACATCCAATCGTCAGTCATTTTTTCCGACTTTGGTTATGGCTAACAACGGGGATGGTGACGGGGCAGTGGGCCGCCATTCATCGTAAACACCATGCCAAATGCGAAACCGATGAAGATCCGCACAGCCCGCAGCGGCGCGGCATCTGGAAAGTATTGCTAGAAGGCGCGGAATTGTACCGGGCGGAAGCAAAAAATCAAGAAACACTGAGCAAATATAGCCGTGGCACGCCCGATGATTGGCTTGAACGCAATGTATATCGCAAGCATTCGGTGCTTGGCGTCTCCCTGATGATGATCATCAATATTGCACTTTTTGGTGTGATTGGAGTGTCAGTGTGGGCGGTGCAGATGATTTGGGTGCCGTTTTGGGCTGCCGGCGTGGTGAATGGGCTTGCGCACTATTGGGGTTATCGCAATTATAATTGCGCCGACGCCAGCACCAACATTTTTCCCTTGGGGATATTAATTGGCGGCGAAGAATTACATAACAATCACCACACTTTTGCGACCTCAGCTAAGCTATCGAATAAATGGTATGAGTTCGATATTGGCTGGATGTATATTCGGATTTTGTCTGCGCTACGACTGGCTACAGTCAAAAAAATTGCACCGGTGCCCAAACTGACACAAGGCAAGCCGGTACTGGATCTTGAGACTCTGCAGGCGGTCTTGGCGAATCGTTATGAGGTGATGGCGCGTTACGCTAAGACCGCAAAGCGTGCGTATCGGCAGGAATTGGCGCACCTTAAAGAGCTCGGCGGCCAAGAAAAATATCTGTTGGTTAAAAGCGCGCGTGAATGGTTTCATAACGAAAGCACTCGCCTCGAGAAATTTCAAAAAGAGCAGTTGCCGCACATTTTGGCGCATAGCAATGCATTGCGTACCTTTCATGAGTTGCAGGGCGAGCTAGCTGCTATTTGGGAGCGCTCAAATGCTTCACGCGAGCAACTGTTACACCAGCTACAAACTTGGTGTCACCGGGCCGAAGAAAGTGGCATTAAAGCTTTACAAGACTTTTCGCTACGCCTACGCTGTTATTCATGACAATGAAGCACTCTTCGTCGTTGCAAACTATTAAGGCAGTTGATTTTGACCATCCGCAAACGCTAGGCGCCGTCTGCGGCGTAGGGCGTGGTTGGGCGCGCGTGCCAGACGTGCCGAGCCCAACTGAGCAACTCGCGTTAAAAGAGCGTATTCGTGCTTTGCTCATCCGCAATCAAGCCGTGCTGGTGGCGCATTATTATGTGGATGCTCAATTGCAGGAACTGGCGGATGAAACCGGCGGCTGTGTCGCGGATTCACTAGAAATGGCGCGTTTTGGCCGCGATCACCCCGCGCGCACTTTAGTGGTGGCCGGGGTGCGCTTTATGGGTGAAACCGCCAAAATTCTAAGCCCAGACAAGCGCGTGTTGATGCCTGATCTGGATGCGACTTGCTCACTGGATTTGGGTTGCCCGGCAGATGAATTCTCGGCTTTTTGCGATGCTCATCCAGAGCGCACAGTAGTGGTATACGCCAACACCAGCGCTGCCGTCAAAGCGCGTGCGGACTGGATGGTGACGTCATCGATTGGGCTCGAGATCATCGCCCAATTGCATGCTCAGGGAGAAAAAATCCTATGGGCGCCAGATCGCCATCTCGGCCAATATATTCAGCAAAAGACCGGCGCGGATATGCTGCTCTGGCAGGGTTCGTGCGTGGTGCATGACGAATTTAAAGGGGTTGAACTAGAACTACTGCGCGCTGAGCATCCGCACGCTAAAGTACTAGTGCATCCAGAGTCGCCCGCTGCCGTGGTGGCGCAAGCGGATGTGGTTGGCTCAACGACGCAATTGATTGCTGCCGCCCAAACACTCGATGCGACTGAATTTATCGTTGCCACCGATTTAGGAATTTTGTACAAAATGCGTGCAGCAGCGCCCACTAAGCACTTCATTGCAGCGCCAACCGCCGGCAATAGCGCAACCTGTAAAAGTTGTGCCTATTGTCCTTGGATGGCGATGAATGGGCTGGCCAACCTCGCCGATGTACTGGAGCGTGGACATAACGAAATTCAGATTGATGCAGAGATTGCGGCGCGCGCGCGCGTGCCGATTGATCGCATGCTGGATTTTGCTGCGCGTCAGCGTAGTAGCGTGCGTGCCAGTGGCGATCTCGCACGCGATGGCGCGTTATTCGCTCATGTTGGGCCCGCTTGAGTGATGCAGCGCAAAGCATTCTGACTTAATACCCAACGTACTCTCTTCTGCACAAGATGGCATCCTCTGAAACAATCCGTAGTGAATATGGCGAACTATTTGAGCAGGCGCTGATCCGCACTGTCGCGGATGCGCTGAGTGAGGATATAGGTTCACAAGATCAAACCGGCCGCTTGCTCGATCCGAGTCAGATCGGTGCGGCACGCATTATCGTGCGTGAAGCGGCCGTGTTATGCGGCATCCCGTGGGTTACTGAGGTAATGCGCCAGCTTGAGCCAACGGTTACTCTCGAATGGCTTTATCAGGAAGGTGAGTTGATGCGGGCTGGTGATGTGGTTTGCATCGTACGTGGACCGCTCCGTTTAATCTTGACCGGTGAACGAACTGCGCTCAATTTTTTGCAAATGCTATCAGGGGTAGCGACGGCGACTCAGCATTATGTTAAGGCTATTGCTGGCACACCAGCGCGCATTTTCGACACGCGCAAAACTTTGCCAGGCTTACGGCTTGCGCAAAAATATGCGGTCCGGGTTGGTGGCGGCGAGAATCAGCGGCTGGCGTTATATGATGGTATTTTAATTAAAGAAAATCATATTGCCGCAGCAGGTGGCGTCGCGAAGGCGCTGGCTGCCGCCAGTGCGCTGAAGGCACAGGTGCCAGTCCAAATAGAAGTTGAGACATTGGCTCAGCTTGAAGAGGCGCTTAGCGCACAGGCACGGTTAATTCTGCTGGATAACTTGACCCTTAAGCAACTGCGCGAAGCCGTGCGCATCAATGCTGGACGCGCTGTACTCGAGGTCTCGGGAGGCGTGAATCTAGAGACTGTGCGCGCCATTGCTGAGGTGGGTGTGGATCGAATTTCAATCGGTGCATTGACTAAGCATCTGCAGGCAACGGATTACTCGTTACGGGTGATTGATTAGCGCTGTCGTGCCAGAGCAGCAGACTCTACCTGCTCTGCCAACAGTCTCATCTTGAGAAGTATTTTTACGCTCACTACCATATTAAAAAATGTCAACCATCCACTGTCCGTGAGAGGAGGTTAACGTCATGGCAGAGCTTGCCACCATTTTTGGATATTACGTGCCTCTGTGTTTGGCCTAAATTTGCAAGCTATATTCTATTACGGTACTATTGCTTTCCAAACATAGAACCGACATTCCGCTACCCCCTTTCCTCAATCTGATAGATTTTACAAGCGGT
>JASSUB010000009.1:0-63868 GCA_031963205.1 Mycoavidus cysteinexigens
AAACCCTTCAAAAAGAGGTCGAACACGTGCTCCATAACTTTGGCTCAATTTATAGTGCTAATTTCTGTTAATAACTTACAAGCGGCTCCGCCCCTCATTCCGGCATCGGTATTCATCCGTATGGTTTCTGCCATTTGTCTTTTCCCTTCACATCCAGAATAAGGTTCTCACGTTCCATACTAGAGCCTATGTTGAACTCATGCCGCCTTTACACCGACTGTCATCGGGTCCGTAAACAGGTGTCGTCCCGACTGATCCAGGCGTTGTTTCACGACCCCGGTTTTGACAGTTCTTTAGAACTAACGATGCGTCATCGGACGGTTTGCTTGCGCTCATCTTCTCAACACGTACCTGACATCTTCATGATGCCTTTTCCACAGTCGCTCACGACCACGTCTTTTGAACGCAGCCGCACCGGGCGGTTTGATTTCTGCTCCTGCAAGCCGATTTCGGGAAGCCTACTCCCATCTCTAGTACAGCATCGCAGGCTCACGCCTGCGTTCGTGACACACTGAAACACTCTCCAAATACTATTTATGGGAATTCGGGGGGCTTATGCTGCCAATATCTGTGGGCGGAAAAGAAAGTGATGGAGGGCGAACGGCGCTCTTTCCACGCAATGCTAATGCACCAACCAAGCCAGAGGGTAATGGCGACAAATCATGCACACTCCACACGGCAGATTGATCCGCAATATCAGGAAATTCCACAGTAACGGAGTTACCACTCCAGCCTATGGAAATATCTTGCATTGAACGGTGCATTCCAACGCCAACCGCTTTTAGAAGTGCTTCTTTACGGCTCCATACCTTAGCTAAAGCAGTAGAGACGCAATAAGGAGGATGAACATCCCAACTAGCTTGCTCATCAGCACTCAAAAATATAAGACATGAGCTGTAAGCTGTTATTGCGAAAATGCTCTGTTGCTTCGATGTCGCTACCAATCTCTCTATCCGCGCAAGAATGCACTGCTACTGCCCAGTAAGGCTCGGTATCGCTAAAATTGAATGCACAATGACCAGGGAGCAGGGCAGGTTTTCCAAACACTCCTCGGATGAAGTTAAGGGTGTGCGCAGGTACCCCAGTGTATTGACTCAATAAATAGCGTAATGCTCCACGACTCGCTCGATAATGCACCGCTAATATTTCAAACGCATATCTCACAGCGCGGGCCTGTTCGTCTTTTGAAAGCACTCCTATACACCACGCTAACCATCTTGGATCTTGCAAAATAGGTGCACAATGCCAATGTACTGCTGCTTCTCCTCCAGTATTCTGATGCTCTGCCATATTCTTCCCGGAAAGTTTTTTTAGTCCCTAGAGGTACCTGTAGATATAAAGTAATTTGCGAGTAATGACTCGTTCTCTGTGGAATGGACTCGACACTCAAATCCATTTTCTTCGCTTTGGGATGGTTGACTCTGCTCTAGCTCATTTAACTTCTGGGTCAGAATACGACCAATTTCAGCAATCGGCGCAGGCCTATCCATTTCATCGTGTTTGCAGTGGATATTGTAAGCCTCGATATGGCCGAGAACGTAAGGCTTCCATAAATCAGGAGAGGCTAGCGGAGTGGATTCATCTTCGGCTATTGTTGCACGAAAGAAAAGTAAGTCGCCGGAATAAATCAGCGGGGAAAAATGCTTTGCAAGGTGATGATTATTTTTGATGACTTGCCGGTTTTTTTCCCATACATCCTCGCCCGAATTTGAAATACTTTCAGCGCCATAGCGAGTCAAAAGTTTAGCGCAAGCGATCTTTTGCTCCATTTCTGATTCATTACCCCGTTGAGAATAGTCTGGGTAACTATCCAGTAAAACGAGCAGTGCGACTTTTTCGCCGTGTTCTTCAAGTTTTGCTGCGATGCTGTGAGCAACGCTACCACCAAATGACCATCCCAACAAATAGTAAGGCCCGTTAGGCTGAGTGTGGCGAATGTGCTTAATATAGTCTAAGGCCATAGCATCGATAGTTTCTGCCAGCGGAGCAACTCCATTGAGCCCGCAAGCTTGTAGGCCATAGATAGGTTGATCGATGTCTAAGTGTTTAGATAGACCCATATAACTCCAGCTAAGACCCGTGATGGGATGGACACAGAAAAGAGGAGATCGAGCGCCATTGGGCTGAATGGGAAGTAAAATATCCAATAGACCCTCTTTGACACTATCTAACTTAACTAACTCTTGCGTCAGTCCTTTGATAGAGGGCGCTTCAAATAGCGTACGGAGAGCGATCTGGAGACCCAACCTAGTGTAAATGCGACTGATCATTTGCACCGCAAGTAGCGAATGCCCGCCGAGTGCAAAGAAGTTGTCGTGACGACTAATTTGTTTGATCTTGAGCAGATCAGTCCAGATTGCGGCAAGTGCAGTCTCGATCTCGCCTTGCGGGGCTTCATATGCGTGACGAGCGAAGGCCTCGTCATCAGGCGCAGGCAGCGCCCGGCGATCCAGCTTGCCATTGGGTGTGAGCGGCAGCGCATCCAAGCGCACGAAGGCAGCTGGCACCATGTAATCAGGTAATTGGGCTGTGAGGTACTCGCGTAGCGTGTGGACTAGTTGTTCATTATATTCCGCCACCACATAGGCTATGAGCCGTTTGTTGCTTCCTTCGCCCAATGCGAGCACAGTGGCTTCGCGCACCTGCGGATGCTCTACAAGGCAGGTTTTGATTTCGCCAAGTTCGATTCGAAAGCCACGAATTTTGACCTGATGGTCGTTGCGGCCAAGGAATATTAGGTTGCCGTCGGGCAGATAGCGAGCCAGGTCCCCCGTTTTGTACATCCGGGCATTTTCACGCTCACTGAATGGATCAGGGAGGAACCGCTCATCGGTCAATTCAGGGCGGTTCAGATAGCCGCGTGCAACTCCAGCTCCGCCAATATACAGTTCACCTATAGCTCCCAATGGAACGGGTTGGCCATGCGGGTCTAGCAGATAAATCCGAGTATTCGAGATTGGTCGGCCAATTGAAACTATTTCACTGTTAAAGTCCTGTGAAAAGCTCCATGCGGTAGCACAAACCGTCGTTTCTGTTGGGCCATAGGCATTGAAGATGGTGCCTTGGTCAGCCAAAGTTTGAAGCAATTTAGCACTGGGCGCTTCGCCTGCCAAAATCAACGTCAGAGGGGTGCTCAGCTTGGGCAAATTTTCGCCATCTTGAAGTAGTGCAGGCGGCAATGTAGCGTGAGTGATCGCATATTTCTTCAAATAATTCCACAAAGTATTTCGATCACGGCGGACGATCTCGGGAGGCAGATACAAACTTGCACCGCATCCTAAGGCTGTGAAGATTTCTGAGACACTCGCGTCGAAATTAAGAGAAGCAAATTGTAAAACCCGGCTAAATGAATGAACCCCAAAATAAGCCGTCTGCGCCTGAGCGAGATTCACGATGCCTCGATGCTCGGCCATTACACCCTTGGGTATGCCAGTAGAGCCGGAAGTGTAGATCACATAGGCTAGGTGACATGATGTTAGTCCAAGGGGCTGTGGATTGGTGGGGGTTGATTCTGGCAGCCTATTCGGATCAAGTACAGTCAATGAAGTTAAGGTTGTTTCACCCAGCACAGCGCGTCCAGCAGCATCAGCTAGTAGGATCTCTGGCGTTGCATCAGCAAGGATATGCATAAGAAGCTCACTCGAATACGCTGGATCGAGCGGCACATAAGCACCGCCGGCCTTCAAAATCGCCAGCAGCCCCACCACCATCGCCGGTGAACGTTCCACACAGATCGCCACACGCGCGTCGGGTTGAACCCCCAACTTGATGAGCTGATGCGCGAGGAGATTAGCACGCGCATTCAGTTCGGCATAACTCAATACTTGATCTTCGTATACTAGTGCCGTGGCTTCTGGTGTGCGTACAACCTGCTCTTCGAACAGTTGATGAATACACTGGTGTTTCAGATACGGCACCGTTGTTGCATTCCACGCCTCGAGCAAATGTTCACGTTCTTCGTTTGGTAGTGACTCCAGTTGGCAAGCCGGCATGTCGGGCGTGTGTTCTAGCGCCTCAGCCAAGCTTTGCAACGTCTGCTGCATATAGCCACACACTCTAGCCGGATCGAGCGGCTGCACAACGTGAACGGTCAGACCGAGCATAGCGCCGAAGTCCTCCACTGACAGCACTAACGGGTAGTTGCTGCGCTCCTGCGCGCTGAGGAATTCAATACCGGACGTAGCTTGGCTCTCGCCCGACGGCTTGGCATTGTGTCGGTAGTTCAGCAGCGCGCTAAACAGCGCTGTACCGGCGGGTGCGCTGCTGCAGCGTTGCGCTAGCGCCAGCGATGCGTGTTCATGCTCAAGCAGCGCAGCCAGACGCGCATGGGTCTGACGCACGTTGACTTGAACGCCGCAGCCATTCAAGTCAATGCATAGCGGCAGCATGTTAATGAACAGCCCCATCGCACGGTCTATACCTTCACCCGCCTGCATTCGTCCGAGCAATACAGTGCCGAACACCACTTGCTGTTGGCCGCTGGCGCGCGCCAGCACTTGAGCCCAGGCCAGGTGGCATAGACTAGCTAAGCTCACGCCCAGCCTTTTAGCCTGAGTGCGCAGGCGGTCGTTCAAGTCCTGCGACAGCATGCGATGTGCCTCGGTGACCTGAGCACCGTCGCGATAGTCCTCGGTCAGCCCGAAGGGCAGCGTGGGCTCATCAATTTCGGCTAGCATCTCAGTGAAGAAGCGCTCATGTGCCTCTTGGCTTAGCCCTAAGCGTGCCTGCGCCACTAGGTTACGGAATGGCTGAGGAGCTGACAGAGCGTTGTCCCGATCTTCGAGGAAGGCATGAATCTCAGCACGCATTGCTTCCAGCGTCGAATGATCGGTGATGAGATGGTGAAGCAATTGGACGAGCAGCCAGCGGCCATCGCTATTCTGTGTGATGATGAAGCGTAGCAACGGGGCCTGAGTCAACTCAATGCGATGTCGATGAGGATCGGCACTCTGGATCAGTTGTTCAGTGATTGGTCCATCGGCCGGATCAAAGGTGTGTTCGGTAATCGACAGCGGCGCGTGGCGCAAGACCACCTGGGCGGGCGTGGATAAACTCTCCCAGACAAAAGCAGTGCGCAGAATGTCATGGCGATTGACCACCTGTTGGACCGCTTGTAGGTAGCGATCGAGCAATGCTCGGTTGGCGAAAGCTATTTGGGCGATCAGCAAGTAAGGATCGCCCTCGGTCGCGAATAGGTGATGGAACAAGATGCCGTTCTGCAGCGGGGATAAGGCGTAGATGTCCTGGATATTGGCTACCCCGCCTGGGATCTGTTCAACGATATGATCGATTTCGATTTGCGTGAGTTCAATTAACGGTAACAGGTCTGGGGTTAGTGTGGCGGTGCCAGGCGTAATGAGATTAGGCGGTATGACCACTTCACGGTGTTGGTCTAGAGATTGAGCCAGCACGCTGAGCGTGGGCGTATTGAACAGCGTGCGCATAGAAACCGTTAGGCCGAGGCAGCGCAGGTGTTCGATCATCTGTACGGCGAGCAGCGAATGGCCGCCAAGCGAGAAGAAGTTGTCGTGACGACTAATTTGTTTGATCTTGAGCAGATCAGTCCAGATTGCGGCAAGTGCAGTCTCGATCTCGCCTTGCGGGGCTTCATATGCGTGACGAGCGAAGGCCTCGTCATCAGGCGCAGGCAGCGCCCGGCGATCCAGCTTGCCATTGGGTGTGAGCGGCAGCCTATCCAAGCGCACGAAGGCGGCCGGCGTCATGTATTCAGGCAATCTGGCAGCGAGGTGCACGCGTAACGTATGGGCAAGCTGTTCGTCAGGCTCAGACACGACATAGGCGACGAGCCGCTTGTCGCGGACTTCGCCCAGCGCAAGCACAGTGGCTTCCCGTACCTGCGGATGCTCGACCAGGAGCGCTTCGATCTCGCCAGGCTCGATTCGAAAGCCGCGGATCTTGAGCTGATGGTCGTTGCGGCCCAGGAATTCCAAATTTCCATCAGGTAAATAGCGGGCTAGATCGCCCGTTTTATACATGCGCGCATCTTTATTATCGCTGAACGGATCGTGGAGGAAACGCTCAGCGGTAAGGTCTGGGCGGTTCAGATAGCCGCGCGCGACACCGATTCCACCGATATATAGTTCGCCCATCGCGCCTAATGGCGCTGGCTGGCCATGTGCGTCCAGCAGGTAGAGCCGGGTGTTCGCAATCGGTCGGCCAATGGGAACCCCTTCACCGCTTAGATGGCGTGAGCAACGCCATATAGTAGACCAAATAGTAGTTTCCGTTGGGCCATAGGCATTAAAGACCACGTTTTGGAAAATCAAGGTTCGGAGCAATGTCGCACTGGGCGCTTCGCCTGTCAAAATCAGCGTTAGAGGGGTGTTCAGGCTGGGCAGATCCTGGCCATTCTGAAGCAGTGCAGGCGGTAAGATAGCGTGAGTGATCGCCTGTCTGGCCAAATACTCCCATAAAGCATTTCGGTCCCGCCGGGCACTATCGAGTGGCAGATATAAGCCTGCGCCGCACCCTAAGGCCATGAAGATTTCCCCGGCGCTTACGTCGAAACTTAAAGAGGTGAACTGCAAAATTCGGCTGGATGGGCGGACCCCAAAGTAAGTCGTCTGTGCCTGGGTGAGATTCACGACGCTTCGATGCTCGACCATCACTCCCTTGGGTGTACCGGTAGAGCCGGAGGTGTAGATTACATAGGCGAGGTGATGGGAGGTCAGTTCAGGGATCTGTGGATTGGTGAGAGGTGATTCGGGCAGTCTATTCGGATCGAGTACAGTCAATGAAGCGAGGGCCGTCTCGCCTAGCGCAATGCGTCCAGCCGCATCGGCCAGCAGGATCGTCGGCGCTGCATCGGCGAGAATGTGCATAAGACGCTCGCTCGGATATGCCGGATCAAGCGGCACATAGGCGCCGCCCGCCTTTAGGATCGCTAACAACCCGATCACCATCGCCGATGAACGTTCCACACAGATTGCCACCCGCGCATCCGGTTGAACTCCGAGCTCGATGAGTTGATGCGCGAGGCGGTTGGCGCGCGCATTCAGTTCAGCATAGTTTAATAATTTATCGTTGTATGCCAGTGCGGTAGCTTGTGGTGTGCGCTCGACCTGTGCTTCGAATACCTGGTGAATGCACTGGTGTTCCGGATAGGGTGCTGCCGTTGCGTTCCACGTTTGGAGCAAGTGTTCGCGCTCCTCGTTTGGCAACATCTCCAGTTGGCAAACCGGCATGTCGGGCGTGCACTCTAGCGCTTCAGCCAGGTTTTGCAGTGTCTGTTGCATATAGTCACACATTCGAGCCGGATCGAGCGGCTGCATGACCTGAGCAGTCAAGCCTAGCGCTGAGCTGAAATCTTCAATCGACATCATGAATGGGTAGTTAGTGCGCTCATGCGTGCCAAAGAATTCAATGCCAAACATGGTTGGGCTCTCGCCCAATGGGGTTGCATTGTGTCGATAGTTCAGCAGCGCGCTAAACAGCGGCGTGCCAGCTGGCACGCTACTACAACGCTGCGCCAGCGCCAGCGACGCGTGTTCATGCTCAAGCAGTGCAGCTAAGCGCGAATGGGTCTGACGCACGCTCTCTTGAATACTATGGCCGTCGAGGTCAATGCATAGCGGCAGCGTATTAATGTACAACCCCATCGCACGGCCGGCCACAAAGCCTGCCTGCATTCGCCCAAGCAATACGGTGCCGAACACCACCTGCTGTTGGCCGCTGGCGCGCGCCAGCACTTGAGCCCAGGCCAGATGGCACAGACTGGCCAGGCTCACGCCGAACCGTTTGGCCTGAACGCGCAGACGATCATTTAAATCCTGCGACAGCATGCGGTGTGACTCGGTGACTTGAGCACCATTGCGGTAAACCTCGGCTAGCCCGAAAGGTAGTGTTGGCTCATCAACCTCGGCCAGCATTTCAGTGAAGAAGCGCTCATGCGCCTCTTGGCTTAGCCCTAAGCGCGATTGAGCCACCAGGTTGCGAAATGGTTGGGGCGCCAGCAAAGTGCCGCCGCGGCCTTCAAGGAAAGCCTGAATTTCAGCGTGCATCACATCCAACGTCGAGTGATCGCCAATGAGATGGTGCATCAACTGGACAAGCAGCCAGCGGCCGTCGCTGCCCTGTGTGACGATGAAGCGTAGCAACGGGGCCTGAGTCAAATCAATGCGATGTCGACGAGGATCAAAATGCCGGCTCAGTTGCTCAATGATTGGCCCATCGACCGAATCAAAGGAGAGTTCAGTGATCGACAGCGGCACTTGACGCAAGACCACCTGGGCAGGAGTGGATAAGCGCTCCCAGATGAAGGCGGTGCGCAGGATGTCATGGCGATTGACCACTTGCTGGACCGCGTCCAGGTAGCAATCGAGCAACGCCCGGTTATCAAAAGCCATTTTGGCGATCAGCAAGTAAGGATCGCCCTGGGTCGCAAGTAGGTGGTGGAATAAGATACCGTCCTGCAGTGGCGACAAGGCATAGATGTCCTGGATATTGGCCACCCCGCCTGAGCTCTGTTCAACGATATGGTCGATTTCGATTTGCGTAAGATTGATCAGCGGCAATAGGTCTGGGGTTAGCGTGGTGGTGTCGGACTGAATGAGATTGGGCGGTATAGCCACTTCATGATGCTGACCCAGAGATTGCGCCAGCACGCTAAGCGTAGGCGTATCGAACAGCGTGCGTACGGAGACCTTTAGGCCGAGGCGACGCAGGCGTTCGATCATCTGTACGGCAAGCAGTGAATGGCCACCGAGCGAGAAAAAGCTGTCGTGGCGGCTGATTTGCTCGATCTTGAGCAGATCAGCCCAGATTCCTGCGAGCGCAGTCTCGATCTCGCCTTGCGGCGCTTCATAGGTCTGACGAGCGAAGGCCTCATCGTCCGGAGCTGGCAATGCTCGGCGGTCGAGCTTGCCGTTGGGTGTCAGTGGCAGCTCATCCAGACGCATGAAGGCGGCTGGCATCATGTACTTGGGCAGCCTCTCTATGAGGTGTGCGTGTAGCGTGTGGGCGAGTTGTTCGTCGGGTTCAGCCACGACATAGGCGACGAGTTGCTTGTCGCGGTCTTCGCCTAGCGCGATCACAGTGGCTTCCCGCACCTGTGAATGCTCAACGAGGTGCGCCTCGATCTCGCCAGGCTCGATCCGAAAGCCGCGGATCTTGAGCTGATGGTCGTTGCGGCCCAGGAATTCCAAATTGCCATCAGGTAAATAGCGAGCCAAATCGCCCGTTTTGTATATGCGGGCCTCGTCACGATCGCTGAACGGGTCAGAGAGGAAACGCTCGGCGGTGAGGTCGGGCTGGTTCAGATAGCCGCGCGCGACACCGATGCCACCAATATACAGTTCGCCCACCATACCCAAGGGCACTGGCTGGCCATGTGTATCTAGCAGGTAGAGACGGGTGTTCGCGATCGGTCGGCCAATGGGGACCACTTCGCTGCTGAGGTCCCGTGCGCAACGCCATGCAGTGGACCAAATGGTGGTTTCCGTTGGGCCGTAAGCATTGAAGATGACGCTTTGGTGAATCAAGGTTCGAAGTAATGTTGCACTGGGTGCTTCGCCCGTCAGAATCAGCGTCAGAGGGACGCTCAGGCTGGGCAAATCCTGACCGTCCTGAAGCAGTGCAGGCGGTAAAGTAACGTGAGTTATCGCCTGTCTCTCCAAATAATCCCACAGTGCATTTCGGTCCCGCCGGGCAGTATCGGGCGGTAGATACAAGCTTGCACCGTGCCCTAAGGCCATGAAGATTTCCCCGACGCTTACGTCGAAACTGAAAGAGGTAAACTGCAAGACTCAGCTGGATGGGCGGATTGCAAAATAAGCCGTCTGTGCCTGGGCGAGATTCACGACGCTTCGATGCTCGACCATCACGCCTTTAGGCATACCGGTTGAGCCGGAAGTATAGATTACATAGGCGAGGTGATGAGAGGTCAGTTCAGGGACCTGTGGATTGGTGAGAGGTGATTCGGGCAGTCTATTCGGATCGAACACGGTCAGCGACGTGAGAGTTGCCTCACCAAGCGCGGCGCGTCCAGCTGCATCGGCTAGCAGAATTGTCGGCGCTGCATCGGCGAGGATGTGCATAAGACGCTCGCTCGGATATGCTGGATCAAGCGGCACATAGGCGCCACCGGCTTTTAGGATTGCCAGTAACCCCACCACCATCGCCGGTGAGCGCTCCACACAGATTGCCACCCGCGCATCCGGTTGAACCCCCAACTCAATAAGCTGATGCGCGAGGCGGTTGGAACGGGCATTCAGCTCGGCATAACTCAGTACCTGATCCTTGTACACGAGCGCCGTGGCGTACGGCAAGCGTTCGACCTGCTCTTCAAACACCTGATGAATGCACTGGTGCGCTGAATAAACATGCTCCGTCGCATTCCACTCGACCAGTAACTGCTGCCGCTCTGCAGCATCGAGCAAGTCGATGCTGCCAATTGACTGAGTAGGCTCAGTGGCGAGGACATTCAGAAATTTTAAAAAGCGGCGTTGGTGCGCAATGAGTTCATCTGTTGTGTAGAGCGCAGGGTTGGCGTTAAAGTCAATTCGCAGCGGCCTGTCATCCGATAGGGTATAGACCGCGATCATCAGATCTTCGACCAGAACATTGACTAGATTATGCGTAGTCGATGCATGCTCGCCAAACGATAAACCATAGTCAAACTCCATGATATTGATCATGGGACCAAACAAGGGTTGGCTGGGCGCGCGCCCCAGCGCTCGATGTAAGGCTTCACTGCGATAGCGTTGATGCGCAAGCCCTCCTTGCATCTCTTGCGCTGCTTGTTCCATCAATGCGGATAGACTTATATCTGGGCGCACCGTAAGCCGGATGGGCAAAACGTTAGACACCATGCCAGGAATGTGCCGATCTTCGTTAAAGCGTGCTTTCACCGGAAAACCCAATACCACTTCCTGCGCACCCGTCAAACGATATAGATACGCCGCCGTTACCGCCATCATGAGCTGCGCTAAATGACGTGCTTCAGCAGCTAGCTTACGCACCGCTTCAGAGGATAGGTAAGTGGTCTGTCGAAGTTGATGATGTAAAGCAGGGGCTTGTTTACCTGCGAGCGTTACTGGTTCAGGCCAGTTTGCACAATGCCCAAGCCAATAGGTTCGGTCTTCTGTAAATTGCGCAGAGGCACGATAACGCGCATCATTTTCCAGCAGCAATGACAATGGCCCAAAGGAATGTGCTTCTGCTTCTAAGCCTTTGACCATTGCACTATATACCTGCGCCACGCGTTGCGTGATGAGGACACGTCCCGCGCCATCTAACGCAATATGGTGATTGCGCTGATACCAAAAAAATCGGTCATGGGCGACTTTTAACAATGTATAGTTAAATAGCGGACCATGCAGAAGGTTAATTGGCTTCTCATAGTCGGCTTTCATCCAGGCCTGAGCAGCATCTTGAGGATCCACCTCTGCGCTGACATCAATAAAGGGCAGCGACCAGTTGGGTGAGCCAACAAATTGTTGAATTCCATCGCCACTTTCCATGAACTGAAGGCGCAGACTTTCTGCTTCCGAAATCACCTGCCGCAAGGCTGCTTCGAACAATGTCTGGTCAACAATGCCATGGATTTCTGTGGATTGGCTAATGTTGTAGATAGGGCTGTCGGGGTTAATTTGCTGCGCGAGCCAAATCTCCATTTGTGCAGCGGATAAAGGATAAGTTGCCGGATCGGCGCAAGCAAGCATACGCTACCTAAATTGATTAATCTATTAATGTATTTAATCTATTAATGTATTTAAACTGTAACTCGTAGCAGAATAAACCATAAAACCCACATTCCGCTACCCCCCTGTCTCAATCTGATAGATTTTGCAGGCGGTCTGCCCGAACAAGCGTACGATCTTGATTCTGAGCTCATGGAGGTTGGAGATGGCTTCGTGGATTAAGGTTCGTTCATGGTCAAACAGACGCACCAAGGCCACGCCCTCCATGAGTTGAAAGATCCAGCGTAATGTAGGCGTGCAAGTGGGCTTGCCCAGTTGATTGGGCAGGGTGTCGGCGCAGGCCTGAAGTTGTGCGCGCACCTGAAATTGCGCAAGGTTGTAGACCATCAAGCATAAAGTCATGACCATCATCAGCGCCCCGATACGTTTGGGCGATTTCAAAAAGAGCGCATCGGCCATGAAATTGGGATTTTTCAAAAAGCGAAAGCCATTCTCCACCGTTTGTTGAGCTTTGTAGTCGGCGAGCAAGCGTTCATCATGGTAGGCTTGTTTGTCATGATCGTTGGTGGCCAGGATGAAACGCCCTTTGGTTTGCAGCTGTTGCTCGATGGCTTCGTCGTTGCGACGAATCTGAACGTGGACTTGATAACCCCAGCAGGATTTGGCCTCCCCCTTTTTTGGGCGGCCTATTTTGGCATGCTTTTCTACTGGCACCATAGATGAACTGAGGATGAAGAAGGGATGCGCCTTCTGTTCTCGTTTGAAGGCCTTGAGTGCGTCGGCCTCACAGGCAAATAGCTCGGCGCTGAATTGTTTCATTTGCTTTTGCAGCGTGTCTTCTTGTTTGGCCAAGCGCTTTTGGAAAGTCTGCGCTTCTCGTTTGTACGCCTGTTCCGAGAAGACGAGCAACCAGCGCTGCTGGATGCCCGCGTAGTCAGAATCGAATGGGGCATACCGATAGCCATCTTCCTGCGTGTGCCAGGCAATTGCTTGGGCCGGTTGGCTCACCAATTCCTTTGCCTCCTGGATCGTTTCCGGCACGCGCGACACCCAAAGAGTGTGGGCCATTTTCTTGAGGTTTTGAGTTGTGTAGAGGGCAGAATCGGCCACCCAGCGCAGGGTACGGGTGTCATCGATTTCTTGGCGAAACGCATTGATACGTTCTATCGTCTGCGGCAACACCGTCTTGTCCGACGCACTAGGGGCGATCAACCGCCAAGCCAAGCACAGCCGCATAACTGGCCAGCATGTATGGGTCAATCCTGAAGGCGGCACACCTTGGAAATACGAGAAGGTCTTCCGGCTTAACTATTGGATACCCTGCCTAGAGCGCCTGGATATTCGCTACCGACGCCCTTACAACATGCGGCACACTTATGCAACGATGATGCTCATGGCTAGCATGACTCCTGCTTTTTGCGCGAAGCAATTAGGCCACAGCATCGAAATGTTCCTGCGCACCTATTCCAAATGGCTGGACGGCGCTCAGAATGATCTGGAAATGGCACGGTTTGAATCTAACCTTAAAGCGAATTTGCCCCAAATTTGTCCCAAGCAAAGCAGCCTAGGCTGATAAGTCTTTGTAATATAAGGGAATTTTTGGTCGGGGCGAGAGGATTCGAACCTCCGACCCCTTGCACCCCATGCAAGTACGCTACCAAGCTGCGCTACGCCCCGAACAAGCGAGAAATTATAGCAGAGCAAAAATGCGCGTTGGCACTTCTTAGATAGAATGGGGCCGTTTTAGCCAATTATTTTTGCAAGATTTTGATCACACGCTCAATATCGTCACGCAACCGGCTGGCGTCGAGCGAGGGTACATCGGCCTGGGGGGGAGGTTCGGACGCGCTCGTTACGCTGCTGGTATGCGCCAGCGCCTGATATGAATCTAAACGGTTGCGTGCGCCATTAATGGTAAAACCTTGTTCATAGAGAAGCTCTCGAATGCGGCGGATCAACAGGACTTCATGGTGCTGATAATAACGACGGTTGCCGCGCCGTTTGACTGGACTGAGCTGAGTGAATTCTTGTTCCCAATAACGCAATACATGAGGCTTTACAGCACAAAGCTCGCTCACTTCACCAATCGTAAAGTAGCGTTTGGCAGGAATTGGCAGCAAGGTAATTTTTTGCAGCATCACTGAGTTCACCTCAACTCCCCCTCAAAGCGGCGCATAAGCTGATGCTTGCACGGCCGGCATATTGTCTTCGACCAGTTCCTTGAGTTTCTGGCTGGCATGGAAAGTCACTACCCTGCGCGCAGCAATCGGGATCGTTTCCCCGGTTCTGAGATTGCGCCCAGGCCGCTGCGATTTATCACGTAATTGGAAATTGCCAAAACCGGATAGTTTGACGCTTTCTCCTCTTTCAAGCGCGTCGCCAATCAACTCGAAAAAAGCGTCCACCATTTCTTTGGCTTCACGCTTATTTAAACCCACTTGATCGAATAGAAATTCAGCGAGCTCGGCTTTGGTTAAGGTTGGCGTTTCATCTGCTGCGCCAACAGCCATCGACACCCTGCTCTCAGCGCCTGTAACCGAGTGCTGCTCCAATACCTGTGCGCTCAATACCGTTGGGTTCATATTCTCAAAGCTGTTAGCCGCGCAAACGCGCATCATATACTCGAACCAGGCGGTCAACCAAAGTTTTAATGGCTAGATCAATCGTTGCATCTTGCAAAGTTCCTGCAGTATCTTGCAAGGTTATCCGAAACGCAAGGCTTCTTTGCTGAGAAGACTGAACGCCAGGTTCTACTTTAGGACGAAACTCATCAAACACTGTAATTTGCTGCACGTGTTTACAGGCTTCATCAGCGCGGGCTTTTTGCATTTCATCAAGCAATTCCTGCGCCGTAATTTTATCGCTAACGAGTACTGCAATATCACGTCGCACAGGCGGAAATTTTGAAATCTCAACCACTGTTGGCAAAGTACGCTCACGCAAGGCGTTGATATCGACCTCAAACAGAACAGGCGCATGCGGTAAATCATATTTTTGCAACCAGCGCGGATGCAATTCACCGATCCAGCCGACCTGTTTGCCGGCCAACTCAATGCGCGCACTACGCCCTGGGTGCAATGCTGGATGCTCGGCAGGCGCGAAGCGCAGCGTTGCCGGGGCAAACAGAGCGACTAAGTCGCTTTTAAGATCAAAAAAGTCAACCAAGCGCGAGGCGGCGCCCCATTGTTCTGGCCAAACAGGCCCATACACCAACGCCCCCACACACTGCGGCTGCGTTAATCCAGCCACCGTTAAATCACCTGCTGGCACCGCCGGGTCCAGAGAGAATACTCGCCCTATTTCAAACAGACGAATATGCCCAGCCTTACGCTTTAGGTTGTAACTCAGCACATTCACTAAGCTGCCAATCAGCGTGCTACGCATCACCGATAGTTGACTGGCAATCGGGTTTAACACCCGCACTGGCGACGCATTGCCGGCAAAATCTTGCTCCCAGGCTTCGTCCACAAAACTAAAATTGATGGTCTCGGTGTAGCCAAGCGCCGCCAGTTGATGTCGAATTGGATGCACTGAGCGCTGCGTTTCACTCGCCTCGCGCATGATATTGAGGGCCACTGGCAAGCGTACAGGAATATTCTCAAAACCATAAATACGGGCCACCTCCTCAACCAGATCTGCCTCAATCTCAAGGTCAAAACGATAGGATGGGGGCTGCACGGTAAATTGATCACCTTTATGTTCAAAAGGTAAAGCAAGGCGCGTAAAAATGTCCGCGACTTCACTTGGACTAATCGCCACTCCAATAATGCGGCTCGCCTGTGCCGCATGTAATGTGACTGGCTCACGTTTTGGTAAGGCAATTATTTGATCATCAATCGGCCCAGCTTCGCCGCCACAAATATCGACAATGAGGCGGGTCATATATTCGAGGTGAGCGACCGTAGCCGCATAATCGACACCACGCTCAAAACGGTGTGCTGCTTCAGTCGTGAAATTATAGCGACGCGCCCGTCCGCGGATGCTATCTGGCCACCAAAACGCGGCTTCTAGGTAGAGACTGCAAGTGTCAAGCGAGACCGCTGCATGATCGCCCCCCATCACGCCAGCTAAGCTTTGCACTGCCCGCTGATCGGCAATTACCCCGACCGTCTCATCCAACTCAACGGTATTGCCGTTCAGCAGTTTAAGGGATTCGCCGGGTTGCGCCCAACGCACGTCAATTGGGCCTTGAAGTTTATCGAGATCGAAGATGTGCGTTGGCTGGCCCAACTCAAGCATCACATAATTAGAAATATCAATTAATGCTGAAATACTACGCTGACCGGAGCGTTCAAGACGCTCGATCATCCATTTGGGGGTGTGTGCACGGGCGTTCACATGGCGCATCACCCGCCCTGAAAAACGCCCGCAAAGATCCGCGGCAGACACTTTGACTGGCAGAATTTCAGCCAAACTGGCTTGAATCGGTGCAAAGGCCGGTCGGCTCAAAGGTGTGCCAGTAATCGCCGAGACTTCCCGAGCAATGCCCAAAATCGACAGACAATCTGCCCGGTTTGGCGTTAACTTAACGTCAAAAACCATCTCATCAAGATTCAACGCCTGCCGAATATCTTGCCCAACAGGTGTATCCGCCGGCAAAATCAGCAGACCGACCGCATCATCTGAAATTTTAAGTTCACGTGCTGAGCACAGCATGCCCTGGCTTTCGACGCCACGCAACTTGCTGTGCTTAATCTGAAAAGGCGCGCCATCAGCGTTAGCTGCTGGCAGTTCTGCCCCCACTAACGCGCACGGCACTTTACAACCCACCGTAACATTGGGCGCACCACAGACAATCTTCAGTAATTCGCCCGTACCCACATCAACTTGGCACACATTTAGCCGATCCGCGTCAGGGTGTTTAGTGACTTCTCGTATCTGACCAACCACCACCTTTGAAGTCGGTGGTGCAACAGCACGCAGCGCCTCAATTTCAAGCCCTGCCATAGTAAGCGCATGGGCCAATAACTCAGCCGACAAAGGTGGGTCAACAAAGTCCCTTAACCAGGAATGCAGGAATTGCATGAAAAACTCAGCTTAAAAGTGGGAATAAATAGGTAGAAAGTTACGCAAACTGCTGCAAAAAGCGCAAATCACCTTCAAAAAAGAGCCGCAAATCTTGTACGCCATAGCGTAACATCGTCAGTCGCTCCAAGCCGCTGCCAAAGGCAAAGCCGGTGTAACGCTCTGGTGCTAGCCCCATATTACGGATCACATTTGGATGGACTTGGCCTGCGCCCGAAATCTCCAGCCATTTGCCGGCATTTTTACCGTGCTCAAACATCATATCGATTTCGGCAGAAGGTTCGGTAAATGGAAAGTAAGAGGGGCGAAAACGCACACGTAAATCATCGCGCTCAAAAAAGCGCCGCAGAAATTCCGTGTAGACCCCTTTCAGGTCAGCAAAGCTAATGTTCTCATCAATCCAAAGCCCTTCAACCTGATTAAACATCGGCGCGTGAGTTGCGTCGCTATCGACACGATAGGTCCGCCCAGCCGCAATCACCCTGATTGGCGGGCGATTCATCTGCGCATAGCGCACTTGCATCGGGCTGGTGTGCGTGCGCAATAGCAAGAGCTCGCCATTGGCATCACGCGCATCGATATAAAACGTATCATGCATTGAACGTGCCGGATGGTTAAGCGGGCTATTGAGTGCGGTGAAATTGTACCAATCCGTTTCAATTTCAGGGCCGTCGGCTAGATCAAAGCCAATTGAGCGAAAGATCTGTTCAACCCGCTCCCAAGTATTCATCACCGGGTGCAGGCTGCCCTTACTGGCGCCTCTTGCCGGCAAAGTCACATCAATCGCTTCCGCCGCCAGGCGCTGCTGCATCAACTCATCCGCTAATTGCTCGCGGCGCGTGCGCAGCATCTCTTCGACTTGCTGCTTAGCCAGATTAATCCGCGCCCCCTCAAGCTTGCGAGTATCCGCATCAAGCTTGCCAAGGGCTTTTAAAAGTTCAGTCAACTGCCCCGCTTTCCCTAGAAAACGGGCTTTCTCGTTTTCTAGGGAAACCGCATCTGCCGCTTGTGCGAAAGCATGGCGAGCATCGGCAACAATCTGCTCCAAATTCATCGGTTTTCCAAAATATAACTTTAATGCAAGCGCCACAATGAAAATGGGGTTCAGTGAGAACCCCATTCTTAACGCGATAGAGAGTGACCCAACACGGAGGGTGCGAGGCCTCTCAAACTAGGGTAACAAACTAGTTTACAACCACTGTTCTAACCTGCTCAACAATCGCTGCAAACGCGGCTTTGTCCATCACCGCCATATCGGCTAAAACTTTACGATCCAACTCGATCGCGGCTTTTTTAAGGCCATTGACGAACACGCTATAGGTCATATCATGTTCGCGCACGGCGGCATTGATCCGGGTAATCCACAAAGCACGAAAAACACGCTTTTTATTACGACGGTCACGATAGGCATACTGCCCAGCTTTCATGACAGCCTGTTTGGCTACTCGATAGACATTTTTACGACGGCCACGATATCCTTTAGCGGCATCGATGACTTTCTTATGACGGGCCCGCGCGGTGACCCCACGTTTAACTCTAGGCATGGTTTTCTCCTATGTATGTGAGTGTGAGATCAAGCGTATGGAAGCATTGCACGTACAGAACTGACATCAGCTGCATGTACTTCAGTCGTGCCACGCAGCTGACGTTTACTTTTCGTCGACTGTTTGGTGAGAATATGGCGCTTAAAGGCTTGGCCCCGTTTAACGGTGCCCCCTGGACGCACCACAAAGCGCTTGGCAGCGCTTTTCTTGGTTTTCATTTTAGGCATTAAAACTCCTGTTTTTTGAACGTGAAACATAGGTGTACGGCTCATGTGCGCCGTCCTTATATGACCTCTGTTCACTTATACCGGCAATCAACCCGCCGAACCTTTTGGCCACTACGCAAACCTTCTGCGTAGTGATCAAAATTTTGTACTACCCAAACTTTGTACTAGATAGCCGTTAAGCTAGGCCAGTTACTTTTTCTTCTTAGGCGACAACACCATCACAATCTGGCGCCCTTCCATCTTCGGCATTTGCTCGACCTGTCCATGTTCTTCAAGGTCTCCACGCAAACGCTCAAGCATCCGCATACCAATTTCTTGGTGAGCCATTTCACGGCCCCGAAAACGCAAAGTGATTTTGGTTTTATCGCCTTCTTCAAGAAAACGCACCAAATTACGCAACTTAACGTTGTAATCACCCTCATCCGTTCCTGGACGGAATTTGACTTCTTTAAGCTGGATAACCTTTTGTTTCAGCTTTGCCTCGTGCGCTTTTTTGGCTTCTTGGTACTTAAATTTCCCATAATCCATTAAGCGGCAAACTGGCGGCGCCGCTTGCGGCGCAATTTCGACTAGATCGATCTCGGCTTGTTCTGCTAAACGCAAAGCTTCGGCCAGCTTCACAATGCCAATGGCCTCGCCATCCACACCCATCAAACGCACTTCAGGCGCTGTAATTCCGCTATTTAGGCGGTGTGAAGATTTATCTGTAGCGATGTTATTTCCTTTTTCAATTAAAAAATCAGCTATGTTTAGCGCGCTCACCTTAACCAAGCGCTTTGCATAGCCATCCTATTTTATACAGCGGGCTTTTTAAACCGTATTATTTAAAGCACGACACCTCATTACGTAAACTTTCAAGAAAGTCGCCAATGGGTATCACACCTTGGTCTACCCCACCACGGGCGCGTACCGCGACCGTTTGAGCATCACGTTCCCGGTCACCTACAACCAACAAATAAGGGATCTTCCGTAACGTATGTTCGCGTATTTTATAGCTAATTTTTTCATTGCGCAAATCGGCCTCAACTCTAAAGCCTTGTTTTTGCAATGTTTCAGCGACCTCGCTCGCATACGCTGCTTGACTTTGGGCGATATTCAGCACCATCACCTGAACCGGCGACAACCATGCCGGCAATGCGCCAGCGTAATGTTCAATTAAAATCCCAATAAAGCGCTCCAGTGAGCCCAATACAGCCCGATGCAGCATGACTGGCCGACGGCGGCTATTATCTTCTGCCACATATTCAGCATCTAGTCTTTCCGGCAACACAAAATCCAGTTGCAGTGTGCCGCATTGCCATGAGCGGCCTAACGCATCTTTAATATGGTATTCAATCTTCGGCCCATAGAAAGCGCCTTCGCCCGGCAGTTCTTGCCAGCTTAGGCCGCACGCCGATAAAGCCTGACGCAAGCCTGCTTCTGCACGCTGCCAAACTTCATCAGACCCGGCGCGCTGCTCAGGACGCAGCGATAATTTGACCTCAATGTCCGTAAAACCAAAATTTTTATAAATATCCATCGCCAATGTATGAAAGGCGATGGATTCAGCAATCACTTGCTCTTCGGTACAAAAAATATGCGCATCGTCTTGCACAAACCCCCGCACGCGCATTAACCCATGCAACGCACCTGAGGGTTCATTGCGATGACATGAGCCAAATTCCGCCAAGCGTAATGGCAAATCTCGGTACGAGTGGAGTGTGTGATTGAAGACTTGGACATGCCCCGGGCAATTCATCGGTTTGATTGCATAATCACGTTTTTCCGATTCAGTCGTGAACATGCCGTCGCGATAGTTCTGCCAATGGCCTGAACGCTCCCATAGCGCCCGATCAATCACCTGCGGCGTGCGGATCTCGCGATAGCCGGCAACGGTAAGGCGGGCCCGCATATATTGTTCGACCTGCTGCCAGATTGACCAGCCCGGCGGGTGCCAAAATACCATACCCGGCGCATTGTCTTGTAAATGAAACAGGTCAAGCTGCTTACCGAGTTTACGATGATCACGCTTTTCGGCTTCTTCTAGCCGATATAAATAAGCGTCTAATTCTTCTTGACTCGCCCAAGCAGTGCCATAAATGCGTTGTAATTGCTGATTACGCGCATCGCCCCGCCAATATGCCCCCGCCACCTTCAGTAATTTGAAAGCCTTCAATTTACCCGTATTAGGAACATGCGGGCCACGGCATAAATCGGTAAAACCACCATGCGAATACAGGGAAATGGAGTCGCCCGACGGAATAGATCCGATAATTTCAGCTTTATAATGTTCACCGATATCATTGAAATAGCAGATCGCCTGTTCGCGCGGCATGACCTGGCGCGACACGACTTCATTGCGCTTAACCAACTCGCGCATGCGCTTTTCAATGGTCTCAAGGTCCTCTAAGGTAAATGGGCGGCTATAAGCAAAATCATAATAAAAGCCATTTTCGATCACCGGTCCAATTGTCACCTGAGCTTCTGGAAATAAATCTTTGACCGCATAAGCGAGCAGATGCGCGGTTGAATGGCGGATAATCTCTAGACCATCTTCATTTTGGCTTGTGATAATGGCTAACGAGGCATCACGCTCGATGATTGCTGAAGTATCGACTAGCTGCCCATCAAGGCGCGCGCCAAGCGCGGCCTTAGCAAGCCCAGGACTAATTGCCGCCGCAACTTCAGCCACCGAGACTGGGTACTCGAACTCCCGCACTGAGCCGTCAAGTAAATGTACCGAAATCATCAAACGCTCCTAGCCGCGATTCAGAAGCGAGTTGCCTCTGGCGTAACCATACAAAAAAGAAGGACAAAAAAATGCGACCTTAACAACATCTGGTTAAGGCCGCATTAATATCAATTAAATGAAAATATTCGTTGGTAGGCTCGATTGGACTCGAACCAACGACCCCCACCATGTCAAGGTGGTGCTCTAACCAGCTGAGCTACGAGCCTAAAGAAGCAAGCATTTTAAAGACTTTTTGTATAAAAGCCAAGGCCTTGGCTTGCTATTTGAATAATTCAGCGTACATTTCGCTACCTCCGAGTTCAATCTGTTAGATTTTGCAAGCAGTATCGCCAAACAACCGCATGACCATCAAGATATTGGCATCACTGATTAATCGCCGCACAAGCCAACTCCTCTATGCTTTCCGTCAAGCGCTCCAGATTCCGAACTTGCCGAAATTGTTGCAACGGCATGTTCATCAACTCTGCGGCCTTGGACTCGCCAATGTACTCCTCAGCTAATGCGTGAAACACCAGTTGTTCAAAAATGTGTGCTTTCTCGGTGGGGTAGTCGCCTCCGGGCTCTTTCCAATACCAACCTTTAAAGCGGAATAACTTCGTTTGTTCGTCACGGTAGGTGGGCGAGATAATTCCAAGGTCGCGCGCACGATACAGAATCCCCGCCATCCCCAATAGTGTGATCACGGCGGTTAACATCCTCCCTATCTCACGCTAGTGCAGATCTTCTTTGGAGCAGAAAGGATGTATCGTTTTTAAAACGTGTATTATTTTTTGCCGGTCGAACGGGGCTGAGCAGTGACATTCGGCTTGGCGGGAGCAGGCGGCTCTGCTACCGTGCCAATCATCAGTCCCTCTTGTTGAAATTTAGCCACTGACCGCTGGCCTAAGCCCTTCACGCGTACGGCTAAATCAGCCGCATCCTTATACGCACCATGTTGATCACGCTCTTTAACAATGGTCTCCGCTTTGACAGAATTAATCCCTTTTATACTTTGCAGAGTTGCGGCATTAGCAGAGTTGACATCAATACCTGCATACGCGGGATGAATCGCGAGAGTAGAGGTCAGCGCCAGTACAGATACAATAAATAGCAGATTTTTGAGCATTTTGGCTCTCCTTTAAGGGGCGTTAACGCGATACTTTTGCTTATTTGCATCGCTTAAGGAGAACCAGTGTAGGTGATCTGCGCGGCTAATTATAGCTGGCCAATTAGCCAATTTACATAACGTGCTACACCTTGCTCGACATTCAAAAATGGCGCGTTGTAGCCCGCTTTGCGCAACTGCGTTAAATCAGCTTGGGTCAAGCATTGGTATTTGCCGCGCAGCGCATCTGGAAAAGGAATATATTCAATCAGGCCCTGCGCCACAAGTGCGGCAAGCGGTAAGGCGGCTTCACCGCCCAGCGTGCGCAAAGTATTGACTACGCTCACCGCAATATCATTAAAGGGTTGTGCCTGGCCGCTGCCCAAATTAAAAATACCCGACTGCTGAGGATGATCAAAAAAATGCAAATTGACCTTGACCACATCTTCAACCGAGACAAAATCACGCTGCTGTTGGCCGGCTGCATAGCCATTATATTCGCCAAATAATTTCACCCGGCCCTGCGTCCGAAACTCATTAAAATTGTGCAACGCGACCGAAGCCATACGCCCTTTATGGGCTTCGTTTGGCCCATACACATTAAAATAGCGAAAACCAACCATCTGAGTGCGCGCTGCGGGCAATTTGCGGCGCACAAATTGATCGAATAAGAATTTCGAATAGCCATAAACATTCAGTGGACGCTCGCAAGCACGCGTTTCAATAAAGGCGCTAGAGCCGCCATAGATCGCGGCGGATGAGGCGTATAAGAAAGGAATCTGCTGCGCAGCACATATTTCTAGCAAGGAGCAGCTATACGCAAAGTTATTCTCCATCATATAGCGGCCATCAGCCGCCATCGTATCCGAGCAGGCGCCTTGATGAAAAACCGCGCGTATTTTGCCAAAGGCGCCGCGCGCAAAGCGTTCGATAAATTCAGCTTTATCGAGATAATCGGAGATTTCGCACTCGACTAAATTTTTGAATTTTTCAGCGCGCGTCAGATTGTCAACCGCAATGATGTTATGTTCACCGCGTGCGTTTAACGCTTTTACCAGGTTACTACCAATAAAACCGGCTGCGCCAGTCACAATCAGAGTCATCAATATATTCCGTAGATTAGTTTAAGCTCATCGTAGTGACGGTATCTGTTCATCTACGTGGCATCCAACTTGATTGGCTTTTTTATGAAAAAAAGTTCATCGTATTTTACCGCCGCGGTACCGAGCTTGCCAACGACAATGCCAGCCGCTCGATTCGCGTGCATGACCGCGTCAACCAGCGGCACACCCGCGGCTAGCAGCGCCGCCAAGGTAGCGATCACGGTGTCCCCCGCGCCTGCTACATCATAGACTTCACGTGCTACCGTGTTAATATGAAGTGCGCTGTCAGCATAATAAAGCGTCATTCCTTCTTCTGAGCGCGTGAGCAATAAAGCGTCAATATCAAGCGCTAGGCGCAACTGCCCAACGCGTTGTTTAAGGTCGTCTTCCGACTGCCAACTGCCCGTCACTGCGCGCAATTCGGTGCGATTTGGCGTGATCAAGCTGGCCCCGCGATAAGGCGTCCAATCGTCGCCTTTAGGATCCACCAATACCGGCTTGCCAGCAGCACGCGCGGCGCCAATCATCTCTGCCACGTGGGCCGTTAAGCACCCTTTGCCATAATCAGAGAGTAAGACTACATCTTGCGTAGTAAGCAATGATTTAAAACCCGTCAATCCAGCGGGTGGCGCTTCATAGGTTAATTTCTTTTCAAAATCAACGCGTAATAATTGCTGCTGGCGCGACACAATGCGTAGTTTTACTGTAGTCAGCCGTGCTTCATCCTGCTCAAGGTAAGCACCGACACCACTTTCAGCAAGTAACCTAAGCAACTGGCGGCCCGCTTCATCATCGCCAATCACACCCATCAGGCTGGCTTGTGCGCCAAGCGCCGCAATATTGCGCGCAACGTTGGCCGCCCCACCCAAGCGTTCCTCACAATGCTGTATATGAACGACCGGCACCGGCGCCTCAGGCGAGATGCGGGTTGTATCGCCAAACCAGTAACGATCGAGCATCACATCCCCCACCACTAACACCCGTGCTGGGACTAGTTGCTCTCGTAATACCGGCCCGCGCTGGTCGGTTTGCACAGCCTTATCGACAGCCACCATATAGATCTCCTTGATCGGCCAAGGTAGCAGATAAGTTAAAGTGGCTCATCAGTACGCCCGATTGCATGATATTCAATTTCTAGTGCATTCATCGCAGCAGGCTCATACAAATTACGGCCATCAAAAATCAACGGCGTTTTCAGTTGCGCGCGTAACAGCTGGAAATCAGGACTCTTGAATGCATTCCATTCTGTCACCACCACTAACGCATCCGCGCCCTCGACAGCCTGCATGGGTTCAGCCGCAAATGACAAACGTGCAAATGCGGTCGACTCAGCTTGCAAATCAAGCGCAAAAACGCGTCTGGCTTCATCCATTGCAATCGGATCGTAAGCCGTCACCTTAGCGCCACGCGCCAATAAGGCAGCAATCAAGACTCGACTTGGCGCTTCACGCATATCATCGGTGTCAGGCTTGAACGCAAGCCCCCAAACGGCAAACCGAAAAGCGGATAAATCTGCGCCCAAGCGGGCGACAATTTTCTGCTCCAACACCTGCTTTTGCGCATCATTGACTGCTTCAACCGCCGACAGGATACGTAAAGGCTGATCATGTTCGCTAGCGGTACGAATCAAAGCTTGTACATCTTTTGGAAAACAAGAGCCGCCATAGCCGCAGCCCGCATATAGAAAATGCTTGCCAATTCGTGGGTCTGCACCGATACCGGCGCGCACCGCATCAATATCAACACCAATGCACCCAGCCAAATTAGCCAGTTCGTTCATCAAAGAAATACGGGTTGCCAACATTGCATTGGCCGCGTATTTGGTCATTTCGGCCGAACGCACATCCATTTGCAGCAAGCGTTCATGATCGCAGTTAAAGGGCGCATATAAGCTTTTCATCATGTCAGCTGCACGCACACCATTTTGATCGTTGTCGCAACCGAATACAATCCGGTCCGGCCGCATAAAATCATCAAGTGCCGCCCCTTCTTTTAAGAACTCAGGATTTGACACGACTGAAAACGGATGCTCTAGCGCGCGCTCTGCTAGCTCAGCAGCAATAGCGTGCTGGACACGCTGCGCAGTACCAACCGGCACCGTCGATTTGTTGACAATAACCTTAAAGCTATTCATGTGCTGGCCAATATTACGAGCGGCAGCGAGCACATATTGCAGATCAGCCGAACCGTCTTCGTCTGGCGGCGTACCCACAGCAATAAATAAGATATCGCCGTGCGCCGCTCCCGCCGCCAGATCAGTCGAAAAATGAATCCGTCCAGCGGCCCGATTGCGCTCCAGCATTTCCCGTAACCCTGGCTCGTAAATAGGAACACCGCCGTTGTTCAGCAGGTCAATCTTATGCGCCGCGACATCAATGCACAATACAGAGTTACCGGTTTCTGCCAAACACGCTCCGGTGACAAGGCCAACATAGCCCGTGCCGATAATAGTAATTTTCATGCGTTTTTATTTAATTTAATAAAATTCAATAGGGTGAATGCAGTTGGCTGCAGGCTTAAATCCTAACTAGCTATGTGCCATAGGTTCTGTACGGCATGACGCGTAGGTTTCCCAACCGCGGCAGCCTGGGCACTGCCAATAAAAAAACCGGGCGCGAAAACCACAATCCCGGCAGATATAACGCGGCAAATTTTTTGTGCGCTGAATTAATAGCCTGCGCATTAACTCAAGCTCGCTACGACGCTCCGTTTCCGCGCTGGCAAGTTGCGCCTCAAGCAATCTAATCATGCCCGTTAGGTTTGGCGCTTTTTGCATTTGCGCGCGCGCCAGTGCATGGGCGGCCTCAACCCCTTGATGCGTAGCAATATATGGATAAGCAATATCCAATAAAGCATGCGATGCATGACGCTCAAGATAGTCAATTAATAAGCGGCTGCCTTGTTCCGCCAGGCCCAGTTTCTCATGGGCACTCATCAGCTTTTCAGCGACCAGGGGTAAATACGTCGCATTCTCTTTCTCAATTTGCATCCAGGCGTCAATCGCCGCGGTTAGATTGCCCAACGCGAGTTCAACTTGACCCTGTAAAATCATGGCGCGCGCATTGGCCGGATGAGCCGCCAGCGAGCGCTCAAGTTCACTACGCGCCTGCTCGAGTTGTTTACGCTGCAATGCCTCTTCAGCCAACTCACAATAAAACTGTGCGATCTGCTGGCGGCAAGACTGCACGCCCAGCGCTTCGAGTCGCTCGGCAATCGCAATCGCTCGCTGCCAATCTTTTTGAATACTATAAATCGTTAATAAGCTACGCTGCGCTTCGCTGGCATATGTTCCTGCCGCCAACTGCTCAAATGCAGTTTCGGCACGATCGAAAAGTCCCGCCTTCAAAAAATCTTGGCCCAATTCATACAGCGCATGATCTCTTTCCACTACTGGCAAATCAGTGCGATTGAGTAAGTTTTGATGGACGCGGATGGCACGCTCGGTTTCACCCCGGCGGCGAAATAAATTGCCTAGCGCGAAATGGAGTTCGGTAGTTTCTGGATCGAGTTTGGCAACCTCAATAAAAGCATCAATTGCTTTATCGTGTTGCTCACTTAGCAGAAAATTAAGGCCACGAAAATAAGAGCGCGGCAGGTTTGTGCCTTCTGCCAGCAAATGTTTGAGATCAAAACGCGCCGCCATCCAACCCAAACCGAAAATCAACGGAATAACCAGCAGCCACCAGAAATCAAGATCCATGCGTCAACTCTTACTTATTTTTTTGATTAGATCAGCGGCGGCGGCAATTCATCGCGTGCCATCGATAGCTCGCGCGCACGCTTGAGTTCGCGCTTAAGACGCCCAATTTCAAACTGCCGCTGAAAATTTGCAGGAAGAGTAAAAAGTAACCCAGCCAATATACCCACGACAAAAAAAGCAAAGCCGATAATAATCAACGGCGCCTGCCAACTATAACCAGCGAAGACATTCAGCGTTACGCTTTGCGTATTAGCCAGGGCTAATAATAACAACACTGCAAAAACAAAAAGGCGAACCAGCCAGACTAGAAAGCGCATGCGAATCAGCTCATGAATGCTTCGGTTATGAAAACAGACAGGCTTTAATCGCCTATCAGCGCGGGTAGCAGAAACGTATTATAAACGAAGCGGCTACCGGCTGGAGGATAGGAAAAGCGAATTAGAGGGGAGTAGTGTCAGCCCGGCTATCAACTTGCTCACGCAACGCTTTACCTGGTTTAAAGTGCGGCACATATTTCTCTTGCACGAGCACTTGTTCGCCTGACTTTGGGTTACGGCCCACTCTTGGGCGACGACAATTCACAGAAAAACTACCAAAACCACGAATCTCGATACGATGACCTTGAGCGAGCGCTCCAGACATCGCATCGAGCACCGCACTTACCGCAAGACTTGTGTCTTTAAGCACAAGCAGCGGAAAGCGCATAGCCAACTGAGCGACCAATTCAGATCTGGTCATGCTCGTTTACTGATTTTGACTATCCAACTTGGCTTTAAGCAGTGCACCAAGATTGGTCGTGCCGCTTGCTGCCGAGCTATTGTCGCGTTGGGTTTGGTTTGCGTCTGGCTGGATACCGGCCTCTTTCGCCTTAACAGACAGATTAATGCTACGGGTTTTACGGTCAATATTGATGATCATCGCATCGACAGCGTCACCTTCTTTAAGGACAGTGCGGGCATCTTCAACGCGCTCACGGCCGAGTTCAGATGCGCGCAAGTAGGCTTCAACCTCGATTGCCAGCGTCACAATAGCGCCTTTGGCATCAACCGATTTAACTGTACCCTGCACGATCGAACCTTTGTCGTTCATGGCAGTATAGTTATTGAATGGGTCGCCTTCAAGCTGCTTGATACCGAGTGAAATACGCTCTTTCTCAACATCAATGCCCAAGACAATCGCTTCAACTTCATCGCCTTTCTTGAATTTGCGCACAGCCTCTTCAGCCGACTCGTTCCAGGATAGGTCAGACAAGTGCACCAAGCCGTCGATAGCGCCAGGCAAGCCAATAAAGACACCGAAATCAGTAATAGATTTAATCGCACCTGAAAGCTTGTCGCCTTTTTTGTAGTTGCGGCTAAAGTCGTCCCATGGATTAGGTTTGCACTGTTTCATGCCAAGGCTAATACGACGACGCTCTTCATCAATTTCAAGCACCATCACTTCAACCTCGTCGCCCAACTGTACGGCTTTGCCCGGGGCAACATTCTTATTGGTCCAATCCATTTCGGACACATGCACCAAGCCTTCAATACCAGACTCAACTTCAACAAATGCGCCATAGTCGGTAATGTTGGTCACTTTACCAAATAAACGCGTGCTAGATGGGTAACGGCGGGCAATACCTTCCCATGGATCGCCGCCCAGTTGTTTAACACCCAGCGAAACGCGGTTCTTTTCTTGGTCGAATTTGAGAATCTTGGCAGTGATGGTTTGGCCCACTGTCAGTGCCTCGCTCGGATGACGCACACGACGCCATGCGATATCAGTAATATGCAATAGACCGTCAATGCCGCCCAGATCAACGAATGCGCCGTAATCCGTAATATTTTTAACCACACCTTCAACCACTGCGCCTTCTTGTAAGGTTTCAAGCAGCTTCGCGCGCTCTTCACCTTGCGACGCTTCGATCACAGCACGGCGTGATAGAACCACGTTATTGCGCTTGCGATCTAATTTAATCACGCGGAATTCAGTTGTCGTGCCTTCATAAGGCGTTGTGTCTTTAACTGGACGGGTATCAATTAATGAGCCCGGCAAGAAAGCACGGATGCCGTTGACCATGACGGTCAGACCACCCTTAACTTTGCCGGTGATCGTGCCAGTGACCAACGCGCTATCGTCCAAGGCTTTTTCAAGCGACAGCCAAGAAGCCAGACGTTTAGCTTTATCACGCGACAAAACGGTGTCGCCATAACCATTTTCCAGCGCATCGATAGCGACGGAAACAAAATCACCCACTTGCGCCTCAAGCTCGCCGTGATCATTCAGAAATTCTTCGAGCGCTATATACGCTTCGGATTTAAGACCTGCATTGACAACCACAAAATTGTGGTCAAAGCGTACCACTTCGGCAGAAATCACTTCGCCCGCACGCATATCCTGGCGGGTAAGTGATTCAGCAAACAGCGCAGCGAAGGATTCGGTGAGAGGAGCAGAGGTTGAGGTTTGCAAATCGGACATAAATTTAGAGGTGTACTACGCGCACTATATTGAGAATTGCTTAACGCAAAATTGTACGCGGGGTTAAGGGTTAATTATCAAGCCGCTGTCTTCATAACAGCAGCCAACTTAAACATGACCGTACCTATGGATCCGCCTATACATGGGTCTGGGCGTGAAACATGGGAATCGATAATGCAGCAAACCACTCGAGTATCTGGTCAGTCACTTGATCAGCGCAAAGACTAGAGGTATCGAACACTTTTGCATCTTCAGCAGGCTTAAGCGGCGCGTTCGCACGCTGAATATCGCGTGCATCACGCTGAGCTAAATCTTGCGAGAGGGTTTCTATACTAGCAGGAAAACCTTTTTCTATCAATTGTTTATAACGCCTTTGCGCGCGCGCCTCAACGCTTGCCGTTAAAAAAATCTTCAAATTGGCGTCTGGGAAAATCACCGTACCCATATCCCGGCCATCGGCCACTAGGCCCGGTAACGTGCGAAATGCTCGCTGGCGGGCAATCAGCGCCTGCCTTACCGACGCATGCGTGGCAATTTCAGACGCTCGATTGCCAATCGCTTCCGCGCGGATTTCATCAGATACGTTCGCACCATCCAGCTTGACATAGCCATCTCTAAAGACGACATGCAGTTCGCGGGCCAATCTAGTGAGGGCCGCAACGTCCTCTACCGCAAGCTGGCGCCGCATGCTCGCCAACGCAAGTAGGCGGTACAAGGCGCCGCTATCCAGGTAATCAAATCCCAAACGCTTGGCCACCTGCTGCGCAACCGTCCCTTTACCAGAGGCCGTTGGCCCATCAATCGCGATCACTGGCACATGCAGTTTTGTATGCTGTTTTGCGTGTTCTCTAACTGTTGTCATTGTACGACTGCGCCAAAGCGCTCAAAATAATCAGGAAATGTTTTGGCAACACAGTTGGGATCGTTAATTCTAATCTGCACCCCAGCCAAACTCACGAGCGCAAAGCACATTGCCATACGGTGATCATCATACGTATTAATCTCGGCCCCGGCGGTGAGCGTGGCGGGTGGAGTAATCCGCAAAAAATCGGTTCCTGCGTCAACTGTGGCGCCTAATTTACGCAGTTCTGTCGCCATCGCGGCTAGCCGATCTGTCTCTTTCACGCGCCAACTGGCGATATTGCGCAAAGTGCTCGTGCCTTCGGCAAAAAGCGCGAGCACAGCAACTGTCATGGCAGCATCAGGGATTAAATTAAAATCCATATCAATGGCCTTGAACCGGCACGGGCTATGGGTAGCACCACTGACTTCAATCCAGTCTGGCCCCATCATGACGTTTGCCCCCATGCGGGTCAACACATTGGCAAAGCCAATATCGCCCTGGCTACTCTCGGCCCCAACTCCGGTTACTCGCAGCGGCCCCCCGCCGATGGCACCGGCGGCCAGAAAATAAGACGCCGATGAGGCATCGCCCTCAACTGCGAGATGGCCTGGCGCTTGATAAGATGAACCTGCTGCTAGAGTGAAGCGCTGCCAGCCCTCGCGCTCTACTTGCACGCCAAAGCGCGCCATCAAACTGATCGTAAGGTCAATATAGGGCTTTGAAATCAATTCTCCATCAACTTTAATCATGACCTTGGGTTGTGCCGCCGGCAGCAATGGCAGTGCCATCAACACAGCACTCAAGAACTGGCTCGAGACATCGCCCCGCACAGAGAGTTGCTGATGAGGCGCGATAATAAAAGTGGCCGGATTTGTTTTAATCATAGAAGTCGCCGGATCGGCGTTGTCCGCCACTGTCTCAGCCCTCTTTTGCATAGGTCCGATCAGCAGCGGCGGAAAACCGTCACGCCCAGCATACTCAATCGATGCGCCTAGCGCGCGCAAACTATCGACTAAATCCCCGATGGGTCTTTCATGCATCCGCGGTACACCTGAAATCTGATATGCGCGGTCGCTCGCCCCCGCCTGCAGAGCGAGAGCTGCGCTTAACAAGCGCACGGCAGTACCGGCATTGCCAAGAAAAAGCTGGGCTTTTCTGAGCGGGAAAACACCCCCCACTCCAGTCACGACATAATCCTGATCTTGCCGCAGACAATCCACGCCAAGCGTAGCTAACGCCTCTAACATCACGCGCGTATCATCCGCCTCTAACAAATTCGTGATGAGCGTTTTTCCATGCGCCAGCGCCGCTAGCAAAAGCACGCGGTTCGAGATGCTTTTTGAGCCCGGTAACTGCACCGTACCCCTTGCATGGGTATACGGTCCTAAATCAAGATGCTTCATTTTTAGATGATGACCAATGTGTGCGTACTAGGCGAGCCCGCTCAAATAATCCTTGAACTGCTGCGCCGTCGCCCTCTGAAAGTGCTATCCGTAGGTCGATCACAAATGACTCACTGACACAGCAGCCGCAACCGCAACAGAAAAATGGGAGCTGCATCCATATCAATGCGCCCGTGGGTAAGAACCGAGGATTTTAATAAAGGCTGCGCTTTGCTCTAATTCTGCCAACGCGGCCGCTAACGAGGCCTCGGCATAATGTCCTTCAAGGTCGATATAAAAATAATATTCCCAAGCGCCGCTTTTGGCTGGCCGCGACTCGAAACGCGTCAGCGAAACGCCATAACGCGCCAAGGGTTCGAGCATCCGACACACCGCCCCCGCTACATTCTTCACGGCTAAGATCAGCGAAGTTTGGTCACAACCACTGGGCGCACTCGAGCCCCCACCAATCACCACAAAGCGAGTACGGTTATGCGGATCGTCTTGCATCATCGCCTGCACGGTGGCTAAATTATAATGGATAGTGGCCCGTTCGCTCGCAATCGCCGCCACGCTCGCATCAGCCGCCGCCAATTGAGCAGCAGCAGCATTGCTAGCCACGGCTTGCCGTTCGAGTTGCGGCGCATGCGTCGTCAGCCAATGCTGACATTGCGCCAGTGCCTGTGCATGGGCGCACACACGCGAAACGCCAGCCAACGTACCCGTGCGCGTTAATAGGCTATGCTGGATTGGCAAGACCACTTCGCCAGTGAGCATCAGCGGAGAATGTAACAACAAATCAAGCGTGCGTGAGACTGCACCTTCAGTTGAATTTTCAATCGGAACGATACCGATATTGGCCGCCCCCGCTGCCACTGCTCGAAAGACTTCATCGATCGACGGACAAGGCAAGCCCTCTACCGCAGAACCACTATATTTATGCAAAGCCTCTTCACTATACGTGCCCACCGGCCCGAGAAACGCCGCCGTGAAGGGCTTTTCAAGAGCCCGACTGGCCGCCATGATTTCTCGCCAAATCACAGCGATGTGCTTAGCCTGCAATGGCCCTTGATTGAGCGCTTGCAAACGCGTGAGTACCGACAATTCACGCTCAGGGCGAAACACTGGCGTCTTAAAATGCTTCTTGATTTCACCGACTTCAAGTGCCAGCGCCGCACGTTGGTTTAATAACGTGAGTAGCTGCCCATCGATCAAATCGATACTATCTCGTAGAGGCTGCAGAGCCGGCTGTTCATCATCCATGCTATATTAAAATATTAAACGGCAAGAGAAAAGTCAGGGTATGGATTCAGTACCATCCGTTGGCTAGCCCTCCTAAGCGTGGCGTTGCTCAAAGGCTTGCATATAATCAACCAGTGCCCGCACTGCTGCGAGCGGCGCCGCATTATAGATCGAGGCGCGCATGCCGCCAACCGAAGCATGTCCTTTTAAGTGCAGCAGGCCGCAGGCGCGCGCACCCGCCAAAAAATCATCGTTGCGGGTTTCATCTGCAAGATAAAATGGGACATTCATGCGCGACCTGACCGCAGGCTCGACCCGGTTAATATAAAAGTCGCTGGCATCAATCGTTTGATAGAGCAGTTGCGCTTTCTCAATATTGCGCGCCTCTATCGCCGCGAGCCCACCTTGCCGTTTAAGCCATTTGAAGACAAGACCTGCGATATAAATAGCATAAGTAGGCGGCGTGTTATACATTGAATTATGCGCGGCAACGGTCTTCCATTCAAAAGCTGAAGGACAAATCGCCAGTGCCCGATCCAATAAATCTTCACGCACAATCACTAAAGTAACGCCGGCCATGCCTATGTTTTTCTGCGCGCCCCCATAAATTACGCCATACTGGGTGATGTCCAACGGGCGCGATAATAGATGCGATGACGCATCAGCCACCAACGGCACCTCGCCTAAATCCGGGATCTCAAAAAACTCAACGCCATTCACTGTCTCATTGGTGCAGATATGGACATAAGCCGGATCAGCAGACAACTGCCAATCAGTAAACGCAGGAATACCAAGCCGCTCTCTATTTTGCGGGGATTTGAGACTGCTTGTTTGATTCGTCGCAGCAATATGCGCGGCACAGTAACGGCTTGCTTCCAATTGCGATTTACGCGACCATGTACCCGTCACCACATAATCCGCCGCTGTGCGCGCGCCCAGCAGGTTTAATGGGACCAAGGCATTTTCGGCAAGCGCTCCGCCTTGCAAAAAAAGCAGGCGGTAATTTGCCGGCAGCATCAGTAACTCAGCCAGATCAGCCAGTGCAGTTTGATGAATTGACTCAAATTCACGGCTACGGTGACTCATTTCCATCACACTTGTGCCCGTGCCTTGCCAATCCAACATCTCATCGGCGGCTTGCTGAAGTACTTCAATGGGTAGGGCTGCCGGACCGGCAGCAAAATTAAATGGGCGCATCTGCATCAATCGTATTCAAGGGCGTTTCAGGACAATCGTTTTTTATCGATAGGATTGCCAAGCCACGCAACCTCGTCCTGCGTTATTTAAAATCGCATGACTGCTATTTGTTTTTGTGCCACCGAGGAAATCAGAAGGCAGAAACAAGCCCGCTTTAGGACCCAAATTAAATAATTATGGCCGTTTTGCGCGGGTATGCAAAACGGCCATTCTTTTAAAAATTCATCAACCACGTTACTTGGCCGTGCTATCCGCCTTGCTTGCAGGTTTTTGAGGAGTCCGTGACTTCGCGACCAAGGCAACTTCTTTATCAGCTTGCTCGCGCGCCGCTTGGATCGACGGCGGCATGTACTTTTGCATTAAGCTGTTGAGCACATAACCACCCACTTGGTCTTGCACTTGCAGAAACTTAATGCCTGCTTTACTTTTGTAGAATTTAGTTAAATCTTTAATTTCACCGGCGGTGTAATATTTGGCATAAGCATCGCGCTGTGCTTGCAGCGCATCCTGATGAAATTGCGGCGTTGTAAACAGTTGGCCAGCTTGCTCAGCCAGTTTAGCTAATGCGCTTTGCCGCAAGTGTGGAACAGCTGCGCGCTTTTGTGCATCAGTGAGCTTTTTATTCTCCGACAATGCATCAGACAAAATAGCCGGCACTAATTGTTTCATTTGCATCTGAGCGCTGTTACCAATTGCCGTAGCATGCTTATCCGCGTCGATAGCCTCTAGCAAATCTTTAATCGCCGCCTGCTGAGCCGGATCAAGCGGGATTGCGGCAGGAGCGGCGGAAAGCGCCTCACCTTGCAGTGTCAGCGGCTGAGCAATAGAAAAAGCGGGCGCCAACAAAAACCAAGGGGCTAGCAACATCCATGACTTAAATTTTATTTGCATTGATTACTCCATAAAAATTAATCGTTTTCAAGGCTAGAACCTGCCTCAGGGTTGGTTTCGGTATTAGCATCGATCTCTGACTCAGGGTTAGCGTCGATCTCTGTCTCAACATTAACATCGACCTCTGTCTCGGTTTCAGCTACCTGTTGCAGTCCCGATAACGTGGTTCCTTTGTCCAGGGTAATGAGTGTAACACCTTGTGTGGCGCGGCCCATTTCTCGTATGCCGGCAACCCGTGTACGGATCAATACCCCCGCCGTTGTAATCAGCATAATTTCGCTTTCCGGCTCAACTAAGATTGCCGCCACCACTTTACCGTTACGCTCGCTAGTTTGAATCGCAATCATCCCTTTGGTACCGCGCCCATGACGGGTATATTCAGCAATTGGGGTACGTTTGCCGAAGCCATTTTCAGTGGCAGTCAACACCGACTGCCGCTCATTCTCCGCCACCAGCAAAGCAATGACCTGCTGCCCTTCTTCTAGCCGCATGCCACGCACACCACGGGTGCCACGCCCCATCGGCCGCACATCATTTTCGCTAAAGCGCACCGCCTTGCCGCTATCTGAAAAGAGCATGACATCGTGCTCACCATCGGTAATCGCCGCACCAATTAGATAATCGCCTTCATCCAGATTGACCGCAATAATCCCTTTTTTGAGTGGGCGGCTAAAAGCTTCAAGCGGTGTTTTCTTGACCGTGCCAAGCGAGGTTGCCATGAAAACATAACGCTCAGGAGAGAATTCCTTCACCGACAGCACGACCGTGATCCTTTCACCCTCATTCAATGGAAACATATTAACGATTGGCCGCCCCCGCGCATTGCGCGAACCTTGCGGCACTTCATAGACCTTAACCCAATACACACGGCCATGGTTGGAAAAGCACAGAATGTAATCGTGCGTATTCGCAATAAACAAGGTTTCAATCCAATCATCTTCCTTCATTGAAGTTGCTTGCTTACCACGCCCGCCACGCTTTTGCGCGCCATATTCGGATAAAGGCTGCGCCTTTACATAGCCGCCATGCGACAGCGTCACGACCATGTCTTGCGGCGTAATTAAATCTTCTGTATTGAGCTCAGTTGCATTGAATTCAATATATGAGCGACGCGCATCGCCAAACTCTTTTTTAATTGCCGCTAACTCGTCACTAATAATAGTGCGAACACGCTCCGGTTTCGCCAAAATATCAAGCAGATCGGAAATTTGCTTCATCATCTCGCGATATTCCGCCAAAATCTTATCTTGCTCAAGCCCGGTCAGCCTCTGCAAGCGCATTTGCAAAATTTCTTGCGCTTGCACATCGGATAATTTATAGCGGCCGTCAGGCTGCATCCCAAAGCTCGGGTTTAAGCTTTCTGGCCGATACGCGGCGCCGCCGCCCGGCGTCTCGCCCCCTGCTCGCAACAACATGTCACGCACCAGCGGCGAATCCCACGCACGCCCCATCAACTCTTGCCGCGCGCTCGGCGGTGAAGGGGCCGCCTTGATGATGGCAATAAATTCATCGATATTCGCCAAGGCAACCGCCAGTCCCTCCAAGACATGCCCACGCTCACGCGCCCGACGCAATTCATACACCGTACGGCGGGTAATAATCTCACGCCGGTGTGCTAAGAAACACTGCAGTATCTCCTTCAGATTAAGGAGCTTTGGCTGGCCATCGACCAAGGCGACCATATTCATGCCAAAGGTGTCTTGCAACTGGGTATTTTTGTAGAGGTTATTCAATACCACCTCTGGCACTTCGCCGCGCTTGAGTTCAATGACCGCACGCATCCCGCTCTTGTCTGATTCATCGCGGATATCGGAAATCCCTTCAATGCGTTTTTCGTGCACCAACTCGGCTAGGCGCTCAAGCAACATGCGTTTATTGACCTGATACGGCAGCTCATCAATGATGATCGCATGACGCTGGCCACGATCGATTTCTTCAAAATGCGTTTTACCCCGCATCACGACACGGCCACGGCCGGTACGATAACCATCACGCACGCCGGCAATGCCATAAATAATACCCGCAGTCGGAAAATCAGGCGCAGGAATCACCGCAATTAAGTCATCAATCGATGCCTGTGGGTTTTGCAGCAAGAGCTGGCAACCATCCACCACTTCGTTCAAATTATGGGGCGGAATATTCGTCGCCATCCCAACGGCAATGCCGGATGAGCCGTTAATCAGCAAATTCGGCATGCGCGCTGGCAACACCACGGGCTCACTTTCACTGCCATCGTAATTGGGCTCAAAGTCGACCGTATCTTTATCCAGGTCAGCCAGCAATTCATGGCCGATTTTAGCCATGCGGATTTCGGTATAACGCATCGCCGCAGGGTTATCCCCATCGACGGAACCAAAATTGCCCTGCCCGTCAATCAGCATATAACGCAACGAAAAATCCTGCGCCATCCGCACAATCGTACCGTAGACCGCGGCATCACCGTGCGGATGATACTTACCGATGACATCCCCAACAATCCTGGCGGACTTTTTATAAGCCCGATTCCAATCATTATTCAGTTCGTGCATTGAATACAATACACGCCGATGCACCGGCTTAAGACCATCATAAACACTGGGCAGCGCTCGCCCTACGATAACGCTCATGGCGTAATCGAGGTAAGAGCGGCGCATTTCTTCTTCAAGCGAGATGGGTAGAGTCTCTTTGGCGAATTGATCCATTTATCAGGCTAGTTTGTTCTATGGCAAAAACCGCGCTAACGGCGATTGCATTAAAGATAAGGGGCTGTATCAAGAGCCAAGTTAAAGATGAATAACACGTAATTTTAGCATGCGCAGCCTTGTGCTATGGCCCAGTTGCCCTGACTCAGCTGTTGCGCGCTTGCCACAGTTACCGAATCACAACCCGCTTTAGAAGAAATGTTCACCGGCTTAGCGATGTGATATGGCAGAATAACTCTACGCAAACAGGCATTGCAATGCAATTTATTGAGTATTTTTAGCTTACATTCAATGCCCTTCTGCGAGCATCATTTTTCTAATCATCAGACGCGCAGAAAACCTGCGGTAACTTCAAACTCGAGAGGAGAAATATGAACACACTTTCCAAGCTCGCCGTCATCGCAACTGCTGCAGTAATGGCTACCTCTGCTTCGGCGCAATCCATACAGCTTTCACCTCAAGTAAACACCGACAACTGGGCCAACGGCAGCCAAGAATATGTGTGGACGAATGGCACCAATGAGCTATGCTGGCGTAGTGCGCCTTGGACGCCCGCGACGGCCAATCCAAAATGCGATGGCGCTCTTGTCGTGCAAGCCACAGAGACGCTCCCTGTCGCGCCACAAATCACTAGCCAAAAAATCACCTATCAAGCCGACACGTTGTTTGACTTTGATAAGGCCATCTTGAAAGCTAGCGGTCAAGCTGAACTGGATGCACTCGCCCAAAAAGTCAAAGGACTGAATCTTGAAGTCATCGTCGCCACGGGCTATACCGATAAAATCGGTCGTGACCGTTATAACGATAAGCTTTCAATGCAACGTGCACAAGCCGTGAAAGCATATCTAGCGAGTCAAGGTATTGACGAAAACCGCATTTACACAGAAGCTAAAGGCAAACGCAATCCAGTTGTCACTGATTGCCACCAAAAGAAGCGGCAAGACCTGATCGCCTGTTTAGCTCCAAACCGTCGAGTAGAAGTTGAAGTAGTCGGCACGGTAGCCACGCAAGTGAATTCTCGTACTCAAGAAGTCGTCGTACCGGTTCAACCCGGTGCGATTGTTCAGCCTGCTTATTAAGCTAAGCTGCATATAGTATGCAAAAGCCCTGCTTTGGCAGGGCTTTTTTACGCTCCAGATTAAATCGATGATCAACGCTGACCCGCACGAACTCAGAAAATTTAGCGCTCTCGCCCATCGCTGGTGGGACCCTACGGCTGAATTCAAACCTCTGCACCAACTGAACCCATTGCGGCTTGATTGGATCAACTCCTATACGCAACTGAGGGGCAAACGCATCCTAGATGTAGGATGTGGCGGAGGTATTTTGGCTGAATCAATGGCTCAGCTTGGTGCACAGGTCAAAGGCATCGACCTCGCTTCTGATGCATTGAGCGCCGCTGAATTGCATCGTCTCGACAGTGGCGTCATGCTAGAGTATGAAGAAGTTTCAGCCGAAGCCCTTGCCCTGCGTGAGCCTGGCGCCTATGATGCGGTGACCTGCATGGAAATGCTAGAGCATGTGCCCGATCCTGGCTCCATTGTGAGCGCTTGCGCTAAGCTTGTTAAAGTTGGCGGCTGGGTATTTTTTTCAACGCTTAACCGCAATTTGAAATCTTATCTATTTGCAGTCATCGCAGCAGAATATATTGCCCAAATGCTGCCGCGTGGCACCCACGACTACGCACGGTTTATCCGCCCGGCTGAATTAAGTTCATACGCGCGTGCTGCTGGGCTGCATTTACACGCATTTAAAGGCGTAAGTTATGCTCCAATGAGCCAACACTTTACGCTCTCCGATGACACCAGCATCAATTACATGCTGGCTTGTGTCCGTGTATGAGCGATACCTCATTTATCTCACCCAGCACCGAGCGCGCAATCCTTTTTGATCTTGACGGCACGCTGGCTGACACAGCGCCCAATCTTGCGGCGGCAGTCAATAAAATGCGCGATGCACGTGGCATGCCAATACTATCGCTTGGACAATTACGTCCATTTGCATCTGCCGGTGCACGTGGGCTGCTCGGTGGCGCGTTTGGGATTGATGCAACACATCGTGATTTCGTGGCAATGCTTGAAGAATTTTTAGCCAACTATACCGCTGACCTGGACAGTGCAACCGTACTTTTTCCAGGGATTGAGGCGTTACTTGCTGAACTTTCAGCGCATCACGTGCGCTGGGGCATTGTGACGAACAAAATTGCTTGCTTGACGCAACCGTTGGTAGAGCGGCTGGGTCTGAATCACGCAAACTGCGTTGTCAGCGGAGACACGACGGCTCATGCTAAGCCGCACCCAGCGCCTCTTTTATACGCGGCTCAGCAACTGCAGCTTACGCCCACCCAAATTGCCTATATCGGTGACGATTTACGCGATATCCAAGCTGGCCGAGCAGCCGGGATGAAAACCATTGCGGCGACTTATGGTTATAGTGAACACTCGCCTGAAAAATGGCAGGCCGATTATATTATTGATTCTCCCACAGCATTACGGACTTTATTATTTGAGAGTGCAGCCTCGACCTGATAATCAGCACACTTAAAATTTCATTCTAAGCCGTGCCCACACCATCCGCCCCGGCTCGTGAATCCGGGCCGAATTATCCGCTGGGTAACCCAATCCTGCATTCCCTGCTCGATTTAGGTGCTCTGCATAATTTTTATTCAACACGTTCTCAATACCCACGGCCAACTGGGTCGTTTTATTGATGCGATAACCCGCATTTACTGACAATAAACTAAAGCCCGCACTCGGCCCCCAATCCTTGCCAACCACATTGCCTTGCTCTAAGGCGTAGCGATGCTGCGCGGCAACCACTCGCCAGATTGCTCCGGCCGTTAAACGACTAGCATCATAATGCAGCCCAAAACGCATATCTAACGGCGGCATCTGAGGCAGCGGCTTACGCTCACGCGTATTTTCACCCCAAGCATAGGCCAGGCTATTCTCCACACGCCAATGCGGCGCTAACTGCCAACTCGCTCCCAACTCGCCCCCCATCATGCGGCCATTGATATTCGTCGCCTGCGCTTCGGCCACTTTTGCATTCAGTGCTTTAAACACAATAAAATGATGCACATAGCCCAAATAAGCCGAAGTCCATACTTGCAGCCGATCCGTTGTATAGCGTGCACCCACATCAAGCTGGGTGGTTTTTTCAGGCTGAATACCATCAAACGCATTAAACGAGTCTGTCGGGCCTAACTTAGGCGAAAAAAGCTCCCAATAATCAGGAAAACGCGCAACGTGACCCACCCCTATATATGCCATAGCAGGCAGACGATTTAAATCACGTTCATAACGCATAAATGCACTGGGCAAAACGGCATGGCGCTGCGGATTAGCAGTGGGATTAGACCGTGGCCGGTGATCTTTAGTCTGTATCCAGTCTAGGCGAGTACCGCTCACCATGCGCGTTTGCTCGGTCATATACCAGGTCAGTTCGTTAAAAAACCCCACCTGCGAAAAGCTGACTTGTTTGGCCCATGACCCGCTTTTGCTAACTTTAAGCGCACGTGATTGGCGTTGATGAATCTGCGCATCCAGACCACTCACCAGTTTAACGTCATTGCCCCACGGTAAAGTAGCAGCAAGCCGCGCGCCTACAATCTGGCGTTCTAATTCAGAAGCCATGGGTCGTCCCTGTGGCGGAACCTGGCGCAATGTATAGTTATCCATTACGTGGTCTGCTTGATTGTAATAAATCTGCGCTGCCAGCGTATCCAATAAACCACTTAAATGGCTTTTCTCAAAACGCAAACCAAAACTATTGCGCTTAAAGCGCACACCATCCATACCGCGCCCAGCATACCGGGCCGCGCCATCACCCGTACCTGCGCTCAATTCTAAGCGTGTATGAGCCGTGGGTGTCCATCCTACCGCTACATCTGTGTTCCATTTATCCCAGCTAGATGGCACAGTCTTACCAGCGCCATCCGCATAGTCACCGGCACGCGCCTGGTTCACCATCAGCCGCAGATAGCCTTCTGGGGAACCCACCGTTAAATCTGCTCTTTGCTCGTTACGGCCCCATGCCCCACCTAGCACACTGCCATCAAAACGCATGCCGGCGGTAGCAAACCGTTGTGGGCGGCGGTCAAAACGAATCGTACCAGCTGAAGCGCCTGGACCTCCGGTGACGGTTTGAGGCCCTTTAATGACCGTCAGTTCATCATAGTTTTCAGGCGCAAGATAAGAAGTCGGCGCATCCATTCTGCTGCCGCACGCACCCAATAACGTGCTGCCATCTATCAGAATATTTAAGCGCGAACCAAACATACCGCGCAATACAGGGTCCCCATTCGCCCCCCCATTTCGGATCGCCGAAAACCCAGGAATTTTTTTTAAGTAGTCCGCGCCATCGCTCACCGGGGTCTGATTAAATTCCTTAGGATCCGCCACCACCTTCAGTGGCAGAGTTTGCCGAACCGCCGTCACGACCACTGGCCCATGCGTTAAACCATCGCGTATTTTTGCTTCGGGCTGTGCGCTGATCGGTAGCGGCAAGGCGCTAGCAAAAATCATAATAAAACCTGCGGTGTATCGATGAGAGTGCTTCATTAAAAGTCTGCAAAATTAAAAACGCGAAGCGAAGCATAGCATTGATCTCGCTATAACCTTAACCAGCAAGCCTCAGCGCGATCATAGAAAACGCTGTCTAAATCGGCTACTTCGGATGCTAGGCGCTTACTTTGCATTTGGCTAACCGCATAAAGGAGGCAAACTGCTAGAATATGCGGAAACAGATATTGCACGCTTTTTGGTTAAGCATGCGGCACCGATTGCCAATTTTGTCGGGACGCTGCTGAGCGGATTGAATAGTGCAAATGCCACCATTGCACAGCCATTTTTTAGCAACAAGGCCGAGGCTGCTGCGCTTGCCTTTGACCGTATTAACAAGAATAGAAATTGATAGATTCCAAGCTTAGCACTACAGATTTAGCCAGGCGTCGCGTGCGCAGTTTTGTCACGCGTGCTGGGCGTATATCAAACGCCCAGCAACGCGCATTTGACACGCTTGCACCACGCTTTGTCTTACCTTGCCCACCCACCGCCACAGCGCTTGACTGGCCCGCTATTTTCGGACGGGAGGCACCCTGTGTATTGGAAATTGGCTTTGGCATGGGGACCGCGACGGCGGAGATTGCCGCCCATTTACCCGCGACTAACTTTTTGGGGATTGAGGTCCATCAGCCCGGAGTGGGCGCATTGTTAAAGTTAGTCGCCGAACACCAGCTTGAAAATATCCGTATCATCCAACACGATGCGGTCGAAGTCATTGAACGCATGATTACCCCTGCGAGCTTAGACGGCATTCATATCTTTTTTCCGGATCCATGGCATAAAAAACGGCACCATAAACGCCGTTTGATACAAGCCCCTTTCGTCAGCCTGCTCGCTTCTCGTCTTAAACCCGGTGCTTACTTGCATTGTGCGACGGACTGGCAAAACTACGCTGAGCAAATGCTCGAAGTACTCAGCGCCCAGCCTTTACTCCAAAATACCGCGAGCAACTATGCGCCGCAGCCGGCTTATCGCCCAGTCACAAAGTTCGAGAAGCGCGGGTTACGACTCGGGCATGGCGTATGGGATTTGGTCTTTCAGCGGCGCGCAGATTAAACCCGCTAGCGGGCCGCTGGGACTGGACTGCATCAAATTATTATGCAGTCCATTGAATCGCACCGGTATAGGCTGTCAGTAAAATCAATAAGCCAAAGCCGATCCGATACCAGGCAAAAATTCTAAAATCGTGAGTCGCGATATAGCGCAATAGCCAGCGCACACAAATAAATGCGCTGCCAAAAGCCGCTACCAACCCAAGGATAAAAGCGCCTATATCCACCGTCTCAAAAAGCGCACGCATTTTATACAGTTCGTATACGGTGGCGCCAAACAACAAGGGGATTGCCAAGAAAAAAGAAAATTCCGTCGCAGTCCGCCGCTCAAGCCCAAATAACATACCGCCAATAATCGTTGAGCCCGAGCGTGAAGTCCCTGGAATCAAAGCAAAACATTGCGCTAGACCCACTTTAAGCGCATCTGCTACGGTTAATTCATCTAATGCCTGTACACGCGGCGCTTTACCCCCATTAGATTGTCGCCACTCTGCCCAGAGAATCACGAGGCCCCCAATCACCAGCGCTAACGCAACTGACACCGGTGTAAACAGCAGCGCCTTGATCTGTTTATCAAAAGTCAGCCCGACTAACACGGCGGGGATGCACGCCACTATAATATTTAAGGTGAAGCGGCGCGCGCTTGGGCGGCTCACGATACCGGTCGCCAACTCTACAATTTTGCGGCGGAATTCCCAACTGACCGCGAGAATCGCGCCAAACTGAACCACCACATAAAATGCTTTGGCTTGCTCACCGGTAAAGTTAAGCAGACTACCGGCTACAATCAGGTGGCCGGTACTTGAGACTGGCAAAAACTCGGTCAAGCCTTCAACGATGCCAAGCAATAGTGCTTTAAAAGCAAAGATCCAATCAATATTCAAATCACATTCCTTTTTGCCAGGGTAGGTTAATCACCATTAAATAATACCTGATCCAATTGTGCGCTTCTGCCCAAGCGCTATTTAAGTCGCACCTGGCACAGTTGATATGGGCGCTCAGCTTGCCCAACAAACCCGCCCTCAAGACAATCGATCCTGGAAAAATAGCAGCAGGCATTGGCTGAATTTGGGTAACGTGAGGAAGCAAAATAGGCCAAAAATACAGAACTCTTTACAGCGATGGTTTAACGTTCGACCAGTTGTACCCGAACACCCTCTGGCACAACGGTGATCGTACCAGGCTCATAAGCAACCTTAGCAAACAACAATTGATCCGATTTAAAAGTGTAAATTGGATAATTATCCAACAATTGCGTCGCCAGCAATGCAGCGGCGGTGTTGATTTGCCGCCTAAATTCATCCTCCATACCCTCAAACTGTAAATGCTCAACTTGGGGATGCTTCAGCACTACAGAGCGGCGAATACGATCATAGGAAAGCTCACTGTTGAGAGTGAGTTGAGCATTCACTGGCTGCGCCATAAAAGAACTACTAATTTGCGCGTCTAGTGCAATTGCCAGCCGATTTGCCTTTGGCTGTAAAGTGATTTGAGGATGGGAAAATTTAAGCTTAAAAATTTGTAAAATCTGCTGGTCATATGAAAATTTCTTTTCAACCGCAACCTGGATTTCCCGTGCCGAAAAAGTATACTGACCAGAAATAAATGAGTAGATAGAACTACTACAGGCGCCAAATAATAGCGCCAGAACAAAAAAACCAACTGATCCCAAGATCAGGCGGCGATGCATAGCCGTAGTAAAAGGATAGCTCATGGTTTCATCTGTTTGATACAATACGAGTTGTCATAAGCTTGATGGTCGCTTTTGCGCTGCTTGTACTTAGTTTTTTGGCTGGGTTTTCTACTGCGCCTATCTATTTTTCTCATCATACTTCGGCCTCCGTTAAATAGCCAACTTTTATTATGAATCTCGAACAGGCACGCTACAATATGATTCAACAGCAGATTCGTCCCTGGAATGTATCTGACCAGGATGTATTGAGTTTGCTTGAAATCATTAAACGCGAGAATTTTGTACTGCCCGCCTACCAAAATCTTGCCTTTGCCGATCTTGAAATTCCGCTGCCCTGCGGACAGCATATGTTGTCCCCAAAAATCGAAGCGCGGATCTTGCAAGTACTCCAACTGAAACCGCATGAATCCATACTTGAAATCGGCACAGGCAGCGGTTACATGGCCGCCTTACTTTCATATTATAGTCAACACGTATTGACGATTGAAATCCATGCCGAACTTGCCGCGCTCGCACAAGAAAATTTGCTTAAAAACACTATCTCGAAGGTAAGCGTGGTCACGGGTGACGGTGCGCAAGGCTGGCCGCAGCAAGCGCCCTATGATGTGATTGTGGTCTCTGGTGGACTACCGGTTCTACCGCCGACATTACTCACGCAACTCAAGCCAGGAGGCCGTCTGTGCGCTTTCGTTGGCACTGCACCGTTGATGCAAGCGCAACTCATTACCTGTGTTGCTAAAAACGAGTACCAGAGCGAAGTTTTATTTGAAACGTGGGCCCCTCCTCTAGTTAACGCAATAGAGGCTTCACGCTTTAGCTTCTGAAATAGTGTGACGACTTAATTTGAGTTTCTGAGCAACGCCATGAGTGCTGCCACCGTACGGCACGTTGCGCCACGGTGGTGGGCAGCAAACGCGACTGCTGCGGTACTCATTGTAGTACGTAGATTCGAGTCTATCAGCAGCGTGCACAATGCTTTACCAAGCTCGGCCGTGTCAGCCACGCGCCGCGCCGCGCCTGCGCTGATTGCATCCGCACTTGCTTGTTCGAAATTAAAGGTATGAGCGCCAATTAAAACCGGCACCCCAGCAGCACATGCTTCGATCAAATTTTGTCCACCAAATGGCAACAAACTTCCACCAATAAAAGCCACATCCGCTGCGGCATAATACGCCCCCAATTCACCCATCGAATCGCCCAGCCATACCTGAATATCAGGCTCAAGCAATGGCTGGTTTGCGCGGTTTATTGCTTGCTTTGAAAAATCATTGTCAACAGGTGGGGTATGCCAAGCCGAACGCCGGGCAAAACGCCAACCTTCTCGCGCCAGTAATGCCGCCACCTCGTTAAAGCGTTGCGGGTGGCGTGGCACTAAAATTAACACAGCATTTTCAGCCAGCCCGCTACGTTTAAATGCATCTAGTACGAGTGCTTCCTCGCCAGCGCGCGTGCTAGCTGCTACCCATACTGGGCGCGAGCCAAACCCTAAGCGCCAGGTTTGGCCGCGGGCGATCAGAGCGGCAGGCGGCGCCATATCAAACTTCAGGTTGCCCAGCACCGTCACAGGGCGTGCGCCTAACGCACTGAGTCTCTCGGCATCAGCTGGGCTTTGCGCAAAGACACGAGTAAAACCACCAAAAACTTCACGCCCGGCCTGCCCGAATTTAGCCGCTCGCCGATATGAACGTGCTGACATACGCGCATTCACTAATACCAGCGGCACGCGAGCCCGACGGCACTCATCAATCAGCGTTGGCCACACTTCCGTTTCCATCACCACCCCAAGCGTGGGCCGATAGCGGGTTAGAAAACGCCGCACGGCAAACAGCATATCGTAGGGTAAGTAACAACGCCGTACGCGCGCGCCAAACAGCGCCTCACCCGTTGCCCGGCCGCCTGGCGTCATATGGGTAATCAAGATGCGCGCCTCTGGGCAAGCCGCTAGAAGAGCCTCGATCAGCGGCTGCGCCGCGCGCGTCTCACCAACCGACACTGCATGCACCCAGAGCAAAGGCGCACCATCATTTAAAAAGCCAGGCAAATGCCCAAAGCCAAAACGTTCCCCAATATGCCGGGCGTAACCCGGCTCGCAGCGAGAACGCCATAAAAGCCGCAGCACCGCAACGGGAGCCACCAGCCACCATAAAGCACGATAAATTTGGCGTAGCATCAGAGAGATTTAACCGAAAACTGTAGCAAGGGTTGCTAAGATTACCCACCACTTAATCATGCACAGGCATCACAGACAAAAAAATGGTTGAACATAGACGAATTACAGTACACCGAAATCAACCAACGCGCGCCGTACATCGGCAAGTCGCGCAGGCTGTTGCGCCCCGCCCAAATTAATGATGTTTGGCGCCCAATAACCACCCGTGCGCCAAGCCGTATCAAAATTGTAAAGCTCAATGGTGGGTCGCTTAAGGGCCGCAGCCATATGCACCAGCCCGGTGTCAACGCCAACCGTTGCCGCCGCACTCAGCAGTAGCCCGGTGACTGCCGGCAAGGTTAAAGCCGGCGGCACATAGGCTGCAGCGTCTGCCCCAGCCACCGAGGTTAGACGTGCATTGAGCCAGCCGCAGATCTTTTCACTCACCGCCAGTTCTGTCGCCTGCCCCCACGGCAATACCAGCGAGATACCCGCACGCAGTAATATTTGCCCCAGTTCAAGCCACTGTTCCTGCGGCCACTGCTTATCTGTGCGCGAAGTGGCATGCACTAAAACCACATAGGGTGATGGCAACTTAAAGCCGGTTTTTATCAATGCCGTCTCAGCCGCCCGCGTATCAAGACCAAAATCGATCTCTCCTGATAACAGAGCAGAATCTCCGAGTGCCGCCGCCACCAGTTGACGCGAACGCTCTAGCACATGAGTATGCGGCTCGATCGCAACACACTGATCATAAAAAAAGCGTACCGGCCATTCATAACTAGAACCCTCTGTGCGATTACCCAGCCCACTCACCCGAGCACCCGTCGCGCGTGTCCAATGCGCCGCCCAGGCCGTTTTTATCAGGCCCTGACAATCAATCACTAGGTCATACGCTTCACTCGCTAGCCGCTGCCGCAACTGACGGATCTCCCCCCAGGTTGCCGGTGAGCATAATCGTTTGCGCCAGCGGCGTAGCGCAAATGGAATCACACAGCGCACACCGGCAACAAGACTCACGAGATCAGCAAACCCCTCTTCAACCAACCAATCGATCTGCGCCGCCGGATGCTGACGCCGAATATCGGCAATCACCGGCATCGTATGCACGACATCGCCGAGTGATGACACTTTAACAATTAATATTTTTTGCATCTGAAACAAATGGCTGACACGCTAAACTTAAACGGTAATTATATTGAGGCGCGGGTTTGTTAAAAACGCTTAAAAAGGCAATTTAGCGTCGGGCTTTTGCGCCAAAATCACACGACGAAAATCTCGTTGAATCCTCTCCAGCGCCTCTTCATCATCTGCTTCAAAGCGCAGCACAACCATCGGCGTAGTATTAGACGCCCGTGCCAGACCAAAACCATCTGGATATTCAACCCGCAAACCGTCGATCATCACGACCTCATCGGCACCACTAAAACGCGCAGATTTTTGCAATTGTTCAATCAGCTTGAAATTTTCTCCCTCGCTTAATTTTATTTGCAATTCAGGCGTTGCAATCGAATCCGGTAGCCCATTGAGTAAGGCACTCGGGTCATCTGTGCGACACAGTAGCTCAAGTAGCCGCGCCCCGGTATAAAGACCATCATCAAAGCCGTACCAGCGATCTTTAAAAAAGATATGTCCGCTCATTTCACCTGCAAGCGGCGCACCGGTTTCACGCAGCTTGGCTTTAATCAGTGAGTGACCTGTTTTCCACATCAGGGGCTCACCACCATGTGCCCGCACCCATGGCGCAAGTTTACGCGTGCATTTTACGTCGTAGATAATCTGTCCACCTGCATGACGGGATAACACATCACGCACAAATAACATCAGCTGACGGTCCGGATAGATAATCTGGCCATCTTTGGTGACTACGCCTAGCCGGTCACCGTCGCCGTCAAACGCAAAGCCAATTTCTGCATCGCCTGCCGCCAACACATCAATGACATCTTGCAGATTCTCAGGGCGAGCCGGATCTGGATGATGGTTCGGAAAATGACCATCTACTTCACAAAAAAGTTCATGCACTTCGCACCCAAGCGCTCTAAAAAGACGCGGCGCAATCGCACCTGCGACTCCATTGCCACAGTCAACGACCACTTTTAATGGACGGGCAAGCTTAATATCGCTGACAATCCGCTCGATATACGCGGCGATACAATCATGCATCTGATAGCTACCCTGCCCTGCAGTAAACTCTTTCGCCACAATGCGTTGATACAGCGCCTGAATTTGCTCGCCATAGATTGCCGCACCACGCAGCACCATCTTAAAACCATTGTAATTAGGCGGATTATGACTACCCGTTACCACAATGCAAGAATCGACTTGACGGCCATTCAGCGGCACATGGGTAGCAAAATAGCCAAGCGGTGTTGGCACTAAGCCCAAATCGATGACATCGACCCCGGCGGCGCGCAAACCATCGGCCAGCGCTTTGGACAACTCTGGACCAGATAGACGGCCATCGCGGCCGATGGCAACTGCATCACCGCCATGAGCGCGCACTTCGCTACCAAACGCCAAGCCAATGCTATGCGCAACGCTCGTATCCAGCGTCTGACCAACAATGCCGCGAATATCGTATGCTTTGAAAATCGAGTTTGAAATCATGGAATGAAAAAGCCTTAAAAAGCAAATAAAAAACTACATTTTCAGAAGCTAATGGGTATGCAATTTATAATACAGCCTCAACTCATCTCTATCTCTCTGAGATAGAATTCATGCAATGTGCGAATCATAGCCTAATGTACTTTTACCTACCTCTTTTTAATTTAATTAGCAAAGAAATAAGCTAGCAAACCATAAAGGAACCATTTTAGTCACAGGTGGCACTGGGTATATTGGCTCACACACTTGTGTTGAACTGCTGAATGCCGGTTACGAGGTGGTTGTGGTTAACAATTTGAGTAACCACAACGCGGACATCGCCCCATGCCATAAAAGCAATCAGCGATGCTTTTTGCATCGCTTCGCTGATCTCCTACACTGCAGGAAAATGTTTTATCTTTGAGAAGATTGCCATACACAGTAATAAGCTGATCTATACGGAATTATTCGTTCGCAACCGGAATATAGGCAACGGATTCAGGCACGCTTGGCCAATGTAGGCTCTACTCGCGGCGAATATTCTGGGACCCAACGCCGTAAATCGCGCAGCACTTCAGCGTCAGTTAAAATCCGGCGCTGCATCAGCCACGGCAGCACTTCATCAAGTAATGCACTAGGGACCTCCCGGGCACGCGCGATACGCAGTTTTATGTGAGGCGTTGGCAAGGTTGTCTCATCACATGCGAGCAGTTCTTCATATAATTTCTCACCAGGACGCAAGCCCGTGTAGATGAGTTTAACTTGCCCATCGGCAAACCCATAAAGCCGAATTAGGTCACGCGCCAAATCAACAATCCGTATCGATTGTCCCATATCGAGAATAAAAATCTCGCCGCCCTGCCCCATGCTTGACGCTTGCAATACCAATTGCGACGCTTCGGGGATCGTCATAAAAAAGCGCGTAACCTCTGGATGCGTAATAGTAACGGGCCCGCCTTTAGCAATTTGCTTTTGAAATTTTTGCACAACACTGCCAGCGCTGCCCAGTACATTGCCAAAACGCACCGTCTCAAACTGCGTAAACTGAGTAGTGTGTTGTAATGCCTGGCAGGCCATTTCAGCCAAACGCTTACTCGCGCCCATGACATTCGTCGGATTAACCGCTTTATCAGTTGAAATCAGCACAAAATGCTTGGTGCCCCAACGAATCGCTGCCCGCCCAACCCGATAGGTACCCAGCACATTATTGCGTACTGCTTGCCAGGCATTTAATTCTTCCATGAGGGGCACATGTTTATACGCCGCAGCATGAAAAACAATATACGGAGCATAGCGCTGCATGACCTGATCAAGCAATAAGGAGTCTTTTGCGTCGCCAATGATTGGCGCCACGGATCGCTCAGGAAACTTGTCGCGCAACTCCTCAGTCAACGTATACATCGCATATTCGGAGAACTCAAACGCAATCAATTGCGTGGGGGCAAAACGCAAGATTTGCCGGCACAGCTCGGAACCAATCGAGCCGCCCGCACCAGTCACCATCACGACTCGACCTTTGAGCAGCGCTTCAACATGGGCCATATCAATTGTAATGGGCGCTCGGCCCAACAGATCTTCTAGATTAATCTGCCGGATCCGCGACAAAAAAGCTTGTCCTTGCGTAAGCGGCGTCAAGGCTGGCAACACCAACGCACGGACCCCCGCCCGCACGCACAGAGTAGCAACCTGCCGGTGGATCTCAAGCGGCGCCGATGGCATCGCAATAATCACATGCTCGGCCTTAAGTTCAGCGGTCCAGCGCTGCAACTCACTCATCGGCCCGAGGATTTTATAACCCTGAATCTCACGACCGCGCTTAGCCGGATCATCATCGAGCAAGCCAACTAGCCGCCACTCGCTTGAGCGCGTTAACTCACGCACTAGGCTCGCACCGGCGTTCCCCGCGCCCAACAGAAGCACCGGTTTACCTTGGGCAATCAGGCCGCCATAACGATGAGACTCCCTTGTCGTACGATAGAGCGCCCGTGCCCCACCCATAATCAGAAACAGAAAAACGGGGGCCACGATAAACACCGAGCGCGGTATGATCGGGTTTGGCTGCAGCATCGCCGCTCCGATCATCACAGCCAAAGTACTGGCGCCAACCGCGCGCACGATGCGCAGTAAATCCGGCAAGCTCGCAAAAACCCAGATGCCACGGTATAAGCCAAATATACGAAAAGCCAGACCATGAATAGGCAGCGCCCAGACCAATACCGACAGCGCACTTTCTTTGAAATCTGGCGGCACTTCGCCATTAAAGCGAATCAGATAAGCTGCCAGCCAAGCGACAACCACCGCACTCAGATCAAAGAAGAAGACAATCAAAGCAAGCCAAGTGATCTTAAGTCGAAACATCAACGAGTTCCTTCCCGAATATATTCAAGCCAGCGATAATCGATGCGCGCCCCCAATAAAATTAATATCAGCGCCCACACGGCAAGCCCTGTCCACTGCATGCCTACTGACACGTGCAAGCCAATCAGCGCTAAGCTCGCACTAGCCGCCATTAAGCCATACGCGACTCGGACTGGAGCCAGATGATTGCCGTTCATTTGGATCAGCCGCTGATAATAATGTGTGCGATGCGCTTGCCAAAATTTCTCACCACGCAGCAAACGTTTACATAATGTCACCGACGCATCCACAATAAATGGCGAAAACACGAGCGCTGGAAACCAAAACGGCCAAACTTCACGCATCCAACCTAAAAAACCTAGCGCGCCAGCTAAAAAACCCAATGGCACAGATCCTGCATCTCCTAAAAATACACGTGCAGGCGACCAATTAAACACCAAAAAACCGACGGCGGCCCCCGCAACTACGGCAGCAGCGCCCGCCAAATCAGGAGCAGCAACTGCGGCGGCCATGGCATACGCACCAAACCCAAAGAGCGCCATGCCGCCTGCTAGGCCATCAGCACCGTCCATAAAGTTGTACAAATTGATCAGCCAGAGTAGTAAAAACGAGATCAATACAAGCTGCCAAGCCGCCAGTGATAGAGAAAATCCTAGCATCACCGTCAGCACTGCCAGTCCATGGGTTGCAAATCGCACACGCGCAGAAAGACCACGCCGGTCATCAAATTGCGACACGAAAGCCAGAAATAATGCAGCAAAGGCTATTGGCCACAAAGTCCGCGTCCAAAATATCATGCCTATCACGATAGTCGGCACCATCGCCCATCCGCCAATACGTGGCGTAATCTGGGTATGCAATGAACGATGATTCGGCACATCAGGAGCAAACTGCCGGCTCTTGTCCAGCGCCAGCAAACATCGCAAAATAACCGCAACCGTCGCCGCAGCAGCTAACGCCAAACCCGGCAATTGAAACCAAATCGAGGATACGTTGAGCATATTAGATAAGGTCATATAAAATCACACAACATTGGCTAGGCATCCGTTCACTCTTTTTATTTTTGTCGGCGCCACCTCTAATTCATTTTACTACGGTCTCCGCAGACTCTTGATACCACGTTGCGCTGCGCAACAATCCTGCCTCAATGGCATACGGCGGCGACCAATTTAAGGCCGTACGCACTTGCTTGATATCAAGTCGCAATGGCTGAAGCAAGCGATTGATCTGCATCGTGCGGCCCGTCAAACGGCCAAGCCAAGCGAGCCAGGGCAACGGCACGCGCCATAGCCAAGCAGGCGTGCCCAGTACACGGCCAAGCGCCAGCGCCAGTTGTGCCGCGGACAAGTCAACGCCGTCGCTGACATGAAAAACCCGGTTGGCCGCGGCTGGATGTGTGACACACTGAGCAATCACATCGGCCAGGTTTTCCACATAGATAAAACTGCGCTGGGCGTGCGCCTTACCTAACGGTAGTGGAAAACCACGGTGAATCGCACGCATAAGCTGCAGAAAATTAGCACGTACACCCGGACCATAGACCAGCGGTGGGCGCACAATCACGATTTCCATCCCCGTCTCACGACCCAGTACAGCCAATGCCGTTTCAGCTTCGTATTTTGAAATGCCATAAGGATCCGTGGGTGCAGGCGTATCTTCTTCACGCCATGGTCTACCCGGTTCCACCTCACCCAGTGCTTTGACACTGCTCACAAAAATAAAGCGTCGAGCCCCAGCACGCACCGCAGCGTGTGCAACCCGCAATGTGCCGATCACGTTAGTTGCACGAAATGCCTCTAGCGGCGCTGACGATGAATCGCGCAATAAATGCACGCGAGCGGCCAGGTGAATCACTACCTGCGGCGGTGCAGCGCCAGCCAAAGTATTTTCTATACCGGCAAAATCCGCTGCCTCATGCACCAACTCCGGCAAAACACTACCGCCAATACTGGCGCGCCGCACCAGCATATTGACTGAATGCCCTTCAGTTGTAAGCCTGCGGCACACCGCACGGCCAATAAAGCCGTTAGCGCCAGTTACCAGAACATTCATTAATTGCGTAATGAGGCGAGGAAGTGATTGATTATAAGCTCAAATATGCTAAAAAGGACTTATGTAATAGAGACAAATGAGTCAACATTTAGAAGCCTATAAGTCAACGCTTGCGGGGCAGCAACTCGACTGTTGGCAATTGCTTAATTTCTGTAATAACCTGTTGAAACTCAGCAATATCTTCAAAGCTCCGATACACTGACGCAAAACGCACATAGGCTATTTTATCGAGCCGGCGCAGTTCATTCATGACCAGTTCACCCAGCTTATCGCTATAGATTTCTCGCTCTCCTGTACTCAACAGTTGATATTCGATCCGTGCAATGGCATCGTCTACCGCCTCTGCGCTGACCGGGCGTTTACGCAGCGCCAGTTGCATGCTCGCTGCCACTTTACGGCGATCAAATTCAACCCGGCTACCCTCTTTTTTAACCACCGTGGGCAATGTGAGTTCGACTCGCTCATAAGTTGTAAAGCGTTTATCGCACTCAGGACAGCGCCGGCGGCGGCGAATGACAGCGCCATCCTCCGCCACGCGGGAATCAGCCACTTGGGTATCTTCATGCTGGCAGAAAGGACAGCGCATAGCGGCTTAAAGATAAACTGGAAAGCGCTTGGTCAAGGCGGCGACTTGGCTTCGCACCCGTTCAAGCGTGGCACTATCATGAGGCGCATCCAATACATCGGCCACCAAATGACCCACTTGCTCAGCTTCGGAAGTTTTGAAACCACGCGTTGTCATGGCCGGAGAACCTAAGCGAATACCGCTGGTCACAAAGGGTTTTTCAGGGTCATTAGGAATCGAGTTTTTATTCACCGTGATATGCGCCTCACCTAATGCAGCTTCGGCCACCTTACCCGTAATGTGCTTAGCACGCAGATCAACTAGCATCACGTGACTTTCAGTGCGCCCCGAAACTATCCGCAAGCCTCGTTTCACCAGTGTTTCCGCCAGCACGCGTGCATTGTCTAGTACTTGCTGCTGATATTGCTTAAATTCTGGCAATAGTGCTTCTTGAAACGCGACCGCTTTAGCGCCAATCACATGCATCAACGGACCACCTTGAATGCCCGGAAAAATCGCTGAATTAATGGCTTTCTCGTGTTCGGCTTTCATCAAGATGACGCCACCGCGCGGACCACGCAAGCTCTTATGCGTAGTCGTCGTCACAAAATCGGCATGCGGCACTGGATTGGGGTAAAGACCTGCGGCAATCAACCCGGCGTAATGCGCCATGTCCACCATAAAATAGGCGCCGACCGACTTGGCGATACTCGCCAGCCGGGCAAAATCAATACGTAATGAAAATGCTGAGGCGCCGGCAATGATTAATTTTGGAGAATGTTTTTTAGCCAGTTGGGCCGCTGCTTCATAGTCGATATCTTCGGCATCATTTAAGCCATAACTCACCACATTGAACCATTTACCCGACATATTGACAGGCGAACCATGCGTTAAGTGTCCACCATGCGCCAAATTCATCCCCATAATGGTGTCGCCCGGCTTTAACATGGCAAAAAACACCCCCTGATTGGCCTGCGAGCCAGAATTGGGTTGCACATTTGCCGCCTCGGCACCAAATAGCGTTTTGACCCGATCAAGCGCGAGTTGCTCAACCTTATCGACATATTCACAGCCGCCGTAATAACGCTTACCCGGATAACCTTCCGCATATTTATTCGTCAATTGCGACCCTTGCGCTGCCATCACCGCCGGGCTGGTATAGTTTTCCGATGCAATCAACTCAATATGCGCCTCTTGCCGCTGGTCTTCTTGTTGGATTGCCTGCCATAATTCAGGATCGATACTTGCAATGGTGTGCTTCGTTTTGTCAAACATGGAAATGTCTTTAATGAGTCAAGATAACTGGATCGAAAAAACCGCTTTGAAGTACAAGCGGGCAAACGTTTTGAAATGATTAATTGATCATCTTACACAAAATTTTTGATAGTCTTTAATTATGCAGGTCCTTGCGTAGCAAAAACCTGCCCTAAGCAAACTCAACGCTATACTATGCGCGCTATATACAGCACTCCCCGCCTTTGCTCGATCCATCAGAGAGTCATTGGCATAACCGGCGGAGAAAACCTCAATCATACAATAAGGTACACAAGAAGATGATCGTACTCATTACTGGCGCTTCTGCCGGCTTTGGTCAGGCCATTGCCAAAACCTTTGCGCGCGCAGGCCATCGCATCATTGCAACCGCCCGCCGGGCTGACCGCCTACAAGCACTAGCCGATGAAGTTGGCGAGCTCTTGCTGCCGATCACACTTGATGTACGTGACCATGACGCCATCGCCGCCCTACCTAGCTCACTGCCCCCGGGCTTTGCCGAGGTCGATGTCCTCGTCAACAATGCTGGCCTAGCGCTCGGCTTGGCGCCGGCACAACAGGCTGACCTGAATGACTGGCAGACCGTCATAGACACGAATATCAATGGCCTGGTACGCATGACCCATGCCTTTTTGCCCGGCATGGTTGAACGTAACCGAGGTCATATCATCAATGTGAGTTCAATTGCCGCCAATTACGCCTACCCAGGCAGTAATATTTACGGCGCCAGCAAAGCTTTTGTGCGGCACTTCAGCCTCAATTTACGTGCTGACCTAGCCGGCACCGCGTTACGCGTGACAGATATTCAACCCGGCTTATGCGGCGGTACCGAGTTTTCAAATGTGCGCTTTAGGGGCGATGATGAAAAAGCCGCCGCACTCTATCAAAATATGCAGTCGTTAACGGCAGAAGATATTGCCGAATCAATCTATTGGATCGCCGACCGTCCCGCACATGTTAACGTCAACACCATTGAACTGATGCCCGTTGCGCAAACATTTAGCGCCTTAGCTGTACACCGAAAGTAGAATCCACTCCCCCAATTCGTACACTTATCCCATCCGCTCTTTGTACTTATATGATGTCTCCGACCCAAGATTTATCCATCTTCTCTCTCGTTCTGCATGCTAGCGTATTGGCGCAAGCCATTATGGCATTACTGCTCGCGCTATCGTTAACGTCATGGACATTTATTTTCAGAAAATGGTTTGCTTTACGCAACGCACACGCGCAAACCGAGCGTTTTGAACATAATTTTTGGGCCGGAGGGGATTTGCAAGCGCTTTACCAGAGTACCGTTGCGCAGCGTCATAGCACCGGTGCGCTGGCCCGAATTTTTGAAGCCGGCATGCGTGAATTCTTAAAAGCCAAAGAAAAAAATATGACTGATGCCAGCGCCATTCTAGACAATGCCAGGCGTGCAATGCACGCGGCTTTTCAGCGCGAAATGGATGCGCTTGAAGCCAACCTCTCTTTTTTAGCCTCAGTGGGCTCGGTCAGCCCGTATATCGGTTTGCTTGGCACGGTGTGGGGCATTATGAATTCATTTCGCGGCTTAGCCAACGTCCAACAGGCCACCCTCGCCAACGTTGCGCCCGGCATTGCCGAGGCACTGGTCGCTACTGCGATTGGTTTATTTGCGGCCATTCCAGCCGTCGTTGCCTACAATCGCTACGCGCACGATATAGACCGGCTATCGATGCGCTTTGAAACTTTTATTGAAGAATTTTCAAATATTTTGCAACGACACACTCACGCCTAGCCTTAGGTTTGCACATACCCTTGTTTTTAAGAGAACGCCCCAATGCCCGCCACTTCTATCCGCTCTACGCTGCGTAGCCGCCGCTCCATGGCTGAGATTAATGTCGTGCCTTATATTGATGTGATGCTCGTATTGCTTGTCATCTTTATGGTGACAGCCCCCCTGGTCGCTCCCTCAGTCATCAATTTGCCAAGCGTCGGCAACGCTGCGCCCGCCCCTCATGCGCCACCTATTATCGTCAATGTCCGTGCCAACGGAGAACTCTCTATACGATATAAAAGTGGCGCTAAAATGCGCGAAGACGCCCTATCGAAGACTGAATTAAATATTTTTCTACAAAAACAGTTGCACTTAGCGCCCGCACAACCCGTAGTGATTGCAGCCGATAAAAATACCCAATATCAGACCGTGATGAACGTCATGTCCGATCTAAAAACTTGGGGTATCAAGCGCGTTGGCTTATACGTTCAAACTTCCAAATGAAACACGACACTCCCTCTCCATTTCACCCACCGCGCGAGCGCGGCACCCGGCGCGCCCTGGTGTTTGCAGTGCTGACGCACGCTTTATTATTTGCCCTTTTATTCTATGGCATCAGTTGGCAGAGTAACCCGCCCGCAGGTGTCGAGGCTGAGCTATGGAGTTCAATGCCAGACGCAGCGCCTGATGCTGAGACGCTCCCCGAAGTTGCAGATAAAGCGGAGTCGGCTCTGCCTAGCCCCTCTCCCAGCCAATCTGAGCAAGCCGAGATCGCTCTGCAACCAGCCAAACGTAAGCTAGAAACGCAGCAACAGCAATTAACCCAACTTCAGCAACAACAAGAAGCCCAAAAGGTAAAAGAACGCCAACCACAAGCCGCTCAAGAAAAAAAAGCCCGAGAAGCAGAACGTAAGCAGCAGTTAGCCGAGCAACAAAAAATGCTACGTGCTCAGCAACAGGCTCAAGAATTGGCCAAACAACAACGCCAAGCACGCCTGTCAGCACTCCAAGGCATTGCGGGCCACAGCCCGTCTACCGATGGCCTAACCACTGCCGGGCAAGACGCCGGCACTGGCGGCCGCGGCTCACCCGGCTATGTCGATAAAGTACGACGGCATGTTAAATCGAATATGGCCTTCAACGCAGACGCAACCGATGGCAACCCACAAGCGGTGGTAGCCGTTCAATGCGCCCCCGATGGGTCGATCCTAAACGCACAAATCGTACATGCAAGCGGTAACCCCGCATGGGACGATGCGGTCTTGCGCGCAGTCCAAAAATCAGACCCTATGCCACGCGACAGCAATGGCAAAGCACCGGCTAACTTTACTTTTACTTATCGCCTGAATGATTAAGCTCAGTTTTGTCCCTCTAACCAAACTCAGAGCCCTATATGCAAACCTGCAACGCTTTCGCAAAGCTAACTGCCATGCTATTTTGCTACCTGTTACCATAGACCTGTAGTTGAGATGACATACAAACCTAAATTCATTATGAACTCAATCATCCAGTGTATTCTCAGAGCAGTGATAGCAGGCTGCTTGCTTATCACGACCGCTACCGCCCACGCGCAACTTAAGATTGAGATTACTGGCGTCGGCTCAAACTTTTTACCCATTGCCGTGGCAGCTTTTCGCGATGAAAGCGCGGCGCCCCAGCAAATTAGCGAAATTATTCGCGCCGATTTAGCGCGCAGCGGCCGGTTTTCAAACATCCATGCAGGGATGGCGCCGATTGCCGAAACCAACACAGTTGATTTCGGCAGCTGGCGAGCAAAAGGTGCCGATGCCCTGGTGACTGGCAGCGTCGCTCATTTGGCCAATGGTCATTATGAAGTGCGCTTTCGACTCTACGATACAGTCAAACAGCAAGATCTCAGCGGGCTTGCGCTCATCAGTTCAGCCAGTGAGCTACGCCTGAGCGCCCATAAAATCGCCGACTATATTTATCAGAAATTACTTGGCGAGCGCGGTATTTTTGCAACCCGCCTCTCCTATGTAGCACACACTGGCGGCCAGTATCAACTACAACGCGCCGACTCCGATGGGCAAAACGCACGTACCGTTCTGACCAGTTCCGAGCCCATCATTTCGCCTGCTTGGTCGCCCCATGGCACTCAAGTGGCTTATGTCTCATTTGAGCACAAAAAACCCGTTATCTATGTACAGGATTTGCTCTCAGAGCAACGTACCGCGGTTTCAAATCAAAAAGGAAGTAATAGCGCGCCCGCCTGGTCCCCCGATGGCAATCAGCTTGCCGTTGCCCTTTCACTCACTGGCAACACGCAAATTTATAGTATCAATGCCAATGGCACCGATTTACGGCGCCTCTCAAACAGTCGCAGTATTGATACCGAGCCACGCTTTTCTGCCGATGGGCACTCTATTTATTTCACCAGTGATCGCGGCGGCGCACCGCAAATCTACAGAATGTCAGTGCAAGGCGAAGCCACTGCTGGCGCGGCCCAGCGCATTACTTTCAAAGGTAGTGAAAACACTAGCCCACGCCTGAGTCCAGATGGCAAGCTACTGGCGTATATTTCGCGCGTAAACGGCGCCTTCAAGCTTTATGTACAAGAAATCAGCACAGGTGAGGCGATTGCGCTAACCGACTCCGACTCCGATGAATCCCCTAGCTTCTCGCCTAACAGTAAATATATTCTATATGCAACTCGCATAGAACAGCGTGGCGTACTCGCTGCCGTCTCTACCGATGGCCGTACCCGTCAAATCCTGTCAATTAAAGATGGAAATATACGCGAGCCCTCTTGGGGACCTTTTACGGAATAAAGGACACTACACCCATCCAGGCCAACTAAAACATAGCACGAAATATTTTTTGCTAGACCTTCAGGAGTTAAAAAAATGTCGTCAAATTTTCGCTTAGCTTTTGCCACGCTTCTCATCGCTACACTGGCTGGCTGCCAATCAGGCGTAAAGCTCGCCCCCAATATAGGGAGTGAGAATAGCGCCAACGCACTTGGCACACCAGCAAATCTGGCGAACACCACACAGACTGCGGTTAATCCGTTTAATGATCCAAGCAACCCGCTTGCAAAGCATAGTATTTATTTTGAATTTAATAGCTACATCGTTAATGGCGAATACCAATCACTCCTGCAGCAACATGCACAGTATCTTAAAAGCCACCCACAGCAACGTATTTTGATCCAAGGCAATACCGACGAGCGCGGCACCAGCGAATATAACCTTGCCCTTGGCCAAAAACGCGCGGAAGCCGTACATCGTACCTTATCTTTGATGGGCGTGGCAGAGACTCAAATGGAAGCCGTCAGCCTAGGCAAAGAAAAACCCCAAGCCACTGAACATAATGAAAGCTCCTGGGCACAAAATCGTCGCACAGATCTCGTCTACCAACCCTAAATATCAATCATGACCCGCCTATCCTCTTACTTTAATTGCACTAGGCTACGCAGCGTACTTATTACTATAGGAGTGAGTACGTTACTACTAAGCGCAGCCGCACCCGCCCAGGCGGGTCTATTTGACGACGACGAAGCGCGCCGAGCTGTGCTCGACTTACGTACGCGCGCAGATAACCTAACTGACCAGTTAGCTGCCGCACAACGTACCCTCTTCAACCAAGCAAACCAACTCGAACAACTACAACAAGAAGTCGCCACTCTGCGCGGCCAGAATGAAACGCTAGCCAACCAGTTGATTGATATACAAAGATCCAACAAAGACTTTTACGCCGATCTCGACGGGCGTTTAAAAAAACTTGAGCCGCAGCAACGGCAACAAACTGCCAATAGCGTGCCAGGCCCCCAACTCAGCGAGGCGGACGCCTTCAAAGCAGCGTTGGCGCAATTCCAAAAAGGTGACTTCGCGCGCGCTGCCAACGCATTCAAAGGGTTCATCTGGAAATATCCAAAAAGCGCCTATCAACCTACTGCCCGCTACTGGCTCGGCAATACCTTTTATGCACTGCGTGATTACAAACGCTCAACTGAGATGCTGCAAAGCGTAGTTAAAGGGTATCCAACTCACCCGCGTGCACCCGATGCTTTATTTTCAATTGCACAAAATCAACTCGAACAGGGACAAAAAAACATATCGCGCAAAACGCTAAGGCAAGTGATTGCCCAATACAGCGGGAGCGAGGCCGCCAAAAATGCACAAACCAAACTAGCGCAAATACATTAAATTTATTTTTTTTGATTGACAGACATTAGCATTCATTAATATAATTCCGCTCTTCTTCGGGTCGTTAGCTCAGTCGGTAGAGCAGCGGACTTTTAATCCGATGATAGAGCGTTCAAGCCATGCCGGGAATCCAGATTCTAAAAGGCTTACAGCGATTTAAGCCTATTTATTTATTTCCGCAATTTCCAAGTAGTTCCGCAATTCTTGTTATTTTCATCTATTTGTACCTCGGATTAGTTCCGCAATTCTAGGGTTATTTGGTCGGACTAACCAACTTTCCTTTGCGGTGTCGGACGTACTTTCGAGTCATTTTTTCATCGGCATGTCCGAGTTGATCTCTCGTCGCCGCCATACCTGCATATTCTTCTTTGTCTGTACCCGCTTTAGCGCGCAAGTCTCGAAACTGAAAGGCTCTAATATCGGCAGCAAATTCATGTTGTCCTCGCTCGTCTTCGATTTTGGCAGCTGCTTTGCGCGCCTTGTCAAATCGACCACGAAATGCTGAGGCAGTCAGCGCTTCTCCACTTTCACTGCATATTAGTGCGAGTGAATGCACTTTGTCGGACTCGGGTGTGACTTGAATTATCCGGTTAATCAATTGCTCTAACTCCCCTTCGATTGCGATACGTAGCCGCTTATTCGTTTTATTCTGTTGTACTTTAATAGCTCCCTCACAAATATCAGTCCGCGCCAGTTTTAATACGTCGGCTGGCCGTTGGCCCGTCAAATAAGCCAACTGTATCGTGAATTGAGTTGGCTGGTCAGCCTGCGCTAGCACCGCCTGATAAGTTGCGTCATCGATATAGATATCTCGACCAGTTTCTTTAAAATTTTTTGCTCCCGCACATGGGTTTGCTGCATTCGTAAAACCTTTTCTACGCGCAAAATTCCAAACACACGAAAATACAGCCTTTTCCCGGTTTGCGCATACTTGTCCCTCATTACCTTTTACGGGTTTTCCTTTTGCCCCTAGCCTTTCGATTGTGTCCTTTACACGCCACTCTAGATACGCGCTAATATGTTTCGTTGTAATAAGTTCTAATATTGCCGGTGGATTATCAAAAAATTCATAGAGCTTAGTTAAATAATTTGAATAATCCTTCTGCGTTCGCGGTGCTCTTTTGGTAAATGCTTCGTCAAGTTGATAACGCTCTGCAACATATCGGAATGTAATATTTTCTTTATAGCAAGTCTGATCATCCTGTGTTAATTCAGCCAATTTAATAAGCGCTTGAACATAATCTGTCCCGAGCGCAATTTCATGGCGAGGTTTGCCACCTGTATCCAAGAAATAGTATATTTTAGAATCTCGATGGCGTGCCCGCATACCGGGCGGTAAATTATTATTACGGCTTCGTTTGCGTCCCATAATTATCTTTCGTTTAGTACTTTTGGCGACCAGCTACGAGGCGTCTTTGGGTTGGCTTTCTGGCTACGACCTTCGATTGCGGCTTTGGTAATAATTGCATGGCCTGTTGCGTTCACCAAATATGGTATGTACATCTTTTGTAACGCCTTGATCTGTGCGCCCTTCATCTTACGGCCAGTTAGATGCGATATTTCCTCTCTTGTCAGAAACATTTTTATCTTTCCAAAATAGATTATTTAATCTGTAAAGACTGTCTTAGCTTTGCTCAAGTTCAGCGCGGCGCTGACGGTAGATGGCGCTTAATTCCTCGCGGTGCGCGGGGTTGTTCACTTCATCAAGTAGGTCAATGGCTGCTTCTAGTAAGTCAATATCGCTCGCCTTGTGCAGTTGGTCGGACACCTGGGCGAAGGTGGCGCCGAATGATTGCTGCTGGCTGTCTTGCTCAAGTTGTCGCAGTGCGTCATCTTGTTGGTCTGTCTCGCTTTTCTTCCGTGCCGCTTCGCGCTGAGCTTGGGCCTTGGCTTTAACTGCA
>JASSUB010000030.1:0-23842 GCA_031963205.1 Mycoavidus cysteinexigens
TTGAGATTGCGCTAGAACATAACCTGCTCGACGAATTAATGCATGTGGACACGACTCAAACAATGCCAGGAAACGCTGCCTAACCAACTGGGCAAATCCACCAGCACGCCTACCTTGCGATGGATATTTCAAATGATGGAAGGCATTGCGATTGTGCGTGTCTTCGATCATGAGCGTAGCTTGATTCACGAAGCCGTTTCCAACCTTAATCACCTCAGAATTAAAATCATCCAGTTATTTGGATGATACCGCTTGCAAAATCTATCAGATCCCCGAAAAAAACAGCGGAATATAAGTTGATTGAGTGCTGTGTCCTGATTGAGTGGATTGCGAAGCTTCCACACGATGTTTGGCTTCGGTGTGCCCCCATGTTCCAGCCTTAAAATAGCTGCTCCTTGCTTTAGCAAATAAATTTAAGCCTTCTAACACTTCTCCACGTTCAAAATAGGCATCGGCCATCATGGCTCGCAATGTCTCATCTGTTAATGTGTAGGGATATTGCGCTTTCCTCAAGGCCTCTTTTACGCTCCCAAGCGACTTCAATGTTTCTTTCAACTGATTGTATAGTGTCAGCGCTACATTCAAGTATCCACTTTTCTTTTCAGTGCGAGCTTGACCTAAATAAAGTTCGCCGAGGTTCCGCGTGAGGGTTTCTGTTAACGCTGAGTGAGATATGTTCTCTAACATATTTAGTCTCCATTTTCTTTATTTATATTAATTAGATCAGATCGGAGCTACTTGAGTGCGCGCCGCTATCGCAATTGTGCCACCAATCACTCATGGTCGATACAGAGTGCGCAATAACATTTGCCCAGCCATCGAGAAATCAATACAGTATAATATTTGATCGTCTAGGGATAGAGTTAGGACCATCATCTCTAATCCGCCTTTTCACACCAAAAAACAGCGCTCACAAAAGTATTCTTTTAGCCTAATTTAATGAAAACTTTATGGAATAAAAAGTCGATCGCCATGTTAGAGGCTGAAGCAGCCTTGGGTGACGACAACGCAGTCAGTGGCAGCTCGCATTATCCAAAACGAGCTTTATCTGGATTCGATTTAACCATGCTCGGTATTGGCTGCATTGTCGGCGCCGGCATTTTTGTATTGACAGGCCATGCAGCGGCAGCGCATGCTGGGCCGGCGATCATGTTGTCCTTTATTTTAGGCGCAATCGTCTGTGCTTTTTCTGGCCTGTGCTATGCAGAAATGGCTTCAACCGTGCCCGTGGCAGGCAGCGCTTATACCTACGCTTATGCCACTATGGGTGAATTTATCGCCTGGCTCATCGGCTGGGATCTGATCCTTGAATATTGTTTAGGCGCGACTACCGTAGCCATTGGCTGGTCAGGTTATGTTGTAGGGTTTCTGCATTCATTAGGCCTTCATATTCCTGATGCATTAGCGCGAGCGCCGCTCGCTTTCGATAGCGCAACCGGCTGGACACATACTGGCGCACTGATCAACTTGCCTGCCATTGTGATTGTTGCCCTGATGACACTCCTGCTCATTTTTGGTATTCGGGAGTCAGCACGGGTCAATAGTCTGATGGTGGTGGTGAAGGTCGCCATTATCCTCGCCTTTATCGTGGCGGGCTTTGCCTTGGTCGATACCGCAAACTGGATAACGCCCGCTAACCCTAATGGTGATTTCATGCCACCGAATAGCGGTCAAGCAGGAGAGTTTGGTTGGAGCGGTATGCTACGCGGTGCAGCCGTGGTATTTTTTGCTTACATTGGTTTTGATTCGGTTTCCTGTGTGGCGCAGGAGACCAAAAATCCACGCCGTAATTTACCGCTTGGACTGCTGACTTCACTCGTCATCTGTACCACACTCTATGTACTGGTCGCTTATGTTCTGACCGGGGTGGTTCGCTATGACCAATTAAGTGTGCCTGATCCAATTGCTGTAGGGATTGATGCGCTGGGTATGCCATGGTTATCGCCCCTGGTCAAACTCGGAGCAATTTTTGGACTGACCTCAGTGCTCTTGGTTTTACTGATGAGCCAACCGCGCATTTTTCAAACGATAGCAAAAGATGGCTTACTGCCAAGCTTTGCTAAGAAAATCCATCCGCGTTTTCATACCCCCTATATCACAACACTGATCACGGGCGCAGTGGTCATGGTGCTAGCTGGCCTACTGCCGATTAATTTAGTGAGTGAATTAGTGAGTATTGGCACGCTATTTGCTTTTCTAATTGTCTGTGTCGGCGTGCTCGTACTGCGCATCACCCAGCCAGAGCTCAAGCGTGTATTTAAAACCCCAGCCGTTTATCTAGTAGCGCCAGGCGGAGCATGCGCCGCGCTATTTTTAATGGCGGGTTTGCCAGTGGATACCTGGATGCGGCTATTTATCTGGATGGCGTTGGGGCTCATCATTTATTTTAGTTATGGTAAGCGCCATAGTGTCCTGCGTCGCCGTTTGGAAAATAAATCTGACGCAATCTAAGCCAATATACCGCACGGCAGCCTGTTAAGGCTGCCGAAAACACTAGCATATATAAACCTCTTCCCCGTCAATAGAAAATCCAGGGGGAGGGGGCGAGTTTTACTGAAAAGTTCGGATAAGTATTATGCGTTACGTATGCCAGACCAGCTTGGGGCTAGCGTTGACTCAAAGCCCAGTAAACTGAGTACCCGTCCAACGGTATGGTCAACCATTTCATCAAGCGTAGTGGGCTTATTGTAGAGTGCCGGCAGTGGCGGAAAAATCACGCCGCCCATTTCAGTGACTGCCGTCATATTACGTAGATGCGCCAAATTGAATGGTGCTTCGCGCACGAGTAACAAGAGACGACGGCGCTCTTTCAGGGTCACGTCAGCTGCGCGGGTAATTAAATTATCGGAAAAACCATGAGCAATGCTTGCCAACGTTTTCATTGAACACGGTGCAACAATCATGCCTTCTGTCGCAAATGATCCACTCGCGATACTGGCACCCACATCACGTATATTATGAACCACATCGGCCAGCGCGTTTAAATCAGATTTGGTCAACTCTAATTCATGCGTAATGCTCAGCCAGCCTGCGTTGGATACAATCAAATGCGTTTGGACACCGCCAATACGACGTATTGTTTGGAGAATACGCACGCCATAGAGCGCCCCCGTAGCCCCCGTAATGGCGACCACTAGGCGGCGCGGCGTAGCGTTAGATGCTGTATTTAGCACTAACTCTATTCAGCCGTGAATAATTGTTGCAATTCACCTGACTGGTACATCTCTACCAGAATGTCCGAACCGCCAACAAATTCGCCATTGACATAGAGTTGCGGAATCGTCGGCCAATCCGAATATTCTTTGATGCCTTGCCGAATTGCTTCGTCGCGTAAGACATCGACTGTATGTAAACGGCTAACACCGCATGCTTTAAGTATCTGCACTGCGCGACCAGAGAAGCCACACATTGGAAATTGTGCGCTACCTTTCATAAAAAGAACCACCGGATGTTCGGTGACAAGTTGTTTAATCTGCTGCTGAGTATCCATAGGAAGTGTACTGAATGATAAATCTAGTCGTAATTTAGTATGATAGCCGATTCTGCAAAGATCAGCGTGATTCGGGTTTTTCGCTAGCAGAAGAATGGCTGATCTGTTCTAGCAGAAAATGTTTCACCGTCGGGTAATGCAGTTGATACCCTAGTTCTATTTTAAGCCTAGTATTCATTAAGCGGCGTGATTCACGCATAAATGACAGCAACCCTGGTTCCAACAACTGCTGTGCTTGAGCGCTTGAGACTCGCGCGGGTCGTGGCAACCCATGCGCATCCGCCACTAGATCAAAGTAATCACCCAATTTCATTTGCGTATCATCCACCGCGTGTATAACTCGCTGCGGGCAACCAAGCCGCTTTATCCGCAGCAAAATCATCGCAAGATCATCAGCATGAATGTGATTGGTATACACGTCTTCTTCGGCATTCAGAGAGAACATGCCTTTTTGCAAGCGCGCAAGCGGTAACCGGCTAGCGGCATAGATGCCCGGAATGCGGACAATGCGCAGTGATAACATGGCGCGCGCGCCAGCCGCACGCAACTGCGTCTCTGCTGATATACGCCTGAGCGAGCGTGCATTGGCCGGTTGCGCTGGCCGGGTTTCAGTAACCCGTGCTCCGTCGCAATCACCATAAACGCCGGTTGTGCTAGCATAAATCCATACCGGCGGCGCCAATGAGTGGCCCAAGGCACTCAGCAAGAAGCGCGTGCGCGGGTCACCACTGCCTTGTGGCCGTGGTGGCGCTAGCTGCAGCACGGTCTCTGCCAAGCCAGCAAGACGCTTTAGACTTGAACGCTGATCAAGGTCACCGACGATAGGCACAATACCCATTGCACGCAAGCTAGCACAACGCTCAGCGTGACGGGTTAGGGCCACTACACGGTAGCGCGGCAACAGTAACTTAGCGCAACGCAAGCCAATATCGCCACAACCAATAATAAGGATTCGCTTACGCTTAAGTTTGCGGGTTGGAATCATTGTGGCATCATTATATATTCGGGTCTTAGAAGTGTTTCATCACATTCAGTCTTTTTATGGCATTTAATATTACTCTTCGGCCCAGCGGCCGGCAATTTCAAGCAGAACCTAATGAACCCGTGCTCGCAGCGGCCTTACGGCAAGGCATTGGCTTGCCATATGGGTGTAAAAACGGTGCCTGCGGTTCGTGCAAAGGCACGGTGCTGTGCGGTGAAGTCGAACAAGCAACGCATTCAGCCTCAGCTTTGTCCAATGACGAAAAATTACGAGGTATGGCGCTTTTTTGCTGCGCGGCGCCCAAATCTGACCTCGAACTTGAAGCGCGTGAAGTAGCCGGTATAGCCGATATGCCTGCTAGAAAACTCCCCTGTCGCGTCAACGCGCTTGAGCGGGTGGCTGATGACGTCATGATTATGCGCTTGCAATTACCGGCGAATCAACAGTTGCAGTATTTCGCAGGCCAGTATATTGAATTTATTTTAAAAGATGGTAAGCGGCGCAGCTACTCAATTGCCACACCGCCGCATCATGACGGGCCGCTTGAACTCCATATTCGCCATATGCCAGGAGGGGTGTTTACTGATCATGTTTTCACCACCATGAAAGAGCGCGATATGCTGCGCTTCGAGGGGCCGCTAGGGACTTTCTTTTTACGTGAAGAGAGTACCCGGCCAATCATTTTACTCGCCTCAGGCACGGGCTTTGCTCCGCTCAAAGCAATCGTCGAGCAGATGATATTTAAACGCATCGAGCGACCCGTCACGCTCTATTGGGGTGCACGCCGCAGCCAAGATCTGTATCTGGCTGAGCTGGCTCAGCAATGGGCCAATACGCTACCCAATTTTTCTTTTGTACCGGTTTTATCCGAGCCGGCAGCTGAAGATAATTGGCACGGACGAACTGGCTTTGTGCATCAGGCAGTGGTGGCAGATCTGCCCGATTTATCCGCCTATGAAGTCTATGCGTGCGGCGCGCCGGTCATGGTTGAAAGTGCTTTGCGCGATTTCACCGCGCATCATCGTCTACCTCAAGATGCGTTTTACGCCGATGCGTTTACCAGCGAAGTAGATTTGGCGAACCCAGTCGCATAACTCCGTGTTTAATGGAATTTGAAGATGCATTTTAATGACTACCCCACGCGCTCGCTGATGACCATCACTAACCGGCCTGAGCTTGTTTTTACGCGTGGCGAAGGCGCTTGGTTATACGATAGCGAAGGTAAGCGTTATCTCGATTTTATTCAAGGTTGGGCGGTAAACTGCTTAGGCCATAGCCATAAAACCATGATCCACGCGCTCACCGCACAAGCGCAAAGCTTAATTAATCCAGGCCCGGCATTTTATAACGCACCCTCGGCGCAACTTGCCGGCTTGCTGACTGATTCTAGCTGCTTTCAGAAAGTATTTTTCGCCAATAGCGGCGCTGAAGCGAATGAGGGCGCAATCAAATTAGCCCGCAAATGGGGGCGTAAATTTAAAAACGGCGCCTACGAAATTATCACGTTTAATCATAGCTTCCATGGCCGGACATTGGCGACCATGTCGGCTAGCGGCAAACCCGGCTGGGACACCATGTATGCTCCGCAAGTAGCGGGCTTTCCAAAAGCTGAGCTTAACGATATTGCCTCAGTTGCACGTTGCATTCATGACAAGACTGTTGCCATCATGCTAGAGCCCGTGCAGGGTGAGGCCGGCGTGATTGGCGCCACGCGCGAATTTATGCAGCAATTGCGGGCCCTCACGCAAAAACACCATCTGCTGTTAATTGTCGATGAGGTACAAACTGGCTGCGGTCGTACCGGCCAACTCTTTGCCTACCAATGGTCAGATATTGAACCCGATATCATGACGTTAGGTAAAGGCATCGGCGGCGGCGTGCCACTGGCCGCGCTGTTGGCGCGTGATGAAGTCGCTTGTTTCGAGGCCGGCGAACAGGGCGGCACCTATAATGGCAACCCTCTTATGTGCGCCGTAGGCCTTGCTGTGCTTGAACATATCAGTCAAGCGGATTTTTTGGCCAGCGTGCGCGAACGCGCTGCTTATTTTAGTGACGCCTTGCTGCGATTATCTAATGCGTATGGTTTTGCCGGCGAACGCGGCGAGGGCCTGCTACGCGCACTATTGCTGGACAAAGAGATAGGTCATGAGATCGTTGAAAAAGCTCGGGAACTCGAGCCAGCAGGCCTTTTGCTCAATGCACCGCGGCCTAACCTAATACGCTTTATGCCAGCGCTTAATGTCACTAAAGACGAAATTGATCTGATGCTGGTGATGCTACGTCAAGTGCTTGATTCAATTGTTTAAAATAAAATCAGCCAAGATCATTTTCCGCCCTTCTAAGCTCTGAGCATAAAGGGCCATTCGTCAGCGCAGCCATGTTATTCCTTGGCAAATCATGGCTGCGCTATATAAATGTCAGATCAAGTTAAAGTTAGACCCAAAGTGATAGGACAAACACGTTTAAGTTCAATGCAAAATCTTCGCTAAAAATTCCTTTGCGCGCTCTGATTTTGGGTGTTCAAAGAATTCTTCTTTAGACACATCCTCAGCAATAGCGCCCTTGTCCATAAAGATCACGCGGTGGGCAACTTTTTTGGCAAAGCCCATTTCGTGCGTGACGCACATCATGGTCATCCCTTCACGTGCAAGCTCAACCATCACATCAAGCACCTCATTGATCATCTCTGGATCAAGCGCGGAAGTCGGTTCATCAAACAACATCGCAACGGGGTCCATGGAAAGCGCACGAGCAATCGCCACCCGCTGTTGCTGACCGCCCGATAGCTGTCCCGGATATTTATCCGCATGTGCGTGCAGGCCAACTCGCTGCAGCAACTTCATGCCTTTTGTCCTAGCCTCCTCGGCACTGCGGCCGAGCACCTTAACCTGTGCCAGCGTTAGATTCTCCGTAATCGATAAATGTGGAAACAGTTCAAAGTGCTGAAAAACCATGCCGACTTTGGCCCGTAGTTTAGACAAATTGGTTTCCTTGGCTCGCACTGACTGACCATCAAGCCAAATCTCCCCTTGTTGGAATGACTCAAGGCCATTGACCGTTTTAATCAGGGTCGATTTGCCAGAGCCAGAGGGTCCGCATACCACCACGACCTCGCCCTTATTCACCTCAGTACTACAATCAGTTAACACCTGAAATGGGCCGTACCATTTAGAAACACTTTTAAGAGAAATCATCTTGCATACCTTTTTTGAAAACGCCTAACGAGAGTAGAGGCAAACAAGGAAATAACAAAATAACACGCCCCCGCAAAGAGCACCATCTCAACCAGTTGCCCATCGCGTTCACCAATATTAGTCGCAGTGCGGAAAAAGTCTGCCAGGCCAATCACATAGACCAAAGCCGTATCCTGAAAGAGTACAATGCCCTGCGTTAATAGTAATGGCACCATGGCGCGAAACGCCTGGGGCAAAACCACTAGACGCATCGATTGCATATAGGTCATACCAAGCGCATTAGCCGCGTAGACCTGGCCACGCGGGACACTCTGAATGCCCGCGCGAATGATTTCCGAATAATAAGCCGCCTCAAACAAAGAAAAAGCAATAATTGCTGAAGCAAAGCGGATATCGATATCAGGCGGCAAATCAAGCAAAGATTTGAGTAATTGCGGCACCAGTAGGAAGAACCATAAAAGCACCATCACTAACGGAATCGAGCGAAAAATCGTCACGTATAGTCGCGCAAACCAAGCCAGCGGCTTGATGGGTGAAAGTTGCAATAACGCCAGGATGGTTCCCCAAACAATGCCAACAATAACAGCTGCGACTGTGATTTGGACTGTGATGAGCATGCCCTGCGCTAAGGTAGGCAGAGAAGATGGAATTCCGCTCCAATTAAATTGATACATTATTTCCCTCCAATTTGACCGGGCAACCTGGAGGTCCTTTCAACCCAACGCATAAAAAGCATTACGGTCGCATTCATCAGAGCATATGAAGCGGTCACCACAATGAAAGACTCATAGGTATGCGCGGTATAATCACTGAGTTGGCGCGCCTGTGCGGAAAGCTCGAGTAAACCAATGGTGGACGCGACCGCTGAATTCTTAAAAATATTCAAAAATTCAGACGTTAAAGGCGGCACAATAATTCGATACGCATTCGGTACTAAAATATAGCGATAGGTTTGCGGCAAGGTAAACCCGAGCGCGAGGGCGGCATTTTTTTGGCCGGGCGGCAGGGCATTAATACCTGTTCTCACCTGCTCGCAAATCCGCGCGCCGGTAAATAAGCCAAGGCAAATCACCGCTGCCGAAAAAAATTGAATCGAGGGCGGCAATCCTTTGAACCAAGTACCCAGTGACGGAGACACCAGCTCTGGCAGCACAAAATACCAGATAAAAAATTGCACAATCAAGGGAATGTTGCGAAACACCGCGACGTAAATAGCGCCGATGCTTGCTAACCATTTATTCGGTAAGGTGCGCAATATGCCAAATAGGGAACCCGCGATAAGCGCGATAATCCAGGCCGCTAAAGAGAGCGTAACAGTGACCTTCAGGCCATCAATAAACCAACCGAGATACGTCGTTGGCTCGCCGGTGGACACAGCACTTAGCAAAATGCCCCAATTCCATTGATAACTCATAACCCTTAGATTGCTATAGAAACAGTACTTTAAGGCAGTTGAAACAATACTTTAAAACAGTTCTTTTCCTATTTCATACTATCAGGCATAACTTTCCCAGTTGCGTTCGAGGCCTTCTCGAACGCAACACCACCATTGCTGGTGTCTCATAACGGGTAGGGCAGTGATGGTTGCCAGCCACTATACGCACAAACTGGCTTAACCTTTCGCCTGATCATTCGGACTCTTAAACGATGCTTTGAGTTCTTCGCTTTGCGGGAAGTTCAAATTTAGATTGCGAGGAGGAATGGGTTTTTGAAACCATTTTTGGTAAATCTTAGTGGCTTCACCTGACGTTTGCAGTTTAGCAATAGTGTTATCAACCAACTTTTTGAATGCCGGGTCATTTTTGCGCAACATACAACCATAGGCTTCTTGTGATTGCGACGTACCCACAATCACAAACCTGCTAGGGTCTTTTGCTTTAGCACGCTCTCCTGCAAGTAACACATCATCCATCATAAACGCTACTGCACGGCCTGTTTCTAACATCAAGAACGCCTCGCTATGATCTTTTGCGCTAATGATATTCATGCCGAGCTTCTTTTCTTGATTCATTGCGCGCAAAATGCGTTCAGATGTAGTACCCGCTGTGGTCGCTACCGTCTTACCCTGCAAATCAGCAAAATCCTTGACACCTGAATCAACACGCGTGAGCAGCCGCGTGTTGACGACAAAAATCGTGTTAGAAAATGCTGCTTGCTGCTGGCGCTCAAGATTGTTTGTGGTGGAACCGCATTCAAGGTCAATCGTACCGTTTTGCAGCAATGGAATCCGGTTTTGAGACGTGATCGGCGTGAGTCTCACATCTAGATGCGGTTGATTAAGCTCTTGCTCAATTGCCTTCACAATCTGCATCGCGTATTCGTGTGCATAGCCCACCACCCGCTGGTTCTCAGCATAATAGGAAAAAGGCATGGACGATTCCCTATGTCCCAGTGAAACCGTGCCCGTATCCCTAATTTTTTGCAGAGTGCCCGTCGTACTGGCACTCTGCGCCTGTGCATAAGAGAATGTCAGCGTACCCGCCATCATCAATGCCGTTACTATCTTTTTAAACTTCATACTAAGTACCCCTTTTGAAAAATATATTATATATCCCAAATGGTTTATTTATAAAGTAAAAAGTTTAAATATATCTCACGGATACAGTCCACGCATTTCCCTGGCCATTAAAATTCTTGTACATGCAACAATATAAGCGGCTGTGCGCACCGAGACCCTGTGCTCAAGCGCAACTTGCCATATAGATGCGAACGCTTCACGCATCACGCGCTCAAGACGGTGATTAATTTCGTCTTCGCTCCAGAAAAAACTGGAGAAGTCTTGCACCCATTCAAAGTATGAAACGGTCACCCCACCTGCATTGGCGATGACGTCAGGAATCACCAGAATGCCATGTTCGTTCAGAATATCGTCAGCCAACGGTGTCGTTGGCCCATTTGCGCCTTCGACCACAATCTTAGTGCGAATCCGTGGTGCATTTTTTTCAGTAATTTGCCCCTCTAGTGCAGCCGGAATCAAAATATCGGTTTCAAGCCCCCAAAATTCATCCGCAGCGAGCGGCTCGGCGCCTGTGAAACCCACAATGCCGCCCGTTTGAGCAACGTGTTCAAGCAATTTAAGCACTTCAATCCCAGCTGGCCGGTAAAGAGTGCCCGTATGATCTTGTACTGCTATGACTTTAGCGCCCGCTTCAGAAAAAAGCCGCGCAGCAATCCCGCCGACGTTACCAAAACCTTGAATTGCAATCCGTGCTCCAGCGATGTCCAAACCAATTTGGCGCGCACTCTCGCAGGCGACGACAAAAACCCCGCGGGCAGTCGCTTCCTTACGCCCAAGGCTACCGCCTAATGTAATCGGCTTGCCCGTTACCACCCCGGTTGCGGTACGTCCTTGATTCATCGAATACGTATCCATCATCCATGCCATCACTTGCTCATTAGTGTTGACATCGGGCGCTGGAATATCCGTGTTAGGACCAATAATAAAATTGATTTCACTGGTGTAGCGCCGGGTCATCCGCTCGAGTTCACCGCGTGAAAGTTTTCGCGGATCAACCCGGATTCCTCCTTTTGCGCCACCGTATGGGACATTCACTGCCGCATTCTTAATCGACATCCAGGCAGACAGAGCCATCACTTCAGATAGCGTCACGTCTTGGTGGTAGCGTAACCCGCCCTTGCCAGGACCCCGTGAAGTATTGTGCTGCACGCGATACCCTTCAAAATGGGCAACGGTGCCATTATCAAGCTCGATAGGCACATCAACGATCAGCGCGCGCTTAGGCCGCTTAAGGGTTTCGATCCAGCGCGACAATGAACCTAGATAAGGTGTAACGCGGTCAATCTGTTGTAAATAAGTACCCCATGGGCCAAGTTCATCTTGCCGAAGGTAAGATGGTAATACATGATGTTGCGACATAAATTTCCTCAATCCCCGGAAAAAAGTTGCGCGCGGGTTAAAAAAAACGTTTATAAACCTTGCGCTTTAGTTGCGGCTTACGCTCAAAATTTTGATATTGTCTCAGAATGATTGGCTATTTATCCGAAGTACGCGAAAACTAAGTCCGAAAACTGAAACATTAGTGTAAATAACAACGGAAATAAAGCATGCATTCACTCCCTCGCCTCCCACATGGCAAAACCCTTGCTTTACGCGCGGTGCCGCAACCTTCTAACGCGAATATAGATGGTGATGTATTCGGCGGCTGGATTATGGCGCAAGTAGATATTGCCGGCTCGATTCCAGCGACGCGCCGCGCATCTGGCCGGGTGGTCACTGTGGCCGTCAATTCCTTGGTTTTTAAGCAACCGGTGTTTGTTGGCGATTTGCTTAGCTTTTACGCAGACATCACCAAAACTGGCAACACCTCGGTCACAGTATCGGTCGAAGTGTACGCGCAGCGACTCAATTTTGCGGAAGAGATTTTCAAAGTAGCAGAAGCTACGCTCATCTATGTCGCCATAGATAGCGACCGCCGACCGCGCGCATTGCCAGCAACAGATTGAGTGCATCACCAACTCGCTCGAACTGATCATAGCAAGCCATTCAAACTCGCTCGAGAATGCCCGCCGCGCCCATACCAGCTCCCACGCACATGGTGACCATACCGTATTTAAGGGAGTGTCGGCGCAGTGCATGCACCACCGTGGTAGCGCGAATTGCCCCCGTGGCGCCCAATGGATGGCCTAACGCTATCGCCCCGCCGAGTGGATTCACTTTTTTAGGATCAAGCTTAAGCTCCTCTATAACTGCTAGCGATTGTGCAGCAAATGCCTCGTTCAACTCAATCCAGTCGAGTTGCTCCTGCTTAAGGCCTGCTGCTTTTAATGCAGCCGGAATCGCTTCTCTCGGGCCGATCCCCATAATATCGGGCGGCACGCCGCGCACCGCAAAACTCACAAAACGCGCCAACGGAGTGAGATTGAATTGCTTAAGGATTTTTTCCGACACCACCAGCAGCGCAGCCGCGCCATCTGACATTTGCGAGCTATTTCCAGCCGTGACTGAACCGCCATTCGCAAACACAGGTTTCAACTTAGCCAGCGCCTCAAGCGAAGTGTCGGCACGAGGCCCTTCATCCTGCGAAGTGAGTTGCTTTCTTAAATCAAGCTCGCGCCGATGGAGGTCTGGGAAACGCTCGATCGCCTCAAACGGCACCACTTCGTCGTTAAATTCGCCGGCAGCTTGCGCCTGCAATGCTTTTTGATGAGAGGCAAATGCAAAAAGGTCCTGCGCATCGCGCTTAATATTCCAGCGTTGCGCAACTCTTTCAGCCGTCAACCCCATACCGTACGCGAGTCCAAGATGTTCATCTCGTGCAAAGATATGCGGCGAAACGGATGGAGTACGGCCCATCATCGGCACCATACTCATCGATTCCACACCACCGGCAATCAGTGCCTCCGCCTCACCCACGCGGATGCGATCTGCGGCCATGGCCAGTGCAGTTACGCCAGAAGCACAATAACGGTTCACCGTTACGCCGCCTACACTGACGGGCAACCCTGCCAACAATGCGCTCACACGCGCAATATTCAGCCCTTGTTCAGCTTCTGGAAACGCACAGCCAATTATCACATCCTCAATGACTTGCGGGTCAAGCTCGGGGACTTGCGCTACCACCGCTCGCATGGCATGAATTAATAATTCTTCTGGCCGCGTATTCTTGAACACCCCACGTGGCGCTTTGCCAATTGGCGTACGGTTAGCGGCAACGATATAAGCGTCTTGCACGTGTTTATTCATTTTTTTTCGCTCCATCAATTACGCACAGGTTTACCCGTTTGCAGCATCCCTATAATCCGTTCTTGTGTCTTCTTCATGTCCAGTAATTCGACAAAAGCCGCGCGCTCAAGTTTAAGCAGCCACGCTTCATCAACCAAACTTCCCATTTCGACTTCCCCGCCGCACAGCACTTCAGCAATTTTGCTGCTAATTAAGAAATCATGAGCTGAAATAAAACTGCCATCGCGCAGATTCACCAGTTGCGCTTTAATCGTAGCAATCCCGGCTCGCCCCGCCACAGCAATGGCCTGTACCGGCAAAGGCGCGCGCCAACCGGCGTTGGCCAATGCACGCGCTTCGCTGAGAGCGGTTGCCAGCAGTTCGTGCAGATTAAATACAATCGTATCTGACGGCAATAGATAGCCAAACTCAATAGCTTCGAAAGCTGAGCTAGAGACCTTTGCCCGCGCAATATTCTCAAAAGGTTTAACTAGAAATTCAAGCAAATTTCTCTGGCCCAAGCACCGAGCAGTTTCAGCCGCACGTAAGGCACTTTCTTTCAAGCCTCCCCCTGCAGGCAACAAACCGACCCCTGCTTCTACTAGACCGATATAGCTTTCAAAATAGGCCACCCGCTTGGCGCCATGCATGACCAACTCCGCCCCCCCGCCCAGTGCCATTCCTGCGATTGCGGGGACGACCGGCACAACTGCATATTTCACACGTTGCATGGTTTGTTGGAACTGAGCAACGAAAGGCTCAACCTTTTTTGCCCCTCCCGCCATCAACAACGGCACCACCCCTTCCAAATTTGCCCCGGCTGAGAACGGTCCCGCTTGCAGCGCAGAGGGCTGCCAAACCACCAGACCGCGATGGTTTTGTTCGGCGAGCTCAATGGCTTGTACTATGCCATCTAAGACGGCTGGGTCAATTGTATTCATCTTGCTCTTAAACGAAACAATCGCGATATCATCCTGACCGGCACGTGTGTCAACCCATATGCGCACCGCTTCATTTTCATGCAACGTTTTGCCAGCCGTGCGCGGATCGGCTGCGCTCTCTCCATTTAAGGATGCGCGAAATACCTGTTTGGTATAGACCGCAAGCGCGCTACGCGGCACAAATGTACGCGCTTTAGGCGACCATGATCCGGCAGCGTTATGCACACCACCCTGTTCGGCGACGGGGCCATCTAGCACCCATGCCGGCAATGGCGCTTTCGACAAGGCTGCTCCCGCATCAATATCGGCCTGCACCCATTTGGCCACTTGGCGCCAGCCAGCTGCTTGCCAACTCTCAAAGGGCCCCTGATTCCAACCAAAGCCCCAGCGCACCGCGAAATCAAGATCACGCGCGTTATCCGCAATGTGCTCTAGATGTACCGCGCTGTAATGGAAAACATCACGGAAAATCGCCCACAAAAAACGCGCTTGAGGATGTGTAGATTCATGCAGCAATTTAAAACGCTCAGCAGGAGGTCGCTTTAAGATACGCTCAACTAAAGCATCTGCCCGTGCACCGCTGGCAATATATGCGCCCTGCCTAGCGTCCAGTACTTTAATTAATTTACCTTCTTTTTTATAAAACCCTGCCCCGCTTTTTTGGCCAAGCGCACCTTGCGCAACCAATGCGCTGAGCACAGGAGGTTCGTTATAAATTGGCAAAAATGGGTCATCAAGCAGATGATCTCGCATCGTTTTAATCACATGCGACACCGTATCTAGACCCACCACATCGGCGGTGCGAAAGGTCGCTGATTTAGCGCGGCCGAGCCGACGGCCAGTCAGATCATCAACCAGGTCAAAACCTAGCTCAAATTTTTCCGCTTCCTTGATGGTGGCTAGCACAGAAAAAACACCGACCCGATTGGCGATAAAATTCGGCGTGTCTTTGGCACGGATGACACCCTTGCCTAAGGTGCTGGTTAGAAAGCTTTCTAGGCCATCTAGAATATCTGCACGTGTCTGTTGGGCGGGGATGAGTTCGACCAAATGCATATAACGTGGGGGATTAAAGAAATGCACGCCACAAAAACGGAGTTTTAGCTCAGCATCTAAGCCTTCAGCAAGCGTGTTAATCGACAACCCCGAAGTATTGGAGACAAAAATTGCATCATGACGAATAGCCGGCGCTACTTTTTTGTATAAATCATGTTTCCAATCAATACGCTCAGCAATCGCTTCAATCACCAAGTCACATGCGTTGAGTTTAGCGAGATCGTCCTCGTAGTTGGCTGACTCAATATAAGAAGCATCATGGCTCACTCCAAGCGGGGCCGGATTCAGTTTGCGTAAATGCTCGATGGCCTTTTGTGCAATTGAATTTTTAGGTCCTGGTTGAGCCGGTAAGTCAAAAAGTATTACCGGTACTTTGGCATTGATTAAATGGGCGGCAATCTGGCTCCCCATTACACCCGCGCCAAGCACCGCGACTTTTCGAATGCTTAAATGGCTCACGTTTTTTCTCCGGAAAGAGGTACAGTTTTTTGCAATTTTTTATCTCAGCCAACCATAACGTTGACAGCCTGAATACTTTTATCGCTTGCATAAAAGTTATGGCCGGTGAGTTTTAACGCTTGTTATATTGACCGCTGATCGTTGCAGCGCATCTCGCTGCGTTACAAACACGCACTGATTAAAACAATGCTTCATCCAACTCCATCAGCGACTTTGCCCCGGCGCGCGCAGAGCGGATTTGCCAAGCTGTTTCAGGTAATAGTTTGGCAAAATAAAAACGCGCCGTAGCAAGCTTAGCTTGATAAAACGGATCGCCAGTCGCTTGTTTGTCCAGCGCAATCCGAGCGCTACGCGCCCAAAAATAGGCAAAAATCAAATGGCCCACAACGCGTAAATAAGGCGTGGCTGCAGCCCCTATTTCATCGCGATCAGTGATTGCCTTCATGCCAATTTCCATCGTGAGTTTTTGTACTTTATCGCCGAGTTCGGCTAATGGATTCACGAACTCTTGCATTTCTGGCTTGACCCCTTCTTGCTCAATAAAATCCTGCACCAACGCACCCAATTTTTTCAGCTTAGTGCCCATATCTGTCAAGACTTTCCGGCCTAGCAAATCAAGCGACTGAATGGTATTCGTGCCTTCATAAATTGTACCAATCCGCGCATCACGCACGTATTGCTCGCTGCCCCATTCACTGATATAGCCATGTCCGCCAAATATCTGCATGCCCAAATTAGTGGCCTCGCAAGCATTGTCGGTTAAAAACGCTTTAACAATTGGCGTCAGTAAGGCCACTAATTCTGCAGACTCAGTCCGTATCGCTTTATTGTGATGTGAACGCTCTTTATCAATTAAAAGCGCAACCCAGTATGCAAAAGCGCGACCGCCTTCGACATAGGCTTTTTGTGTGAGTAGCATACGGCGTACATCGGGGTGCACAATAATCGGATCAGCCGGTTTATCTGGCGCTTTAGGGCCATTTAAGGCACGCATTTGTAGCCGCTGCCGCGCATAAGCAAGTGAATTTTGATAAGCAACCTCGGTTAAGCCCAGCCCTTGCATACCCACCCCAAGCCGGGCTGCATTCATCATCACAAACATCGCATTGAGCCCTTTGTGCGGCTCTCCAACCAACCAGCCGCGAGCGTTATCGAGGTTAATGACACAGGTCGCATTGGCATGAATACCCATTTTATCTTCGATTGAAGCGCAGCTTACGCCATTACGCTCACCTACTTCACCCTTGGCGTCAGGCACAAACTTGGGGACCACGAATAGAGAAATGCCTTTGGTGCCAGCGGGTGCGCCTGGCAAGCGCGCCAGCACCAAATGGATAATGTTTTCAGCCAGGTCATGCTCACCGCTCGAAATAAAAATTTTAGTGCCGCTGATCCGATATGAACCATCTGCTTGAGGGTCTGCCTTAGTATAAAGTAGGCTAAGATCTGTGCCACAATGCGCTTCCGTCAAACACATCGTCCCGGTCCAAACCCCTTCAGCCAGCTTGGGTAAGTAGTTTTTTTTCTGCTCTGGCGTGCCATGCGCATGGAGGCATTCATAAGCGCCATGCGACAGACCCGGATACATCGCCCACGCTTGATTAGCCGCGTTCAGCATTTCATAGAGCGCATTATTGACAAACCCTGGCAAACCTTGGCCGCCATGCTCAGGGTCACAGGCAAGCGCCGGCCACCCTGCTTTTGTGTAATTTTGATAAGCCGCTTTAAAGCCTACCGGAGTAGTGACAACACCATCGCTATAATGACAACCTTGTTGATCGCCACTGTGGTTCAACGGAAATAATACTTCTTCACAAAACTTTCCTGCTTCAGCAAGCACCTGATCAATGGTGTCAGTATCAAGCCCAGCATGTGCGGGCAAATGCGCCAACTCCGCTGGCACATCAAGCAATTCATGTAAGACGAACTGCATATCACGCAAAGGTGCGGTGTACTGCCCCATTTTTTTCTCCTGTATGAAGTGCTTATTTATTAAGTCATTATATGGAAATGTTTGGCATCGAGCGCGCTGGCAACTGTAAAATTGCGGCCCGATTCGATGGCGAGAAACAACGTGCAGCGGCCTCAAGATACGGCAACCAAGTATAAGCGGTGTGCTCGCGCGGCGCGAGCATGATGTCTATATCACGCGGCACTAAAAGGCCAAACCAATGCTCAGTATTATGCGTGACATCTTTCGCGTAGCGATGGCGCCAGATCGGGTAAATTGGATAGGCAACTTGCCAGTGCCAATTGACCAACGCAGCAAGTGGCACTGACAAACTACCGATGACAATACCCGTTTCCTCAAGCACTTCACGTCTGGCAGTTTCATCGAGTGTTTCTTGTTGATGATCTCTCGAGCCAGTCACCGACTGCCAGAAACCTGGGTAGTCGGTACGCTCGATGAGCAGCACCTCAAGCTCGGCGGTGTAGATAACAATGAGGGCAGATTCTGGTAGCTTGTAAGAGTCCATGCTGAGCGTGCATTTTTTACTTTACGCTTTGAGCGTCTCCGTCGCGCGCAGCCGGATATGCAACTCGCGTAGCTGGCGTTCATCCACTTCACTTGGCGCTTGCGTCAGTAGACATTGAGCCCGTTGCGTTTTTGGAAAAGCGATAACATCTCGAATTGAGTCAGCACCGGCCATCATCGTGACAACCCGGTCTAGACCAAACGCAATGCCACCATGTGGTGGCGCACCGTACTGCAACGCCTCAAGCAAGAAACCAAACTTTTGTTGCGCCTCATCCGCATCAATGGCCAATGCCTCAAAGACTTTGCGCTGGATTTCTTCGCGATGAATCCGCACCGAGCCCCCTCCCAGTTCCCAGCCATTCATCACCATATCATACGCTTTTGCGATACAACGGCCTGGGTCCGTCGCCAATAAATCAAGGTGCTCATCTTTTGGGCTAGTGAATGGATGGTGACAAGCGACCCAGCGTGCCGCTTCGTCATCATATTCAAACATCGGAAAATCAACTACCCACAATGGTTGCCAGCCAGGCTCGAAGAACCCTTTCTCTGTGCCAAAAGGGGTATAGCCAATTTTTAACCGCAAGGCGCCCAAACTATCATTGACGATCTTTGCACGATCCGCGCCAAAGAAAATCAAATCACCATCTTGCGCCCCCGTACGCTCAAGGATGGCAGCCAATGCCGCATCATGCAGATTTTTTACGATCGGACTTTGTAGACCTTCACGGCCTTTTGCGGCTTCATTGACTTTAATCCAAGCGAGCCCTTTTGCTCCATAAATGCGCACAAATTCAGTGTAGCCATCAATTTCGCCGCGCGATAACTGACCACCTTGCGGGATACAGAGAGCGGCCACGCGGCCCGCAGCCATGTTGGCAGGCGCGCTGAAAACTTTAAAGTCAACGTCTTTCATCACATCGGTCAACTCAGTGAATTCAAGCTTAACGCGTAAATCAGGTTTATCCGAGCCGAAACGCCGCATTGCTTCCGCATAACTCATCACCGGGAATGATTCCGCGAGCGCAACCCCAATTGAGTTTTTGAAGACCGTACGGATCATCACCTCAAATAAATCACGAATTTCTTGCTCATTTAAAAACGATGTTTCGCAATCAATCTGCGTGAATTCAGGCTGACGATCTGCTCTTAAGTCTTCATCACGAAAGCATTTAACAATCTGATAGTAACGGTCAAACCCCGCGACCATGAGCAACTGCTTAAAAAGTTGCGGCGATTGAGGCAGGGCAAAGAAATGACCAGCATGCACCCGTGAAGGCACTAAATAATCTCGCGCCCCTTCAGGCGTACTTTTAGTCAGCATTGGAGTTTCAATATCGATAAAGCCATGCGCATCAAGATAACGGCGCACTTCCATTGCAACCCGATAGCGCAGCTTTAGATTGTGCTGCATCTGCGGGCGACGCAAATCAAGCACACGGTGGGTCAGGCGAGTGGTCTCCGATAGCGTATCGTCATCCAACTGAAAAGGGGGTGTAGCGGACGCATTGAGTACGGTCAATTGCTGACAAACCACTTCGATTTTACCGCTAATGAGGTCAGTATTTTCTGCCCCTTCAGGCCGAGCTCGCACAGCGCCGTGCACCTGCACACAATATTCGTTCCGAATGCTTTCGGCAATTTCAAACATAGCCGGGTTATCGGGATCACAAACGACCTGTACTAAACCTTCTCGATCACGCAGGTCAATAAAAATTACCCCGCCATGATCACGCCGGCGTTGCACCCAACCACAGAGTGAAACGTTTTTGCCCAACCAGGCTTCGGTTAACAAACCGCAATATTCAGTTCTCATCAACAGGAAATATTAGAAATAAAAGGAATGTAAGCAAAAATCACTTTGCCTACGCAAAAAGATTGAACTTTATGCAAACTATCAAACGCTGACTCACCCTAAGCGATGGCTAGCCTTATACCGTCGGCTCGATTGCACGGTGGTGCGGCACCAGTGGCGCAACCACCCCCATTGAGACGATGTATTTCAATGCTGCGTCAACTGTCATATCAAGTTCAACCACCTCCGCACGCGGCACTATAAGAAAAAAGCCCGAAGTTGGGTTGGGTGTGGTCGGCACATACACACTCGCGTAATCGCCCTTGATATGATTGACGATATCTCCGCCCGGGGTACCGGTAAGAAAGGCTATGGTGTACACGCCCTTACGCGGATATTCAATTAACAGCGTTTTGCGAAACGCATTGCCATTGCTCGACAAAAGAGTATCAGAGACCTGTTTAACGCTCGTATAAAGCGGCCCGACCACTGGGATATGGCGTAGCAGTTCCTCCCACCATTGAACTAAAGCCTGACCAATAAAATTTTGCGTGAGAATACCCACGATCAAAATAAAGCCCACGCTCAAAACTGCTCCAATGCCAGGCAGATAAAAGCCCAACAAACGCTCCGGGCGCCACGCCTCGGGTAATAAGGTCAAGGTTTGATCCAAAGTCCCAATCACCAAACCCAGCAGCCATAAAGTGATGGCCAGTGGAACTAAAACCAGCAAGCCGGTTAAAAAATAAGTTTTCAGTGTGGCTTTTTTGATCATCATCATGATGGTTTTGTCAACGCAGGTGGAGGTTGAGTTGTTTTATCTACAATTGGAGCGCTCACGCTGGCGGATTTGGCTGTACTTTCGGCTGGGCCAGCCGCTGCCTTAGCAGGCTCACTCGATTCTCCGCTTGGCTTTGTTTCACTTGTTTGCTTGGCTTCAGAAGCTTTGCCTTGATCGCGAAAATCAGTGACATACCAGCCAGATCCTTTCAATTGAAAGCCGGCCGCGGTTAGCTGCTTACGCAACGTAGCTTGCCCACAAGCAGGACATTGGGTTAAAGGTGCAGCACTCACTTTTTGCAGCACTTCATGTGGCTGATGACACGACTCACAACGGTAAGCGTAAATAGGCATAATATATCTTCCGTATTTAATTTATAGATTATAGCCAAAAGCATGCTGTCAGGCCCACTATCCCTGTCAGCAGCCCTATCCATATCAAACGATTTGTGCGCTTTTGCTCAATCAATAGCTGCTGCACAAGCTCATGAGTATGTGTATGTTGCGGTGTCTTAGCCGCTGATGCCAAAACTTGGTGCACTAGGCGCGGCAGTTGCGGTAATGTTTTACTCCATTGAGGAGTCTCATATTGGAGACGCTCTAGCCAGCCACGCCAGCCGATTTGCTCTTTCATCCAACGCTCTAAATAAGGTTTTGCGGTTTGCCATAAATCAAGCTCTGGATCTAGCTCGCGTCCAAGTCCTTCGACATTTAACAAGGTTTTCTGCAACAAGACCAGTTGCGGCTGTATTTCTACTTGAAAGCGTCGTGATGTCTGGAAAAGACGTAACAAAACTTGCCCAAGCGAGAGATCTTTTAATGGCCGAGCAAAATAAGGCTCACATACTGCACGAATCGCGCCCTCAAGTTCCTCTACGCGCGTCGCGGGTGGAACCCAACCAGACTCAAGGTGAAGCATGGCAACGCGATGATAATCACGCTTAAAAAATGCTAGGAGATTCTGCGCAAAATAATTCTTATCAAAATCAGATAAAGCGCCCACAATCCCAAAGTCAAGTGCAATATAGCGTCCGAAATCAGCGCGAGCAAGACTCACTTGAATATTGCCCGGATGCATATCTGCGTGAAAAAAACCGTCCCGAAAAACTTGCGTAAAGAAAATTTCAACGCCCTCTCGCGCAAGCTTAGGAATATCGACACCCGCTGCGCGCAATTTTTCGACCTGACTAATTGGCACCCCGGTCATACGCTCCATCACCAGCACATTTGAGCGGCAAAAGTCCCAATACATTTCAGGCACAAGCAATAAGCCACTGCCCGCAAAATTGCGCCGTAACTGGCTTGCATTTGCGGCCTCTCGCATCAGGTCAAGTTCATCGTGTAAGTGTTTATCGACTTCGGCGACCACTTCGCGCGGCTTAAGCCGTTTGCCATCCGTCCATAAACGCTCGATCCAGCGAGCAAGTTTATTTAATAATGCAAGGTCGCTTTCTATGACCGTTAACATGCCAGGCCGCAGTACTTTCACAGCAACGTCCTGGCCTGCATATTTACCAGTTTTCAGTTTTGCAAAATGGACTTGAGCAATAGATGCACTCGCCACTGGAACACGCTCAAATTGATCAAAAACAGTATCGATTGATTGGCCCAGCGCTTTCTCGATGAGTTCTATTGCAAGCTGTGAATCAAAGGGCGGCACCTGGTCTTGCAATTTAGCAAGTTCATACGCAATATCGGGTGAGAGTAAATCACGCCGCGTCGACAAAATTTGTCCGAATTTAACAAAAATCGGACCAAGGGCCTCAAGCGCAAGCCGCAAGCGCACACCACGCGGCAGATCAAATTTACGCCCTATAGTCAGGACCCGAAGCGCAAATTTGACCCCGCGATATTTAAAATGCGACAACGCCACTTGGTCCAAGCCAAAGCGCAAGCAGGTGAAAATAATTTTCCAAGAACGCAGCAGTTGCATTAGTTAGAAGCCCTATGAGGGAGCGTATCGATTGGCATCCGCACTTTCATTTTTTTCTCAATTTGGATTACGCGTTTTTCAAGACGAGCCGCATCATCATTCAAATGAACGACATCCGCTGCAAAACTATTGAGGATTGCAGCGCGCACCAGTTTCGGGTCTTCATCAAGCAGATATTCAGTCACAGCTTCAAGTAAATTACGCCCGCTATTTCGTACCTGTTGCTGCAACCTCCGTGTCGTTCGCAGCAGGCGATATGCAGGAGCATCGCCAATCAGTTGCGCTAATGTCTCTTCAGGTTCCCAACGCAGATGCTCGGCAAGTTGTGCCAAGAGCGCAGCAAATTCAGCATCGCCCTTTATTTTCACTTGTTTCATCACGGCCGCACGCCCTTTAAATAAAGAAGCAAAAAGCGCAGCAGACGGCAAAGTAATAGAAACATCACAGGGTGGCACATCAAGTGCCATTTGCTGGTTTAGTTCATCGACACTCACTCGTCCATCTCTTTGCACAGTCAGGACCATCAGCAGCGGCGGCATAGCCACACAAGCTTTGAGGCCAGCATAAGGCAGCAGGCGCGCACGTGCCCATGCTTCATGGCTTAGCAAGTAATTAATGGCAGTAGCGACCGAATGTGCAACGATAGACATAAAGAAAAAAGCGATATACCAAACCTTAAAACCCACTCCGAGGCAGTATTGTAGCCCATGGCTAAGAGATTTCATGAAGTTAACCGTGAAAACCCACGGCTTTAAGCCATGAAGCATGGGCACGTGCGCGCCTGCTGCCTTTTAAAGAGGCTAGATGAACCTCAATTATTGACTCGATATTTCGTTTGAATTTTCTAGGTTGAAGACCGAAAAGACGCACGTTATTCTAAATCTGATTATGGCGCGTAAAGAGAATGTCTGTTGAATATAAAAAGGGGGATAAAGCCAGTATTGCCTAGTCAGGTTTGCACTTGTAGAGGGTTGAGCAGAAGCCAAAGGTATAAACACAAAAAGCCTCCGTTGAGGGGAGGCTTTTTGCTTAAATAGAGAAGCCTGACGA
>JASSUB010000010.1:0-63752 GCA_031963205.1 Mycoavidus cysteinexigens
TTGGTAACCTGGTAACTAAACGCTATACCGTATGGGGGACGTAGCACTGCGCGGGGAATACGCAGGCTAAATTCTAGAATGTTTGCAATTTTGTTGGGGGCGTAAATTCACCCATGTTATCAAACCTATACTTCCGGCGCTTCATGCTGGCATGGTATGGGCACGGGTACGCGAGGAAATTTCAGGCGGAAGTTGTTAATTACGCCGATGATTTTGTGATCTTGTGTCCGGAGGGTAACGGAGCGGCCGCGATGGAGGCCATGCGAGGCTTGATGACCAAGTTGGGCCTCACAGTCAACGAGAAGAAGACTCGGCTGGTGAAACTACCGGACGAGACCTTCGATTTCCTCGGCTACACCGTGGGCCGTTTCTATGGACGCAGTGGCCGCCCGTACTGGGGTACCTGTCCGTCGAGGAAAGCAATTAAGAGACTAATTGGGGAAATTCACGACGCCACAACGTCGCGCTGGAATGCTTTGGACGTACAGAGTCGAGTCGACCATCTGAATCCGATCCTGCGGGGCTGGGCTGGATATTTCAGCCAAGGCCCGGTGGGGCGGACCTACCGGCTGATCGATGCTTACGTTGCGCGCCGTTTGCGGATCTGGTTGATGCGTAAACGCGGCAAGAGGGGAACGGGGTATCGCCAATACTCCAACCAGTACCTACATGAACAGTTGGGACTGATACGCCTCTTGCCGACCACCTTCGACCGTTCGAATGCGAAGGTTTGATGTACTGAAAGAGAGCCGGATGCGGGAAATCCGCACGTCCGGTTCGACGAGCGGGATGTGGAAACGGAGTTACGGTAATGCTCGTGAGGCACCGCCAAACGAAAGGGGCGGATACAGATATGCATTGCCTATTGCCACCGCGCCACATCTCGACTCTACCGATCGGCAGATCGCCTCGCTCGGTATAGCGCTTGAGCATGCTCCAGTTCTTCGACATATACTTCAGTGCTACACCAAGAGCGCTTTTCGGCGTAACGCGAGGCAGCAACTTTTCCATCCAAGCGTGCAATTTATCCAGGATCGGTATGCTCAGATCTTTACGCGCCTTCAGGCGTGCTTCATCGTCGGCGTCTTTATACTTACGTTCGACGAGGTATAACTCTCTAATCATAGTGACAGCCTCGTCAGCATGACCACGCTTGCCTTTGGGCTGCACCTGGACGGCCTCGATGTAGTACCGTCTCACGTGTGCCCAGCACATGAGGCGCTCGATACCCTTGGTCTCAGCCAATTTGTCATATGAACCATATCCGTCGGTCATCAGATAACCACGATAGTCGTGCAATAAGCGCACGGGCACCTCCTTGCCACGGCTAGGATCGTAGTCGTAAATGACAACCGGCTTGCCTGGCGGTCCTCCGGTTTGTACCCACATATACGAATTGGAGGTAGGCGTTTTGTTCGGCTCTTTAAGCACTTGCACCACCGTTTCATCGATATGCAGTACAGAACCCTCAAGCAAGATATCGCGCATCAGATTGTGCAAGGGCTGCAACACAGAGCCACAACTAATTACCCAGCGCGCCAATGTTTGGGTGGGCACGGACATGCCGTGGCGATCCAGTACCTTGGCGAAACGGGTGAGAGGCAAGCCATCGACAAACTTAACCGTCAACAGCATGGCCAGGAAGTTGGCACTCGCGTTACTCTTAGGTAGAGGCTGCGGCGGCAATGGCGTAGTGATCGGAGCATGAACACTGCTGGGGCAGCCATAGCGCATACGAATGTGGCGTAGTACGCGCACCTGCATGGGCACGATGTCGAGTTGCTCGCTCACATCCTGCCCGATGATCACCATCGGTGTACCGCAGGCACAGGTGCGTTCGGCTTCGGGAACCTCGTGCACGATCTCAACTCGTTTCAACTCTGCTGGTAATGGGCCCCGCTTGCCGCGCGCAGGTTTCTCTCGGCCTTCCGACTTGGGGGCCTGTGGGGCGATATCCTCTGCCTCGGTTGTTGCTTCGGCCAACACCTCCGCTTCATCGAACAAACGACCCTGGCCACTCATCTGCTCTGAACTTGGGCCAAACTGGCGACGCCGCGCCAATATAATTTGTTCGATCAAGCGCCTGATCTGATCGCGTGCTTGGCTAATCTCGTTGTGTGCCTGACTGATCTCGTCGCGTGCCTGGCTGATCGCATTGCGTGCTTCCATCTGGCATGCCTCATACGCTTGCTGTTGCCTATATAACAGCGCTGTGAGCGCAGCCACATCGGTTGGCAAAACGGCCGGTAGCGTGACCTCTGGCAGAGCGAAGTCTATGGGTAAAATGAATTCTTCTTTGGCACTTTCAAGCATGCTGTATTTTATCAAATCTCTCTATGAAACAGTATTAAAATACAGTGTTTTATGCGGTTTATTTCGCCATAAATCAAACCCTTCCAGAAGCCACTCAAATTCCTGTAAGCTCAACGTCTGTGTGGCTTCTTGGGCACCCTTAGGCCAGGCAAATTTCTCCGATTCAAGGCGCTTGAGCCACAGGCAAAAACCATTGCGATGCCAGTACAATACCTTGAGCTTGTTGCGCTGGCGATTGATAAAAACATACAGTGCACTGCCGAACGGGTTTAGCCCCAATTCCTGCTCGACCAGCGCACTCAAACCGTTGATCGCTTTTCTAAAATCAACGGGCTCCTGGCACAAGTAAACCTGCCCAATCTCACAGCCCCGATGCATCAGTGTTCTCCTTGCGCTGCACGATCAAGGGCCACCAGCCATTCTGGCGACGGCAGCTCAGATAGATCTAACCGCATTCCTGAGGGCAAGACTAAACTGCAACCGCAAGCGCGTGGCTCGTCAACTGCCTCTCTCACCCGCAGCGCTACGAATTTGCTTGCCTGCCTCGATTCCACACTTTCATCTGTCGCTTTTAATTTGTTCTGCCAATAATATAGACCTTTCACAGATATACCATGCCGCTTCGCATAGTCACTCAATGGACCGCCTTCGTGTTTGGCTGCCGTCAAATGCGTTGACCAAAATTTTTCTCCCAATCTCATCTTTGCTCTATCGCTCCATCTGAATTTAGATGTGAGAAAGTATGAGGACTCCAACTTTAAGCCACAAGTCTGGGGATCATGGAGTGCTTACCGGCAACCAGCACTGAAGTTACTTAGATGCTTTGCAAGCGGCAACCAGCACTGAAGTTATTTAGATGCTTTGCAAGCGGCAACCTGGATTGACGTTACTTAGATGCTTTGCGAGCGGCAGCCTGGACTGACGTTACTTAAGTGCTTCACGTGCAGCATTCAGTGCCAACTGGACTTGTTCCGGTGCGGTGCCACCTGGATGCCGGCGGCTTGCGACTGAGCCTTCGAGCGTTAAATAGCTAAACACCTCTGGCTCGATTAAGGATGCATTTTCCGGCAGGATAGCGCGTAACTCATCCAGCGTGAGATCGGTCAGATTACAATCGCGTTCGACGCAAACGCGTACTGCATGTGCCACGGCTTCATGCGCATCGCGAAACGGTACGCCGCGCTTGACCAAATAATCGGCTAAATCCGTGGCCGTCGCATACCCTTGTAATGCTGCTGCGCGCATGGCTGCGGGTTTGACCTCAATGCCGCTCACCATATCTGCAAAGATGCGCAAGGTATCGGTTACGGTGTCAACGGTATCAAATAGGGGCTCTTTATCTTCCTGATTATCTTTGTTATAGGCTAGTGGCTGCCCTTTAACCAAGGTCAATAACGCTATCAGGTTGCCATTGACGCGGCCAGTCTTGCCGCGGGCGAGCTCGGGAATATCTGGGTTCTTTTTTTGCGGCATGATCGATGAGCCGGTACAAAAACGGTCAGCTAAATCAATAAACCCCACGCGTGGGCTCATCCACAGCACCAACTCTTCAGAGAAACGCGAGAGGTGAGTCATAATCAGAGCGGCTGCAGCCGTGAATTCAATCGTAAAATCTCGATCGGAGACGGCATCGAGTGAATTAGCACATAGCTTATCAAAGCCAAGTAAATCGGCAACCCGCTGCCGGTCAATCGGATAACTGGTGCCGGCTAAAGCAGCAGCGCCTAAGGGCAGATGGTTAACGCGCTTGCGGCAATCTAATAAACGTTCGCTGTCACGCGCCAGCATTTCGACATAAGCCAGTAAATGGTGGCCAAAGGTGACGGGCTGAGCCACTTGCAAATGCGTAAAACCGGGCAAAATCGTCGCCACGTGATGTTGGGCAAGATCGATCAGAACACGCCGCAACTCAATCAGCAGCGTATGGATGTGATCGATTTCACCGCGTAACCAGAGCCGCATATCCGTCGCGATTTGATCATTGCGTGAGCGGCCGGTATGCAAGCGCTTACCCGCGTCGCCAATCAGTGTAGTGAGGCGTGCTTCAATATTTAAATGGACATCCTCTAAAATAAGCTGCCAATTGAATTCTCCGCGTTCTATTTCATCTCGGATTTGCGCCATCCCATGCTTGATTTGGTTGAGGTCATCCAGGCTGATGATGGCGCATTCCGCCAGCATCGTGGCGTGGGCGAGTGACGCTTCGATATCGACGAAGGCTAGCCGTTTATCAACAAAAACCGATGAAGTGTAGCGCTGGACGAGTTCGGATAACGGTTCGGAAAAACGAGCCGACCATGCTTCGCCTTTTTTATTAAGCTGAGAGGCCATTGAGATCGCCAATAGAGGTGATAGGCCAACTGGCCTATGCAGTTTAAAGATTTTCAGATTATAACAAGCGCCCGCGCGATCTGAAAAAAAACTACTGGCTTGATCTCAAGGTGGCTTCCCATCCGCTTGCCACCTCTGCATCAACCCAGTAGCTTCAATTTAATGATTTAATTTATTTTTTAATTAAAAAATAAATTAAATATTTATTATTTAATGGCTAAAATTGCCAATTTCCTTTTCAACGTCCGTTGGTTTGCTATATTGCCTATCAGGCAAATGGCTTAATGTATCCATTACCGATTCACTGGCTTTAGCAGAGCGGGCATGTTGGATAAGGTCTTTTTTACCCATCGGATAGTCAATTCCTTTTAGGGATCTTTGCACTTCAGCTTGGCTCGTCATAATAACCTCTGTATACTCATTAAAGAAACACTTCAAATTTATTTGCATAGATCTGAATTATTAAAAAATGCCCCATGCATATTGAGTGCTATGTCATCTTTTTTAAGGTTCAAATAGAAATTTTTTAGTCAAGAAGTGGTTTGTATAAAAAACTTTAATGTGCTCATCCTCCGTATAGAACCAGCCTGTAGAACTTAGTGAACTGAACAAAGTTAGCTGGCTCTTTTGCAAAAAGGCAGCGAGTGCGTGCTACCATTCATTTTTAATTTACCTGTGTTTCAATGCCTTCTAAGTCAACTCCGTTACGAGCGCCTAGCACGCTAGTGATTGCTTCGCGACAAAGCCGTTTAGCCCTGTGGCAAGCTCAATATGTCAGCGATGCATTGCAAAAATTATATCCAGCGACAAAGATTGAAATCCTGGGCATGACAACACGTGGTGATCGGATTCTCGACCGCGCCCTCTCGAAGGTCGGTGGCAAGAGCCTCTTTGTTAAAGAGCTTGAGTATGCACTGGCCGATGGCCGAGCTCACCTTGCGGTGCATTCGTTAAAGGACGTGCCGATGGTATTGCCAGAGGGGCTTAAGCTGGCGGCTATTTTGGAGCGAGCGGATCCGCGCGATGCTTTTGTTTCTCCTTATTACGAGTCGCTGGCTGCATTGCCAGCGGGTAGCGTGGTTGGCACCTCGAGTTTGCGCCGCGAGGCGATGGTGCGTGCGCGCTATCCGCATCTTAAAGTGCACCCATTGCGTGGTAATTTGGATACCCGCCTGAATAAATTGGATGCTGGCGAATATGCGGCGATTATCGTGGCCGCTGCGGGCTTAATCCGGCTTGATTTGAGTGAGCGTATTCGCCTGGTACTGGAGCCGAGCGAGAGTCTGCCAGCTGCTGGGCAAGGCGCACTGGGGATTGAAATTTGTGCCGAGCGCGCTGATGTCGAAGCCTGGCTTGCGCCGTTGCATCATCACCGCACTGCCTTCGCAGTTGAGGCTGAACGGGCTGTGTCTTGCTCGCTTGGCGGTAGTTGTGACGTGCCATTGGCGGCTTTTGCTCAATGGCAGGGAGAGTTGTTGCATTTAGAGGCAAAGGTGGCAACGCCTGACGGTGGGCGGGTTCTGTGCGCGCAGGGTCAAGCAACGCCAAGTACCCTGGCGCAGGCGGTAGCGCTTGGGCACAGTGTCGCCGCTGAACTGGGTAGGCAGGGCGCGTTCGAGATTGTGCAAGCGCTGAGTTTGCATGCCGTCCCTGTGCGTAGCAAATAAATGGGCGGTTTTTTAATGGCGCGTGGACGTAGCTTGCTTTATCGTTGTTTAATCCAATCATGTGTATGCTGTTGCAGGCGGTGACGCGTACCGCTGTACTGACTGGCTCCCGAGGGCAATCGGTTAGCCTGCTCCAGGCATTGGCGGTAGCTGGCATGGAGACCTTTGAGTTTCCGTTGATCGAGATTTTCTCAACGAATGACCAGACGCTGTTGGTTAAGGCATTTGCTGCGCTTAAGCACTATGCGTTGGTTATTTTTGTGTCGCCCGCGGCGATTGAGTTTGCCTCAGCTCATTTGCCGCTACAATGGCCAACGACGGTGCCTATCGGCGTGGTCGGGCCAGGCAGTGTCCGCGCGCTTAAGCAGTACGGCATTGCCGCGCCATTACAGCGCGTGATTGCACCGCATCAGCGCAGCGCAGACCAAGCGGTGCGATATGACTCTGAGGCGCTGGCAGCAGCCCTCGATCAAACGCTTGGCTTAGCCTCATTAAACCGGCGTAGCGTGCTGATTGTACGTGGCGACAGCGGTCGTGAATGGCTGGCGGATACCTTACGCGCAGAGGGCGCTCAGATTGAGGTGGTCAGCGCCTACCGCCGCGCGCTGCCTGTGCCTACGCGAGTTCAATGGACGCGCGTACGCGCATTGCTGGCAGGTGAGCCGCATGCGTGGCTGTTGACGAGTTCGCAAGGGGTGCGTAACTTGGAGCGCTTAGCTCAGGCCCATTTAAGTGAGGCTGAGCAAAGCGCGCTGAAGCGCTCTCCGATGATTGTGCCGCACGCACGGATTGCCGAATGTGCGGCTGCGGCCGGTTTTGTTACGATTACGCAATGTCACGCGGGCGATGAATCAATTGCGCGTGCTTTGCTTTTTTCCACAACTTAGCGCTATAGGCGTATAAGCATGACTGATCATAAAAATCTGACGCAAGAAGCTGCATCGAAAGTTCCAGCAAAACCAGCCAGCGGCGCGCAGCCATTTCTGTCTGCGCCTGCGGCAACTAAGCCGCGGCGCGCGGCTGGGGTGCTTTGGCTTTGGTTGATCTGGTTATTGACCGTGGCCGGCGGGCTTGCTGGTGGCTACGTCTTACACCAAAAATTTAAAGCTGAAAATATCCAACTTATTGAGCGCCAACAGACCAATGAGCGCGCGTTGATTGAAGCAGGTATCAAGAGTCAGCAAGCACTTGATACGCTAGGCCAGATGCAAACGCAATTGGTGCAGTTGACGGGCAGGTTGGACGAAACCCAAACTCGCCAGCAGGCCTTGGAGAGGCTTTCGCAAAAACTGACGCAAAGCCGGGATGATTGGATGTTAGCTGAGGTCGAGCAGACCTTAGCGTTTGCCAACGAGCAGTTGCAACTAACCGGCAATGCTCAACGGGTTTTGGTGACACTGCACCATGCCGATACGCAATTGGCCGCCAGCACTTCACCGCGAGCCTTGGCGGTGCGTAAAGCGCTTGGGCGGGACCTGGAAGCGTTAAAAGCCACGCCGCAGATTGACTTGATGGGACTTGCGCTCAAACTGGATGCTGTCCTGGCGCAGGTTGATAGGCTACCACTGGCGGGTGAGGTGACCGCGCCGTTAGTCGTGCCAACAGCGCGCGAGAGTCCGACTGAGCGCCAGCTGCCCCTGTGGCAAATCGGCTGGCAGCGTTTTAAGGCCGGTGCGATGCAGCAGCTAGCGAGTTTCGTACAAGTGCGCCGGCTTGATCATGCTGACACTTTATTCGTTGCGCCGGACCAAGGTTATTTTTTACGTGAGAATTTAAAACTAAGGCTGTTAGCGGCACGTTTATCTCTTTTTGCGCGTAACGCGGTCCAGTTAAAAGCGGATGTGCAGGGGGTGGCGGCTGCTCTGACGCGTTATTTCGATGCGGCCTCAACTCATACGAGTAGTGCGCTTGAGTCAATCAAACAGATTGAGCAAGCTGCTGCCGACGTGGCGTTACCAAGTTTAGAGGCCAGCTTGCAAGCTGTGCGTCAACAAAAAAGCGGGAGCTAAGCGATGGCAATCCGAGGGCTTTTATGGCTGGCTTTCTTATTTGCGGCAGCTGTTTTGATTGCGCTGCTGGGCAGTTGGGGCACGGGGCAAGTGCTGATTATCCAAGCGCCTTACCGCATCGATATGTCGATCCATTTATTCGGCGTGATGCTGGTGGCCGCATTTATTGCCTTCTATCTACTGCTCCGTTTGCTGGCTCATTTACTCCAGATGCCCGCACGTTTAGCGGCGTATCGTATGCGTTTACGTGCGGCCAAAGCGCGTGATGCGCTGTCCTCTGCGCTGAGCTACCTTTTTGCGGGCCGTTTTACCCGAGCGGAAAAAGCGGCTCGTAACGCCTCTCTGAGTGTGGAAAATAAAAATGCTGCAGCGTTGATTGGCGCACGTGCTGCGCACCAGCTGCATGAATATGCCCGCCGCGATGAATGGTTGGCGCAGGCGACTGCAAGTCAGTGGCAAGAAGCTAGGCTGTTGTCCAGCGCTAAAATGCACATCGATGCACATGATGCAGAAGGAGCTTTGGCGGCACTGAGTGAGATGCCAGCTCAAAGCGCGCGTCGTTTCTCTGCTCAGCACATTGCCCTACGTGCGCACCAACAGCTTAAGCATTGGCCTCAAGTGTTACAGGTGATCAAAACCCTCAATGCGCATGAAGCGTCGCACCCCTTAGCCAGTTCCTGGCAGCGCTTGCAGCAGGTGGCGGCAGAGCACATTTTGCATGAATGCCGTCATGAGGCGCAAGCGCTTCTTATGGGTTGGCATAGCCTGCCTCTCTCGGAACAACAGAGGCCACGCACAGCGGATTTGGCGGCGCAACTACTGATTGCTTTAGAGCGGCATAAAGAGGCTCGGCGCATTATTGAGGAAGTGCTTGCTGAGCACTGGGATGCGTCTTTGTTACGGCGTTATATTCAATGCGCGGGCCAGGATCCTTTGCCTTTAATTCAACGAGCAGAGGCATGGCAACTTGAGTACCCAGACGACCCTGACTTGCTGTTTACGCTGGGAGGGTTGTGCCAGCAGCAAAAACTATGGGGCAAAGCGCAAGCTTTTCTGGAAAAAGCATTGCGCCTTGCCAGCCGCAGCGAGGATAGCGTTACGTTGCGCGCAGAAGTGCATCGGACGCTGGCTCGTTTACACGAAGAGTTGGGTCAGCGGGACCAGGCGAGCGAGCACTATCGAGCTAGCGCGCTTGCGTTTGAACTGAAAATGGGTGGCTTACCGTTCTAATCATTCCTTAATGAATTGCCTTCAAAACTGAACTCTCATTTTGTTGACTCGCGGCTTTAGCAGGGGAAACATATTCTTTCGGCGGAATTTTTCCGCTGAGCAGGTCATCGAAGAGTTGGCGTGAGCGGCCACGTAAATAAGGCGCGATGACTGACAAAATATGCCGGCTTGCTTGATTGAGTTCTGCGCCAATCGCGGCTTGGTCATTATATTTCCGCGGATTCATGACAAATTGATAGGACAGCCAATAAGTCGCCAGCACGCACATATTGGTTGACATGGTCTCGATCTCCGCCGGCGTAGCTGCCATCTCGCCGTCAGCGACCAGCAACTCGCATAAATCCCGCGCAAAGCGCACCTTATGTTCCATAATTTGTTTGAAATGCATCTCAAGTGTGCGATTGCGTGCCAGCAGGTCATTCAGGTCGCGGTACAGAAACCGATAGCGCCAAAGAAAATTGGTCATATATTGTAGATAGGCCCACACTTCATCGATAGTTGTCCGATGATTTTCTGGAAAACGCAGGCGTTTCTCGATTTCTTGTTCAAACTGCGTAAAGATGCTGTTAATAATGTCATCTTTATTGCGAAAATGATAATAAAGGTTGCCCGGGCTAATTTCCATTTCATCAGCAATGGTGGTGGTCGTGACGTTGGGCTCCCCAATTTCATTAAAAAGTTTTAAAGAAAGTTCAAGAATGCGCTCGCGCGTACGGCGGGGTGGTTTTACGTCTATCATTTTATATCCCTATTTTAAATTTAGATAAGTCTAAGAAGAGCAGCTTGGATTTATTCCGGGATACTATAAGCCATTATAGTGAGCTTAAGCACAGTTAGGCGGGGCCTTGTGTCGTGCTTGTACAACGAGCCTCGATGTGTTTTGCTGGGCGTAATGAGAAGCATTATTATGTGCGCTCATCTGCTTTACCCAGCAAGGCGTAAATTTCTGCTTGACCGACACATAGTAGCAAGTTATCGTCCTGGATTCTAAGTAAAAAGCGCTCTCTTATTGTAAAAAATTGTATGTTGTGGATCCCAACGGGCTATTGAAAACTAGCCATTGGCGCCACCGCACCATCCCTTGAGACATGTGAGAGCCTCAGTTGCGATGGTTAGCCATAAGCTAGCCCAGAGCAAAGTACCTGATCGATTTTTACCAAAAATTGGAAATGGTGAGAAATGAGTGTAATCAATCAATGTAACGAGCAATCTTCTGTCGCCAATTCTCTGGTGCCGGAGTCAAATGCGCCTACTCTAGGTGATTCGATTGGCGCGACTGTGCTGATCCGTTCGCTTGAGAAAGAGCAGGTTGAATATATTTGGGGCTATCCCGGCGGCTCGGTTCTCTATATTTACGATGAACTATATAAACAAGATAAGATCGCGCATATTCTCGTGCGCCATGAACAGGCCGCGGTCCATGCAGCCGATGCCTATGCGCGAGCAACCGGTAAGGTTGGCGTCTGTCTGGTCACTTCCGGGCCTGGCGTGACCAATGCCGTGACCGGCATCGCCACGGCTTATATGGATTCAGTGCCGCTGGTGATTATCAGCGGGCAAGTGCCGACTACGGCGATTGGACAGGACGCATTTCAAGGATGCGATACAGTGGGCATTACACGTCCATGCGTGAAACACAATTTTTTGGTTAAAGACGTGCATGAGTTGGCAGCGACGATATGCAAAGCCTTTCATATTGCACGAAGCGGACGGCCTGGCCCGGTTTTAATTGATATCCCAAAAGATATCTCAAAAATGCCGTGCCGTTTTAAGTCTCCGCATAACCTTACGCTGCGCTCGTATAACCCCATTACCAAGGGTCATGCTGGCCAAATCCGTAAAGCGTTGAATCTTTTGCTGTCTGCGCAACGGCCCTATATTTACGCCGGCGGTGGCATTATTCTCGCTAATGCGTCGGTTGAGCTTAATCAATTTGCTGATTTACTCGGTTGTCCGGTCACCAATACCTTGATGGGGCTAGGCGGTTTTCGTGCTTCTGATCGAAAATTTCTCGGTATGCTTGGCATGCATGGCACCTATGAAGCCAATATGGCGATGCAGCATTGTGATGTGCTGATTGCCATTGGGGCGCGCTTTGATGATCGAGTGATTGGCGATCCAGCGCATTTTATGTCAGTCCCCCGCCAGATTATCCATATTGATATTGATCCTTCATCGATTGCCAAGCGCGTCAAAGTGGATATTCCGATTGTCGGCGATGTTAAAGAAATTTTGCAAGCTATGCTCGAGCAATTACAGGCCGGGCGCTTGCCGGTCAAACGCGAAGCCCTGGCTGCTTGGTGGGCGCAAATTGAGCAATGGCGCAGTATTGATTGCTTAAACTATGATCGGACAAGCGCGATCGTTAAGCCGCAATTTGTGATTGAAACACTGTATCAACTGACCGAGGGCAATGCTTTCGTCTGTTCAGATGTAGGTCAGCATCAGATGTGGGCGGCGCAATATTACCGCTTTGATAAGCCACGCCGCTGGATCAACTCTGGCGGTCTTGGTACGATGGGGTTTGGCCTGCCGGCAGCGATGGGCGTGAAGATGGCGTATCCTGACGATGATGTAATTTGCATCACCGGCGAAGGTTCGATCCAAATGTGCATTCAGGAGCTATCTACCTGTTTACAGCATAATACGCCGGTGAAAATTGTTTCGCTGAATAACCGCTACTTGGGTATGGTGCGTCAGTGGCAACAAGTTGAGTATAGTAAGCGTTATGCGCACTCTTATATGGAAGCCCTACCTGACTTTGTTAAGCTGGCGCAAGCGTATGGTCATGTTGGCATACGGATTGAGCAAACCGTCGATGTTGAGCCTGCGTTGAAAGAGGCATTGCGGCTAAAAGATCGTACGGTCTTTTTAGATTTTCAGACAGATCCAACCGAGAATGTTTGGCCGATGGTGCCAGCCGGTAAGGGCATTACTGAAATGTTGCTTGGCTCAGAAGACCTTTAATTTTTGTTATGAAGCACATCATTTCTATTTTGCTAGAAAACGAGCCCGGTGCATTGTCGCGCGTGGTTGGGCTTTTTTCCGCGCGCGCATACAATATCGAAACACTCACGGTAGCGCCAACGGCAGATCCGTCGCTATCACGCATGACCTTGGTGACAGCTGGCTCGGAAGATATTGTTGAACAAATGACGAAATATCTCAACCGCTTAATTGAGGTTGTGAAGGTTATTGATTTGACGGCAGGCGCCTATCTTGAGCGTGAGTTGCTGCTCATCAAAGTCAGGGCAGTAGGCAAAGAGCGCGAGGAAATAAAGCGCATGGCTGAGATTTTCCGCGGCCGCATTATTGACGTAACGGATAAAACCTACACGCTTGAATTAACCGGCGATAGTGGCAAGCTTGATGCCTTTATCGACAGCATTGAGCGCAGCTTGATTTTAGAAATAGTCCGCACCGGCGCTTCAGGCATTGGACGTGGTGAGCGTATTCTCAAACTTTAAATGGCTTGAAATTTTATAAGGAAATATGAATGAAAGTTTATTATGACAAAGACGCAGATCTTTCTTTAGTGAAAGGTAAAACCGTAGCCATTATCGGCTACGGTTCGCAAGGCCATGCTCATGCGCTTAACCTGAACGATAGCGGTGTTAAGGTAACGGTTGGTCTGCGCCGCGATGGCGCGTCTTGGCATAAGGCTGAACAGGCTGGCTTGACGGTTAAAGAAGTGGCCGCGGCCGTACAGGGCGCGGATATTGTGATGATGTTGCTGCCTGATGAGCAGATTGGTAGCGTTTATCGGTGCGAAGTTGAGCCCAATATCAAAGCGGGCGCAGCCCTGGCCTTTGCGCATGGTTTTAATATTCATTATGGACAAGTGGTGCCGCGCGCTGACCTAGATGTGATTATGATTGCGCCTAAAGCGCCAGGTCATACGGTACGCTCAACGTATACTCAAGGCGGTGGGGTTCCTCATTTAATCGCGGTGGCGCAGAATCAATCGGGATTGGCGCGTGAGTTAGCATTGTCCTATGCAGTCGCCAATGGTGGTGGGCGCGCAGGCATTATTGAAACGAATTTCCGTGAAGAAACTGAAACCGATCTATTCGGTGAGCAGGCCGTTCTATGTGGCGGCACGGTTGAATTGATCAAGGCGGGTTTTGAAACTTTGGTCGAAGCCGGTTATGCTCCGGAAATGGCTTATTTTGAATGTCTGCATGAACTGAAGCTGATTGTTGATTTGATCTATGAAGGCGGGATTGCGAATATGAATTATTCGATCTCGAATAATGCGGAATATGGCGAATATGTCACCGGCCCTCGCATTGTGACTGAAAAAACCAAAGATGAGATGCGCAAAGTGCTGCAAAATATTCAGAGTGGCGAATATGCAAAAAGCTTTATCACTGAGCATCTGACAGGCGCGCCTACGCTGATCTCGCGGCGGCGTTTAAATGCTGAGCATCAAATTGAGCAAGTAGGTGGAAAATTACGCTCAATGATGCCTTGGATTACGAAAAACAAGCTGGTTGACCAATCAAAAAATTAAACGACATATGAACTATCCTCACCCAATTATTGCCCGCGAAGGCTGGCCTTTTTTGTTATTTATCGCGGTTTTGACGCTCGTCGTGCAAATCTTTGCCGGTTTTGCGTGGTCTTGGCCACTTTGGCTGCTGACCGCATTTGTGGTGCAATTTTTCCGCGATCCGCCCCGCCCGATTCCAAGCCAAGCTAATGCCGTGCTCAGTCCTGCTGATGGCCGCGTGGTGGCGGTGCAAACTTGCCGCGATCCCTACGCTGAGCGTGACGCATTGATGATTAGCGTATTTATGAATGTTTTCAATGCCCATTCGCAGCGCTTGCCGGTCGATGGCGCGATTAAAAAAGTGGCTTATTTTCCTGGGGCATTTTTCAATGCGGCGCTGGATAAATCCTCGCTTGAGAATGAGCGTAATGCGTTGGTGATCGAAACAGAGGCAGGACAAACCGTGACTGCGGTGCAGGTCGCTGGACTAGTGGCGCGCCGGATCCTGTGCTATGTGACGACGAATCAGTCTGTTAAGCGTGGTCAACGTTACGGTTTTATCCGCTTTGGCTCGCGTGTTGATGTGTATCTGCCGCTTGGCAGCCGCCCAAAGGTTGCGATTGGCGAGAAAGTATTTGCTACTTCGACTATTCTGGCTGAATTTGAGTCTTGAAGAGATCGACCAAGCGTCCCCTACCTAACCTAGGGACTTGGGGCATGCCCCAAGTCCTTAGCCCAAAGGTATCGCATAACCTAAAATGCTAGGTCAGCTGCGCTTTTTTAAAGGAATTTGAATGTCTGCTTCCAAGCTGCGCCGCGTACGCCAAAATGGTACGTTTTTGCTGCGCTCACTTCGCCATCAAGCCGAAGGCGAGGTTGATAATGAAGATACGCTAAGGCTTGAGCGTCAAAGGCGCTTACGCAAACGGGGCATCTATTTGTTACCGAATGCATTTACTACGGCGGCACTTTTTTGCGGATTTTTTGCCATTGTGCAGGCGATGAATCAGCAATTTGAAATGGCTGCGATTGCGATTTTTGCAGCTATGGTGCTCGATGGGATGGATGGCCGGGTGGCGCGTATGACAAAAACGCAAAGTGCCTTTGGTGAGCAATATGACAGCATATCCGATATGGTGTCATTTGGCGTCGCGCCTGCGTTAGTTATGTATGAATGGGCCTTAAAGGATTTAGGGCGTTGGGGCTGGCTCGCAGCCTTTGTCTATTGTGCGAGTTCGGCATTACGGTTAGCGCGCTTTAATACCAACTTGAACAAAATCGACAGTCGTTTTTTTCAAGGTTTGCCAAGCCCCGCCGCGGCTGCCTTGATTGCGGGTTTTGTCTGGTTGGTGATTGATAACCGGATTCCGATGAAGCTCAGCTGGCTGCCTTGGGTTGCCTTTACGTTGACGCTGTATGCCGGCATCACCATGGTCTCAAACGCACCCTTTTACAGTGGCAAAACTCTAGACATCCGGTATCGTGTGCCATTTGGGGTGATTTTGTTGGTGGTGCTGGCTTTTGTGCTGGTGTCGTCCGACCCCCCGATTATGTTGTTTGGCTTATTTGTTCTGTATGGGCTTTCAGGCTATGTCTTCTGGGCAATTCATATGCTGCGTGGTAAGTTCAATCCAAGCGCCAAAGACCTGCTACCAGCAGAGCAGGGTGATACAGAGTGAGTTGTTAGGCTCGGCTTAATTTTGGCTTTTGGGGTACGCTAGAGATGTCTGTAAATCGCACAACTTATATAGCAACAAAATCACTCTGAATCCGTAATGCTTCCACCTCTGAAATACCTGCCTGCGCAGCAAATTCCGGCCAGCGTGCAAGCGCCGCCATAACCTGTTTAATCACTTCTTTATAGCGTGGCGCAAAGAAACGGTCGCCCACGTTTAATAAATCATCACGGGTAATATTTTTGAATACACCATTAACCGACATTAAATGCTGGTAGGTCCATTGCCCTCTTGAATTATAAGCATGGGTTATGTCATAGGCAGGTGTAAGTCGCCATTGTCCATTTTTTGCCAAAAGATAGGTTGGATACTCCATTTTCGTCATCACGAAGCGCACTCTCGCCCAGGAAAACTGGCTCTCGCTTACTCCATTGAGGGTTTTGCTTACGGCAGACAAGTAAAAAAAATCACCCGCCTCGCATCCGAGGCGTCTAGGCTCCAACAGTCGCCAAGCCACGAGACCTTGGATATCTCTTCTGTGGCACAAAAATAGAGTAATTAGACGGGGTTTTATGATTTTAAGAATTTTTGACGTATGTTATTTGATGTTATATGAGGAATTCGTATCTTTTTTTTGTGAAATTAATTGATGCTGAAAGCATGGATCTGCATTTAGAGACTTGATGTACCGAGCCTTTGAGCAAATAAAAGGCCTTCCTTATACTTGAAAAAGGACTTCCCTATACTTGACTAAATCCCTAGGTTATTTATACTTGATAAAGATAGCCAGATTATTGAGTGTACTGAGTGAGTGCACTACATAGAAATAGTTAGGCTACTAAGCCTAATTTGATCACTTTGTCCGCTACGATGTTTTTGCTTACCTATGAGACTTACGACAAAAGGCCGTTTCGCAGTGACTGCAATGCTAGATTTAGCATTACACCGCGCTAAAGGCCCTGTCACGCTTGCGGGTATTAGCGAGCGGCAACGCATTTCGCTGTCGTATCTTGAGCAATTATTTAGCAAGCTGCGCCGGCATGGCATTGTCGAGAGTGTGCGTGGGCCAGGCGGCGGCTATAAACTTGGCCGGCAAGTTGCAGAAATTACAGTCGCAGATATCGTGATTGCCGCTGATGAAGCGCTTGATGCGACGCGCTGCGGCGGCAAAGGTAGCTGTGATCATGCAACCCATCCAGCAGGGCATTGCATGACGCATAAATTATGGTCGACATTGAATCAAAGAATGCGTGAGTATCTTGATTCAGTGTCGCTACAAGATTTAGTGGCACAGCAGCTTATATCTGCTGCGCCTGGCTTGACCGTATTACACGACCAGCGTGTCAGTACGATGGATATAATTTAAGGTTTTCGGAGCCATTGATGAAAGAAGTTCTTCCCCGCCTTCCGATCTATCTGGATTACAGCGCGACTACGCCTGTTGATCCTCGGGTTGCGGACAAAATGATCCCTTATTTGTGCGAGCAGTTTGGCAACCCGGCTTCGCGCAGCCATTCTTATGGTTGGACGGCGGAGCAAGCGGTAGAAGACGCGCGTGCGCAAGTGGCGGCCTTGGCCAATTGCGATCCTCGTGAAATTGTTTGGACTTCGGGCGCGACTGAATCGGATAATCTAGCTATAAAAGGCGCTGCGCATTTTTATCAAAGCAAAGGTAAGCATATTATTACCGTCAAAACCGAGCACAAAGCTGTGCTGGATACCTGTCGTGAGCTTGAGCGACAAGGTTTTGAGGTGACTTATCTTGAGGTTCTAGAAAACGGCTTGTTGGATCTTGATGTCTTTAAGCAAGCGCTGCGTCCCGATACGATCTTAGTGTCGGTGATGATGGTCAATAATGAAATCGGTGTGATCCAAGATATTGAGCAAATCGGTGAGATGTGTCGCGATAAAGGGATTATTTTTCACGTGGATGCAGCGCAAGCAGCAGGTAAGGTGAAGATTGATCTAGCCCGCTTAAAGGTTGATTTGATGTCTTTTTCTGCGCATAAGGCGTATGGCCCTAAAGGCATTGGCGCAATGTATATTCGCCGCAAACCGCGTGTGCGCATCGAAGCGCAGATGCATGGCGGCGGCCATGAGCGGGGCATGCGCTCAGGTACTTTGCCGACGCACCAGATTGTCGGCATGGGCGAAGCTTTTCGCCTAGCCCATGAAGAAATGGACGCTGACACGAAGCATGCGCGTGCGCTTTATGACAGACTGCTGCAGGGTCTAAGTAAAATGGAAGAAGTGTATGTAAACGGCGATACACAGCAGCGCGTGCCTCACAATCTAAACATTAGCTTTAATTTTGTTGAGGGCGAATCGTTGATTATGGCGGTTAAGGATATCGCCGTATCATCTGGCTCTGCTTGTACCTCGGCCTCGCTTGAGCCTTCTTATGTATTGCGTGCGCTTGGGCGTAATGATGAACTGGCGCACAGTTCAATTCGGTTTTCCGTAGGGCGTTTTACGACATTACAGGAAATGGATTACGTGATCCGTTTGATGGAAAATAAAATTGCTAAGCTGCGCGATTTGTCGCCATTGTGGGAAATGCATCAAGCAGGGGTCGATCTGGATTCGATCGTCTGGGCAGCCCATTGACGACGGCTAGAGTCGATTCTCGATAAACGGTTTGCAGGTGCGTCTAAAGTGTACAGTTTGTAAATTGGCTTAAATTAGTGCGCTCTATGCGGAAAAGCGGGTTAAGTAAACAAAAGATTTTTAGGAGTTAGACCATGGCATACAGTGATAAAGTACTTGATCATTACGAGAATCCCCGTAATGTTGGGTCATTTGATAAAGAAGGCGATGGCATTGGCACGGGTATGGTAGGCGCGCCGGCCTGCGGGGATGTGATGAAGCTGCAAATTCGCGTGAGCGCTGATGGCGTGATTGAAGATGCAAAGTTTAAGACCTATGGCTGTGGCTCAGCGATTGCCTCAAGTTCGCTGGTGACTGAATGGGTTAAAGGTAAGACGCTTGAGCAGGCGCTGACAATCAAGAACACGCAAATTGCTGAAGAATTGGCGTTGCCGCCAGTGAAGATCCATTGTTCGATTCTGGCCGAAGATGCGATTAAAGCTGCCGTGAAAGATTATCAAGAGCGTCAGGTTAAAGTGGCTGAGTTGGCTGCAACTGAGCAAGCGGTTTAATTTTAGACGGTAAATAAGCAGGGCGACACGCCCTACATTTTTCTGAGTGAAGATGGCCATTACGTTGACTGAAAAAGCGGCGCAGCATGTGGAAAAATATTTGCTACGCCGTGGCAAAGGGGTTGGCTTGCGCTTGGGCGTGCGTACGACAGGCTGTTCTGGGCTGGCGTATAAGCTTGAATATGTGGATGCGCTGGCGCCAGAAGACCAAGTATTTGAAAGTTATGGTATAAAAGTCGTAGTTGACCCAAAGAGCCTGGCTTACATTGACGGCACTGAATTGGACTTTGCGCGGGAGGGCTTGAATGAAGGTTTCAAATTCAAGAATCCAAATGTCAAAGATGAGTGTGGGTGCGGTGAATCATTCCGAATTTAAAACAGCAACGGCAACCAATCTAGCATCTAAGCGTAGCGCTGATTTATGCTAGTTTTTTGCCGTTAGCTAAGAGCTTGGCGGCTTAATTTCCATGTCATCTTTAAGCAGTACTTATTTCGAATTATTTGGCTTGCCTACAAGTTTCATAATTGATGACAATAAACTTGCTAGTGCTTATCGTACGGTGCAGGCGCATACTCACCCGGATCGTTTCGCCGCGGATTCTGAGGCTCAAAAGCGGCTTGCCTTACAATGGGCGACGCGGGCTAACGATGCTTATCGCACACTAAAAGATCCATTGCGACGGGCGATTTATGTATTGCAGTTACGCGGTATTGAAACGCAGGCCGAGAATAACACCGTGATGGCAAGCGCCTTTCTAATGCTACAACTAGAATGGCGTGAATCTATTGACGCCGCAAAACTAGAAAAAAATCTGCCGGCGCTTGAGGCGTTGCTCGATATACTGCAAGCCGCGCGCACGACGCGTTTTGCAAAACTCGCGAGTCTGTTTGAGGCCCAGATGGATCAAGCCGCGGCTGATGTGGTGCGCGAATTGATGTTTATCGAACGCGTCGTCCATGAAGCGCAGGCTCAGATTGAAAAACTTGAATACATGTAAAAGGCAATCTGATGGCTCTATTACAAATTTCCGAACCCGGTCTAGCGCCCGCACCTCATGAGCGGCGGCTGGCGGTTGGCATTGATCTTGGCACCACCCATTCATTAGTTGCTGCGGTGCGCAATGGCGTGTCCGAGGTACTGCCTGATCTGGACGGGGCGTTATTATTGCCCTCCGTGGTGCGCTATCTAGCAACGGGTAAACTGCAGCTCGGCCGATTGGCCAAGGAGCAGGCCGCACTTGACCCTAAAAATACGATTGTTTCGGTCAAGCGTTTAATGGGCCGTGGCAAAGCAGAAATAGAAAATACCGCGCACGTGCCGTATGATTTGGTGGCTGCGCCTGGCATGGTGCAAATCAAAACGATAGCTGGCGTCAAAAGCCCGGTCGAAGTCTCGGCTGAAATTCTTGCCGTCTTGCAGCAACGTGCACAAGCCTCGCTCGGGGGCGAGCTGGTTGGCGCAGTGATCACGGTGCCGGCTTATTTTGATGAGGCGCAACGGCAAGCCACCAAAGATGCGGCCGAGCTTGCCGGCCTTAACGTCTTGCGCTTGCTCAATGAACCCACTGCTGCCGCCATTGCCTATGGCCTTGAGAGTGGCGCGCAAGGAATTTATGCGGTCTATGATCTAGGTGGCGGCACCTTTGACTTGTCGATTCTTCAGTTGACGCAAGGCGTATTTGAGGTCCTGGCCACCGGTGGCGACTCAATGCTGGGCGGCGACGATTTTGACCAAGCATTATTGGACTATGTGCTGACTAAAGCGGTGCCAGAAACCCAAACCAAAGCCGCGCTAGAAACCCAAACCAAAGCCGCGCTAGAAACCCAAACCAAAGCCACGCTAGAAACACAAGCACTAACCGCTGGCGATAGGCGACTGTTGCTGGATGCTGCGCGTAGCGCAAAAGAAGCGTTATCGAGTGCACCACAAACCTGTATTGATCTTCTGCTCTCAAATGGCCTACGGATCGCCGTGACGGTGAGTGAGGCCGAGTTTGCTGAACTGGTTCAGCCGCTGGTACAGCGGACTTTAGTGACTATGCGCAAAACTTTACGCGATGCGCAGATTGCAGCCAAAGATGTGCAAGGCATTGTGTTAGTCGGTGGCGCCACGCGGATGCCGGTGGTTCGCCGCGCGGTTGAACTGTTTTTTGCGCAGCCAGTGCTCACTGGCATTGACCCAGACCAAGTGGTGGCGCTGGGGGCTGCGATTCAAGCGGATCTGTTGGCCGGTAACCGGCGTGATGAGGATGATTGGCTGTTGCTAGATGTAATTCCGCTCTCGCTCGGGGTGGAAACCATGGGTGGCTTGGTGGAAAAAATTATTCCACGTAATTCGGCCATTCCGGTGGCGCGAGCGCAAGAATTTACAACCTTCAAAGATGGCCAGACGGCAATGTCGATCCATGTTGTGCAGGGCGAGCGTGAACTCGTGGCAGATTGCCGCTCGCTGGCGCGCTTTGAGTTGCGTGGGATCCCGCCAATGACAGCTGGCGCTGCGCGGATTCAAGTAAGCTATCAGGTTGATGCCGATGGTTTATTGTCCGTGTTTGCACGTGAGTTGCAATCCGGTGTGGCTGCTTCAGTCGTGGTCAAGCCCTCATACGGCTTAAGCGACGAAGAGATCGGTCGCATGCTGGATGACAGTTTCCAAGCGGCCAATATTGATAAATATGCGCGTGCATTGCGCGAACTACAAGTCGACGCTGAACGGTTATTGGCCGCAACCGCCAGCGCTTTAGCCCGCGATGCAGATTTGCTCAGTGCGTCAGAGCGAGCAACCATTGATACCGCCACACAAGCGCTGCAGGAAGTCAAAAATGGCGCGCACAGCGATGTCCTCGAGCGCGCCATTGAGGTACTAGCCGCCGTCACCGATGAATTTGCCGCACGGCGCATGAACCAAAATATCCGCACGGCGCTTGCTGGCCGCAAAGTGGATGAGCTGACTGAACAATAAAATTATTCTTAATCGAAACTGGAACACTAGATGCCTCAGGTCATTGTATTACCTCATCTCGAATTATGCCCAGAGGGCGCTGTCATTGACGCGGTACCTGGCAAAAGTATTTGCGATACATTGCTTGAAAACGGGGTTGAGATCGAGCACGCATGCGAAAAATCGTGCGCGTGTACAACCTGTCATGTGGTGGTGCGTGAAGGCTTTAATCAGCTTGGCCATCCCGATGAAATTGAAGAAGATTTACTCGATATGGCATGGGGTCTAGAAGCCACTTCACGCTTATCGTGCCAAGCGCTTATCCCGGCCGATGCTGACGCTAATATTGTGGTTGAAATTCCACGTTATACAATTAATCATGCAAAAGAAAAGCATTGAGAGCATATGTGCTGTCGTCTGCTATGTTAAAATCTATGGATAGGCAGCTTCTGTCAGTTATTTGATTGAAGCTGTCGTGTGATTACACACTCCTTCCTGGGCGCTAATTGCGATCCGCTAAATGGCCAGGCCGTGCTGCGGGAGGTTTAATTAACCCGCTATTTCTCGACAAACTTGAGGAAAGGTGAGCGTCAGATGATGCAACAATTTCAATCAAATTCATATTTATTCGGCGGTAATGCGCCGTATGTTGAAGAGCTTTATGAGGCTTATCTCAACAACCCCGCTTCAGTGTCCGATCATTGGCGCGCTTATTTCGATGCGTTGCAGAACGTGCCAGCGGTTGATGGTTCTAATGCAAACGATGTCGCCCATGGCCCAATCGTTGAGTCTTTTGCGCAACGCGCTAAAGCGAATGCATTTTTGCAACGGGCGGGCAGTGCTGATTTAGCCATTGCGCGTAAGCAAGTGCATGTTCAATCACTGATTGATGCCTATCGTTTTTTAGGTTCGCGTTGGGCTAATCTTGATCCGCTTAAGCGCCAAGAACGCTCACAGATCGCCGAGCTTGATCCTGCTTTTTATGATTTCACAGAAGCTGACATGGATCAAACTTTCCATGCTGGCGACTTATACTTTGGTTCTGAGCAGGCCACCTTGAGGGAAATTGTCAAAGCGCTACGCGATACGTATTGCGGCACGATTGGCGTTGAGTTCATGTATATCAGCGACCCTGAGCAAAAACGCTGGTGGAAAGAGCGCCTTGAATCGATTCGCGCAACCCCGGATTTTTCCGCTGAAAAGAAAAAGCATATTCTTGAACGACTGACTGCAGCTGAGGGGCTTGAGCGTTACTTGCATACCAAGTTTGTCGGCCAAAAACGTTTTTCGCTTGAGGGCGGAGAGAGTTTTATTGCAGCCATGGACGAACTGGTGCACCGTGCTGGCGCCAAAGGGGCGCAAGAAATTGTGATTGGTATGGCGCATCGTGGCCGCTTAAATATCTTAGTCAATACCCTTGGCAAAATGCCAGCAGATCTTTTTGCTGAGTTTGAAGGTAAGCACTTTGATGAATTACCTGCGGGTGATGTCAAATATCATAAGGGTTTTTCAAGCGATGTATCGACCTCAGGCGGTCCTGTTCACTTGTCACTGGCTTTCAATCCATCCCACCTTGAAATTGTAAACCCAGTCGTAGAAGGCTCGGCCAAAGCACGGATGGAGCGTCGTGGCGATCTAGATGGACGCCAAGTATTGCCAGTACAAGTGCATGGCGATGCAGCATTTGCTGGGCAGGGGGTTGTGATGGAAACGCTTAACCTAGCTCAAACCCGTGGTTATGGTACGTTTGGCACAGTGCATGTAGTGATTAATAATCAAATCGGCTTTACCACATCGGATCCACGCGATGCGCGCTCAACGTTGTATTGCTCAGATGTCGTCAAGATGATTGAAGCGCCGGTACTGCATGTGAATGGCGATGATCCAGAAGCCGTGATCCTGGCGACGCAACTCGCTGTCGATTTCCGCACGCAATTCCATCAAGATGTCGTGCTAGATATCGTTTGCTTTCGCAAGCTTGGACACAATGAGCAAGATACCCCTGCGGTAACGCAGCCGTTGATGTACAAAAAAATTGCGCAGCATCCAGGCACGCGCGCGCTATATGCGGAAAAGCTGGTCGCGCAAGGCGTCTTAACCAGCGATGAAGCAGATGCTTATGTGAAGCGCTATCGCAAAGCAATGGACGAAGGGCAACATACGGTTGATCCAGTGTTGTCGAATTACAAGAGTAAGTATGCGGTAGATTGGATGCCATTTTTAAACCGTAAATGGACCGATGCGGCGGATACTGCGGTGCCACTGGCTGAGTTGAAACGCTTAGCTGAGCGCATTACGACAATTCCAGAAACGCTCAAGTTGCATCCTTTAGTTGAGCGCGTGATCAATGACCGCCGTGCGATGGGTAAAGGCGAGGCGCCGCTTGATTGGGGCATGGGCGAACACCTGGCTTATGCTTCGTTAGTGGCCTCTGGCTATGCTGTGCGTTTAACTGGCCAAGACAGCGGTCGCGGGACATTTACACACCGACATTCGGTGCTGCATGATCAAAATCGCGAAAGCTGGGATCATGGCAGTTATATTCCATTGCAACATGTGACCGATAATCAGGCCGTATTCAATGTCATTGACTCGGTGCTGTCGGAAGAGGCGGTTCTCGGTTTTGAATACGGTTATTCAACGGCTGAGCCAAACACACTGGTGGTATGGGAAGCGCAGTTTGGTGATTTTGCGAATGGCGCGCAGGTCGTGATTGACCAATTTATTTCATCGGGTGAAGTCAAGTGGGGCCGTGTTTCAGGCCTGACGATGCTGTTGCCTCATGGTTATGAAGGCCAAGGGCCAGAGCATTCATCGGCGCGGATTGAACGTTATTTGCAGTTGTGCGCAGATAACAATATGCAAGTGGTGCAGCCGACAACGCCGGCGCAGATTTTCCATCTATTGCGCCGGCAGATGATTCGTTTGTTCCGTAAGCCATTAATCGTGGCAACACCAAAATCACTGCTGCGTCATAAAGAAGCAGTGAGCAGCTTGTCTGAGCTTGCCAAAGGAACCTTCCGTACGATTATTGGCGAAACCGATACGGCGCTCGATCCTAAAAAGATCAAGCGGGTGGTGCTGTGCTCCGGCCGCGTCTATTTTGATCTGGTCGCACATCGCCGTGAGGCTAAACTGAAAGATGCCGTGATTATCCGCGTTGAGCAGCTTTATCCATTCCCCCATAAAGCGTTTGAAACGGAACTCAAGAAATATGAGCATGCAACCGAAGTAGTCTGGGTCCAGGATGAGCCGCAAAACCAAGGACCTTGGTTCTATATCGAGCATCATTTGCTGGAAGGCATGAAAGAAGGGCAGAGGCTCGCGTATAGTGGCCGCCAAGCCTCTGCTTCGCCTGCGGTCGGCTATTACGCTAAACATTATGAGCAGCAAAAGCAGCTTATTGATGGGGCGTTTGGCCGTTTGAAAGGCGCAGTGCGCGTGAAATAAAAGCGTTGGGCCCAATTGGGCCCAACGCTGTATGAAATTAAGTGTGCGAGTATTTTGCGTTAGCGTGGGTTATGCAGCAAAATAGACGTGTAGTCGGTTTTTTTAAAGATATGTTCAGGAAAGTCAATGGCTATTGTAGAAGTCAAGGTCCCGCAGTTGTCCGAATCCGTCGCTGATGCGACGCTGCTGCAATGGAAAAAGCGCCCCGGTGAAGCGGTTGCGCAAGATGAGATTGTGATTGAAGTTGAGACGGATAAAGTGGTGCTTGAAGTGCCTGCGCCTGCCGCCGGTATCATAGCGCAAATTATCCGTCAAGACGGCGACACCGTGATTGCAGATGAAGTCATCGCCAGAATTGATACTGAGGCGCAAGCATCGGTATCGAGTAAGGCCCAAGCAACGCCGGCGGCGAGCGCGCCAGCCTCTGCCGCGTCAACTGAGCCAGTCAGTGCAAAAGCGATGCCTTCAGCCGCGAAGCTGATGGATGAAAAAGGCATTAGCGCGGCTCAACTGGAAGGCAGTGGGCGTGATGGGCGGATCACGAAGGGTGATGTACTCGCCGTTCAATCAGCCAAGCCTGCGGTTGCAACCGTTTCCACCACGCCACTGCGCGCGGCTGACAAACCGGCGCTGCCCGAGGTTAAAGCTGCAGTCAATACGAGCCAATCGCTCGACGGCCGGCCTGAGCAAAGAGTGCCGATGTCACGCTTGCGCGCACGGATTGCACAGCGCTTGCTTGAATCGCAACAAACGAATGCGATTTTGACGACCTTTAACGAGGTCAATATGCAGCCTGTCATGGAGCTGCGTAGTAAATACAAAGATAAATTTGAAAAAGCACATGGCGCGCGTTTGGGTTTTATGTCCTTTTTCGTTAAAGCCGCTGTGCATGCGTTAAAGAAATATCCAATCGTGAATGCCTCCGTGGATGGTAACGATGTTGTCTATCACGGCTACTTCGATATCGGTATCGCAGTGGGTTCACCGCGCGGGCTGGTTGTGCCGGTATTGCGTAATGTCGATCAAATGAGTTTGGCGGACATTGAAAACAAGATTGCTGAATATGGCCAAAAGGCGAAAGAGGGCAAACTGTCGCTAGAAGACCTCACCGGCGGTACCTTCTCAATTTCAAATGGTGGTGTATTTGGCTCAATGCTCTCGACGCCAATCATTAACCCGCCGCAATCGGCGATTCTCGGGGTACATGCAACCAAAGAGCGCGCCGTAGTAGAAAATGGTCAAATCGTGATTCGGCCGATGAACTATCTAGCCATGTCTTATGACCATCGCATCATCGATGGCCGTGAAGCAGTATTAGCGCTGGTGGCAATCAAAGAGGCGTTAGAAGACCCAGCCCGACTTCTGCTCGACCTGTAATCCTCTATCACTTTTGCGATCTGAATTATGTCTAATCAATTTGATGTCATCGTGATTGGCGGTGGCCCTGGCGGCTATATCGCCGCCATTCGCGCCGCGCAGCTTGGCAAATCCGTTGCCTGCGTTGAAAAATGGAAAAGTCCAAACGGTGAAGTAGCCCTGGGTGGCACGTGCCTGAATGTGGGCTGTATCCCATCCAAAGCACTGCTGGCTTCGTCTGAAACCCTTGAGCATACGGCTCATCACCTTGCCGAGCATGGCATTGAAGTGAAGGGCGAAGTGGCTCTTGATTTAGCGAAAATGCTGTCCCGCAAGGACAATATCGTGAGCAAAATGACCAAGGGCATTGAGTTTTTGTTTCGCAAAAACAAAGTGAATTGGTTCAAAGGCCACGCTAAATTTACGGCGCGCAAGAGTGATGGTACTTACCAACTCGAAGTCAGCGGCGAAGGTGCGGCACAAACCATTACCGGTCAGCATGTGATTATTGCAACCGGTTCAAAAGCGCGCCATTTGCCACAGATCCCCGTCGATAACCGGATTGTTGCCGATAATGAAGGGGCGCTGTCGTTTGATTCAGTACCTAAAAAACTGGCGGTGATCGGGGCGGGTGTCATCGGTCTTGAGCTTGGCTCTGTCTGGCGGCGGCTAGGTGCGCAAGTCACCGTGCTAGAAGCCTCATCAGGCTTTTTGGCGGCAGCTGACGAGGGGGTCTCAAAAGAAGCCTGGAAACACTTGACGAAACAAGGGTTAGAGATTCACCTTGAGGTTAAAATCGGCGCCGTAAAAACCACGCAACAGGGCGTTTCGATTGCCTATACTGACAAAGACGGCAAAGCACAAACGTTGGCTGCTGACCGTTTAATTGTCTCGGTGGGCCGGGTGCCAAATACGGATGGCTTGGGCTTAGAGAATATTGGCTTGGAAGTGAACGAACGTGGCATGCTTGACGTCGATGATCATTGCCATACAAAACTGCCTAACCTCTATGCGATTGGCGATGTGGTGCGAGGTCCAATGCTGGCCCACAAAGCGGAAGATGAAGGCGTGATGGTTGCCGAAGTGATTGACGGCCAAAAGCCGCATATCGACTACAATTGCATCCCATGGGTGATTTACACTTCGCCAGAAATTGCTTGGGTTGGCAAGACTGAACAGCAACTTAAACAAGAAGGGCGCGCTTACAAAGCGGGGCAATTCCCATTTGCCGCCAATGGCCGCGCGCTGGGTATGGCGAAGGCAGAGGGTTTTGTCAAAATGCTCGCGGACGCTAAAACCGATGAAATTCTTGGCGTGCATATTGTAGCGTCTGCCGCTTCCGATTTAATCGCTGAAGCGGTGGTTGCGATGGAATTCAAAGCCGCCTCTGAAGATATCGGTCGTATCTGCCATCCTCACCCATCCTTGTCTGAAGTGATGCGTGAAGCGGCGTTGGCGGTGGAAAAGCGTGCGCTGAATATGTAATGCGTAATAAATAAATGCTAAAAGCCCAACAAAGGCAAATAAAAAAGGCGAGGCGACTCGTCTTTTTTATTTGGGTGCGCAATGAATGTCATTGACTATTACGAGGGTGAACTCGAAAGCCGTGGTTATCGTGTGGACTCGGCTCAGCGTGCGGCCGTGATAGGTTTGCAACGTTGCTACGATCAATGGGTCTATTACCAAGCTCGGTACTCCAATCGATTCCTGAGGTGGCTCAACCCGGGTGAAGTGCCTAAAGGCATTTATATGTGGGGGGGCGTTGGGCGAGGTAAAAGCTTCTTGATGGATAGCTTTTATGCCTGTGTGCCACTACAAAATAAAATCCGCCTGCATTTTCATGAGTTTATGCGTGAAGTGCACCGACAGCTTGAAGACCTTAAAAAAACCGCTAACCCACTGGATCAGTTAGCGCGCGATATTGCCAAACGCTATCGCTTAATTTGTTTTGATGAATTCCACGTGTCGGATATTGCCGATGCAATGATCCTGTCGCGTTTGCTTGAGTGCTTATTCAAAAATGGCGTGCAATTTGTAGCCACCTCAAATTACCATCCCGACCTGCTCTACCCAGATGGCCTGCATCGTGACCGGATGTTGCCGGCGATCGATCTGCTCAAGACCCAGCTTGAAATCATCAACGTCGATGGTGGCGTCGATTATCGGCAACGTACCTTCGCCCAAGCGAATATTTACTATACGCCGCTGAGCGAGTCAGCCGATGAAGCCTTGTGTCAAACTTTTGTAGCGCTGGCCGCCATGCCGGATGAAAGCCCACTATTGCGTATTGAGCAACGTAAACTTCTTGCGTTGCGCCGTGCTGGCCAAGTTGTTTGGTTTGATTTTGCAACCCTGTGCGGGGGCCCTCGTTCACAAAATGACTATCTTGAACTCGCCCATCGCTTTCATACGATCATCCTTTCAAAGGTGCCGCAAATGACGCCGCGCATGGCCTCTGAGGCCCGCCGTTTTACCTGGCTGATCGATGTCTTATACGACCATAAAGTTAAGCTCTTAATGTCGGCTGAAGTGCCACCTGACGAACTTTATTTTGGCGGCCCACTGGTCAATGAATTTGCGCGTACCGTGTCGCGGATTATTGAAATGCAGTCAAAAACCTACCTAGAAGCGCCATGCCGGGCGATGAACACTTCGCTGGCATAGACATCGATAGCGATTCAGCACATGCTGCAGAGATATTAACCCCACTAGTTCAGATCCAGAAGGGCTTGTCGTTCTTCGGCAGCAAAAGGCATTGCGTTTCCTCGCAGTTGTTCGCAATTCTAAGGCTTAATTGTGGCAACCCGATCAAGTTTAGGTTAAATCATTTCACACAATTTCACTGTATTTCACGCAATTTCATTGTATTTCACGGGGGCCCTTTGATTTCCGTGCAATAAACGACGGTAGCAGCCCCTTGTGTTCATAAGGGTTTGTGCAGGCTTTGCATAGAAATATCCTTATAAATCAATAGCTTATTTTTTTGCTTCCTAGAAGAGTATTATCAACAACGGTATCAGCAAAAAAAGATACACTACCTCTCTGAGCGTGCGGAAAAGAATTGGATTTCGACTATTTAAAAAGCTATATAAATCAATAATTTATATTTTTTCTTAGAAGAGAAAGGAGGCCATATCATGAAATCGTCGATGTATATTACAGCGGCTCCTGTTGGGGCAGTACCCAAATATATTGATCCGCTTGAACCCACATTTATATCCAGCCTTATTCTTGATTACCTCATTTCCGACCATGAAAAGCAGAGCATTTTTGAGATCCTGAAGCAAGAAAACTGGACATTCACAAACGCTGGTGGTATCGCCCTTCAATTCGGCTATCGCGAAAATTTTACTTATGAGGCCTGTGATAGCCTAACGGCCTCTGAACAAGAGTTAGCGGTGGCAGCGCTAGATCGCGCTGGCTGGCTAAACCACGGTGACGGTTGGATAAACCCCGCTACCTGCCATATCGCAGGGCCTCAAACCTTTAGAGTGAAGCGAGATCTGCTTAATCTGCTGCCTTCACAAAAGCTGATTAGAAAGCTCGTCTTGCAGCTGACTACTTACGGCTGGCAAGCTACGCAAAATGGGGATCTGCTATGGCCCTATCCTCGCGTACATAGCTATCTACCTCCTGAAATAGTCACCGAAATCAAACTCCTGTCTCCGACAGTTTTTGAAACCCTGCTTAACATCGGATGGAAATACCAACCTTCTGGGTATTGGCATCCTGGAAAAGCGTGTTCACCTCATATGCCCATTTCTCCTACTAAAATTATCGAGGAATGTCATCTTTCGTTTCGGGAGGGAGCAGCTATCGTACATTTACACACTAGAGATACAAGTGATCAGCGTAGCGAGACTCTTCCTGGCTTAGGCGCTTCTCTTTCAAGTAGTCAACAAGCAAATCACATTGACCTAGCGCAATTTGACCTCATCGTGCCGGCCATTTTGGAGCAAGATCCTGACGGAATAATCAATCTTTCGACAAGTGTACGAGGTAACAAAGCAGCATTTGACAGTCCATTACGACGCGCTCATTTAAAGCCTTATGGAGTGAGTAAGTTAGTTCCAGATATAGCGTCATTCAGCCCTGGGCCAGTGCTATTTCAAAGTGGCGGAGGCTATGAAAATCCTCCAGATTTTATCGATGCGCAATTAGCTCACTTTAAAGCCCACCATATTCTTCCTGAAGTGGAAGTGTTCAATCTTACAATTTTAAATAACGCACTTACGACCTATAAGGAAGCGTTAGAAGAACTGGGAACATCTGTACTATTCATGCTGGTAGCCGGCATCGATCAGCATAAAAGGGTAGCAGAAAGCGAAGAGATGGTTGATGACTCATTAATTCCTCCTGCCCTTCGTCAACGTATCAGCGATCTATTGCAGGCTGATGACACAGCATCACAAGCACTAGCGGCTGAACTGGCCACAGAATGTCTCTTGCCGATTACTCAACGCATCCGGCAATGCTGTCCTGCCTCTATGATTTCAATGTTATTGCCAGGCAATATGCACGCTATTTTGACGGCGGTTGCCTTAGCGCTCGATTTAGATGGTATCCGCGTTGGTTTAGAGGATTCACTGACGGTTTTTGATGAACTTGTGCCAGGTCGTATTCGTAAGGCATCTGGCACGAGTGAGCAAGTGCGAGCGGTCCGCTTAGCGCTCGAAGCTCAAGGAATATCTGTCATTACACCTGAGCATTTAAGAGATAGGCTCAACCTACCCCGTGAAGGGGCCCAATTATTTTGTCGTATTTCAGCTAATTCCTGAGGGTAATCCCTCCACAAATTGATCGGGATTGAAAGTAGAATTTTCTCCAACTAAAAGAGAGGAAGTTTTACCTGAAGAAATTACGTTTTACAGAAAGTCAGATCAGTACGGTGTACGTGTATCGCATAAAATAAGCTACAAGAAAAGTTTTTCATTCCGGGGGCTAATGTTTCGTGGTTGGAATTTTCCCGGTATGAAAACACAAAAGTTGACGCCGCTCAAAGCGTTAGGGTGACAGTCTTTTTTTAAATTTCGAGCAGAAGTCGGAGTCGTGTATGAGTATTGGCGTTGATTCAGTTATCTATCCTCTAGCCCCTGTGCAGGCAGAGATTTGGCTTGCGCAGCAAATTGATCCACATAGTGCTGTTTATAACGTTGCGCAATTCGTGGCAATCGATGGGCTTATTGAGCCGGCTATCTTCGAAGCTGCTTTGCGTCAGGTAGTGGAAGAAGCGCAGAGTGTGCGCCTGCAATTTATCAACAGTGGTGACGAGGTGCAGCAATTCATTGGCTCGTCGGATTGGGCGCTAGCGATACTCGATTTCAGCACCGAAACACATCCTCAAGCCGCTGCTGAAGCCTGGATGAAGGCCGATTATCAGAAACCGATCGATTTATCAAAAGATTCTTTATTTGGCTATGCGTTGTTAAAAGTCGAATCCGATAAGTTTCTTTGGTATCAGCGTTATCATCATATTGCGATGGACGGGTTTGGACGAGCGCTCGTTGCACAACGTGTGGCCGACGTTTATAACGCAATGGTCCAGGGTAAAGAAATTGCGCCGAGTCCGTTTGGAAGCATTTCACAACTACTCCAAAACGAAGCTGAATACCGTGCTTCCGAGCAATGGGCCGAGGATAAGGACTATTGGTTAAAAAGATGTGCTGACTTGCCAGAGCCTGTTACGTTAGCAAGCTGTAGCGCGGATGCCTGTCATTATTCTTTGCGGGAAACAGCTTATTTCGATACCTCATACCTACAAGGGCTTGATCCCTCTCAATCTTTTGTTCGTCATGTGGCGGCACTCGTCATCGCTTCGATGGCAGCGTACCTTTATCGGCTCACAGGTATGGAGGACGTGGTAATAGGCTTCCCCGTTACGGCTCGTAATGCAGTGGCTCGAAGTATCCCTGGCATGGTAACGACGACGCTACCGATACGCCTGACTGTGTTACCAACGATGAGCCTAACGTCTTTGATGGAGCAAGCGGCACAGGAAATTCGCGATACGCTTAAGCACCAACGTTATCCCGGTGAGGTACTACGGCGAGATTTAGCATTGGCGCCTTACCAGCGTTTATTTGGTGTCAACATTAATATTGTGCCGTTTAATCAAGATTTATCTTTTGGCGGACATTCATCAACGCTACACACTTTTGAAACAGGGCCTGTAGAAGATCTTTCCGTGCGTGTCTGTCCTCAGTCAAATAATGCAGAACTACGCATTGAATTTAATGCGAACCCGGCACGTTATACCCCAGAAGAGGTTATTACTCACCAGCGCCGCTTTTTACGATTCCTTGAAATACTAGCGACTAACCAGGCTCAGTCGATTAGCGATATTGATTTGCTGGATGCCGCTGAGCGCCAGCAGCTACTCGTCGACTGGAATGACACAGTTAAACCATATCCCCAGGGTCAGTGTCTGCATCAGTTATTCGAAGCCCAAGTTGAGCGCACACCAGAGGCAATTGCGCTTGTCTATGAAGATCAGGAACTCAGTTATGCCGAACTCAATGCGCGGGCCAATCGTCTCGCACATCAGCTGATTGAGTTGGGCGTTGGACCGGATAAACGCGTTGCGATCTGTGTCGCGCGTAGTCCTGCTATGGTGGTGGGGCTACTGGCAATCCTAAAAGCGGGGGGCTCTTATGTTCCGCTTGACCCGGCGTATCCAAGTGAGCGTCTCACCTACATTTTTGCTAATGCAGCGCCCGTCATATTGCTAGTGGATGCGGTTGGGCGTACTGCCTTGGATAAAGCAAGCTTATCCTCAATAACTGTGCTCGACCCTAATGAGCTGCCGGAATCAGCCATCAATAATCCGCATGTTCCAGAACTAAACTCAAGTCACCTGGCCTATGTGATCTATACCTCCGGTTCCACCGGCACCCCAAAAGGGGTGATGGTAGAGCATCGCAATATTGTCAATCTTGCTCAAGCGCATCCGGCCTATTATGAGATAGGCCCATCCAGCCGGGTCTTACAGTTTGCGTCACCTAGTTTCGATACGAGTGTCTCAGAAATTTTCATGGCCTTAAGTTGTGGGGCAAGCTTATCGCTTCCTTCTAATATAGTTCGCCAAGATTTGAATGAGCTATGGAATTACATAGAGAAATATGCGATCACACATGCGACATTAACTCCCGCCTTGCTTCAGGATGGTACGATTTTACCTAATCCGGAAACACAGTTAACCCTGATTCTGGCAGGTGAACCCTCTAGTGTGGCCTTGGTTAAAAGTTTAACCCGCGCACACACTGTCTTTAATGCTTACGGTCCAACAGAAGCTACTGTTTGCGCGACTGCATGGCGTTGTTCTCCTAATTTTAATGAGGAGGTTATCTCTATCGGACGGCCGCTCGCGAACACTCGGATCTATGTGCTCGACGCCTATGGCCAGCCCGTGCCGTTAGGCATAGTGGGTGAACTGTACATTGGCGGAGTTGGCGTGGCGCGTGGTTACCTGAATCGCCCTGAATTGACTGCTGAGCGCTTTTTACCTGATCCGTTTAGCAATCAAGTCAGTGCACGGATGTATAAGACGGGCGACCTAGTTCGTTACCTACCTGATGGGAATGTGAAGTTTTTAGGCCGCAATGACCATCAGATCAAGATACGCGGGTTTAGGATCGAGCCCGGTGAGATCGAAGCACGCTTGATTGAACATCCACTGGTGCATGAAGCTGCGGTGCTTGCATTAGGTGAAGGAAGTGAGAAGCGCCTCATTGCCTATGTCGTGGCTGAGGCTGTTGAGCAACTGGCTTCTATGTTGCGCGAGCACCTTGCGCCCAAGTTGTCTGACTATATGATGCCCTCTGCCTTTGTGCGCTTGGATGCGTTGCCGCTGACACCGAATGGTAAGCTGGATAGACAAGCTCTGCCTACACTGTCTAACGAGGATTTTGCTCATCAAGCATATGAAGCCCCACAGGGGGAGATCGAAATTACGCTGGTCAACATCTGGGCTGAGGTACTTCAGGCCAAAAAAATTAGTCGCTATGATGATTTCTTCGCACTGGGTGGCCACTCGATACTTGCGATGCGGATGATCAGTCATGCGCGCAAGCGAGGTATAGAGATATCCTTGGGCATGGTGTTCGAAGCGCCTACTATTATGGAATTAGCAAAACGCTTACTTAAGTCTGATAACGCGCTAATCAATTTATTTGATATCTTATTTCCTATTAAATCAACAGGCAGTCGTCCCCCTCTTTTCTGCATTCATCACGGCGGCGGACTGAGCTGGTGTTATGCTAGCCTGTCCCGACATTTAGACGCAGACCAACCTATTTATGGTCTTCAGGCTCGTGGATTCGATGGCGTCTCACCGCTAGCGGAAACCGTTGACGCGATGGTAGCTGACTATATTAAGCTGATTCGTCGCCTTCAACCTAAGGGGCCTTATCATTTGCTCGGGTGGTCTTTGGGCGGTAGTATCGCTCACAGCATTGCAGTACAACTCGAGCAGCAAGACGAAAAAGTGGTATTGCTTGCTTTATTAGATTCTCGGTCAACTTATTCGGATGATTCAATCGATTTGCAAGAGGAACTAAAATTCTTCTATGGCGAAGCTATGGCTCGCTATGGCGATGAAACTATGCCAACTGAGGAAACATCTTTCTGGGAAAGATCACTCAATATTCACAAAAACAATGTCCGCCTTGCACAAACTCTTTCCCCACTCATTTATAGCGGTGACATGCTCTATTTTCGTGCAACGATACCGCAAGGGGAATCTAAGCTGCGGGCCCCTCTTGATTTGTGGAAACCCTATGTCCTCGGGAATATCGAGATTCGTGATATTCACAGCACACATAATTACATGGATGAGCAGGCACCGATGGCTGAAATCGGCCTGATTCTGGCCCAGAAGCTTGATCAATTACAGGAAACACAACCTTCACAAATCGAAGTAGCGATCTAGCCTTGTATCTTATGTGCTGTGGTGGAAGTTTTCATTACCTGAATAAAGAAAGCTTCCATCTAACCTTAAGGCTTGGGTCTTGTAATCGAGATTAATCTCTTGTTTTAGCGTGCAGTCAGTTAAGTAAAAATTTCGCTTAATACGGTGTGAATAATGACTGAATCATCAGGTAATACTAATTCCAGTTAGAAATACAACTAATTATCCAGTGCCACCCGGTCATACTTCGAAGCCTCTCGGGATCTAATTCGAATTGTTTGAGCGCTTCACACAACTGGTTTTCAAGGGAGTCTATGCTATCGAAAACACGATTATGAAAATATTTTTCGCGTAGCTCATCCCAGACATGTTCTTGAGGATTGAGTTCTGGAGAATAAGGTGGCAAGAAAATCAAGCGCAGATTCTGTGGTAGCTGTATGGTTTGGTTTTTGTGCCACCCTGCGCCATCGAGCACCATCAGGATATTTTCCTGTGGATAACGAGCGGCTACTTCATCGAGAAAAAGCTGCATGCATTCGCCGTTGACATGGGGCAGCATCAAAGAATCGAAGCGTCCATCGAGCGGACTGACTGCCCCATAAGCGTAGGTGTACTGGTGTGAGAGTGTCATGCGCACTTGCGGTCGATGGGGTTTCTTATGCCAGCAGGAGCGCGTATCGCTGATGCAGCCAAAACGAGCCTCATCCTGGAACATGAGCCGGGTCGGTCGTTTGGTCGCGAAAGCAGCTATTTCTTCTATAAGCTGATTTGGAAGTTTTTTTTCCACTCTTCCTGGATCTCAGCATCCGCTTGGGCGTGGCGTTTACGCGGAGCCAGCTTGCGCCAGCCATGACGCGCCAGCATGGCATATAGCGTTGACAGGGATAACGTTTTGCCCAGCTTCGCTTCGATCAGCGGTTTAAGCGGTGGAATAATGACTACTCCACCTGTTGCCGCTTCGCTTAATACCTCATCCAGTATTTCTGCTTCTCGTTCAAGGCTAGCTTTCGCGCGGTTGCGCATCCCTTGTTTACCTTGGGAGGCTTCACGTGTTCCGTTGAGAACCTGGATGAAGCGGGTGCGTAGCGTGCACGTCGCGCTCACTGAACGACCTATGGCTAACGCTGTTTGCTTCATATTTAATCCTAACTCTAGCGGCAATAAGACGGCTTGTGCTGCTCTTAATTCCCCCACCGTCTTGGCTTTGCATACCCTTTCTCGCGCCGTCTCTAACTCTCTTTTACCACTCGCTTTGCGGGCCATACTATTCTCCTTAATCGCATGGCCATATTATTACTCATTTTATTCAGAATTGGTATAACATGTCAATCTTTCCAATGCTTGCTCTTGGGTATGCGTTGGCACTGAGCTTAATAGCATCCATTCAAGTGGATCACTCCCTTCAGGTGGATGGTTTTCCAATGCCCAAATCGCAAACGCCTCGACACTGGAGACGGGCCGGGGTCGCCGAGTACCGCGCCAGTCCCTTACCCGACAACAATTTTTTGATGTGCTGAAAAATGCCTGTCGTGTTGAAGCCTTGCAATTGGCACATCAAGAGCGCGTAGAGCGTGCTTTAGCGCTTTTTATGATCGTGGCGTGGCGCATTGCGCGCTTGATGCGATTGTGACGGACCTGTCCTGATCTAAACGCAGAACTTTTGTTTGAGCCGATTGAATGGAAAATGGCTTTTGCCATGTTGAAAAAGCCTGCTCCAACGCACCCACCCACACTCAATCAAGTCATTCGCGCTATCGCCATGCTCGGCGGCTTTCTTGGTCGAAAATCTGATGGTGAACCGGGTGCTAAAACCCTTTGGATCGGTATGCAGCGGCTCTTTGATGGACTCCTAGCCATTGAAGGAACTCAGTTGACTGGTTTGGTTTGAGATGTGTGTAATGAGGTGAGTTTAATCATGTCTAACTTTGAGCCCTCGACCTTTGGAAACATCTCGTTCTGCTCTTCCTTGACATGATGCTTCACGTACTCGGACAATACTTTGATCTTCGCGTCGAACATTTCGCCATTGGGTTCAGCATCCTTGCTATGGCGATTTATAAATCTTGGCGACGGCCACCATACATGGCACCTAAACTGCCAAAAAAAGCACCGAAAAGCAACGATGCAGAAAACCAAAGCGCTGCATAGGAAGACGCTTTGCGTACCTTGTCGGCGGATTCCTTCGCAGTGATCTCGACCTCCTTGAGCTTCACCTGAACTTTGTCAAAGATAGCTGTCACGCGCTTTTCGGCATCGGCTTGAGCCATGCCTGTGCGTTGCGCAACCAATTGGGCAATGTAGCGCCTATCTTCTGAAGGCAAAGTGTTCGTTCGGATGCTATTGGAAAAGATACGAATCACTTCAGACTTAGAATTGGCCGAGTTGACTTCACTGCCTGTTGGCTGAGCTGAAAATGAGCCCGTTGATGCGCTCATGTCCTTGCGAAAAAGCGAATCGACAAAGTAATCCATGTTCTCATCAAGGGAAGGGGCAGCGTTCTTGGCTACGGCCTCTCCAGCGCTGGCAGCAGTGCCGGCTACTGAGGCCGCTGCTTCGCCGCCTCTAGTGACAATAGAACTGATCGTTGTAGTCAGCAATGCTGCGGTCAATAGTGTCGCTACGGCCCATGTAATGAAACCATGCGCTGTGTCGCGAAAACATATATCGTGCGTTTGCATGACCGCCGATTTTGTTCGCAGGCGACCGGCCAGATAGCCGCCCACACCAGACGCCGCTAGTTGCGTAAAAGTGAGCCACAAAATGGTCGACATACCTATCGCCGCCGTGCTGGCGCCTTGGTTCGACCACGGCGAGACGGATGACAAGCCGAGGCCCATGCCAAGCATCAAAAGAATCAAGGAAAGCGCTGCTGCCCCGGCTGCGCCTGCAAAAATGGCACCCCAAGAAATGCCTGAAGTGATGGGAGCTATCTCAGTTGAAGGAAGGCTGCGGGTTGTCTCGCTGTCCCCGCGTGAGGCTGTGGTGGCTAAGGTTGGTGTACTCATCTTTTCCTCTATCGTGAATTAAAAGCATTGTTCTCGCAAATCAATACATCTACCTTCAAAGAATCGATCGTAGTGTGTTTTGCCTTACAGTTCTCCTTGAAATTAAAAGGTTTAGATGGCTAACACAGTTTAATATAGCACCATGCTGTGACTTACCAGTGGTAGATGTCCTCGAATTTTAGGGCTTGAATTGCTGCGCTTCTTGGCCTATGGTCGGCGCTTGTCAGGATGAAAATGCGTCGGTCAGGGATGCGGCCGCCCATGCGCTCAGTATGCATATTGAGCTTATTTACTCCATGCTGCCAGATTTGACGCCTAGCCAGCTTGAGAAGATTCCGTCGTTTTCAGCGGGTAAAGGGCTTAAAGAAAGTGTCGCGACACCCTAAGCCGCGCCGCTCAAAAGCCCACCGTAGATAGATTCGTCCTGAATCTGAAGGGATGAAGAATGTCGTGGGCAGCAAGTTATGCTAACTGCGGAAGGTGCATTGATCGAAAATGCCCATAATTTAAGCCCTCGGGTTCATATAAAAAAACAAAGTCTGATAGGTACAGCAGACTTTGTTTTTTAGGCGTGAACTCTAAGCTTTTATCTTAACTTTTTACGTTAACCTTTGAATACGGGCTAAGAATTTGTGCCATCTGAGCGTACAATTTGGCGTTGCCCACCATAATTTCGCCGAGTTCAGCAAAATCTGTATCTCCAGTGTAATTGCCGACCAAGCCACCAGCTTCAGTCACCATCAGGCTGCCCGCTGCCATATCCCAGAAATGAAGCCCTTGCTCGAAAAAACCATCGAGCCGGCCAGCCGCGACATTGGCCAGATCAAGCGCGGCGGCGCCCGGGCGGCGTAGGCTCGCGCACGCTTCTGTCATTTGCCCAAAAAGTTTTAAATAAGCATCCATGCCTTGTTGATCGCGAAATGGAAAGCCTGTGCCAAGTAATGCGTCAGCTAACCGGTCGCGGCGCGCCACGCGCAGACGGCGGTCATTCAGATAGGCGCCGCTGCCACGCGAGGCAGTATAGAGGTCATTGCGAGTTGGATCATAAATCACCGCCTGCATAATTACGTCTTTATGCGCGAGCGCAATCGATACGCAATAATACGGAAAACCGTGAATAAAATTCGTGGTGCCGTCCAGCGGGTCAATAATCCACTGATAGTCAGAGCAAGATTGTCCAGAATGGCCCGACTCTTCGGCCAAAATGGCGTGTTTGGGATAAGCGGTCAGCAAGATTTCGATAATCGCCGCCTCAGCGGCTTTATCCACCTCAGTCACAAAATCATTGTGTTGTTTCTTGCTCACTTGAATGTGATCAAGGTCAAGCGAAGCACGGGTAATAATCTGCCCGGCCCGGCGCGCGGCCTTGACGGCAGTATTGAGCATAGGATGCATGAATGAGGTCCTTTTACCAGCTTTTTGCAAATTTATAACCCTCTATTTTAACGGACTTATGGACTTTCGAGGGGCAGATATATGCTTCATGCAGGGTTTGCGCCTACGCATGGGCGGCATAAGCATTTACAATTGCCTAAAATTTGCTAAATAAGGAAGTAGGACTGGCTATGACAAAAGATCTCACCGGTCTGGCCGACCACCTTAATGAACTGACTGCCCAGACATCCTATATGCCACAAAAAAATCACCCGCAAACGGCCTCGCTAGCATCACCGCAGAGTTTAGGGAGTGATTTGAGATTGACGCGTTTTGTGCTGGTTGAGCCTAGCCACCCAGGTAATGTCGGCGCTGCTGCGCGGGCCTTGAAAACCATGGGGTTTACCCAGTTGGTGCTGGTCAAACCGCGCGAGCTCAATGTGCTTAAGCATCCTGACGCGATTGCGATGGCCAGTGGCGCACAGGATGTACTCGCGTCTGTACAGGTGGTCGATGCGCTTGAAGAGGCCTTAGTTGGCGTGCAATGGTCAGTTGCGCTCTCGGCTCGGCCGCGTGGTTATAGTCCGCCCATCTTCACGCCCCGTACGGCAGCACAACGGGCGTGTTTATTGGCTGCAGGGGGCGGCGTGGCCTATGTGTTTGGTAATGAGCGCGTTGGTTTATCCAATGCAGACGTTGAGCGTTGCCGTGCGCTGGTGCATATTCCGGCTAATCCAGTCTACAGTTCACTTAATCTTGCGCAGGCAGTGCAGGTACTCGCTTATGAACTCAGGATGGCCGGCCTTGATCAGGCCGGTGGTGATGATCATGCCTCTGCGTTGGCCAATGGCTTGTCAGTGAGCGTGCTTGCCACCAACGATGAAATTGAACAGATGTTTGCGCATCTTGAAAATGCATTGATTGCCTTAGATTTTTTAGATCCGGCACAGCCGAAAAAGTTGATGCCTAGGCTGCGGCGGCTGTTTGCACGCACGGGGCTTGAACGTGAAGAAATCAATATTTTGCGTGGCCTAGCCAAACACATTGTATTGAAAACAAGCTCATCTGATGTGGCGTAGTGCGGAGAATTCTAGCGGCCACGCCATCATGCCGCTTTGGTCCAGCTTTAGATACCCGCCACGTGGGCTGCCATGATCGTAATCCCAATCAGTCAGTACCCAGCGCGTTGCAGCGCCATGCTGGTGTTGGGCGGGCCGGTGAGTATGGCCATGAATCATGGTGGTAGTGCCGTGTTGGGCAAAAAGTTGCCGCACGGCAGCGTCTGTCACATCTCCTAGCAGCTGTTCACGCGGGCGTTTTTGCGCACGGCTACGGGCCCGGATGCGCGCGGCTAGCGCTAGCCGCCAAGGTAACGGCCAGCTCAGAAAAAAGCGCTGCAGCGCTCGGCAGCGTACAATTTTTCTAAACCCTTGATAGAAACGATCGGCAGTGCACAGCGCATCGCCATGCGCGAGTGTAATGCGCACGCCAAAGGCATCAATTATCGATGGATCCTCTAGCATCTTCGCCCCTGCGGCTTGAGCCAAGTGCGTGCCCAGCAAAAAATCCCGGTTGCCAGGCATGATGTAAAGTTGAATGCCGCGCTCAGTCAGGGTGTGCAACTGCGCGCTGATCTCTTTGGCAAAGGGCGTGATGAGCATATCGTCGCCAATCCAATACTCAAATAAATCGCCAAGAATATAAACCGCCTGCGCATCGTTTGCGGTGATCTCAATGAAATGCCTAAACGCGGCCACGGTAGATGGAATGGCCGCGCTTAGATGTAGGTCCGAAATAAAGTAAACTGGCCGTGCATCGTTTGGCTGATGACTCATGAGGTCATTCGATGGACTACTCATAAGGTCATTCGATGCACTGCCAGGTTTAGGCATTCCTGAAAATTTCTTACTCAACGATGAGCGCTTTTTGGAGCACGACGTTTTCAAGGGGGACATCTTGATGGCCGTTCTTAGAGCCTGTTTTGACTGCCTTGATGGTATCGATGATGTCTAAGCCTTCTACCACTTTACCAAAGACGCAATAGCCCCAGCCTTGTGGGGTAGGGTTGGAGAAATCGAGAAAGGCATTATCTGTCACATTAATGAAAAACTGCGCTGAGGCTGAATGCGGGTCGCTGGTGCGGGCCATGGCAATCGCGCCACGCGTGTTTTTTAAACCATTGTTGGCTTCATTAGCAATCTGAGCATCCGTGGGTTTTTGTTGCATAGCGGTATCAAACCCCCCGCCTTGAATCATAAAATTTGAGATAACACGATGAAAAATCGTATTGTCGTAATGTCCTTTTTTGACATAGTTGATAAAGTTTTCGACCGTCTTAGGCGCTTTGTCAGCGTTGAGTTCGAGTTTAATGACGCCATGGTTGGTATGAAATTCGATCATCAAAGATATCCTTATTAAAATAAAAATGGAAAAAAAGTAGGTGAATAAAATCCACCGGGAATAGGGAAACTCTCTGCACCCCGTGTGAGGGTAGTTAACCCTCACATAAAACAAGATACTAAGCGCGTCTCTCTATTTTAAGCCACTGGTGGCCGGCGCGATAGTAAGAGGGCTAGCCGGGTCACGACCTGGTTTGGCGGGCATGGCTAGAATAGCGTTTATTTGCCGTTGCCGCTGAGCAGAAAGCGTATCACGCGGCTTGAGCTCAAGCGCTTGTTGATATGCTTGGGCAGCAAGTTGTAAATAGAGCGCGCCTAGATTTTGCTGCGTTAGCGCATAGTCAGGGCTAGCGCTGGCTGCCGTTTCCAGTGCTACGCGCGCCGCTTCATAGGCGCCATGCTTGCTATGTAGATAGGCTAGGTTATTGTAGGGCTCAGGTAATTCTGGATAGCGTTGGATAAGCTCCTGGAACGCGCTCACGGCTTCGTCATCGCGGCCAAGTTGGGTCAGCATGGTGGCGTGCTTAAAGCGTGCTTGCACATCGTTAGGATATTTTTTGATGCGTTGCTCTAGCGGCTGCAGTTGAGCGGTAAGTCCAGCGTGCTCAGCGTTGGCAACATGGCTGGTGGGTAGACTACTGTCCACAGCCAGTTTGGACTGCCCGTATACGCTACTGAGAGTGCCGCCGGCGCATAAGAGGAATATCCAAATACGCGTAGCATAGGCCAGGCTGGGGGTCTTCATAGCTTTAAATCCACAATGTTATACTCTTGACCATTTTAACAAAACGTTTGCTATTTTCCAAAATTCCGGCGCGTAAACTTTAGCTGTAGGTAAAGTATCGACGGCCGGCTCACGGTTTTCTATGAATTCACTGCGCATCTATAACACGCTTACGCGCGACAAGCAGATTTTTATACCCCTGGTGGCTGGCGAAGTCCAGATGTATGTCTGTGGCGTGACGGTATATGACTATTGTCATCTTGGGCATGCGCGCGTCATGATTGTTTTTGACGTGGTTAGGCGTTGGCTGCGCACGCTTGGCTATCGGGTCACTTATGCCCAGAACATTACGGATATTGATGACAAAATCATTCGCCGCGCCCTAGAAAATGGCGAGACCATTGCCGCGCTGACCGCGCGCTTTACCCGTGCGATGCATGAAGATGCTGCGGCACTGGGGGTGGAACGTCCCGATCTTGAGCCGCGTGCGACAGAATTTGTGCCGCAGATGCTAGCGCTGATTGAGACCTTGGAAAAAAACGGCTATGCCTATCAGGCGGCGGATGGCGATGTGAATTACGCGGTGCGCAAATTTGCCGCGTATGGTCAACTCGCAGGCTTTGTTCCCGATGACTTACGCGCCGGCGAGCGCATTGCGGCCAACGCGGCGAAGCAAGACCCGCTTGATTTTGTTTTATGGAAGCGCGCCAAGCCGGATGAGCCGGCTGATACTCGCTGGGATTCTAAATGGGGCAGTGGGCGGCCTGGTTGGCATATTGAATGCTCGGCGATGAGTTGTTCATTGCTTGGCAATACATTCGATATTCATGGTGGTGGCCAAGATTTGCAGTTTCCGCATCATGAAAATGAAATCGCACAAAGCGAGGGAGCTAATGGGCATGCCTTTGTGAATTACTGGATGCATAATGCCTATGTGCAGATCGATGATGAAAAAATGTCGAAGTCGCTGGGTAACTTTTCTACAATTCGCGATGTGTTGGCTAATTTTGATGCAGAAGTGGTGCGCTTTTTTATCTTGCGCACTCACTATCGCAGCCCAATTAATTACAGCGACACCCACCTTGAAGATGCACGCGGCGGGCTGACACGTCTTTATACAGCGCTGAAAGAGACTGAACCAGATACCTTGCCGCTGGATTGGAATGAAGCGCATGCGCAACGGTTTCACGCGGCCATGAATGATGACTTTAATACGCCGATCGCGGTTGCGGTACTGTTCGAGTTAGCGCTCGCCGTGAACAAAAACCGGGATCCGGTACTGGCGCGGCAGTTAAAGGGCTTAGCTGAGGTGCTCGGTTTGCTGGCGCGCGTGCCGCGGGCATTTTTGCAAATCACCACGGCCGTGAGCACCGCCTTGAGTGCTGAGGTAATTGTCGCACGTATTGCTGAGCGGCAAGCCGCCAAGCGTGCTAAAGATTATCATGTAGCAGATCAAATTCGTGCAGAACTTTTGGCCGCGGGTGTGGTGCTTGAGGATAAATCCGATGAGCTGACTGAATGGAGGCGTGCTTGATGAACATGATCTGCGCCCAATTTGATTCTGATAGGATAGCTGAGTGGGCAAAGTGACGAGATCCAAGGTCGTGACGGCCCAAGCTACGCCCACAGCGAAAGCCGCTATGGCTGCTAAACGCGGGCTGCAAGAAACCGCCGTGCCTTTGCCGATCGACACCCTGCAGCCTACTGCCACGCGGCCAGCATATTGGGAAAAGGCCTGCGCTGACCTAGTGAAGCGCGATCGGATTCTTAAAAAGTTGATTCCGAAGTTTGGCCCGGTCCATTTGATTGGTCGGGGAGAGCCCTTTGTCACTTTAGCTCGTTCAATTGTAGGCCAGCAAATTTCAGTGAAAGCGGCGCAAACGGTTTGGCAGCGCGTTGAAAAAACATGTCCTAAATTGACTCCCAAGCAGTTTTTGAAATTCGATGTCGAAACACTTGCCCAGTGCGGCCTGTCAAAAAGAAAAGCGGAATACATTCTTGACCTGGCGCAGCATTTTGTATCAGGCGCGCTGCATGTTGATAAGTGGACCACCATGGATGACGAGGCGGTCATTCTGGAGTTGACGCAAATTCGTGGGATTGGCCGTTGGACGGCCGAAATGTTTTTGATTTTTAACCTGCTAAGACCTAATGTGCTGCCGCTTGACGATGTGGGTTTAATTTGTGCGATTGGACTGAATTACTTTAGTGGCGAGCCGGTTACGCGCAGCGAAGCGCGTGAGGTTGCAGCAAACTGGGAACCCTGGCGCACAGTTGCAACTTGGTATATGTGGCGTAGCCTTGATCCACTGCCGGTTGATTATTAAAGCGATTGTTGCAGTGCCCAAGGGTGCACTCAATATAAGCCCTACTTTAGTGTTGACGCCCATATTTTGCGTGGGAAACGAGGATTGTAAATAAAATGAAAACCACTTTTTTGGATTTTGAGCAGCCGATCGCTGAGCTTGAAACAAAAATCGACGAATTGCGCTTTGTGCAAGATGATTCGGCGGTTGATATTTCAGAGGAAATTGAGCGCCTGTCAAAGAAAAGCCAGCAGCTTACAAAAGATATCTATGCACGCTTGACACCTTGGCAGGTGGTGCAAATTGCTCGGCATGCGCAGCGTCCCTATACGCTTGATTACGTCAGGGAAATCTTCACTGATTTTCATGAATTGCACGGCGATCGTTCGTTTGCCGACGATCTGTCTATTATTGGCGGTCTGGCGCGCTTTAATGGACAGCCCTGCATGGTCATTGGTCACCAAAAAGGGCGCGACACTAAAGAGCGCGCTCTGCGTAATTTTGGCATGCCTAGGCCAGAGGGCTATCGCAAAGCCGAACGTTTGATGCGGCTTGCCGAGAAATTTGGTATTCCTATTTTTACCTTTGTAGATACGCCTGGCGCTTACCCTGGGATTGGCGCTGAAGAACGAGGACAATCCGAAGCCATTGGCCGTAATCTCTATGTTATGGCTGAATTGAAAACCCCGCTGATCGTGACCATCATTGGCGAGGGTGGCTCGGGCGGCGCGCTCGCGATTGCCGTCGCGGATAGCGTTTTAATGCTGCAATTTTCAACTTATTCGGTGATTTCTCCAGAAGGCTGTGCTTCAATTCTTTGGAAAAGCGCGGCCAAAGCGCCGGACGCGGCCGAAGCGCTGAGTCTCACCGCCCATCGTTTAAAGGCTTTAGGTTTGATTGATAAAATTGTTAATGAGCCTTTGGGGGGGGCGCATCGTGATCCCAAAGCCATGGCGGCACTCTTGCGCCGGGCGTTGGTCGATAGCTTGCGCCAGTTACAGGGCATGAGCCTAGCCGACTTGCGCGAACGGCGCCTTGAGCGTTTAATGGGCTATGGCAAATTCAAGGAAACCACCACCATCGGCTCTGCTCAGCGTTAAAGCCGCTGAGATTAAGCCAGTAGCGCAGGCGCTCTCAGCCGCACTGCAGCCGCTGCATGTCAATCAGACACTGGCGATTGCATTTAGCGGCGGCCTCGACTCGACGGTCTTACTTCATGCAGCAATTTCATGTGTCGGCGCTGAGCAGTGTGTGGCACTGCACATTCATCATGGCTTAAGCCTGCATGCTGATGCCTGGCTAGCTCACTGTGATGCATTGGCCGCGCAATTTGGCGTGCGTTTTGCCGCGTGTCAGATCGAGATCAATAGGAAGTCCGGCCGCGGTCTTGAAGCCGCTGCGCGGGACCTGCGTTATGCGGCTTTGGACGAGCTTTGCCAGGCCCAACAGGCGCAGTTCTTGCTACTGGGCCATCATGCGGACGATCAAGCTGAGACGGTCTTGCTGCAATTGTTACGCGGCACAGGGATCGCCGGACTGGCTGCGATGCCCGCGCTAAAAGAACAGAAAAAATCAGCGGATAGTGGCTTAGTAGCGCCAGATCTCCCGGCCTCAAATCTTCAGACGCCAGCAGGCGCTCAAGCGCCAAACCGGCCAAGCTATATGCGGCCATTACTCAATGTACCCCGCGAGGCACTGGCAGCTTACGCGAGGCACTATAATTTGCCTTGGCTTGAAGATGAATCGAATACAGATTTGCGTTATACGCGTAATGCCTTACGTCACGCCGTATTGCCGCAGATTGGCACCTATTTTCCAGCTTACCAGACTGCGCTTGCACGGGCCGCGCGGCATGCGGCAGATGCGCAAACCTTATTAGATGAGTTAGCACAACTAGATTTACAGCGTATCGCAGTGCAGCCCAACGCGTATGTGTTATCACACTCTGCACTGATTGCGCTAAACCAAGAACACACCTTACGCACGGCCAATGTAATCCGTTACTGGCTGCGTCTGCTTAGTTTGCCGGCGCCCTCAAATGCTCGGCTTGATAATCTACTCAAGCAATTGTGCGCGGCGCGAGCAGACGCCACGATCCAGCTAGAGCATGCTGGATACCAGTTGCGGGTATACCGTGACAGAGTGTGGTGGGAGCGCGCCGATCGACCTCAAAACCAGCCATGCGCAGCGGGCGCATTGGCGTCAGGCGCTAATGCGCTATTGCAGCCGTCAGACGCAACCCTGCACTGGTCTGGACAAACGGCATGGCCTCTGGTCCGCTGGCGTGGTACTTTACTTTTTACTGCCAGCCACAACCATAACAGCCGTGAGTTAGCCAGCGTGCCCGCTACGTTACTTCATTCAGCGCCGCTACGCGCCTGCCTGCGCCAAGGCGGCGAGCGGATGCGTCAATTGGCGCCAGGCCCTCGCCGCACTTTGAAAAATCTCTTCCAAGAAGCCGGCATCCCTGCCTGGCAGCGTGATGTACCCTGTATCTACGTGGGCGATAGGCTACTTTTTGTACCCTATATCGGTTTGAATTATGAGATTCCTCAATTAAGTGATTTAGCAGCAGAAGCCGAGCGAGTGCAGCTTGCATGGCAACCCGACTCTAAGCCCGGAACCAATTCTTCCAGCTAATACACAGACGACTCACTAGCCCGGTAGAGAGCAGTACTCCGACTAAAATGACTGAGCCGCTAGCAATCATATCGACGGATATTTTTTCTCCCAGAAACAGCATGCCCCACAACACGCCAAAAATAGGAACTAAAAACATCACCGAAATGGCATAAGTGGGTTCTGTAGTCGCAATTAGATGAAAATATACGATGAACGCAATGGCCGTGCAGGCAATGCCCAAGGTGGCGACAACCGCCCAGGACTGCCAGGGTACGCAGACGCTTGGCCATTGAAAAATGGCAACAGGAATCAGCGCAATGGCCGAGCACGTCATGCTGCCGGTTGCGATCTCCAGGGGCTTTAGCGTGCTTAAATAGTGCCGCGTATAATTAGCGCTGATGCCATACATGGATGAGGCTACCAGTGAGGCTAGGACGGCAAGTTGAATCGGCGAGGTGTCTGACGTTTCCTCAAGTATGTAGATAGACAGCTGGTGCCAAACCAGCAACACGACCCCAGTAAAACCAATCATTAAGCCTATCGTGCGCGGTAAATCTAAGCGCTCTTTAAACCATACCCGTGCAACCAGCGCGCCCCAAAGGGGGGCTGTGGCCATAATCACAGCGGTGAGCCCGGCAGAGATCGTGAGTTCGGCATAAGCAAATAGAACGAAGGGCAAGGCGGCATTCAACATGCCTACTACACACAATGGCCAGAGATTGGCGCGTAGGGTGTGTAAGCTGTTGATCCCATGCTTAGATAAGAGAATCGCCAGCAAAAAGAGCGCGGCGATAGTGACACGTACTGCCATCAACGGAGTCGGGCCGAAAGTAGAAACGCCGATGCTGATAAAAAGAAACGAAGCGCCCCAGAGCGCCGAAAGTAAAAATAAAAAGAAAAATGATTTGTAGTTCACGTGTGCTTCCCCGCACGAGTTTTTATACTGTACAAATATACAGTATTGTGTGAGACTAAGCAAGAAATCATGATGGCGGTTTCGGGGGGTGGGTGTGGAATATTTCAACCAGCGTGCGGCCTGGAGTATTCGTATTGGCGTCAGTGGTTTCGTGAAGGCAGCGTGAAAATTCATTCAGTTATACGATATTCTGGCCAATAAGCTTGTTTTTTCAGCGTGCTTCATGTAATTTTCAACGCTTGCCTGCAGATGCATCGCTCGCGATACGCTCGTGCTGGTTATTCTTTTGTTTCAGCAAATACCTATGGCTCTAATTGTACATAAATATGGCGGCACTTCGATGGGTTCGGTCGAGCGCATCAAAAATGTTGCGTTGCGCGTCGCCAAATGGCATAGGGCTGGCTATCAGATTGTTGTAGTCCCCTCAGCCATGTCTGGCGAAACCAATCGTTTGCTTAAGCTCGCCCATGAAATTTCTTCCCAGCCTGATCCGCGCGAATTGGATATCGTCGCCGCCACTGGAGAACAGGTGAGTGTGGGTTTACTGGCCATCGCCCTCAAAGAACTAGGGCTTGATGCGCGTAGCTACGCGGGCTGGCAGGTGCCAATTAAAACCGATAGTACTCATACTAAAGCGCGGATTGTTGAGATTGACGGCAAACGCGTGCAGCAAGACCTTGATGCCGGCCGCATCGTCATGGTCGCTGGTTTTCAAGGGGTGGATAGCGAGCACAATATCACCACTTTGGGGCGCGGCGGCACAGATACCTCAGCCGTAGCGGTAGCGGCTGCGCTTAACGCGGATGAATGTTTAATTTATACCGATGTGGATGGCGTTTATACCACCGATCCGCGCGTGGTCGAGGGTGCGCGTCGTCTTGAGCGCATTACATTTGAAGAAATGCTAGAAATGGCAAGCCTAGGGTCGAAGGTATTGCAAATTCGCTCAGTTGAATTCGCTGGAAAATATCAGGTTAAAACACGTGTTTTATCCAGTCTGACTGACCCTTTGATACCCCTTGAGGAAGAAATGCACTCAGGTACGCTGATTACTTTTGAAGAAGATAAATCTATGGAACAAGCTGTTATTTCCGGTATTGCCTTTCAGCGCGATGAAGGTCGGATCGTCGTCGTTGGGGTCCCGGATATCCCGGGTATTGCCTATCAAATACTGGGCTCGATTGCCGATGCGAATATTGATGTTGACATGATTATTCAAAACCAGAGCGTAGAAGGCAAAACGGATTTTACATTTACTGTTGGCCGCAGCGACTATACGCGCGCGATGGATATTTTGAATCAACAGATCAAAGACAAAGTCAAAGCCCAACAAGTGCTGGGCGACCCGAAATTCTCCAAAGTCTCTGTCGTTGGGGTTGGCATGCGCTCGCATGTTGGCATTGCCAGCAAGATGTTTCGCACCCTCTCGGAAGAAGGGATCAATATTCAAATGATCTCCACTTCAGAAATCAAAATCTCAGTGCTCATCGATGAGAAATATATGGAACTGGCCGTGCGCGCCCTGCATAAAGCATTTGAGTTGGAGCAGGAACAAAGTAAAGTTTAAGTAGCGTACGCCCACGCGAAGCGACAATAGGCGACTAAGACTCGCTAACAAAATAATCGTCCGACCATAACCGGCTCCGCACCTCTTCCTCGCCTAGGCCGAGGATCAGCGGAACGGTTATGGCAATCCAGGCGCACCCTAATTAAAGATTTTTGGGTAGAACAGGCGTTTTTAAGGGATCAAAATCGCTCCATTGTCCACCCTCCCAGCGTCCATGTGCGCGTTCAATATCTTTTGCGTTAGCCTGGCGTAATACCGCAGTAGCATCTGCTTGATTATTGACCGTCACATGAATCGCCACCAGCACGCCAGATTGATGCATTTTGGTAGAGGTTCGCTCTTGCGTAGAGGTCAGTGATTTGGCCATCGCGCCCATCAATGACCCAAGATAAGCACCCACCAAGGCAGCAATGAGAGTGAGCAGCAGAGGAAAGCCAAAGACCGCACAGAGTATGGCGCCGATGCTTGCGCCAAGCGCCGCACCCAATATCAGCCCCATGCCTGCACCCTTAGAAATGGACTTTGAACCGCGATCTGCAACTTGAGCACCACTACTGCCTACCAGATAGTCATGCTGACCTGGAGGATTAACAAAGAAAAGTGTCACATCCTCTTCTTTAAATCCATGTGCAAATAAGATTTGGGCGGCTTTCTGGGCCTCAGCGAAAGTATCAAAACGTCCAGCGACGATCAGCGACATAAAAATTACCTTACGTTAAATTTACAGTTACATTGATTAGAGCGGCATGCTTGACTTGTAAAATGTATAGGATTTATTTGATTTCCCCCGCTTGGATGCATAGTTAATCCTTGAAATATAATACATTTCCTAGCGTTGAGATGGTTTTTTTGACTTAACTTAGTGGCCATCAAATGCAGTTAAATTTGACCTCGAAACCCGAACCCGCTATCATCCCGGTTTTGCCGCATTTATCTTCAAATGCGAACAAGATTCGGAGACGTGGCCGAGAGGTCGAAGGCACTCCCCTGCTAAGGGAGCATGTGGACAAAATCCGCATCGAGGGTTCGAATCCCTCCGTCTCCGCCAGTTGTAGCACAAACGTTGCCAAGCTTTAACAAAAAATACAAGTATTTAAAAGGGTTGGAAAGGTTTTTGTTGCAAATAATGCCCAGGTTTAGCAAGGGGCAGCCAGTGCAAATTGTGGGTAATTTTCAGATGTGTTACCCTCAACCGTGAAAAAGTTACCCGCACGGAGCCACTATGGCGCTCACAGACATTCTGATTCGTAATACAAAACCGACCACAAAGCCTCTCAAGCTTGCAGACGGTGGCGGGCTGCTCCTACTCGTGCAGCCGAATGCTTCCCGTTGGTGGCGGTTACGGTATCGCTTTGCCGGTAAAGAGAAAATGCTGTCTTTAGGTACTTACCCGACAGTGAGTCTTAAAGATGCTCGCCTTATCAGAGACAAAACCAAAGCGCTGTTAGCACAAGGTGTAGATCCGTCATTGGCTAGACAAGAAGAAAAACGAATAAAAGCGATGGGGTTTGCCAATAGTTTCGAAGCTGTGGCAAGGCAATGGTGGGCGGATTGGCGTGAAGCAAGATCACCACGCCATGCTGAATACGTGATCCGTAGATTAGAAGCAGATATTTTTCCTGTTATTGGGGCCTGGCCGGTCACCGAAATTACTGCGCCATTGTTACTGATGGCAATTAAGAAAATAGAGGCGCGAGGCGCGTTAGATATTGCTAAGCGAGCATTTCAGACCTGTGGGCAAGTTATGCGTTATGCGATTGCCCATGGTTTGGCCGAGCGTAATCCAGCAGCAGAGGTGAAGCCTTCTGATGTACTAAAAACTGCTAAAAAGACCAATTATGCTCGTCTAAGCGCTAAAGAGTTACCCGAGCTATTACTCAAAATCGACGATTACGACGGTCAACCCTTAACTCGGCTTGCGATGCAGTTAATGACGCTGACCTTTGTTCGTACCGGTGAATTAATTGGTGCTCAATGGAGCGAATTTGAGATCGATGCGAAAGTTTGGCGTATTCCAGCTGAACGTATGAAGATGAGAACACCTCATATTGTGCCACTCTCTAAACAATCGATTGCAGTGCTGGAACAGATACATAAATTCTCTAGTGGAAAGGATTTGCTTTTTCCGAGCGAACGGGGCTATGGCAAATCCATGAGCAACAATACAATTCTATATGCTTTATATCGCATGGGATATCACTCACGGATGACAGGGCATGGATTTAGAGGCATCGCCTCAACTATTTTGCATGAACAGGGTTATCCGCATGATCATATCGAGCTGCAATTAGCGCACCAAGAGCGTAATGCTGTCAGCGCATCATACAATCATGCTTTATATCTAAAACAGCGTGCCGAAATGATGCAAGCATGGGCGGATTATTTGACTGCATTGAAAGCGAATGTGGCGATTAAATAATGAAGGAAACTTGAAATGGGAATTCTTGAAGAGGTTCAAGAGCAAAATCATGCTTACTTAAGTGTTGGCGTTGCAGTCAAAATGCTGGCTGACATGCACAAGCTAAATGTTGAGGATGCGGCGCAATGGTTATTTATGAACCGTGCTTTTGCTCAGATTGAGGCTTTTGAACTTCATGATGGGCGCGCTGTTTCGAGTGAAGAGCTTCGCCGCGGTTTTCTGCCATCTATCCGAAGGATACTTGAGTCTATAAAGAAAAACGGTGAAAGCCATTATAGTATGAAAAACTCATACAAGGGCTTGATATATATCTGGCAACGCGATGAATTTTGGCAGTGGGTAAAAGACGAAGGGGTTGAAATTGTAAAGAGTTTTTTTACCGAGCCACTCAGTTGCCCAATATTTCTGCGCTCTAAAAACACTAGCGAACCTGAAAAAGAAAATGCTGGAACGCAGCAAATCAATAACTTGGTGCAGAAGCTTGCTGATGCCGAAGTAAAAATTAAACAGTTAACAGCAGCGTTGCAAGCAAAAGAAAAAAGGAGCTCAACGGACGAGGTGATTGCTGGTGTGTCTGTTACGCTTCCTCATATAACAAAAAAACTCAATGCGCTATTTAATATCATGCATACCCATTGGGCAACTTATGATGTACGTTATCCTCCGAAGTCAGTTGTTATCGCCTCCGACATTGATCATGCATTCGGATGGATGCCTCAAAAAGATGGAAGTCCATCTCGGGGAGGTCAAACATTTGCTGCAGCGATTCGCCCGGATAATTTGAGTGAGGCAGACCCGCGAAATCAAAAGCGTTGTACTTACCGAAACTCCCTGACGGTATTAACTGACGAGACTTAGTGACGATAAGACGGGTTTCCCCGTCAGTTTGTATTACCGTTTAAATACAGCCATGCCGCGCCATTCCGGTGCGTACCTAACTTAATGGAGGTGAAGCATGGCTGACCAAGCCATCCCTATTCTTATTCCACGCTGGAGAGTTTGCCAAATTACGGGCATGAAGCGCTCAGCATTATATGACCGTATTAAGCGCGGCGAATTTCCGAGTCCGGTAAAAATCGGCCGGGTAGCTGTGCGTTGGATAGAAGCAGAAGTTATTGTCTGGGTACAGCAGCGTATTGACGTCAGCCGCAGCGTAGGGGTAAGCCATGAAAAATAAAAGGCTATCTGGCAATGCAAAATATTCCCAAGAGGATTCGACAAACTTAGAGCCTAAACGGCAGCCTGCTTGCATTGTTGCTAACCATTCGATTGAGTCCTCTTCGATTTTGAATTTGCCAATGGTTGGTTTGTTCCGTTTTGGACAAATTGAACCGTTCTTGCCCTTTAGCCGCGAGACATGGCGCAAGCTAGTAAAAGCCGGCAAAGCGCCTGCACCCATCCGCATGAGCAACCGTTGTACGGTGTGGGCTGCTGCCGCTATTCATGAATTTCTATGTGATCCAATCAATTACCGCGCGCCGGTGGTCAAATGAGAAAGATTATTCCTCACGCTGTAGCCACAGCAGCACTTAATCTATCTCGATACCCAAGCTCTACCCTAACTATCGCATATACAGGCGTGATTGGATCTGACAGCTCGGGCAACGAAAAGCGGATAGCTGCCACACAGCTTTTTTTACGTCCGTATAGCTTAGCGTGTCAACTGGAACAGCTTATTGCAAATATCGATGAGGCACTTAAATGATTAACGTATATTTCAATGATGCGGCACGTGCCGAAGCTGCTTTATCGTTTATACCTGCGGATGATCGAGCTTTGTGGGTTAGGATTGGGATGGCGCTTAAGGCGGGTTTAGGAGAGAACGGTTTTGAGGTATTCGACCGTTGGAGCCAGACAGCCCCTTCCTACAATAAAGAAGCGGCGCGTGCTGTGTGGAAATCGATCAAGATAGGTGGTATCCGCTTCGCTACGCTTTTTCATGAAGCACAACAGCACGGCTTTGATTCATGCCAACATCGTATGGCTTTGACTCCTCCGCTCAATGCAGGACGCCACCGTGTGGAACGTGAGCGATTAGCCGAAGTTGAGCGTATGAAGCTTGCCTCCAAGCACCGTGCCGCCGCTAAATTAGCTGTCAATATTTGGGCAAAAGCTGAACCTGCTTCCGACACGCATCCCTATCTAGTATTGAAAGGCGTGAAGGTCCATGGTTTGCGATGCTATCGCGGTCAATTGACTATTGGCGGTATGGCATGCGATGGCGCACTCATCATTCCGGCATACGATGCGCATGGAGTACTAACCACGGTGGCGTTTATCAACAAAGACGGTGAAAAACGCTTTTTGTCCGGCAGTAAAAAATCCGGCAGCTTTTATTGGATAGGTGAGCCAGTAAATAACTTACTCTGCATCGCAGAGGGCTACGCAACGGCTGCTAGCATTCACGAGGCCACTCGTTATCCCGTAGCAGTTGCGTTCGATGCGGGTAATTTGCTCGCAGTGGCGAATACACTCAAATTGAAGTTTCCAGATGCCCGGTTCGTCATCTGCGCAGATAATGATCTTGAAACACCTGGAAATCCTGGAATCACTAAAGCAAAGTTAGCAGCGCATCAGGTAGGCGCTCGGCTGGCTATGCCGGAGAAACTAGGATGACTGATTTTAATGATTTGCATCAATCTGCCGGTCTAGCAACTGTGCGTGCTGCAATTGAAGCGGCGGTAGCACCTGCTGATTTAAGCCAAACTGAGCCTATATCTGAAGCCGATGAGCACGCTATTGCGAGATTAGCCACTTTGTCGCCGATTGAATATGATCGCATCAGAAAAGACGAAGCAAAGCGTCTAAACATTCGAGAAATAACGCTAGATAAGGAAGTTTCTGCGAAGCGCCAAGAAGCAAAAAACGATGAATCTGGGCCCCTTAAAGTAGTAGAGCCCTGGCCTGAACCGGTCGATGGTGTGCAACTGTTGTCAGAAATTGAAAGTGCGTTACGGCGTTTCATCATCTGTCCGCCCGAAACGGCCTATGCTGCCACGCTATGGATCGCCATGACTTGGTTTATGGACGTGATCAATGTCGCACCGATTGCCGTCATTACCGCACCTGAGAAAAGATGCGGCAAATCACAATTGCTGTTCTTAATCGGCAAACTCGCCAAGCAAGCGCTCACGGCGAGCAATATCACGCCAGCTGCGTTATTTCGGGCAGTGGAGTTATGGCGGCCCACTTTGCTTATCGATGAGGCAGATGCTTTTATGAAAGAGAATGAAGAGTTGCGTGGTTTACTGAATTGTGGTCACACACGAGAGAGCGCTTATGTAGTCCGTACCGTCGGCGAGGACCATATGCCAAAACTATTCTTTGTGTGGGGGGCAAAGGCCATTGCGGGTATTGGGCACTTGGCCGATACCTTGATGGATCGATCCATTTCATTGGAATTACGGCGCAAACTTCCCTCCGAGCAGATCGACAAGCTGCGTTATGCAGCCCCTGATTTATTCGATGTGCTTGCAGCGAAGCTAGCCCGCTGGAGTTCAGATAAATTCAATGCAGTTAAACAAGCCCGCCCACTTTTACCCAATACACTCCATGATCGTGCCCAAGACAATTGGGAGCCATTACTAGCAATTGCAGATGTGGCTGGAGGCAAATGGCCGATTCTTGCCCGCCAAGCCGCGCTACGCCTTTCTGGAGAATCTGAGCAAGGGCAAAGCACGGGTTCGGAATTACTGGCGGATATTCAAGACGTATTTGAAACTAAGCGAGCATCTCGCCTCTTCTGTGCAGATCTACTCGCCACCCTATGCGATGATGAAGAAAAACCGTGGGTAACGTGGAATCGAGGCAAACCGATGACACTTCGGCAATTGGCAAACAGGTTGCGTGAATATGATATTGCCAGCAAGCAACTACGTATCGGCTATGAGAGTAAAAAAGGATTTGAGGCAAGTCAGTTCTCAGATGCCTTCTCTCGTTATCTCTCTGTACCTCCCTGTCCAAGCGAAACAACGAAACAAATCAATGCCAGTAAGGGTTTAGATGTTTTTGATGGGGGTGAGTGTTTCGAAACAAACTTGCTAAGCGAAACACATTATCCGACCTTATATCAAGGTTGTTTCGATGTTTCGGATAAAAAGGGAGGAGTAGGGCAGCAAGACGACATTATAGAAGAGGAGCTATGACAGCTTTCCAAATTTTGAACCAATGTCAAAGTGCGGGTGTATTTGTTTCGCTCAATGGAGAGCGCCTGAAAATAATCGGACCTCAAAGCGCGGTGGTAGGTTTTCGTCCGATATTGGCGGCATATAAAAAAGGGATTATGGCTTATCTAAAGTCGAGCCATATCGGAGGTGATTTAGCCAAGGGCAGTGACTGGCCGATTGATTCTGATAGCGCTGCACCTTTTATGCCTTGGATGCCAATGGTCACGCCAGAGCAATTACAGCAGTGGCAGCGCGATTTATATGAAGTAGTGAATAAACTTGCAACCTTAGAACAATGGGGTAGCGGTAGGTTGAACAAAATATTGTTTTGTATTAAGCAGCAGCCGATTAGTACTCTGCAACCAGATCTACACTATTTTCGTGACAGGCTGCCAACCGCTCTCCTGCGGAAAAGCGGATTGGAATGATCTCAAAGAAATACTGTATGAACGTGCTCACATTTGGATTTAGCAATTGCCACTTGTGCTGTTCAGATGCTGCTCGATGTATTTGAGCGCAAGCGCTGACCGGCTGGTGCGTTTACAGGCATTGGCGGACGTTTTAAAACTTTTGACAACTGTTTGTTAGCCTATCGTCGGTTTGAATATCTTATGCGGCGGCGGGTAATATCCATAATTTCATCAGACCGTGTATAATCCCGCGCGCGCCCGAGCGCGTATTGCTTGCATAATTAGGGGCGCTATTCATTTAATTTGAGCTTAATCGGTGATCAATAGATTAACAGACCTAGTAAATTTCTTTAAATATTAATAGGTTAATGCAGAACAAAAATTGAATAAAATAACCTGACGTGCGTACGACCAAAAGACATTATTCACACGGTGGGGGGAAAGTCGCTCCAACAAAGTAGGTGAACGCGGTGTTAAAAATCTACTAGAATCCGTACCAGATTAGGCAAAGCGGGTGTCATATAATGGCTATTACCTCAGCTTCCCAAGTTGACAAAGAATCGAGCTTTTAAGCGGCATCCTTGGTTTTTCTGCTCCGCAATGCAGTGCTTTTTGGCACCTGAAAGCTCTTATGTTTGCTTGTATTGCCTCGATTTTGCGGAGCAGCGTAATCTATATTAGCGGATTAAGAGCCCCTGCTATTGGATAACCTCTGTTTGCTCCGCGAGAGCTAAGCGAACCACCTGGACTAAATTTGTTTTTTCACCATCAATTTCGTCCAAGGTTAACGTAATCTACTGATTTATAAGGTCTTTTAAAAATAATTCACGGACGAAAATGTTTTCTCGTGTTTCAAGTTGTTTGTGAGGTAAACCAGGGCCACTGGCAGATACCTCGTGTTGCAGGAGCAATAGCCTTTTTGCATATTGAAAGCATCTGCCCATAGATAACAACAACAAAATGAAAAATGTTTTTCTTGTTTTTTGACAATTGCGCCATTAGTATCCATTCTAATTAATACCAATCAAAGAAAATGGAGATTCAATATGTTAGAGAAAATATCTCAGCCAGTGTTACCAGAAACCCTTATGCGGAACCTCGGTGCGTATTATTTAGGTCAAGCTCGCACTGAAAAGGACAAGGGAAATTTGGATGCGGCGCTGACCCTATACGATCAGTTGAAAGAAACACTAAAATCGCTTGGGAGCGTGAAAGATGCACTGAGGAAAGCGCAAGATCCCCACACATTAGCAGATGAGACATTGCGAGCGATGATGGCCGATGCTTATTTTGAACGTGGGGAAGTATTAAAAGGTTTAAATTTATTTGCCAAAGCACGGTCCAGCTATCTTAAGGCTGAAATGTGGGGGCACGATGAAGCTAAGCAACATCGTGCGGAAGCTTTGCAAGCCCCTCCATCAGGACATAGCGCTCGCTCAAGTGCGCCGGCTTCGGTTCGGACAGCCACACTTACCTCAATGTCTGTCGAAGAAAAAAGTGATCTAGTAGATTATCTGTTTGAAAAGGCGTTGTTGACGCTGAGCTCCTTAGAGGTGCTGAAGAAACCGAGCCTTTTTCTAGTGTATGCTCATGACAATGACGCTCATGGAGAGGCGAAGGCCTCGACGTCTAAATATTTAATCAATCATTTATCTAAAATCCGAGGGGTAACGCTCTATTCGGATCAAACGCCGATAGGGCAAGCGTATTCAAGTACGAATGAAAATCTGAAAGAGGATAGCAAGCTAGAAGACATCTTAACCAATCAGTTCTGTTTGCTGCCCGCTCAGGTGCGAGCGGATGTGAAGCCGGTCGATAAGGTGATCGTGTGTTGTTCTGATGTCTTAGGAAGCTACCTAAAAGGTCAGTCCTATAAAGCGTTTTGTGATGAGCTTAAAAAAGCCTATGACACAGATCGAGAAGCCTACGTCAAAGACAACCAACAAAAGGGTACTCCAGCGTTACGTGAGGTGGTCAGAAAATTTTCCCAAGAGGAAAAATATATGGCGGACTTCCATCATGTGTTGACGGAAATGGCTTTTTTGGAGATTCGAGCAGCGCATCTGAAAGGTCAGCACGGGATTATCCCGGTTTCATTAACGCCCAATAGCTATGACTACTGCTTGAAGGATTTTATTGACTCGACGACGGTGCGGATGGAGGATCCTCTGCGCTTTGATTTGCAAGTGAAAAAGGGAGAAGAAGTCTATCTGAACCAAGGGTCACATGGTGTGCTGTTTAAGGTGATCGAGCGGCTGTTAGCGGGCAGCAATGAGGCGAAAACGTTTCTGGACAAGTTTTGGACGGGGCACAGCCATGTTATATCCCGTTTAAAGAGTGATTTAAACTTTGGCAAACTAGAATTTGCGAAGCTATTAGATGGCATTTTCGACGGCATAAGGACAGCGATGCATAGCCAGCTTGCCTCTACCGTGCAGCAAGAACACGAACAGTTGCAGGTGTTCCGTGCTGATCCTAGGGCCGCGCTGGAGGAGCAGTATTTCGTTGCGCTCAAGCAAGATGAGGCATTTGAGGAAACTCTACAGCTCTATGTTGAACCGCGTGGCAAAGCGAGTTTAGATGGGAAGGCGGAGACGTTTGACCTTTTATCCAAAGTTAAAGCGTTGATCAAGGATAAACAAGTGGTGCTGTTGACGGGGGATTCGGGGGCAGGCAAATCCACCTTGAATCGTGTCTTAGAAAAGCATTTATGGGAGAATAGAAAAGAACCAGATGATGCGATTCCGCTGTTTATTTCTTTGCCGAGTATCGACAAGCCTGAGCAAGATCTAATCGCGAAAGCGTTAAAGAAAAGAGGGCTGTCAGACTTTCAGATTCAGAAATTAAAAAAAGAAAACCAAAGGTTTATCTTTATTTTGGATGGGTATGATGAGATACGTCAGACGCAGAATCTGTATGTGAGCAATTCCATCAACAAGTCTGAAGGTTGGCAGGGTCAGATGGTGATTAGTTGTCGCAGCGAATATTTGGGCCAAGACTATCAAAGCCGTTTTCAACCGAATCCGATGCTGCAGGACAAGGACACGTTGTTTCAAGAAGTCGTGGTCGAGCCATTTTCAAAAGAAGAGAGCGCTCACTATCTAGAAAAATATGTGAAGCACAATCCAACGGGTTGGACGGTGGAAGAATACCTAAAAGCCTTCTCTGAACAGTCTAATTTAAAAGACTTGATTAGCAACCCATTTTTGCTGCGGGTGGTGCTAGAGGCCTTGCCGTACATTGAAAAAAAGGGGAAAGCGGTATCCGCCATCCAGTTACGGATGAATCTGTATGATCAGTTCGTCAAACAATGGTTCGAGCGTAACCAGCAGCGCTTAAGCACGCAAAGTTTAACGGGGGTGCAAAAAGAGGTATTTAGAGAGTTGTACGATGATGGTTTTGCCCAGCACGGGATCGGATTTGTGAAAGAGTTAGCGGTGCATCTGTATAAAGAGAATGGAGGTAATCCGCTTGTCGAGTACTCGTTGTTCAAAGATAAGGGAAGTTGGAAGGATGCTTTTTTCGGTCGAGAAGAAGAAAATCAACTGCTGAGGGAAGCGTGGCCGTTGATCCGAAATGGCACTGAATACCGTTTTATCCATAAATCGCTGCTGGAATATTTTGTAGCGCGAGAGTTGCTTGAGTCGTTTGATGAATGCATAGCATCGACCTCTAGTTCCCGCCGTGGTAGCAACGCTTCCGTCTATAGTTTTGAAAACCAACGGATTCTGCCGCGTCGAATGGTGCGAGACGTATCGTTAGCGCCCAAGGATTGGATCGGGGATCTGGGTGTTGTGCGCTTGTTGACGGAGCGCGTTTGGCAAGAGCCGTCATTTAAGAAACAACTGTTAGCGATAATCGAGCGCTCTCAAACGGATGCAGGTGTGCGCCAGGCAGCAGCGAATGCCATGACGATTCTGGTCAGAGCCGGGGTGCAGTTTAATGGAGCGGATTTAAAGAGAATCCAGATACCTGGTGCAGATCTGAGTTATGGAGTATTTGATTCAGCGCAGTTACAAGGGGCGGATTTAAGAAAGGTGAATCTTCGTAGTACATGGCTGCACAATGCCAATTTAAGCGGAGCGCAGATGTCGGGGGTGCAATTTGGGGAATGGCCGTATCTCAAAGAAAAAAGCGCAGTGACTTCCTGTGCATATTCACCGGATGGGAAAAGCTGTGCTGTGGGTCTGAAGAGTGGCAAGATCAGTGTATATGACGTCTCGAACTGGAAAAAAATCCACGCCTTAGAAGGACATACCTCCTCCGTTATGAGCGTGGTGTATTCGCCGAGCGGAACGCAGATCGCCTCGGCGGGCGGTGATGACAAGATGGTGCGGCTGTGGGACGCGGATAGCGGAGCCCTTGTGCGCACCTTAGAAGGAAATATCTCCTCCGTTATGAGCGTGGTGTATTCGCCGAACGGAACGCAGATTGCCTCGGCGGGCGGTTTAGACAAGACGGTGCAGCTGTGGGACGCGCATAGCGGAGTTCCTGGTCACACCTTAGAAGGACATACCGGCGGTGTTAAGAGCGTAGTGTATTCGCCGAGCGGAACGCAGATTGCCTCGGGCAGTGATGACAATACGATTCGTCTGTGGGACGCGGAAAGCGGAGCCCTTGTGCATACCTTAAAAGGACATTTCAACTGGGTTACTAGCGTAGTGTATTCGCCGAGCGGAACGCAGATTGCCTCGGGCGGTGAGGACCAGACGGTTCGTCTGTGGGACGTGCAAAGCGGTGCCCTTGTGCACACCTTAGAAGGACATGCCAACGCTATTTGGAGCGTGGCGTATTCGCCGGACGGAACGCAGATCGCCTCGGGCGGTTGGGACAAGATGGTGTGGCTGTGGGACGCGCACAGCGGAGCCCTTTTGCACACCTTAAAAGGACATACCGGCCCAGTTAAGAGTCTGGTGTATTCACCGAGCGGAACGCGGATCACCTCGGGCAGTGATGATACTACGGTGCGGCTGTGGGATGCGCATAGCAAAGCCCTTGGGCACACCGTAGAAGGACATACAGGCTATGTTTTGAGCGTGGTGTGTTCGCCGGGCGGAACGCAGATCGCCTCGGGCAGTGATGACACTACGGTTCGTCTGTGGGACGTGCAAAGCGGAGCCGGGCACATCTTAGAAGGACATACCGGCAATGTTACGAGCGTGGTGTATTCGCCGAGCGGAACGCAACTCGCCTCGGGTAGTTGGGACAGTACGGTGCGGCTTTGGGATGTGCACAGCGGAGCCCTTTTGCACACCTTAAAAGGACATACCTCCTATGTTACTAGTGTGGCGTATTCGCCGAGCGGAACGCAGCTCGCCTCGGGTAGTTATGACAAGACAGTGCGGCTGTGGGACGTACACAGCGGAGCCCTTGGGCACACCTTAACAGGACACACCTCTTTTATTTTGAGCGTGGTGTATTCGCCGAGCGGGTTGCAGATCGCCACGGGCAGTTATGACTATACGGTGCGGCTGTGGGACGCGCACAGCGGAGCCCCTGGGCACACCTTAAAAGGGCATGCCGGGCTAGTTCATGGCGTAGTGTATTCGCCGAGCGGGTTGCAGATAGCATCGGCTAGTCAAGACAAAACGGTGCGACTGTGGGACGCGCGCAGCGGAGCCCCTGGACACACCTTAGAAGGACATACCGCCTTTCTTACTAGTGTGGTGTATTCTCCAAGCGGAACGCAGATTGCCACGGGCAGTTTTGACAAGACGGTTCGACTGTGGGATGTTGCGTCGGGTCAGTGTCAGGCGGTGATTAGAGATTTTTTGGGGGCGGTCAATACCGTAGCTTGGAAAGCGACGCCTGAGGGTTCCTATCTGTTGACTGGCAGTAGTGATAATTTAGTTCGGCAGTGGCAGGTGATAGGAGAGGGTGGCGCATATAAAGTACGCCTGGGCTGGATGTCTCCGCATGGGGAGCTGAGCGCGAAGGATGTCTCGATCGATAGAGTAGAAGGCTTAAGTGAGTTGAACAGGGAGCTTCTTGAACAGCGAGGATCTATGTCGTTCTTGCGGGAGGTGGGGAGGAAAATAATGATGCTGGGATCAACCTAAAGGAAGTTGGAAGCGACGGGAGCCTAATAATGCAGAGAGAGCGGCCGTTTGATGTTTGCGTGGAGTAAAAAGTGTGGTTTTAAGAGAGCGTAGCGAAAGCGCCGTTAGGCGCTTTCGCTACAGGTTTTGGGGCAGGGAATTCTACAAACCGCTGACAGTAAAGTGTCACCAATCAATTTGTTGCATAGAATAATCAGCGGTAAAGTCTCTTCCACTTCGTAGGTCGCGCAGCGATGTCAGTCCGTTTAGCTGCGCAAGAC
>JASSUB010000048.1:0-9819 GCA_031963205.1 Mycoavidus cysteinexigens
GAGCGCAGTCCTGCAATGATGGTGGGACTGCTGGCGATTTTAAAAGCGGGCGGTGCCTATGTGCCGCTTGATCCGGTGTATCCGAGCGAGCGTCTAACCCACATCCTTATCGATGCAGCGCCGACAATGCTGCTAGCTGATGCCACTGGCCGCACGGTATTAGGTGAGGCAGCCTGCGCTTCATTGACTGTGCTTGACCCGAATCAACTACCGGAATCAGCCATTACTAATCCAAAGATTGCTGAATTTCATTCGGATCATATAGCTTATGTCATTTACACTTCCGGCTCTACCGGCACCCCCAAAGGGGTAATGGTGGCCCATCAAAGCGTTGTTAACCTAGCTCAGGCTCAACAAGCTTATCTGGTGCCTAATTCATCTAGTAGAGTTCTTCAGTTTACTTCTATCAGCTTCGATGTCAGTGTGCCAGAAATTATGGCCCTCAATCAGGGTGCCAGCTTATATCTACCCTCTGATAACATACGGCGTGATCGAGATAGTTTGTGGAATTATGTAGAAAAATATGCGATCACTCACGCTATCTTGCCACCCGCACTGCTTCAGGATGGCAAAGGTTTACCCAGTCTAAATAAACCTTTTACGCTGATCCTCACGGGTGAAGCGCCTAGTGCATTATTACTTCATAACTTGGCCCAACAAATTACCGTATTCAATGCTTACGGGCCAACAGAAATAACCGTTTGGGCTTCTATTTGGCATCGTCCGCATGATTTTAGTAGTAAAGCAGCCCCTATTGGTCGGCCGATTGCCAATACCAGATTTTATCTACTCGATGAACATGGTCAGCCGGCGCCAATCGGCGCAGTGGGTGAGCTGTATATAGGCGGAGCTGGCGTTGCGCATGGTTATCTTAATCGTCCTGAACTCACCGCTGAGCGCTTCCTACCCGATCCGTTTAACGAGGATAAAGGCGCTCGCATGTACAAGACGGGTGATCTAGCCCGTTACTTGCCTGATGGCAATCTAGAGTTTTTAGGTCGTAACGATCATCAGATCAAGATCCGTGGATTTAGGATTGAACCAGGTGAGATCGAGGCACACCTGATCGAGCATCCGCAGGTGCGAGAAGCCGTAGTGCTTGCGCTGGGTGAAGGTGGGGATAAACGTCTGGTCGCGTATGTGGTGGCTGAGGCTAATGAACAGATCGCCGCTACATTACGTGCGTATCTGACGGGAAGGCTGCCTGACTATATGATGCCAGCGGCCTTTGTGTGCGTGGATGCGCTGCCGCTGACCCCAAATGGTAAGCTGGATCGACGTGCGTTGCCTGCCCCATCTGATGAGGCGGTTGCTCGTGAGGTATACGAAGCGCCACAGGGGAAGATCGAAACTATGCTAGCAGCTATCTGGTCCGAATTACTTAAGGTAGAGCAGATCAGCCGTCATGATAGTTTCTTCGCACTAGGCGGTCACTCGCTGCTTGCGGTGCGTTTAATGAACCGGATTACGGTGTTGGGCGTCGAGTTACCGTTGGCGACGCTGTTTGCTTTACCCACCCTTTCAGCATTTGCAGCAGCGGTGAACGAACGTTTGACTCAAACAAACACTTTTTCTCCCACTATCGCTTCGGTGTCTCGCGAGGGTGTTTTACCTCTATCATTTGCCCAGCAACGGCTATGGTTCTTGGCCCAGCTCGAGGGCGTCAACGAGACGTATCACATTCCTTTAGCTATCCGCTTGCTTGGCGTTTTGGATAGAGGCGCGTGGCAGCGAGCATTGGATACGGTATTTGCACGCCACGAAGCACTGCGCTCGGTATTCGTGATGGTGGAAGGCCAACCTCAGGTTCAGCTACTTGCCACCGAGTCGGGCCTGCCGATGCGTTACCATGACTTGCGCCAATATCCAAACGCTACTGAACAAGTGGAGCACTTAGGTATTGAAGAGGCCCGCGCACCTTTCGACTTAGCCCAAGGCCCGCTGATTCGAGCGTGTTTGATCCAACTCACTGACGAGGAGCATGTGTTTTTGCTCACTCAACACCATATTGTTTCAGATGGTTGGTCTTTAAACGTGCTGCAGCGAGAATTGGAAGCCCTCTATGCTGCCTATCGTGCGGGAGGCGTTAGTCCGCTCCCGCCGATGGATATTCAATACCCAGATTACGCAGCTTGGCAACGACAGTGGCTTTCGGATGACCGACTCAAAACGCAAAGTGAGTACTGGCGCGCCACCTTAGACGATGCACCGGTACTGTTGAATCTTCCTACCGATCGGCCGCGTCCTGCACAGCAATCTTTTTCTGGGAATCGTGTGCCGATTCAATTAGATGCGCAAATGACAAGCGCGCTTAAACAACTCAGCCAAAAACATGGTGTAACCCTGTTTATGAATTTGCTAGCTGGCTGGGGTGCTGTCCTGTCACGCCTCTCCGGCCAAGACGATATTGTTATTGGCACCCCCAGCGCCAATCGCAACCATCCTGAGATTGAGCCTTTGATCGGTTGTTTCGTGAATACCTTGGCGTTGCGTCTTGATCTGTCTGGTGAACCGAATACCGTTGAACTGTTTGAACGCCTCCGACACAGTACATTGGCCGCCCAAGCGCATCAAGACTTACCTTTTGAACAGGTGATAGGGATTGTTCAACCACCACGCAGGCTGGACCATACGCCATTATTTCAAGTGATGTTCGCCTGGCAGAATAACGAAGAGAGTAAGTGGCATTTGCCTGGTCTGAAAGTGACACCCGTTGACTCGAATTACGACGCCGTCAAGTTTGATCTTGAATTGGAATTACGAGAGGTGGGTGATGAGATCATTGGTGAGTTGGGTTATGCGACGGCCTTGTTCGATTGGCAGACAATAGATCGGCACGTGGGTTATCTCTATGCGATATTACGAGCGATGGTGAGCGATGCAAAGCAAAGCCTTGCTCAGGTGAATATTCTGGCACCTGCTGAACGTAAACTCTTACTTGAAACCTGGAGCGCCACGCAGCGGGATTATCCGACTCATCAGTGTATTCACCAGTTGTTTGAAACACAGGTGGAACGTACGCCAGAGGCGACTGCGATCGTGTATGAAAATCAAGAGCTCAGTTATGCCGAGCTGAATGCGCGAGCGAATCGACTTGCGCATAGGCTGATTGAGTTAGGGGTTGGACCGGATAGGCGCGTTGCGATTTGTATGGAACGTAGTTCAGCGTGGGTAGTGGGGCTGCTGGCGATTTTAAAAGCGGGCGGTGCCTATGTGCCACTTGATCCGGCGTATCCAAGTGAGCGTCTGACGCAGATCCTTGCAGATGCCGCGCCGACCATTCTGCTAGCTGATGCCACTGGACGTAGCGTGCTAGGTGAGGCTGTGCTTGCGTTACGTACCGTGCTCGACCCCAATTCCCCACCAACGCTGGCGGATACGAATCCGTCCGTGTCTAGTTTGGCTCCCCACCACCTGGCCTATGTGGTTTATACCTCCGGTTCCACTGGTACTCCCAAAGGGGTTATGGTGGAACATAGGGGCGTTGTGAATCTCGCTCATGTGCAAATGACGAATTTTGGCGTTGATGTTTCCAGTCGGATTTTGCAGTTTGTCTCTCCCGGTTTCGATGCGAGCATGTGGGAAATCACCATGGCCTTAGGTTGTGGGGCCTCCTTATATCTGCCACCTGCTGCGGTTCGCCTTGATCGGCATAGACTGTGGGATTACCTGGAGCGCCATGCGATCACTCACGCGACGATACCACCAGCGCTACTTCAAGACGGCAAAGACTTACCTAATCTGAGCACACCTGTGACGTTGTTCTTGATCGGTGAGGCGCTTAATGCAACATTATTGCGATCTGTGCGCCATCACGGCCTTGTTTTTAATGGCTATGGTCCAACAGAAGCCACGATTGGTGCCACAGTATGGCCTTCCCCATCTGACTTTAACAGTGAAATCGTTCCCATCGGTAGACCGATGGCGAACATCCGCCTCTACCTATTGGATGCCCATCATCAACCTGTGCCAGTGGGTACTATAGGAGAGTTATACATTGGTGGGGTTGCGGTGGCACGCGGTTATTTAAATCGTCCCGAACTGACGGCTGAGCGGTTCCTACAAGACCCGTTTAGCGCAGAGGAAGATGCGCGGATGTATAAGACGGGCGATCGCGCGCGCTATTTGCCTGATGGCAATCTGGAATTTATTGGGCGTAATGATTACCAAATTAAGATGCGGGGCCTACGGATCGAGCCAGGCGAGATTGAGGCGCGCCTTGTCGAGCATTCCAAGGTGCGTGAAGCAGCAGTGCTCGCTGTGGGAGAGGGAAGTCATAAGCGCCTAATTGCGTATGTGGTAGCTGAAACTGATGAGCAACTGGCTGCCACGTTGCATACGCACCTGATGGAGAAGCTGCCTGAGTATATGGTGCCTGCTGCCTTCGTGCGACTGGATGCATTGCCGTTGACATCAAATGGTAAGTTGGATCGACGCGCGTTGCCGACACCGGATGGTGAGGCCTTTGCTCGTCAGGCCTTTGAAGCACCGCAAGGAGAAATTGAAACGGCGTTGGCTAACATCTGGTCTAAGTTACTTAAGGTCGAACGAATTAGCCGCCATGATAGTTTCTTCGTGCTGGGTGGACACTCACTACTCGCCGTACAGATGATCGAGAGTTTGCGTCGCTTAGGCCTTGCCGTTTCCGTGCGAGCACTATTTGATAAGCCAACATTAAAGGCATTGGCACAATCGTTAGGTCAGCACCAAGAAATCGTCATCCCACCGAATTTGATCACGACCAATATTATTGCTTTGACACCAGCAATGCTGCCACTCATCGATCTTAGCCAAGCTGAAATTGATCAGATTATTGAACAGACGCCTGGTGGAGTCGCGAATATTCAGGACATTTATGCGTTATCGCCATTGCAAGACGGTATTTTGTTCCATCACGTATTGGCGACAGAAGGCGATCCTTATTTATTGATAGCGCAGATGATTTTTGCGAATCGAGAATCATTGAATCGCTATTTATATGCAGTCCAGCAGGTCATTAATCGACATGACATTTTGCGTACGGCCTTTGTTTGGGACAAGTTGTCTACCCCCGCCCAAGTGGTTTGGCGTCATGCCCCACTCTCCATTACTGAGCTTTCATTGGATATAGCCGATGGGCCGATTGCCGAGCAACTTAGTCAACGCTTTGATCCACGTCATCATCGTCTTAATCTGACACAAGCACCGTTGTTTCAATTCATCATTGCGCAGGATAGCGATGGACGTTGGCAAATGGTGCAGTTGCTGCACCATTTAACTGGCGATCATTCAACGCTAGAGGAAATGCAGCGTGAAATTCAAGCATTTCTCGAGGGGCAGGGCGACACGTTGTCCGTACCACAGCCTTTCCGTAATTTAGTTGCCCAGGCTCGTTTAGGGGTAAGCCAGGAGGCACATGATCGTTTCTTCAAGGAGATGCTGGCAGAGGTGGATGAGCCTACGCTGCCTTTTGGATTATCAGAGGTCTATCGTGATGGCACCCAAGTAACCGAGTCGCACCGGATGCTGCCGCAGGAGCTAAATGATCGCCTGCGTGCTCAGGCTAGGCGGTTAAATGTAAGTTTAGCCAGTCTATGTCATTTGGCTTGGGCACAGGTTCTGGCACGCACCAGTGGTCAACAGCGGGTGGTATTTGGCACGGTATTGTTCGGACGTATGCAAGCAGGAGAAGGGGCAGATCGTGCACTGGGGCTGTTCATCAATACATTGCCATTGCGCATCGATGTAGACCGTTGCAGTGTTCAGGAGGGTGTGCGTGACACCCAAACACGATTGGCTGCCTTGTTGGAACATGAACACGCATCTCTCGCGCTAGCCCAACGTTGCAGTGGGGTGCCAGCTGGTGTCCCACTGTTTAGCGCATTACTGAACTATCGGCATCAGGGAATGCAAAATGAAGGGCAAATCAGTGTCGACGCTGAATTGCTAAGAGCAGAGGAGCGTGATAACTATCCGATCGGGCTATCCATAGAAGACTTTGGGCAAGCGTTAGGGCTAACGGCTAGCATCGCACAGCCATTTGATGCAAAACGAGTCTGTGGTTATATGCATCAGGCAATGCAAAGTTTGGCCGACGCACTAGAACATACGCCAGACAAGCCGGTTTACCAGTTGGAAGTGTTGCCACCCTCCGAGCAAGAATTGTTACTGAATACATGGAATACGACGGCAATACCTTATCCCGAGCACCAATGTCTTCATTGGCTATTTGAGGAGCAAGTTGAGCGGACGCCGGACGCTGTTGCATTAGTACGAGATAACCAGACTGTCAGCTATGCAGAACTCAACGCGCAAGCGAATCGCCTTGCCCGCTACCTGAGAGACTTAGGGGTGCAGCCTGATAGCCGTGTAGCATTACTTGTACAGTCCAGCATAGAGGCTGTAATAGCTATGTTGGCGGTGATCAAGGCAGGTGGGGCCTACGTGCCGTTAGATCCAGACTATCCGCCCGAACGTTTGGTGGATATGGTGACAGACTGTGCGCCGGTGGCTTTACTGAGTATTGGCGAGCCGCATGCTGCTGTTGTGCAATGCCTAGGTACCCAGGTTCCGATCTTAGGTTTACAAGCTGATGCAACACAATGGACGCATTACAGTAGTCGCAATCTTGACTCAAATGAATTTGCACTGAATGCAGAGCATTTAGCTTATGTGATTTATACCTCGGGTTCCACAGGTCGACCGAAAGGCGTGATGGTTGAGCACCGAAATGTAGTCAATGATGTGACCGCGGCAGCTAAATTACTGGACTTTAGTTCGCAGGATCGCATGCTGCAATTTGCTTCTCTCTCTTTTGATGTCTCTGTCGAAGAAATTTTCCTTACTTTGACTCGTGGTGCAACCCTTGTGCTGCGTACTGATGCTTGGGTGACTGGAGCCGAGCAATTCTGGTCTTTGTGCGAGGCCAACCAAATTAGCGTGGTTGATTTACCAACCCCATTCTGGGCGCAACTGGTTCAGGAGCAGGTAGCTATCCCGGGGTGCGTGCGTACGATTTATGCTGGCGGAGATGCCTTCAGCGCGTCAGCAGCCCATCAGGCGTGGTTTACTGGCACAGGCTATCGTCCACGTTTATTGAATGGCTATGGCCTTACCGAAACGTCGATTACTAATACGGCTCATGACGTAACCGCTGACGATAGTCACTGGCGCACAATTGGTCGTCCACTGGCCAATACACGACTATATATTTTGGATCCATTGATGCAGCCTGCGCCACTTGGGATCGAAGGAGAGTTATATATCGGTGGGGCTGGTGTCGCGCGTGGTTATTTGAATCGTCCTGAATTGACAAAAGAGCGCTTCTTGCTTGATCCATTCAGTGACCAAGTTAACGCTCGGATGTATAAGACGGGCGATTTGGTCCGCTATCTGCCGAATGGCAATCTGGAATTCCTGGGCCGTAACGATCATCAAGTCAAGATCCGTGGCTTTCGAATTGAGCTGAGTGAAATTGAGGCGCGCCTGGCGGAGCATTCACTGGTAAGTGAAGCAGTTGTACTTGCGCTGGGTGATGGAAGCGATAAACGCCTGGTTGCGTATGTGGTGGCTAAGGCTGACGAACAGCTTGTTTATACGTTGCGTACTCATTTAGTGGCTAGGTTGCCTGACTATATGATGCCTGCTGCTTTTGTCCGTCTAAATGCGTTGCCGTTGACACCAAATGGTAAATTAGACCGACGAGCATTACCGACGCCATCTGACGAAGATTTTGCACACCAGATATACGAAGCACCACAGGGGGAGATTGAAACAGCGCTGGCAGAAATCTGGAGTGAATTGTTGGGCCTCACGCAAGTTAGTCGCCACGACAATTTCTTCGCGCTTGGCGGGCACTCGCTTCTTGCTGTGAGGATGATGAGCCGCGTTAATTCGATATTAGGCATCGAGATAACATTACGTACATTATTTGAGGCTCCAACCATAGCCGACTTGGCGCAGCGCTTAATGGGGCCAAATAGCGCTCAGGAAGATTCATTTGATGTTTTGCTTCCGATTCAGCCGGCAGGCACACGGTCGCCTCTTTTTTGCATCCATCCTGTTCTCGGTATAAGTTGGAGTTATATCGGTCTGTCTCAACATTTAGGCAAAGACCAACCGATCTATGGTTTGCAGGCGCGTGGCATCAATGGTGCAGCACCGCTCGCGCCAAGCATCGAGGCGATGGCGGCAGACTATATCGATCAGATTCGTCGCGTGCAGCCTGATGGACCTTACTACCTACTCGGATGGTCCTTGGGCGGTAATGTTGCGTACAGCATGGCAACTCAACTTGAGCAACAGGGTGAGAAAGTCGCACTGCTCGCTTTAATGGATAGCTATCCAGACCTCTCCCGCTTAAGTGATGTAGTCGATCAGGATGATGATTTCATCGCTATTCTTAATCGCTACAGCGTTGAAGGAATGGCTGATGCAGGGAAATATTTATGGGAAAAAGCTGGAGATGTCATCAGAAACAACGAGCGTATTTCAGAGGAATTTGTGCCACTTATTTACCGTGGCGACGTACTCTTTTTCTGTGCCACAGTAGTAGAAGATCAATTCGCCAACTCGCCTGATCGGTGGAAGCCTTATGTGCTTGGAGACATCGAAAATCATGATATCCAGTGCGAGCATAAGTACATGGATCGGTCGGAGCCGATGGCTGAAATTGGCAGGGTATTGGCTAATAAGTTGGAAGGATTACAAAAAGGCCAACCCCCACAAAACGAAACGGAGCATTTCACGCACTAACGCGAATGATCTATGTTTAATTTGAAAGTGGTTGTACGCTGGCCCAATTACGAGAGTGTTTCATTCCGGGGGCTGGCGTTTTCTAGGCTGCCTCCTTGAGTGGCGTCAATTCTTGTGTTTTCATACAGGGAAACCAACGGCAGAAGGTTTGACGCAGATCACCATTGAGCACTTGCACACGCGTTTGTAACAACAGATGTGCACCACGTCGAGTCCAACGCATCTGCTGTTTTTTCACAAAGCGCTTGCTGACCACATAATTTACGGTCGATTCGACAAAGGCCGTGGAGATCGTTTCGTGGTGCCGATAGCGATCGCCATAGTTTGGAATGAACGCTTGGTTTGCATCAATATAGTTGCGTATTTCAGCGATCGTGACCAGTCGTTTCAGATTTATCGTGACCGTGCGACGCGAAGCTGCGTAAGTGATTGTTTCGCTTTTAGTGTGAAAGTAGAGAAACCGACTGTTCCGTCAGTCGTAGCCTAACCGGTGCATGCAGAGCTGGTAACGGCGCTGTGTGAAGCCACCGGGACAACGTAACCTGCTTACCATGCGTGATAGAGCGATGCAAGCTCTGCACTTACTAGCTCTTGATCCGGTGCTGGAATCAGTGAGTGATCCAAACTCATATGGGTTTAGGAAAAATCGCTGTACTGCTGACGCGATGGGACAGATATTCAACCTGATGGCTAAAAAGAAATCGGCCCAATGGGTGCTTGACGCTGACATTGAAAGCTTCTTTGACCAAATTTCAAAAGACTGGATGTTAAACAACGTCTGCATGGATAAGTTGATGCTACGAAAGTGGTTGAGATCTGGGGTCATTGACCGAGGGCAATTGCAAAATACAGCCGCAGGAGTCCCGCAAGGAGGAATTATTTCCCCCGCGGCGGCGAATTGGACGTTGAACGGTCTGGAAACGCAACTCATCGCGCATTTGAAAGCGAAGTGGGGGGTACGCCAAACCGTGAAACTTAAAGTCAGTGTAGTACGATACTGCGATGATTTCGTCGTCACCAGTGCTTCGAAAGTAAGCACTCCATGATCCCCAGACTTGTGGCTTAAAGTTGGAGTCCTCATACTTT
>JASSUB010000011.1:0-62005 GCA_031963205.1 Mycoavidus cysteinexigens
ATCAGATTCGACTTTGTATTCTGATCAAGGCTCAGGATAAACTCAACCGCTTCGAGCTGTTCCGCTTCTTTGTCTTGTGGATGTATTCGCTCATCCACTCAGTCTACTTCACGCCGCAAGCGGCGGGGAATTAGACCCGAAGAGATTTTTACCCCATTATTGAGATACAGGAACACGCTGGAGCGATGGCCACGGTTTGATTTCTTGGTTTGCTCAATCATGACGAGTACATCAAGCTTACCCAGAATTTTTTTGAGGCGGATATCAAATCGTCGTTTACATATCAATATAAAGTATACTAAAGCATCCTTAACTAAAGATAAGGAAAAATATAAAATCCTTTATTTTACGATCCAGCTGGGTATAGCCATACTATGATGAGATCATTTCGCGTTGAACGAGCTCTGCAAAAATTAGGGGCAGACATTCGAGATGCGCGTAAACGCCGCCGTATCACAGTTGCCCTAATGGCCGAACGAATTGGCATTACTCGCGTTACGTTATCAAAGATCGAGAAAGGTGACCCTAAAGTTAACATGGGCAGCTACGCGCTCGCGCTGTATGTACTCGGTAAAATTGACGATCTAGAGAAACTTATTGACCGTACCAATGATCCGTTAGGCCTAGATATGATGGACGAGCGCCTACCTAAGCGCATCAGGATAGCAAAATGAAAAAGCTACAGATCTCACTCAACTGGCTAGACACCCATTATGATGTGGGTGAGTTGCATATCTACGAATCTCGCGGCCAAGAGTGGTATCAGTTCACCTACCAGCAAACCTGGACACAAGCTAAAGCTGGATTTGCTATTGATCCCGCCCTCGGCCTAATTGCTAATGTGCCATACACCAGCAATCGACTATGGGGTGCCTTCCAAGATGTCTCACCTGATCGCTGGGGGCGCCTGATCCAAACTAGGACAAGCGACAGGCATCTAAGCGAAAGCGATTTTATGCTAGGCGTAAGTGATTATATGCGTATGGGTGCATTGCGCCTCAATGAAATAGAAGCACCTGATATATTTCTGGCCACTCATCACCACGTACCCAAGTTGATCAATTTACGTGCACTGGAAAAAGCCATTTCACATCTTGAAGCAGGCAAAGAAACCCGTGCGGATCTGGCGCTACTTTCTCAGCCAGGCTCTTCATTGGGCGGTGCACGCCCTAAAGCTGCGCTTGAGGATAACGGTCACATATGGATCGCTAAATTCCAGTCTAGGTTCGACACTGAACGAGCGTCATTATGGGAAGCTACCCTACTTGATATGGCACAACAGGCAGGTATCCGCACCACTGACTACAGATTGCTTAATGCCGATAATGACCACCCCATATTGTTAGTTAAACGCTTTGACCGGAACGGCAAACAACGGATTCCCTTCACGTCAGCGATGACCATGCTCGAACGCGATGAAAATAGCCGTGACGGCGCGAGCTATATAGAATTATCAGATGCTCTCACCCGCTATTCCTCGCAACCCCGCTTAGATAAATTTGAGTTATGGCAGCGCATGACCTTTAATGCAATGGCTGGCAACATTGACGATCACCTACGTAATCATGGATTCTTGCGCGATCAACAAGGCTGGAGACTATCGCCAGCCTATGATATTAATCCAACCAATGAAACCTTTGGACGAAGAACTCATCAACTTTCCTTCGATGGTAACAGTTCCCGTCCATCTCTAGCCACTTGCATCGAACTCGCTGTCTTCTTTGGGTTAAGTCAAGAAGAAACGAAGATTGCGTTAGCAAAGATCGGCAATGCGCTTCAAAATTGGCAAGCAACCGCTAAAAAGAACGGGCTACGCTCACAAGAATTAAAAAGAATGGAAAATTCGTTTATCCATCAAGATACTGAGAAGCTAATGCGCTATGTAGCCTGAAATGTTCCGCCACTGGGCCAAAGGCCTACACCTGCGAACAATTAAAAAAGTAAAGTCCAATCGCGTAAGGGCTTTCTAGGCGCGATTGGACCTTACCTATATTTCTTTATGATGCAACGGCCACATCCGCTGGCCGCGGCGTGTCGCCAGTACGCTCAAGCCAGCCTCCACCTAAATATTGATATAGATTGACCAGATTAACCAGCCGTGCCAAGCGGCTTGAAATCAGCGCTTGCTCGGCTGCATATAAGCTCGTCTGCGCACTCAACACCCGCAGATAGCTATCAATGCCATTGCGATAACGCAAGGTGGACAGATCAAGCCGACGTTGTTGCGCTGCAGTGTAGCGCTTAAGTGATCCAATTTGTTCATCGTAGGTACTGCGCGCGGCGAGCCCATCCGCTACTTCGCGAAAGGCGGTTTGAATCGCTTTTTCATATTGCGCAACAGCGATCCGCTTGCCTGCTTGCGCCGCATCAAGATTGGCAAGATTCGCACCACCGCTAAAAATAGGCAGTGAAACCTTTGGCACAAAACCCCAAGCAGCCGTGCCCGGTTTAAACAACCCCCCCAGGTCCAGGCTCGCAGTGCCAAACTGTCCGGTGAGCGAAATACTCGGAAAAAATGCAGCCCGAGCCGCACCAATATTAGCGTTAGCCGCCCGCAATTTTTCTTCAGCGGCGGCAATGTCCGGGCGACGCACCAGCAAATCCGATGGTAAGCCTTCTGGAATATCAGCCAGTAGCGACTGGTGATCAAGCGGCAATGGCTGCGGTAAATCGGCTGGCAGCGATTCGCCGACTAAGAGCGCGAGCGCGTTTTCAGACTGGGCCCGTAGACGCAGTTGATTTTGATGATTGGCCTGGGCTTGCTCAACGGTACTCTCAGCCTCTTGCAAATCAAGCTCAGAGCCAACGCCTGCGTCAAACTGCACGTTGGCAAGCCGATAAGATTCCTGAGCGGCGCTAAGGGTTGCTTGGGTGACTTTAAGTTGCTCGTCATAGGCACGGGTGGTTAAATATTGGTTAGCTAACTGCGCCACTAACGAAATCTCAACCGCCTTGCGGGCCTGAGCCGTCGCTAAATATTGCGCCAGAACTTGATCTTTTAAGCTCCGCAGCTTGCCAAAAAGGTCAATTTCCCACGCCGCAGTCGCGCCCACCTCATACTGGCTAGCCACCACTGCACGGTTAAGCATCGAGAGTTCAGCAGGGGTGCGACTACGATTGCCCATCCCTTGCGCCCGCAAATCTGGCACCAAGCCTGCGCGCTGAACCCGATATTGGGCGCGTGCTTGTTGCACATTTAATGCCGCTACGCGCAAATCACGGTTATTGCGTAGCGCCAGCTCAATCAATTTTTGCAAACGCGGGTCTGCAAAGAACTGACGCCAGCCCAAATCAACCGGCGCTGAGGCTGACTCGGTCATTAAGGTATACGCATCCCCCGTAGGATAGGTAGCCGCAACCGGCGCTGCTGGGCGCTCATAATGAGGCGCCAGCGTACAGGCAGCTGAAACTGCTGCGATTGACAATGCAGCTAAAAGAGAAAATTCACGCATTTGCATGTTCCTGAGGTTCAAATTTTCGGGTGAGTATCTGCATCCGAATTGCTCTCATGACTCGAAGCGTTCACCAGCGGGTCGCCAGCTTGCACCTTCTGCTTTGATTTAGCTTGACAGAATTTGCCACGCACCACCACAAAGAACATTGGGATGATGAAAATGGCGATAAAGGTGGCGCTCAACATCCCACCGATAACCCCCGTGCCAATCGCATGTTGCCCAGCAGAACCGGCGCCACGGCTAATTGCCAAAGGCAGCACGCCCAGCACAAAAGCCAATGAAGTCATCAAGATTGGCCGTAAACGCAAACGCGCGGCTTCGATGGCTGCTTCCATTGCAGTTCTGCCCTGTGCCTCCAGTTCTTTGGCGAACTCAATAATCAAAATTGCATTTTTTGCAGACAAGCCGACGGTAGTCAATAAGCCCACCTGGAAATACACATCATTAGATAGGCCACGACCTGTTGCCGCCAATAAAGCGCCAATGATCCCAAGTGGCACCACCAAGATCACCGAGAATGGAATCGACCAGCTTTCATACAGCGCGGCTAAGCTTAAAAACACTACTAAGATTGAAATGGCATACAGTAATGGCGCTTGCGAGCCGGATAAAATCTCCTGGAGCGACATACCGGTCCATTCATAGCCAATGCCATGCGGCAACTTTGCCGCCAGGTTTTGCATTTCTTGAATGGCATTCCCCGTGCTTTTGCCAGGAGTTGCTAAGCCCTGGATGGCTACCGAGGCGACACCATTATAACGCTCAAGCTTAGGCGAGCCATAACCCCAATGCGAACTGACAAATGACGAGAACGGCACCATCTCGCCTTGCGCATTGCGGATATACCAACGCTGAATGTCTTCCGGGGTCATGCGAAAAGGGGCGTCCCCTTGGACCAGAACCTTTTTGATGCGGTTATCCCTATCTAGGAAACTGTTAACGTAAGCTCCGCCCCAAGCAATCGAGAAACTCCGATCAATCAAAGACAGCGGAATCCCCAGTGCACTCGCCTTCTCACGATTAATATCCACATGAAATTCCGGCGTGTCATTCAGACCGTTCGGGCGCACCTGCATCAAGATTGGGCTTTGCGCCGCCATCCCCAGCAACTGATTGCGCGCTTGCATCAAGGCATCATGGCCAAGACCGGCGCGATCTTGCAGTTGCATATCAAAGCCAGAGGCTGTGCCAAGCTCGATAATCGGTGGTGGATTAATCGGAAACACCATAGCATCTTTAATCTGCGAAAACCGCATAAAAGAGCGCTGCATCAGTGCTTGTACCGATTGATCCGCTTTCGTGCGATGCTTCCAATCTTTTAATCTAACAAAAACCATGCCCGAATTCTGGCCACTGCCCGCAAAACTAAAGCCATTCACCTCAAAGGCCGATTCAACCAGCTGGCTTTCAGCTTGCAATAGGTATTGGCTAACTTCGCTCAGGACTGCTTGGGTCCGCTGTTGGGTTGAGCCTGGCGGGGTTTGCACCAGCACAAATAAAATCCCTTGGTCTTCATCCGGCAAGAAAGCCGTAGGCATGCGCATAAACAGCAAACCAACCACCACGATAATCACCGCATAAATGCCAAGCCAACGCCCAGAGCGAGCGATGACACTACGCACGCCTGATTGGTATTTATCGCGACCACGCTCGAAAGTCTGGTTAAACCAGCCGAAAAAACCTTTTTTCTCTTCATGGTGCCCTTTAGGAATCGGTTTGAGCAAACTCGCGCATAAAGCTGGCGTCAGAATCAGTGCCACTAATACTGAGAGCACCATCGCCGACACAATGGTCAGCGAGAACTGACGATAGATTGCTCCCACTGAACCGCTGGAAAACGCCATCGGTACAAATACCGCGGATAAAACCAGCGCCACGCCAACCAGCGCCCCGGTGATCTGCCCCATTGCTTTACGGGTTGCCTCACGAGGTGAAAGCCCTTCTTCCGCCATCACCCGCTCGACGTTTTCAACCACCACAATCGCATCATCGACTAATAACCCAATCGCCAATACAAGGCCAAACATAGACAAGGTATTAATCGAAAAGCCGAACGCTGCCATCACGCCAAACGTCCCCAACAACACAATTGGCACGGCAATGGTTGGGATCAGCGTAGCGCGCCAATTTTGCAGGAATAAGTACATCACCAGAAACACCAGCACAATCCCTTCAAAGAGTGTCTTGATCACTTCTTCGATCGAGATACGTACAAAGGGCGTGGTGTCGTATGGATATTTCACAACTAAACCGGGCGGGAAGTATTTCGATAATTCTTCAATCCGTTCACGTACCAGCCGCGCGGTTTGCAAGGCATTCGCGCCCGTCGCCAGTTTAAGCGCAAAGCCAGCGGTAGGCTGGCCGTTATAGCGAGTATCTACGTTATAGCTTTCACCGCCGAGCTCAACCCTTGCGACATCGCGCAAACGCACTTGTGAACCGTCTGGCATCACCTTTAATAAGACATTGCCAAATTGTTCCGTCGTCCTTAACAAAGTTGCTTCGGTGATGACTGCATTGAGTTGTTGCTTATCTACGGCCGGTAAGCCACCTAGCTGACCTCCTGGCACTTGGACATTTTGCTCAGCGAGGGCGTTGGTGACATCGACTGGCGTTAGGCGGTAGCTAGCCAGTTTATCTGGATGCAACCACACTCGCATTGCATACTGGGTACCAAACAGCGTCGTGGTGCCGACCCCATCAACCCGGCTAATTGGATCTTGCACATTGGCAGCAACGTAATTGGCCAAATCAAACTTATTCATGCTACCGTCGGTAGACACGAAGGCTAATACCATCAAGAAACTACCGGACGACTTAGTAACTTTGATACCTTGTTGCTGCACGGTTTGCGGCAATAGGGGTAAGGCCAGTTGTAGCTTGTTTTGCACCTGCACTTGCGCCACATCCGGGTTAGTGCCCGGGGCGAAGGTCAGCGTAATATTTGCGCCACCCGAGTTTTCACTGGTGGAGGACATATACAGCAAATGGTCGATCCCATTCATTTGCTGTTCAATCACCTGGGTGACTGTGTTTTCAACGGTTTGGGCCGATGCGCCGGGATAGGATGCACTGATTTGCACCGCGGGCGGCGCTACCGATGGATACTGTTCAACAGGCAAGGTGCGAATCGACAACGCTCCGGCCAGCATCAAAATAATGGCCAGCACCCAGGCAAAAATCGGTCGATCGATAAAAAACTTAACCATGGAAATGGCTTCCCTTATTTTTAATACGGTTATTCTGCGTTGGCGTCCGCGGCGTCGCTGGCCCCAGGCTGGGGCCCAGCAGCTTCAACTGTCGGCGATACCTGTGTAGTTACCGGTTTGACGGTCATCCCAGGCTGCACTTTTTGCAATCCTTGCACAATGACTCTGTCGCCGGCTTGCAAACCGCTCGCTACCAACCAATTATCATCAGCCGCTCGCATCGTGGTCAGTACGCGCAAAGCCACTTTATTATCTTGATCGACAATCAGCGCAGTCGGTTGACCTCTAGCATCATGAGTCACGCCAACCTGCGGCACCACCAGCGCACGATGGTTCACGCCCTCTTGGATGCGCGCACGAACAAACATACCAGGCAGCAAGGCTTTTTTCGGATTTGGAAAGAGCGCACGTAAGGTGATCGTGCCCGTACCTGGTTCGACCGCGATATCGGAAAACTGCAACTTTCCTTGGAACGGATAGGCTGAGCCATCTTCTAGCACGAGGTCGACCTTGACCTCGTTACGGCCAGTCATTTGCAATTGGCCGTCTGCCATTTCACGGCGTAAACGCAAAACGTCACTGCTCGATTGCGTCACATCAACATAAATTGGATCGATTTGCTGCACCGTGGATAACAACGTTGCCTGGCTGGCTTGCACATAAGCGCCTGGAGTGACATAGGATTTGCCAATCCAACCTGCAATCGGCGAGCTCACTTCAGTATAGCCAAGGTTAATGCGCGCCACTTCAAGCGCGGCCTTAGCGACACCAACATCTGCCAGCGCTTGGCCATGCTCAGCTAGCGCATTGTCATATTCTTGCTGGCTAATCGCATGCGCTGCAATCAACGGTTTGTAACGTGCGGCCTTAGCCGCGACGGCATTCAAACTAGCATGCGCCTTTGCCAAGGCGGCTTGGCTACTCTCAAACTGAGCTTTATAAGGAGCCGAGTCAATTTTGTAGAGGCGCTGGCCCACCTTCACTTCACTGCCCTCTTTAAATTCACGTTGAAGCACAATGCCGTTGACACGTGCGCGCACTTCAGCAACCTGCCAGGCAGAGGTGCGTCCAGGTACATCAATTGTCACTGGCACAGTTTGCGGCTCGAGTGTGACAACCCCCACTTCCGTTACCGGCGGTGACGGGGGGGCTTGTTTTTTGCCACAAGCGGCCAGTGCAAGTAGCGCAACAAGACCAATCAAATTGAAAAAGAACCGATTGATATGCATGGAGCGACCTCTTGGATTAATCATTATTGAAAGAATTTTGAACGGCTTATTATATAGAGGGATTGCACACCAAGCTAGCGCATATATTAGAGCAACGTATCATGGGCTAGAATGCGCCATGATCTATTCATGCCGGCCGATTTTTAACCATCAGGCGCTGCTGTGTACGTCTCATTAACCAAGCCACCACAGCCCAATAAATAAGATACGCCAACACATTCATTAACGATGGATACGCACGATAGCCGGTCAATGCCGCCAACAATGTACCCACAGCATTAGAATCATCGAGCAGCGCTGAAGTATTCCACAGTGGGTCGATCAGCGCAGGCAGTATTTCTTTATCAATGAGTTTATCAATGCCTGCTTGGACCAAGCCCGCAGCGAGAAAGAGCAACATCATTTCAGTCACGCGGAAAAAAGCGCGCCAAGAAAACAATTTGCCACCCAACTGCAATAGGTAAAACGTTAGGAGGGCTAGGCCAAAGCCTATCAATACAGCAGCCAGGTGCATAGGCAAAATATAGCCTGCCTGCCCAAAACCAAGTCCATAGAGAAAGATGACTGTCTCACTTCCTTCGCGCGCAACCGCCAGTGCAGCAAGCAGCGTCACCCCCCACCAATGCGCATTTTGAGTACTTTTTTGTAAGGATGCTTCGATACCTTGTTTTAAGGTGCCGCCGTGGTATCTCATCCACAATACCATCTGTACAATCAGCACAGTCGCAATCCAGACCATTGCGGCTTGGAAATAATCCTGGGTTTCTCCGGAGAGGGTTTCACTAAAGTTGACTAATGCCGCGCCAAACGCAACCGCCACTAGCAGACCTATGCCAACCCCTAGCCACAAATAGGGCAGGCCCTGCCGCGCCGTCTTGTCACCATTGCGCAACCACGCATATAAAATGCCGATCACAAGCAATGCTTCAACACTTTCACGCCATACTACAAACAGCACCTGCCCCATCGAGCTCTCCAAAGCTACCTGATTACCGCCTACGACTATCCCTATCCCTGTTTCTACTTAAACTCAAATTTATCTCGCGACAATCACCCCTTGTGCTGTCGCTTGATGAAAATCATCGAAAAATTTGTATTCGCCCGGAGCCATCTTTTTAATCACCACAAAAGATTTGGCGCCAGGGCTGAGCACCTTCTCTTTACGCAATTGAATACTTTCAAATTCAACCGCACTTTTGCCGGTATTTTCAATTTCAAGTTTGATCGCCTGATTAGCCGGCACCTCGATGCGAGAAGGCATCAATTTCCCGTCAGCCATCTCAAGTTTGAAGGTCGGTAATTCTTCCTTTGGTTCTGTGCGCGCGTGCACACCAGTGGACAACGCACAAGTCAGCGTGAAGAGAGTAATTATGAGACTGATTTTCATTTAAACGTTCCTTGATTAAAGGAGTTAATATTGAATGGAACAACGTGCATGATGGGGGTTTTTAATACCCTCTTTTTTTACCCATTCCAGAAAATACACATTTGTATTCAACCGTGAATGGCTTAAACTAGGGGCCAACACCTGCTTCTTTATGGATATAACGACCTTGCGTGAATCTGCGACTTGCCAAGCACATACTTGACAGCAGTTACAGAGCCGGCGGCACTGATCAAAATGCTAGCGATAGCTAACTGAAAAAATGTCGATGCAACCATAAAAAGAGCCCTGTGCAAGTATTAGATATGCATAATGGACGGCACCAAAAAGCACTGGTAGCGCTAATGCGAATCATTCTCAATGAGAAATAAGTATACCACCCTTTTAATTTATCTCACGCTTAGATCTGAATAAAAAATGGCCTTACACACTTCGTGTGGCTATTTTTTAATCTGTCAGTTATTTTTTAACCTATTGGCCCTTTTTCTAACCTACTGCCACTTCACATAACACAGTGCGACGCTGTTGATGCAAAATCAGCCCACCCAATACCGAAGTCTTACTTGCCTAAACCCCGCCCTCTGACTCCGATGAACGGAAAAATTTTAGGGGGTCTGTTAAAATAGCCGACCTAACACAGAATACGCGCGTACTGGCGCTACTGTCCGCTGTTCAACAAAATCGAGTTAGAAGGCTTTTATCATGCAGCAAGTTATGGCCCGCCAGCGACTGATCTTTTACTATGCGCTTTTTATCAGCTCACTATTGATGCTCCTTCTAGGCTGTAGCCGGCAGCGCGATGAAAATTGGCAGTTAACCCAAGTGCGTCACCACCTGCCTGATCTTGAGTTTGCTTTGACTGACGATCAGGGACAAAAGGTTAGCGCACAAACTTACCAAGGCCAAATCACCCTGGTCTACTTTGGCTATACGCATTGCCCGGATGTTTGCCCTGAAACCATGGCACGCCTCATGCTGGCGCTCTCGAAACTAGGCGACGATGCACGCGCAGTCCGCATTCTGTTTATCTCGATCGACCCAGCGCGTGATACGCCTACCTCAATGCACCGTTATGTCCGGGCATTTGATGCGGAACATGTCACAGGCCTGACCGGCACCCTTAGTCAAGTCGAGGCATTAGCTAAACGTTACCGCGTTGCGTATCAATCTGAAAAGCCCGATACTGACAACCGCTATGAGGTGATGCACAGCTCAGCGATTTATATCTTCGATCAAAAAGGTCAGGCGCAATTGATGGCGACCGCCGCCGATTCGGCGGATAATATTGCACACGATTTGCGTATTCTGCTGCAACCATCATCATAACGGGGAGTATCAACTCATGAAATGGATTACTTTTCTTTTAGCCAGTCTATGCTTTAGCGCATCTTCTTCAAGCGCCATCGCCGCGGCCTCGCCACAAGTGATAGCCGAAGCCGGCTGGGTGCGCTGGCTACCTGACGGACGGCCAGCCGCCGGTTATATGATATTGCGCAACAACAGCGCTCAAGCTATCGATGTCGTCGCCGCCTCAAGCCCTGATTATGGCCATGTGATGCTACATCAGTCTATTTCGGATGGCACACACAGCAAGATGGTCCACCTCAAAAAATTGACCCTGCCTGCCCACAGCGAGGTCAAGCTCGCCCCCGGTGGTTACCATCTGATGCTTGAAAAAGCGCGCGCGGAACCGGCGATTAAACCAGGCGACACGGTGCAGGTTAAACTCACCTTATCAGATGGCACATTCCTCCAGCTAACCTTGCCAGTACGTCCGCCCGCGACTTTATAGCTTGCTTTAAGCCCTATTCAGGGCGTAGGCATAAGCGTAACGCGTCATGCCAATGAGGCGCAAATAAGTTAAAAGTCCGCGCCAATTTATCGTTAGATAGACGAGAATTGGTTGGACGCTTGGCCGGTGTCGGATACTCTAGCGCCAAAATCGGCGTCAACTTTGGTTGCCTAGCAGGTGGCGCAAGCGTAAAGATGGCTTGCGCAAATTCATACCAAGAAGTCGCGCCGGCGGCGCTTAAATGATAGATACCTGATTTTTCTTGCCACCAACTCCTATCTTGATGGCCTAGCGCGATGCCTTGCGCCAAGATTTGCGCACTGAGGGCGGCAATGGTCGTCGACCAGGTTGGGGCGCCATATTGGTTAGCCACAATCCGCAACTCAGGCTGCTGCGCCGCCAGCTGCAACATCGTTAACAGAAAATTCTTGCCCCGCTTGCCGTAAATCCAACTCGTGCGCAGCACAAAATGCGCCGCGCCGACTTCAGCCAGAGCCCTTTCGCCAGCCAGCTTACTGCGACCATAGACATTTTGCGGCTGCGTGCTATCTTCTTCAGTATAAGCGCCGCTCTTATCTCCAGCAAATACGTAGTCGGTTGAATAGTGGACTAAAATTGCATTGAGCCGCTTCGCCTCTTCAGCCAACACACCCGGCGCTAAAGCATTAATGCGCAGCGCTGCAGGCTCTTCAATTTCAGCTCGATCAACCGCTGTATACGCGGCCGGATTGATAATTAAAGCCGGCCGCAATGCGCGCACCACACGACGAATTTGATCAAAATCCGCCAAATCCAGTGCTTGCCGATCAAGCGCAACGATCTGGCCAAGGCCCTGCAGGCTACGCGCTAATTCAAAGCCAAGCTGGCCTTGAGCACCAGTCAATAAAATTGTTCGATAGGGTGTCATTTAACTCTACGCAAGCGCCCAACCTCAGACTTTAAGCAAATACTTCAGCCTCAGTCAGGCCAATCCCAGCCGCATCTTTCACGCTCAGCACCGGCTCACCGTCAAGTGGCCATGCAATGCCCAACCCTGGATCATTCCATAATAAGCTGCGCTCATGCTCTAGATACCTGTAATCGGTTATTTTGTAGAGCAATTCCGCCTCTTCCGAGAGCGTTAAAAAACCATGGGCAAAACCCGGCGGCACCCATAATTGGCGAGGGTTTTCAGCCGATAAATGGACCCCGACCCATTGCCCAAAACGAGGCGAATGTCGGCGCAAATCCACTGCCACATCAAAAACCGCTCCGGCAATCACGCGCACCAGTTTGCCCTGAGTGCGCTGAATTTGATAATGCAAACCGCGCAACACATTTTTAGTCGAGCGGGAATGATTATCTTGCACAAACTCAAACCCAGCCGCCACTTGCGCGGCGAATTCGCGCGCATTAAAACTCTCAAAAAAAGAGCCCCGCGCATCATTGAAAACCTTAGGCTCGATGATTTTAACTTCAGGCAATGCAGTAGTGATTACGTTGATGGCCATATCAGCTGGTCCGATAAAATGCGTTTCAAATATTTTCCATAGCCGTTTTTTTCAAGCGGCGCGGCCAGCCGGTTAAGTTGCTCAGCGTCAATCCAGCCACGATAGTAGGCAATCTCTTCCGGGCAAGCAACCATCAGGCCTTGCCGCTTTTGCAAGGTTGCAATAAAGCTAGCGGCATCAATCAGTGAGTCATGGGTACCCGTATCAAACCATGCATAGCCACGGCCCATCATTTCAACCTTGAGCTGCTTGTGTTGCAAATAATGCAGATTAATATCCGTAATCTCAAACTCACCGCGTGCTGAAGGCTTAATCTCGGCAGCAATATCGCAGACTTGCTGGTCATAGAAGTAAAGCCCAGTCACCGCATAATTGGAACGTGGCTTAACCGGCTTTTCTTCAATCGACAAGGCGTGAAAATCCTCATCAAACTCAACCACGCCGTAACGCTCGGGATCGTGCACATGATAAGCAAATACTGTCGCCCCCTGATCACAGGCGCTGGCGCGTGCAAGCTGCCCGGTTAAACTATGCCCATAAAATATATTGTCGCCGAGAATTAAAGTCGATGGATGATTACCAATAAATTGCCGGCCAATCATAAATGCTTGCGCTAATCCCTCTGGGGAAGGTTGCACTGCATATTGGAGATTGAGTCCCCACTGGGCGCCATCGCCCAGTAGCGTCTGAAAGCGGGGCGTGTCGGCCGGCGTCGAAATCACCAGAATGTCACGTATGCCCGCCATCATCAAAGTAGACAGCGGATAATAGATCATTGGTTTATCGTAGATCGGCAGCAGTTGTTTGGAGACTGCATGTGTAATCGGATAAAGCCTGGTACCCGAACCTCCGGCTAAAAGAATCGCTTTACGCATCTTAGGTGTCTCCTGATGCGCATTGCGCATAATGCATTTCAAGCCATTTAAGGTAATCGCCTGAGATAACGTTATTCACCCAATCTGGACGCTCCAGATACCAGCGCAGCGTTTTCTCGAGCCCAGTTTCAAATCTGTGCGCGGGCCGCCAGCCCAATTCACGCTCGAGCTTCGTCGCATCTATTGCATAGCGGCGGTCATGGCCTGGGCGATCTTGCACAAAGGTAATCTGCTCGGCATATGAACCAGACGACTTTGGCTTCATCTGATCCAACAACGCACACAGCATATGCACAACCTCAAGATTGGTTTTCTCATTCCGACCGCCAATATTGTAGGTTTGACCAGGGCCGCCACGCGCTAAAACTTCACGTAGCGCCGCACAATGGTCGCCCACATAAAGCCAGTCACGCATATTACCGCCATCGCCATAAACTGGTAGCGGTTTATCAGCCAGTGCATTGGCGATAAGCAATGGAATCAGCTTTTCTGGGAACTGATAAGGGCCGTAATTGTTTGAGCAATGGGTGGTCAATACCGGCAAACCATAACTATGATGATACGCTCGCACCAGATGATCGGAGCCCGCCTTGGTGGCCGAGTACGGACTATTAGGCGCATACGGCGTAGTTTCACAAAATGCTGGATCGTGGGGCTCAAGCGAACCATAAACCTCATCGGTGGAAACATGCAGAAAGCGGAAGTTAGCCTGCGCCACGCCGGCTAACTGAGTCCAATAAGCACGAGCGGCTTCAAGCAACGTAAAAGTGCCGACGATATTCGTGCGCACAAAATCAGCCGGTCCATGCAGTGAGCGGTCAACATGACTTTCCGCCGCAAAATGCAGTACCGCGCGTGGCTGATGTTCGTCAAAGAGACTTTTAAGCGCAGCAGCATCGGTAATATCAGCCCTGACAAACAGATGACGGGGATCCGCTTGCAACGAATCTAAAGTCTGCAGATTGCCTGCATATGTCAGTTTGTCAACGTTCACCACGGCTTCATCGTGACCCGCTAGCCAGTCGAGCACAAAATTGGCACCAATAAAACCGGCGCCCCCAGTTACTAAAATCATCAAAAAACCCTTGATTGAATTCAAATGCGACCTGCTAACGCTAGCGCCTCATCATCTAGGTGCTGCGGCCCAAATAAACCACTCATTGATGCTGCGGCAACTCTTATATGACAAGCACCGCTCATTGTCTCTTCAGCACATTAGCGCAATTTTTCTTAGTGTATATAATAATTATAACTTTGAAGAAAGATTAACTTCTTTAATATTTTACAAACGCTGCGGAAATAAGCTTATTCATCGTTTTTTAGATGATGGCGAACAATTCAAGCAGGTCCTTTAAATCACAGACTTCAGATATCCTCACCATCCAAATGAGCATCAATCAATCGTCCTCCTCCCCTCCTCCTCCTCTTGCCTTCGGCGACCTACAAGGCTGCCATGACGCTTTTCATCATTTGCTCGCCAAAGCAGCGCCCACGCTTAACACACCGCTTTGGTTCGCCGGCGATTTGATTAACCGAGGGCCTAGTTCACTCGCTTGCCTACGTGATGTCATCGAATTTGGTCAGCGAGCCGTGGTGGTGCTGGGTAACCATGAATTGCATTTATTGGCGGTGGCAGCCGGCGCACAACGCATGCGCAAAGGCGATACCATCAGTGAAATCCTTGCGGCTCCTGATGCCGCCGATTTAATCGATTGGCTACGCCACCGGCCGCTGGCGCATTACCAAAACGGGATGCTGATGATGCACGCTGGCGTGCTGCCGCAGTGGGACCTGGCGCTCACCCTCGAGTTGGCGCATGAGTTGGAACAAGCGTTGCGCGGCCCCAATTGGCAAACCTGCATGGCACAGTTGAGTCAGCCTACGCCAGTTCGTTGGCATCATAGCTTGAGCCGCGATGAACGGCTCTGCATGATTGCTCATACGCTGACGCGGATTCGTTTCTGTAACTCAGAGGGGGAACTAGAATTCAATGCTAAAGGCGGCCCCGACGCTGCGCTGCCAGGCTATATGCCATGGTTTGATGTGCCGGGACGGCGCACCGCCGAGCTGACGGTTGTATTCGGACACTGGGCAGCGCTTGGACTCCTGCTGCGCGATAACTTATGCTCCCTGGATAGCGGTTGCGTCTGGGGCAAGCAACTCTCAGCCATCACGCTCAACGCTGAGCCAAGCAAACGGACACTCACCCAGGTTGCCTGTTCAACCACGAGCGGCTCATTGCCTGGCTAATAAAACAACCCCTAGCCACTGACTTCAGCCTCCACCACCGCCATGTCAGATAGCACCCCCTGCTGGCGCTGCAAAATTTGCAGCGCACCCTGGACTGCCGTCTGTGCACGCATAGCCAGTTCCCGCCGCTGGTCACACGCATCAAGCGGGGCCGTCACATATAAATGAGCAGTGAGCGGAGCGGCGCGCAAAATCGATATGAGCGAAGCGAGTAACGAGATGTCGCTGATATAGGCAGGCGCCAGCGACTGCTGGCCTTGCGCATCTTCATACAGCAAACAGATTGGCTGCACTGCAACCCTCGCTAATACCGGCGCTTGCAGCAAATTAGCGTGAAATGGCAATAGGCTTGTACCATCAGAGGTCGTCCCTTCTGGAAAAATACAAATCGTTTCACCGCTTTTTAAGACATCGGCTAACTGCTGCACAATCCGTCGGGCATCGCTACGCTTGTCACGCCGAATAAAAATCGTACCGATGGTTTTTGCCAACCAACCCAGGATCGGCCATTTCTCAACTTCTGCTTTAGCCACAAAGGGGACCGGCTGCCAAGCATTAATCACATAAATATCTAGCCATGACACATGATTGCCAACCAATATCACACCGCGCTCAAGCGCCTCGCCCGGCTGGTGTACGATCAGCGTAACACCGCACGCCTTAAGTAAACCCTGCGACCAATCACGCACGAGCTGCTGTTGGCGAGCCCGTGCTGCACGCGGAAAAACAAAAGCCGCCAGCGCCATACCACGAACCAGATGGAGTATGAGTCGCACGATGCGTAGGCTGACTTGCATCATCATCTATTTCCTTTATTGCTAATCCAATTAAATGCAACCACGACAGCATCTAAGTAGAACAACTTTATGTTTTGCTTATTTTGATCAACAAAGTAAAAGCGCTTTATGCTTTGCTTACCTGATAAACAAAGTAGCAGTGCTTTATGTTCTGCTTACCTGATAAACAAAGTAGCAGCGCTTTATGTTTTACTTTCTTGATAGACAAGCTGGCCGGAGATGATCGTAGAACGCACCCGCACTGGCAACTCATACCCTAAGAATGGTGTATTGTGGCCTTGACTCTTGAGCCGGTTTGGCGCCACCAGCCAATGCGCATCAGGGTCAAATAGCACCAGATCAGCCGGCGCGCCTAACGCCAAACGACCGCTGTTCAAATTCAGTACATCCGCTGGCGCGCAGGTGATTTTTGCTAATGCTTGGGTGAATGGTATTTGCTTTTCTTGCGCCCATTTCACGGTCAGTGATAGCAGCAATTCAAGTCCCGTGGCGCCGGCTGAAGCTTCGCCAAATGGCAAGAGTTTTTCATCGTCGTCAACTGGCGTATGAGCAGAACAAATGGCGTCGATGGTGCCATCCATTAACGCCGTGCTGATGGCCTCCCGGTCACGCTGCGAGCGCAGCGGCGGATCAAAACGGTATTGCGCATCGAAATAGCCAATATCCAGATCAATCAGATGCACATGATTGATGGTGACATCACAGCTTAACGGCAAACCTTCCTGTTTTGCCGCGCGCACCAACTCAAGCCCTGCGGCCGAAGAGAGATGTGATAAATGGACCCGCGCGCCGGTGATGCGCATCAATTCAATGATGGTATGCAAAGCGATGGTTTCCGATGCTTCCGGCACGCCTCGCAAGCCAAGCCGCGACGCCAAAGCCCCACTTGCGGCGACGCCACCTTGCGCCAAATACGGATCCTGCGCCCGCAGCCAAACCGTATAGCCATAAGTCGTGGCATATTGCAAAGCGTGCAATAACACCTGGGGATTCAACATCGGCGCATCCGCCTGAGAAAAGCCGATACACCCCGCATCAGCCAATTCAGCCATTTCAGTGATAGCCTGCCCTTTGAGTCCAACCGTCAGCGCACCCAACGGATACACACGCGCTTGGTTGAGAGTACGGGCGCGGAACTTCAACATTTCAACTAAACCTGGCTCATCCAACGGTGGGTCCGTGTCCGGCGGACACACTAAGCTCGTGACCCCACCAGCAAGGGCCGCGGCCATTTCGGATTCAAGCGTTGCTTTATATTCGTAGCCAGGCTCACGCAACCGCGCCAATAAATCAATCAAGCCCGGCAGCACGATCAAACCGCTAGCATCGATTGTTTGATGCACCTCAAAAGCGGTGGGCGCCTTACCAATACTGGCAATTTTGCCTGCTGCAATGAATAAATCGGCCTCGGTGTCCAGCCCTGTCGCAGGGTCAATTAATCGGCCACGCTTGATATGAAGATTCATTGTTTATTTTTTGATCAATTGATATTTGACAAAGAGACTGGCTCAACTCAACGGCGCAGCACTAACCATTATTCCCAGCAATAATCCCCATGACCGCCATCCGCACCGCAATGCCAAAGGTGACTTGATGCAAGATCACGGATTGCGCGCCATCGGCGACCGCTGAACCAATTTCAACTCCACGATTCATCGGGCCTGGGTGCATCACGATCGCATCAGGCGCTGCCAATGCAAGGCGCTCAGGGGTCAGCCCCCAACTTTTGAAATATTCTTGCGCAGAGGGTAAGAGGGTGCTATTCATTCTTTCATTTTGCAAACGCAGCATAATGACGACGTCCACCCCCTTTAAGCCCTCGCATATATTATGAAAAACCCGCACGCCGAATTGCTCAAGCCCGTTGGGCAGCAATGTGCGTGGACCAATCACACGCACTTCTGGCACGCCCAGGGTAGTCAGCGCATGAATATCAGAGCGCGCGACACGGGAATGTAGAATATCACCCACAACCGCCACTTTGAGCTGCGTAAAATCTCGCTTGTAATGGCGGATTGTGTACATGTCTAGCAGGCCTTGCGTCGGATGCGCATGCCAACCATCACCCGCATTAATCACATGCAAATGAGGTGGGCAATGTTGTGCGAGCAAATAAGGAGCACCACTTTGCGCATGGCGCACGACAAACATATCGGCCTGCATGGCGGATAAATTAGCGGCGGTATCCAGTAACGATTCACCTTTGCTGGTTGATGATGCATTGATATTCAAATTCAGCACATCAGCCGATAAGCGCTTTGCGGCAATTTCAAAAGTCGTACGAGTGCGGGTCGAGTTCTCAAAAAACAGGTTGAATACTGATTTGCCACGCAACAGCGGTACTTTTTTGACCTCACGCTCAGCCACCCCAACGAATTGCTGAGCGGTGTCCAGGATGTGCGTAATGATATCTCTTGGCAAACCATCGATCGTCAACAGATGCTTAAGTTCACCGTTTTTTGTGAGTTGCGGATTACCTTTAAAACCAGGGCGCAAGGTTGGCGCAGGTGGCCAAATGTTTGACATCTACTCTCCAGCGAAAAAAGCTAGGCAAAGCTGCATAGCTTTCATGCATGTGTGTTTGTATAGTTTAGGATGCACGCCCACAACCCTATCTTTAATCGGTACGTGTTTCACTATGAAACTCAAATAGGCCGCTCTCATGACGTCCCAATACCAGGGTACGATCAGCCGGCAGATCGGCAGCGGCACCCACAAAACGGGCAGCGATTGGCAACTCGCGCCCACCTCGATCAACCAATACGGCTAGGTCAACGGCAGCAGGCCGGCCAAAATCATACAACTCGTTAAGCGCAGCTCGAATCGTGCGACCAGTATAGAGTACGTCATCTAGCAACACAATCCGGCGGCCCTCGACTTGAAAGGGCAATGAGGTTGGACGCGCTTGTCCATGCAAGCCTTTTTCTGCATAATCATCGCGATGCAAGACAACGCTCACAACGCCAAATTCAGCCAGCTTCAAGTCACGTGCAAGCCGCTCGGCAAGCCAAGCGCCGCCACTCCAAATGCCCACCAGCGCAACCCCGTCTGGTTGATACAAACTATCGCCATAGGTGGTGTGAATTTGGTCACGTAAAACACAGTACAACGACTCAGCATTAGGCAAGGACATATTCATCAAAAAATTGTTGCAAAATAATCCGGGCAGCTTCGGCATCAAGCTGTGTTAAATCACCTCCCAGCGCAGTTGCCGCCGCGACTGACGAATAACGTTCATCGACCCAACTTACGGGCAAGCCGAAACGGCCATGCAGCTGTTGGCCAAAGCGCTTAGCCCACTGGGTCATTTGGTGCGCTGCGCCATCTGGATACATCGGCAAACCCACCACCAATTGTTGTGGTTGCCATTCTTGAAGCAGTGCGCCAATCGCCTTAAAGCGATGCTCACGGTTAAGATTCATGATCACAGTTAAGGCTTGTGCTTGCCGCAGCAGCAGATTGCCTACCGCAACGCCGATTCTTTTCTCGCCATAATCAAACGCCAGAAGCGTGGCCATGTGGCTCATAGCCGCCTGCGACCTTGCGGCTTGCTCAGCATTAACCTTAACCCAACTGCGCCACGGCCTTGGCCGACACTCGCTCTATGCATGGCCCACTTCGCCAGACAAGGTTGCGGGTGACACGCCTAAGAGCGATAACGCTGCCGTAAAGCGCTGCTCGGCTGGCACGTCAAACACAATGTTTGGATCCGCTTCTACAGTCAGCCAACCATTGCGCAAAATTTCGTCTTCGAGCTGGCCAGCGCCCCAGCCAGCGTGGCCTAACGTTAGCAAAAATTTCTTGGGTCCTTGACCAAACGCAATTTCCTCCAACACATCTTTCGAGGTGGTCATGGCTAAGCCGCCAGGCACTAACAGGGATGAAGTATAGTGCGTAGCAGTAGGCTCATGTAAGACAAAACCACGCTCCGCTTGAACCGGACCACCGAAATAAACCGGCAAATGCAGCAAAGGCTCGATTTCGAGCTTGAGATCGATGCGATTAAACAGTGCTTGCAACATGATATCCGTTGGCCGGTTGATCACTAAACCAAGCGCCCCGCGTTCACTATGCTCGCAAATATAAAGCACCGCGCCAGCAAAAACCGCATCGGCCATGCTCGGCATAGCGATCAAAAACTGGTTCGTCAGATTAATACGATCAGAGGATTTGGACATATTGAATTCTAACCCGTGCATTCCGTTAGCAAATAGCCATGTCGTCAAATCAGCCCGCATGTCCCAAGGCTTTGTTTTGCTCACAACTGCTCAAATTTCCACCATTTCAAAATCTTCTTTACGGGCGCCACATTCCGGGCAGGTCCAGTTAACTGGGACGTCTTCCCAACGCGTACCCGGTGCAATCCCCTCTTCTGGTAGGCCAGCCTCTTCATTATAAATCCAGCCGCAAATCAGGCACATCCAATTTTTATATTCCATACTATGATTATCGCTACGTCTCACAAACTATGATTCAAGCGTTGCCAGAACGCCTCAAAAAGATGATGGTACCCCGGCTGCAGCGCAATTTGCTCATATTTTGAGATAAATCTTGTCAAAAAAGGCACAAAAAACCCGCATCGCTGCGGGCTTCTTGTTCAGACATTCGCGCAGTATGCCCGAAAGCACACTGCCCAAACACAGGCGAACCTGGACTATTACATATCCATACCCATACCGCCCATACCACCCATGCCGCCCATACCACCAGGCATGCCACCTGCCGCCGCTTCTTCTTTCGGCGACTCAGTAATGGTGCAGTCCGTGGTGAGCAACAAACCGGCAATTGACGCTGCATTTTGCAATGCAGTGCGGGTCACCTTGGTTGGATCAACCACACCGGCTTGCACTAGATCTCCGTACTCACCCGTAGCCGCGTTATAACCAAAGTTGCCTTTGCCATCTGCTACTTTTGCAACCACTACGCTGGCTTCTTCACCACCGTTGGTAACGATCTGACGCAGTGGCTCTTCCATCGCACGCAGTACGATTTTGATACCAGCTTGCTGATCAGCGTTATCGCCTTTCACGTTAGCCACTGCGTGACGGGCGCGGATCAGAGCAACCCCACCGCCTGGCACGATCCCTTCTTCAACCGCTGCGCGGGTAGCATGCAAAGCATCTTCAACCCGCGCTTTTTTTTCTTTCATCTCAATTTCAGTCGCCGCGCCCACTTTGATCACGGCTACTCCGCCTGCCAACTTAGCGACACGCTCTTGGAGTTTTTCGCGATCATAGTCAGAGGTGGCTTCATCCATCTGCACACGGATTTGCTTAACGCGAGCTTCGATACTTTTCGCATCGCCTGCGCCATCAATAATCGTGGTGTTTTCTTTGGCAACTTCAATGCGCTTAGCTTCTCCCAACTCGGCCAGTGTCGCTTTCTCAAGCGTATGCCCAGTTTCTTCGGCAATCACTTGACCGCCAGTCAAGATCGCAATATCTTCAAGCATGGCTTTGCGACGGTCACCAAAGCCTGGCGCCTTCACTGCAGCGGACTTCAAGAAACCACGCATATTGTTCAGAATCAGGGTAGCCAATGCCTCACCCTCAATATCTTCAGCGATGATCAACAATGGACGGCCTGACTTTGCAACCTGATCAAGCAAAGGTAACAAATCGCGAATATTGGAGATTTTTTTGTCGTGCAGCAGCACATATGGGTTATCAAGAGCCGCCACTTGCCGATCTTGATTATTAATAAAGTAGCCAGACAAGTAACCGCGGTCAAACTGCATACCTTCGACCACATCAAGTTCGTTCTCTAGTGATTTACCATCTTCAACGGTAATCACACCTTCTTTGCCTACTTTATCCATCGCTTCAGCAATCAGCTTGCCGACCAACTCATCACTGTTAGCCGAGATTGAGCCAACTTGAGCGATTTCTTTAGTGGTCGTGCACGGCTTGCTGATGTTACGCAACTCGTCAATCGCAGCGGCTACCGCTTTGTCGATGCCGCGCTTCAAATCCATTGGGTTCATGCCCGAGGCAACGGATTTCATGCCTTCACGCACAATCGATTGCGCCAGCACGGTTGCTGTTGTAGTGCCATCGCCAGCATTGTCGCTGGTTCTTGACGCTACTTCTTTAACCATCTGCGCGCCCATATTTTGCAGCTTGTCTTTGAGTTCAATTTCTTTTGCAACCGAGACACCATCTTTAGTGACGGTTGGGCCACCGAAGCTACGCTCGAGCACAACATTGCGTCCCTTTGGCCCCAATGTAACCTTAACTGCATTGGCTAGAATATTGACGCCTTCAACCAGTTTGGCACGGGCCAAATCACCGAATACAACTTCTTTAGCTGCCATCTTTAACTCCTTGAATTCTTTAACTTGATGAACTGAAAACTACGCTTAGCTAACTAGCACAGCCATGATGTCTTCTTCGCGCATCACCAGCAACTCATTACCGTCGATCTTGACCGACTGGCCGGAATATTTGCCGAATAGCACGCGATCGCCCACTTTAACGTCGAGCGCAATGGAAGCACCTTTGTCATCTTTTTTACCTGGCCCAATCGCCATGACTTCACCTTGATCAGGCTTTTCAGCAGCAGTCTCAGGAATAACCAAACCTGAGGCGCTTTTGGTCTCTTGGTCCAAACGCTTGATAATCACACGATCGTGCAAAGGACGCAGCTTTTTCATACAGACTCCTCTCAATAAATACTAGAAATACTAGAGAACAACTAAATTTTTAAGGCTAAAAGGGAGAAATATCCCCGAGCCCAAAAAGGAAGATTTATTAGCACTCCTTGCTAACGAGTGCTAATTATACTTAATATGGAGATACATTGCACAAATTCAAGGGTGATGCGCAGCTTTACCGATTATCGTCATTCAGCGCGGCTCGCCGATCAGCCAATACGCTAAGTTGGCTGGGCGGCGCTTCTGCTACTTTATCGCAAAGGCGGCCAGATATTCAGGCCAATGCGCGCCAGCTTCAGCGGCTAACGCCTCTTTAACCAACCTCACTTCCTGCTCATATTCTTGCGGCGTAAAGCCCCCCCGCATTTGCTGGAAGCGGCAGTACATTAAATACGTATTGACCACATCCGTTTCGCAATAACGACGAATTTCATCGATCCGCCCTGCGCTAAAAGCCTGCCAGACCTGGCTCCCATCCATCCCCAGTTTGCCAGGAAAGCCACAGAGTTTAGCCAGTGCATCAAGCGGTGCGTTGGCGCGTGGCTGATAGAGCGCGAGTAAATCCATCAAATCCGTATGGCGAGTATGGTAACGGCTGATGTAGTTATTCCATTTAAAATCGCGATCATCTTCGCCCAGGTCCCAGTACTTTGGCGCCGCGACGCCATTCACCAACGCACGATAGTGCAGTGTCGGCAAATCAAACCCACCACCATTCCAGGACACCATCTGCGGACTATATTTTTCGATGATGCGAAAAAATAATTGGATCAGCGTCGCTTCCGAGTCTTTTTCCGTACCGAGCGATTTTACCCGAAAGCCGTCCTTGTCTCTGAAGACACAAGCAATCGCAACCACCCGATGCAAATAGTGCGGCAAAAAATCGGAGCCGGTTTTTTCGCGGCGAGCATCAAACGCACGTTGCGCCACTTCTTCGTCAGACAGCGTTGCGGGCCAGCCTTCCAACTGGCGCACGCCCGCAATATCAGGAATCGTTTCAATATCAAAAACTAAAATAGGGGTCACAGCACTGCGTCCTTACGTACGCCATTAGAGATGAAATAACGCTTTAAGCGCACCATTGCTTCTTGCTGAATCTGCCGCACCCGCTCACGCGTCAATTCCATTTCGTCAGCCACTTCCTCAAGGGTCGCAGGTTCAACATTACCTAAGCCAAAACGACGCTCAATCACATGCCGATGCTTGTTCGGCAGACGCGCTAACCAAGCACGCATCAATTGCTCAAGCTCGCGTTGTTGGATCTTAGCCTCAGGCAATTGGCTCTGCTCGTCAGATAGAAAATCAAGCAAACTACTGCCCGGATCTAATTTTAGCGGCGCATCGAGCGAAGCCGTGCGTTCGCCTAAGGCGAGAATATCAGATACCTCATCGACCGTCTTGTCCGTCAGATGCGCAATATCATCCACACTCACGTCACGTTGATCAGAGAGGCCGTCGGCATTCGCCGCGCTTTTTTCTAAATGACGCTTAGCACGCAAAAGTTGATTTAACTCGCGAATGACATGGACCGGCAAACGCACTGTGCGCGCTTGATTCATAATCGCGCGCTCAACACTTTGCCTAATCCACCACGTCGCATAAGTAGAAAAACGAAACCCTCGCTGCGGCTCGAATTTGCTGATTGCGTGCATCAGCCCGAGGTTACCTTCTTCGATTAAATCAAGCAGCGGGACACCACGGTTTAAGTAACCTTTAGCAATGCTGACGACCAGACGCAAATTACGCTCAATCATGATTTGCCGGGCCTCAAAGTCTCCCTGCTGCGCACAGGTTGCATAGTGCTGTTCTTCGACCACCGTCAACAAAGGCTTAGCGCTAATTTGATTTAAGTAATGCTGAATCGTGCCGGCGGTTAATTCAGACTGTAACAGCGCTTTAAAATCACTTGGGTCTGGCTCATCAACGGCCAACGCATCTGGCTCACGCTGGTTTTCATTTTTGTCGATTGCCTCTTCGTCAAACGCCTCTTCAACCGACTCACCGTCTCGCTCAAAGCGCAACTCAGTAGCCTCTTCCGAGTTTGATACCTCATCTAGCTGACTCAATAGTGAATCAGCCATCGGGTACGATTGCGGGCGCTTTGAGTTCGGCATATTGATTTGAAAGAGCTAACTTATTGGGGAGTGGATAAATACTTCATTGGATCTACCGGTTTGCCCTGCTGACGCACTTCAAAATGCAACATCACGCGATTTGCATCGCTATTTCCCATCTCGGCAATTTTTTGCCCTTTGGCTACGGCCTCGCCTTCCTTAACGAAAAGCGCTCTATTATGTGCATAAGCCGTTAAAAATGTAACATCATGCTTGATGATGATCAAATTGCCGTAACCTCTCAAGCCATTGCCAGCATACACAACCCGGCCTTCAGCCGCAGCTGAGATTGGCGCTCCTACAATACCGCCAATATCCAAGCCTTTATTTTTTAACTCATCAAATGTACCCAGGATTGGGCCCCGCACCGGCCATGCAAACGTAATTGCACTGGCGGCCGGAACCGCTGTCTGCGCGCCTGGCCCAATACTTGCGATAGGCGGAGCAGCGCCGTAAAGGTCGGCGCCGCCATCCAGCGAACGCACCTCAACCGCGCCATCCACCACTGGCGCCGTCGAGACACCAGGTGTATTCGACGCGGGTTCCGCACCTGGCGGCACGACGCGCAACAGTTGGTCAACTGCGATTTGAGACGAGCTTTGCAGATTATTCCACGCCACAACATCCTGATAATGCTGACCATGTTCAAGGGCAATTCGATAGAGCGTGTCACCTAGCTTCACGCGGTAGTAGCCGGGGGGCGGCGACGATGGCGCCAAGGCTAACTGACTAGCCAATGCACTCTCCTCAAAACGGTCGCTGATGGGCGCATTGATCAGTCGCGTCGAACATGCACCAAAGGCCAGCAGCGACAAGGCGCAAAGGATGCCCTGAAAAATCGCTGGACCGCGGGATATACCCAATCTTTGCAACATAACCATCAATTTCAAATCACTCCGGATTTCAAGGGGACAAAAAAAACGCGATCGAGTCTTGACTCACGCCATTGGGTGGCTGAGACACGTTCAATCAGCGTCAAAACTTGTGTTTCATTGCTTGTTTCTGATTCGGCGGGGACCACCACGGGTGCAATCAAACGCCCGCCAACCGCAAGCTGCTCAAGCAACCTATCGGGAACACCGATGCCAGCCGCGGCAATAATAATCGCATCAAACGGCGCCGCCGCTGGCAAACCCAAGCAACCATCACCATAATGTAGCCGAAGATTCGCTACGCGTAACGGGCGCAGGTTTTTTTTAGCGCGCTCAAACAACGGCCGCACCCGCTCAATCGAATAGACTTCGCGCGCGACATGGCTCAGTACGGCAGCCTGATAGCCACAGCCGGTGCCAATTTCAAGCACTTTTTCCAGTACCCTGTCGGCAGCGGCCAGTTCAATCATCCGCGCCACCACCGCGGGCTTAGAAATCGTTTGCTGATGACCAATCGGCAACGCGAGCTCTTGATAAGCTTGTGCCGCTAAGCCCGGATCGACAAACAGATGCCGTGGCACGGCGTTCATCGCCGCGAGTACCCTCGCATGGCTCACACCACCTGCCCGTAAGCGCTCAACCATGCGCTCACGCACCCGTTCTGAGGCCAAGGCTGGATGTAACACGGTGACCCGCTTAGACAGGCTGGGTTGAGAAGCCTTCGCCTCCATCCGCGCAAGCGTACTGACCCAACTCTTTGCAGTAGGTGCGGCGCCGACTCCGAGATAACCCTGACTCGTCTGGCTGGCGCGTACTTCAGCCAAGCCAAGCGGAAAACGCTTAGCTTGGGTCATAACTCGGACTCCACCATCGATACCCAGCCTTGCACTAATGGTAGCAATGGCGTGTGGGTGAGATCCAGTTGCAGCGGAGTAATTGATACGCGACCATGCGCCACGGCATGAAAATCCGTGCCCTCACTGGCATCGCAAACATCACCCGCAGGCCCAATCCAATAAATTGGCTCGCCACCTGGACTCATCTGCTGAATCACGGGCTGCGACGGGTGCCGCTTACCAAGCCGCGTCACATCCCACTGCCCTAATTCATGATAAGAGCGGTTGGGGATATTAATATTCAACAAAAGTGGCGCCGATAACGGATTTTCAAGATAGTGCGCCACGATATCGCCGGCTACGCGAGCCGCTGCCCCTAGATGCTCCCAGCCTTTATCGGCCAGAGAAAAAGCCAATGAGGGAACACCGAACATAAACCCTTCGGTGGCCGCTGCCACCGTACCTGAATACAACGTATCTTCGCCCATATTCTGCCCATTATTGATACCCGAGACAACTAGGTCCGGTTTGTAATCAAGTACCCCCGTGAGCGCAATATGAACGCAATCCGTTGGCGTACCGTTCAGGTAGCGGAAGCCATTAGGCGCGGTCATTACCGACAACGGCCGCGATAAAGTCAATGAATTAGACGCGCCGCTACAATTACGCTCAGGCGCGAACACCGTGACTTCGGCCAATGGTTTTAAAGCTTCATAGAGCGCGGCTAGGCCAGGAGCCAGGTAACCGTCGTCATTACTGAGTAGAATTCGCATATTGTTTACGATTGTAACTGAGGAAACACCAAACATGCTAAGCTACCGCCACGCCTTTCATGCGGGCAATCACGCCGATGTACTCAAACATAGCATTATCGTGCATATCTTGCGCCATCTCGCCCAGAAAGACAAAGCTTTCTGGTATCTCGACACACACGCCGGCGCAGGAGTCTATGAACTATTTAGCGCATATGCAACAAAAAACGCTGAATACGAAAGCGGCATTGCCCGACTCTGGACACAACGCGATTTGCCCCCTTTGCTAGCAGAGTATGTCGCTCAAATTCGCGCCCTTAATCCAACTGGAGATTTACGCTTTTATCCAGGCTCACCCTGGCTTGCCTGGCAGCTAACGCGAAGCCAAGACAGGCTGCGGCTGTTTGAACTCCATCCAACCGAAATTAAAGTGCTACGCGATAATTTTAGCCAACTGGAAACGGACAAAAAGCCGCGTGCTCTATTGTCTGCGGGCGATGGCTTTACGGGACTCAAGGCGTTGTTGCCACCCCCTCCGCGACGGGCGTTGGTGCTCCTTGACCCGTCTTACGAAGATAAACAAGACTATCAGCGTGTACTGGATACACTACAACAAAGTGTCTGCCGCTTTGCGACAGGAACCTATGCGATTTGGTACCCGCAGGTGCAACGCCTTGAGTCGCGGCGCTTTGCCGAACAGCTAAAAAAAATAGCGGAAAAAAACTGGCTGCACGCCTCGCTGCAAACATGCCAACCCTCGCTAGACGGCTATGGCTTATACGGCAGCGGGATGTTTATCCTGAACCCACCTTACGCATTAGCAGAAAACTTAAAAGTCGCTTTACCTTACCTCGTGCGGACACTCGGGCAGGATGCAGCGGCAACCTTCAAGCTTGAACAGCAGACAGTATGATGACGCCCCTTGAGCCGCTTAAATGTAGCCGTATAAAGGTGCCTCAATGGCAAAAAAATCGCTAAACGCCGACTAAGGTAGAATAAACTTATAATTGACTGAACGGCAATAAAACAAATTAGGTATGCGCTAATATTTCGTGGGCTGGAGACATGTTTCAAAGCCACTTAATCGTAGCATCTTAAAGGGGCCTGCGGTGATAGAAATTAATCAACAACGGCTACGTTACTTCTACGAGGTCTGCATTCGTGGAAAAATTCGTAGCGCCGCCGACAGTTTGAATATAAGCGCATCCGTGATTACGCGCCAGATCAAATTGCTGGAAGAAGAAATCGGCTTCAAGCTATTCGAGCGACGCCCCCGCGGGGTCGTGCCAACAGACGCGGCTGAGTTATTACTCGAATATTACCGCCACAATCGTGATGCGCAAGTCGATTTTGAAAGGGGGTTACAAGAGCTACGTGATATGCGGCGAGGCACGATTCGTCTTGCCATGCCCGCGACTTTTGTCAGTGCGCTGATGAGCGTATTCAACGACTTTCGCCAACAATATCCGAATATTAATCTGCATATCGAAGAAATCTTCGAATCGATTCAAATCGTGAATCAAATTCTCGAGGACATTTCGCATATAGGGGTGGTTCATGTTTGCCCAAACTACGCGGACCTTGACTATTATGCACGCGTGCCTTTGCCCTTATACATGTTAGTGGGTAAAAATTATCCGCTCGCTCATCAGCACAAGGTCACCTTTGCAGAAGCCATCCGCCATCCGCTGTCGTTGCCCGCTTCAGGTGTTTTGCCGCAAATGGTTCAATCGGTCGCACGCGCAGAAAAAATCGAGTTTCCTACGCCAGTGTTTGTGAGTAATTCAACCACCGCTCGCAAAGAATTTGCCTGCGCCGGCTCAGGGGTCATCTTTATGTCAATTTTCTCAGCACGTAAAGAAATCGAAGCGGGCGAATTGATTGCGTTGGAAATAGACCATCCGGTTTTTAAGTCGACTGACCTATCTTTAATCATCAGACGCGGCAAACCGCTTTTGCCAGCCACTGAGGAATTGCTCAACTTACTCTCCGCGCACCTATCTATTTTTACCCTTGAGCCCCAAATTAACGATCCCCTAACCACGATGTCAGGAGCCTCACATGAGTAATAATCAAAAGCAACCTCACAACTTTAGCCGCCGCAACACGATCAAAAAAATGGCGACTTTGAGTACCGCAGCACTGTGTGCGCCATTTATTATCATCCCCTCCAGAGGACTTGCCAAAGAACGCCAACAAAAAATCTTCATCCGCACTTCAGGCGGCTATATTCAGCAGGCCTACACAGAAATATTATTCAAACCCTTTTATCAAGCATCTGGGATTGAAGTGATTGGCATTCCATCCAATGCGGAGCCTACTGCAGAAGTTAAAGCGATGGTCGAAACCAATACTTACAATTGGCATATGGCGTGCCTCAGCCATCGGGCAATCCAGTTTTTAGGTCAGCGTTACCTCGAACCGCATAGACTGGAGCAAGACCCCATCGTTGCAACGATTATGCCGCAATTTATGACACCTTATAGCGTTGGGACGAACGTCTTTACTATCGTGCTGGCGTATCGTACGGATGCCTTCAAAGGACGCCAAGCACCGAAAACATGGCGGGATTTCTGGGATGTGAAAAACTTTGCTGGTCGCCGTGGATTGCGTAAGTCCCCTTTCGATACCATCGAGGAAGCATTAATGGCGGATGGCGTATTGCCAAGCGCCGTCTACCCGTGCGACCTCGACCGCGCCTTTCGCAGTCTGGACCGAATCAAGCCGCACATCTCCGTCTGGTACCAAAATGCCCCGGAAACCGAGCAACTCCTGAAGTCTGGCGAAGTCGATTTAATCCCAGCTTTTACCGACCGCGTGCTGTCTGCCATCGATGCGGGCGCACCCGTTGCCTATTCTTGGGATCAACATATCTATGGATATGATAATTGGACCATTCTAAAAGGCACGCCCAACGTCGACGCCTGCCGTGAATTCATCAAATTCGCCTCGCACCCGCAACGACAAGCGCTGCTCGCGCCCTATGGGATTGGTCCAACGCAACCTGAGGTTTTAAAACCGGGCTATATTGATCCAAAGCACGCACAACTCCTGGCGACCTATCCAGACCATTTCAACAAAGGCCTGGCCAGCAATGGGGTGTATTGGATGAACCACCAAAGCTCAGTCATTGAACGCTATAACCACTGGCTTCTAGATTAATCGTTTAACGGTAGTCACCTTAGCAACCAATGGTTAAATTGTTGGATAATGGCATCTTGCTTAAGCCAATACGACGCATCGATGAATACTCCTTTCTTAAGATTATCTGGGTGGGTCGGAAGACGCTTGGCATAGTTCGGATCAATACAGTTTGGCCTGAAAGCGCCAGGATGGGTAGGCCCAATGCCATAGGGCGCGAGTAGCGCTTGCCGCTCTGGTTGACAAGCAAATCGAATAAATTTTCGGCATGCATCGGCGTTGGGCGTACCTTTTAAAATCGCCCAATTGTGGCAGCCATAAAGATGCTGTTCCCATGAAATGGCGACCGGCGCACCGGCATCGATGGCGGACTGCGCCCAAATACTAAAAACTGGAACTAAATCGATCTCACGAGTTTTCAACAGATGCTCGGCATGAGTCCCACCGCCTCCCCACCAGACAGAGATTTGAGATTTAATTTTATCGAGACTGCGCAATGCCCTATCCAGATCACACGGATAAACGCTGCCTGCCGACACACCATCTGCCATCAGGGCGATTTCAATCGTATCAAAAGGAAGCTTACGGAGACTACGGCGCCCTGGAAAATTCTCCACATCCCAAAAATCCTGCCATAATTTCGGCGCTTGACGCCCTTTGAAAGCGTCCGTCCTGTAGGCAAGCACAGTCGCATAGGCATTCGTTCCGACCCCGTACGCCGATCTAAAATGGGGCGGAATCGCTGAAACAATCAGGTCATCTTCAAGCTCATGCTTTTCTAGATAGACCTTACCGGTTGTCATAAACCGCACGGCCCGATGACTGATCGCCATCATATCCCATAGGTAACTCTGGGTCTCGACCATGGTCTTAATTTGCGCAGTAGGCTCTGCATCTGACTGGACGCTCACTACGGTGATACCCGTCTCTCGCGTAAAAGGTTGATATAAAATTTCGTTATATATTTTGGTATAAATACCGCCAGGATCGCGTAAGACGATGCGCTGTGCGGCAGCCCGGGAAGGCGTAAAGATAAAAGGGGCACTGATTGCGGCGGTAGCCGCGACGATCTTTTTAAGGGCTGTGCGACGAAGCATCAAAGTTTACTCCACATTTCGTATAGCGATTGATTAATGAACGCTCAAGTCTTTGGCAGCACGTGCACAGACCAATAACTTTGCTTCCAGCACCCTAAGCAGTTGATTCGCTGCTGGCGGAAACGGCTTACCCTGCTTGACGGCCAAGCAGAATTGGAACGATTTAAAATTGGGATGATCCACTTCAAGCGCAACCAGTTGGCCAGCCTTAATTTCCTGACGCGCAGCAAGTGCTGACATAAATGTCCCGCCATCGCCAATACTAGAGAATTTTTTCCGACTTGTAATAGAATCACTGATAAAAGTCGGCGCCAACTGGATATTCTCAGAGCGCTCAGCCTCTCGAATGATCGACCATAGGTTAGAAGCCGCGGATGGCAATGCAAGAGGATAGCGCGCCGCCTCTAAAAAAGTAACCTTTTTCTGGCTGGCCAGCGGGTGATTGCAACTCACCACCAAGCAAATAGGGAGCGGCACACGTAAACTATATTTAATCTTTGGCTCATTGAGCGAATAATGGCTCATGATCCCCACATGCGCTTCGTCCGCCATGACTGCAGCCACAATTTGATCAGCCGTACTGGCTTCTTTAATGCAAATATTTAAACCCGAACGCCCCATACAGAAATCGTGCAGCACATCTTCTACCAGAATTTCACTATACGCTTTGAGCACAATAATATTAATCATGCCTCGCTTCATGCCGCGTAATTCTTGTAAGCCGGCCTCTAAATTCTGCCGTAGCGTATGGCAAACTTGATAATATTTTTGCAGCAACTCAGCGGCCTCAGTGGGCGCTACCCCACGCGGGCGACGCTCAAAGAGCTTAGCTCCGACCTCCTCCTCCAAGAGCCTAATTTGGCGCGTGACAACCGACGTGTCCGTATTCAAATTGGCGGCTGCTCCACGAATTTTCCCGCAGGTGTATACCTCATGAAAATAGCGTAGTCTGCGCTGATTAATTTCTTTCATCGCGCATTCCTTTGAAAGTTGGTATGTATAGTTTTAAAAAACATCAATCTGGCCGATAAAGCGGGAAAGATACACTATCATATTTATTCTTGTTCAGCTGAGAATACTGCGCCCTAACTTATCTCGCAATTCCTGCGCCCAGCACGTTGCTTCTTGGCTAATTGAAAACTAAAAATTTATTGCTTAATATCCGGGTGAGTAGGCCATTGGAGTTTCACCATCAGCACCGGGTGACCAGAGGCAGTCGCCCGCCCCCGGTTCCCACAGATCGTAGCGTGCGGATTTCCCGCACTACGCTCTTCAGCAGTTGATTCACAGCACTGCGATAGCCTTCAACTCCCGATAGGGAAGATGCAGCTTTGGTCGCATTAATGGAAATCGCTTCTTAATCTCCAGGAATACCTCCCAGGTGACGTAGCCTGAGCGACTCCGACTGCTCAGCATCTTGCGCCAGTAATGCTCCACCGCTCTATGTACATTATGCAGTGCCCTGAAGTTCCCGGCAATGCCATAGTAGGCATAGTGGCCACGCAATACCCGATTGAGCTTTTCAGCTTGTTCCCGAATCGATAAATGCCTCACTTGACGCATCAAGTCTTGCAAGCTAGCCAGACTACGCCGGAGTCGAGACTTTTCCGTGCGTATCCCTATCTTGAAATTGCCTTTCTGGTTACGCGTGCAGTACAGGGTGAAGCCCAGAAAGTAAATCGTCTCTGGACGCCGCTTCCCGTGTTGGCTTGCGTACCGTTGGGCAAAACGACCAAATGCAACGAGCTTGGTTTTAGTCGGTTCGAGCGCCAGACCAAATTTCTCCAATCGTTTGCGCAAGGCATTCTGGACACGAAGTGCATCAGACTGGTTTTGGAAACACATCACAAAATCGTCGACGTAGCGCACCAAATAAGCCTCCCCCTGCAGGTGACGCTTGACCACGCGTTCAAACCACAGGTCAAGTACGTAATGCAGGTACACGTTGCTTAACAGCACACTAATCGAACCGCCTTGCGGGGTCCCCTCTTCGTTTTGATGCACCTTCCCATATTCCAGAATGCCTGCTTTAAGCCAGCGTCGGATCAGGCTGATCAAGCGCGGATCTCCTACTCGGTGCTCCACAAACCGGAGTATCCATGAATGATCCAGGCTTCCGAAAAAGTTCTTCAAATCCGCCTCCAGTACCCAACTAACCTTGCCACCGGCAATCACCTCATGGAGCGTTGCCAATGCCTTGTGAGCACTCCGCTCCGGTCGCCCGCCAAATGAACAAGGCAGAAAGTCCTGTTCATAGATGGCCGACAGTACTTCGGCGGCGCTTCTCTGGAGTGCCCGGTCAGTGACAGTCGGCACTCCCAACGGGCGCATCTCCTGTTTTCCGGGCTTGGGGATATACACGCGCCGGATATTCGGCGCCTGATATCCCCGGCGGTGGACAGATTGAAGCATCGGCTCAATCCACTCATCAAAGCTCTCCTTCGCCTCCGCTACCTTCTGCCCATCCACCCCTGCGGCCGAGTGGTTCGGAATCTTCCACAGATTCGCCCACACCCGATCCTGCGTGATGTAATGGGCCAACGAAGTAAATCGGAGGCCTGGTTCACACCGAGCTTTTGCTGCTATTCGTTCGAGTCCCGTTTCCATGGCCGGTGATTCTTCTCTTTGCATAAAAGTCCTTATCTCCCTTTGTATGGAGTCCATGTTGCCCACGAACGATTCAACTTCTGCTGGCCGCTTCCCCATGTAGCCGGCTCTCCCGACCTCAGAGTACTATCAGCCAGTCTGACTTCCGTCAGGTCATCAGGCCTTTCTACCTTCTCGGCTCGTCTGGCCTTACAAGCAGACATCGCTTGAACCTGACGGATCTCCCTTGTTCACATAAAGTCCTTCGGTTGCATGCTAGCGGTAACAACCCCGGAAGCACCCCAGTACACTCGCCATGACGTGTACCGGAATTCTGCCTTCCCCTTAGAGAGATAGAGTCGGCTACTTCGACCATGTTCGATTTCGGGGCTATCTTCCCGTTCACTGATGTTCCGGCCTACAACCTCCCTGTCTACGCTTCGCAGTGGCCGTTACCGGACACCACGCAAGACTCGGTACGCGGCTGCTGGCTAAGCTTTGCCACGGCTGCCATTTCAGGCAACTGAATTTTATGCGCTTGCAAGGCGCAACCCTCAAAAAACTCAACTTTGGGCAATTATTTCAGGAAAGCGGGAGTTGTGTGTAATGGGGTGCGTTAGATCAAAATTGAAAGAAAAAGGTATTGTTAAAAAGATTTTGAATCATGTTAAATTATTGCACTTGGAATCTTGCGATGAGTTTGAAATAAGATACCTCAAAAAGAAGTCTAATATTTATAAAGGCAGTGAATTGAAATACGATAATTTCTCTGAGATTAACTGATTTAATTGTGAGATTTTTGTATGTTGTTATTGCATTTCCTTTACGTTAAATAATCCCTACATGAAAAATATTAGCTTATTAATTGAACAGCCAGTTGCTGTATTAACCTTCGACACATTGCCAATGGCTCAAACGTTGTTCATGAATGGTGAAATGCGAACGCAAAAATATATCGATGCTCTTGCCAAAGCGGATGTTCAAACGGTTTTTTTTGCTATTGGAAATGAGATTAAAAAATCTAAGATGAAATGCCTTAATCAGATTATTCAACAAGGGCATCTGATTGCTAATCATTCATATTCCCATCCACATTTAACTGCTATTTCTGTTAAACAATATTTGGATGATGTTAATGAATGCGAAAAACGGATACTTCCTTTTTCTACTTACCGACCGTGGTTCCGTTACCCATTTCTTGATGTTGGCCTTGATTTGATGGTGGGAAGAAGTATTGAAAAAGCAGTTGAATGTGCTTTGGCGCTAAAAAACCTCGGGTTTCACCATGCGTATGTCTCAATAGATAGTTTTGACTGGTTTATTGATATGCTCTTCTTACAAGCCATAAAAGAAAAAAAAGAAATAGACATGGAAAGCTTGGAGAATTTTTATATTAATCATATTCAATTGGCAATTAAAAACTATATTAACAAGAAAGCAGATAAAGAAAAAAATCTTTTTTCGACTCAGGTCTTCCTTTTTCATGCCAATGATCTAAATGCTCTATTCCTGCCAAGAATTATCACTATGTTGCGTGAAAATGGATGGCGCATCGGTACTCCAGATGAAATTTTTGACAATCTTGACAATCAGCTTACTGACTTTAAAATTTTTATTGATCTAAAAGTGTGGCTTGATTCACAAAATTTTGATCGTTTTCATGATCCCAATAAAATTACTCAGGATTTCAATAAACAAGTACTCCATCTCGGAGGTTAATGGTTATTAAAGGAGCTAGCCGGTGCTTATTCACATCTTTTCGTTGGCTTTTAATTCCTGAGTCGCCAATTTTTTTCTCCGTACTTCCGGTCTATTTACTTCCCGGACTGTACGTTAGATCGAGATACCGTACATGGACGCTCCCGCTTTGCTAAGCTTTCAATTGATGATGACATGAAGGTAAAGATTGCACCCGTACATTCGGACTTTTAATGTGATTTAAAATCACGGTCTCTGATGGGATTCGCTGGTTGACGTCTTAATCGTCTTTGCGCACTTAGTGTGCTTGGTATCTCGCGGGCTTTGCCAACCACGGTCTGACCTGTTTTGTCATCATTTCATGCTCGCCTGAGCAATCGGTGGTTCATGCATGTTTCCATGCTTTGTACTATCTGTATTGTGGAAATTGGAAGGGCGCGCTATTTAGTGTGGGAAGCGGCAAATTATGGAAAATGCTTGAAGGTCATAGTAGCAAAGTGTATCGTTGGAAATTCTCGCCGGATAGTAGCATGAAATTCTCGCCGGATAGTAGCATGAAATTTTCGCCGGATAGCAAGCTTTTAGCATCGAATGGTCGAGACGGAACGGTAAAGCTATCGAGCGTGGAAAGTGGGCAATTGCTGCGTACGTTTAAGGAAAGAGATGGCAGAGAGATAACATGGTGGATTTCTCGCCCGAGGGCAGGGTTTTGATGTGGAAAGCGGGCAATGTGGTGAGGCAGCAGAAAGTGGATAGTCTCAAAGTAGGCGCCTACTGGGGCCCATCTCAAAAAAACTGAAGGTAGCAAATATGTCTATTCAGGGTGCTTTGGGTTTAGGCCGGGTGAATCAAGTCTTGCTTAAGCAAAAGGGCGCAAATGGGGAACCTGCATTAGTGTAGGGAAAGTGACTCATCAACATTGGGGTATTGAAAATAATCTGCACTGGGTGCTGAGTTTTTGAAATTTGCGCAATTTACGGCTATAATTTCTCCGGAGAAACAAATTTAAATGTTTGATAAATAAAGATTATTTTTCGTCTATTTCAGAATCGTAAAAATAAATTGAGGCTATTTTGTTTCTTCCGAACACCTGGCGTCCGACAGGCCGCCTACTGCGCTCTAAGCATAAAATTTCATTAGGCAATGTCTTTACCCACAAGAGATTTTTTTCATCGAAGGAGGTGCCGCGGGGTTGTAGTGAAATAAAAGAAAATTTTTCTAAAAATAAATCATGATTTAGATTGTTTATTAAAAATTTAAACGTTAAATTAAGAGGATATTTAATGAAAGCAAATAACTTAGTCAATTCACATAATGAATGGGATGAATTAGAAGAAATTATTGTTGGTAGCGCTCGGCTTGCTAGGGTACCGGAAAAAGATAAAGGAATGGTGGCAGCTTCGGTCGGTGGTGGTTATGATTATTTCGACCCTGATATTTCAGAATTTTTCCCTGAATATATCTTGCAGGAGACGGAGGAGGATATTGACAATTTTACTTCTGAATTAAAAAAACTTAATATCAAAGTCAGACGACCAGAAGATATTTCTATCAATAATTTTTCTACTCCTGACTGGCATTGCGATTCTTTTTTTCCATATTGCCCGCGTGATGTTTTATTGACAGTGGGTAATTCAATTATTGAAACACCTAATTTGTTTAGATCCAGGTATTTTGAGACTATCGCTTATAAAGAGACTTTGATTGAATTTATGCAATCGGGTGCCCGCTGGATTTCTGCCCCTAAACCCAGGCTGCTAGACCACGGATACAACATACAGGACAAAGCGCAGTTGAGTCTAAATAATCATGAACCCGTATTTGATGCCGCCAATGTAATCCGTGCGGGTCGTGACTTGTTTTATTTGGTATCTGATTCCGGTAATAAACTCGGTATGCAGTGGCTACAAAATGCCGTAGGCCATGATTATACTGTCCACGAGTTATCACCCAACATATATTCTTCCGTCCATATTGACTCGACCCTCTCTTTTCTGCGCCCAGGCTTGTTGTTGGCTAATCCGGCACGTGTCAATGAAGATAATCTTCCCGACATACTGAAGAAGTGGGAAATTATTTATGCACCGAAGATGACAGAATATAGTTATTCAGACATTAAGCCATCATCTTCAAAATGGTTGGGGATGAACTTGTTAATGCTTTCACCTACCCTCGCTGTGGTAGATAAGCATCAAACTGAACTCATTAAACTGCTAGAAAAACGAGGGATTGATGTACTCCCTACCTTATTGCGCCACGGGCGGACATTAGGGGGTGGCTTTCATTGTATAACCTTAGATGTGCGTAGAAAGGGCAAATTGGAAAGCTATTTCTGATCGCCGCGTCCTCTTTGCCGTGTGTGAGGTACCGCTAGAGGTAGTGGCCACGTGGTTGCCAGATGCGAGTGCGCAATATAAAAGCCACTTGTATCTGGTGACCGACATATTTTAAGTTCATTGGACCAGCATACTAATCGCGATTTGATCTGACAGGTGCCCTCTTGTGTTGCCTTCGCTAAGCGGCGCTGCACGATCCTCACATTCCTTTGGACTTATTTCCCATCAATCAAAGCCCAATTTGCAGTCGCGTCCATTTGGAAAGAAGTAAAAGAGTTTTTAAGCCCTGTGGCTTTTGCGGGTTGGGGATTACTTGCGCAATCCGGCATTTTTTCGCGTGAAGTCGCTTAACAGATGCCTTTTATCGGAAGCTTTATTAGCTTTTTTTGGACGCTTAAAAATCGCATGGATGTGCGTATTGAACACGCGAAAACAGCCGATATAAAACAATTAATTCAAAGCTATGATTTGTTGATGGAGATTTTCATGAATACGGGTAATTCAATAGAGTTCGCTGCAAAGATTAGAGCCACAAACGAAGCACTAACTCGAACACTTGAAGCTAACCATGCTCAAGGAAACAGAAATATTGCAGAAGTTCGTTTGGCTAATGGTGAGATGATGGAAAAACTTACAGAATTAGTAAAAGATAATACAGAGTTTAAAGTTGAAATGAGAGCCGAAATAGCGGATCTGAGACAGGATATCCACAATATGATGCTTTTACTGCTAAAAAACCAACAGAATGCTCAACCTTCTTCAGGCTCAAAAATACCAGATAACCCTGCATAAGCTATTTTACATGCGCTGGTTATAAGAAATAGATAACGCTCCGCTTATATAAGCGGAGCCTCTAAATATGCTGAATCATCGGGGCGCACTAATGTTCCTTGGTTTATATTTTTTATAAGTTCATTTAATAATTTTGTGGCTTTCGCCAAATTAAACCTAGATCTCAAATCTTTATTAATTTTGGAAAGTTCTTTATTACGTTGAGCAAGGTCTTTATTTTCCTGAGAAATCTCTTTAATAATCTGAGAAAGGTATTTAATATTTTCAATAATCTCTTCTCTATTACTTATAAATCCATTCTTATGTTTATTAATTTCTTCGGCTTGATTAAAAGTTTCTTTAACCGCCTCACTAATTTCATTTAGAGATTTTAAATTATATACCTTATCTTCAGGCATTACTAATATCGCCTCATCTATTTCATACTTTAGCTGCTTTGCATCCTCTAAGGTTTTATTTATAATAATTTCTCTATTTTTCATGTCCATGTCACGCTTAAATAGGATTATTAAATTTTTTTGTAGCAATGCAGCCCTATTTTCAAATTCACCCATAGATTTAGAAAATGATGTTTCTAAGTCAAGTGCCATTTTTTCTAAAGAGTCTTGTTCACCTGCCACCGGATCCCAAGAATCCGTTGCCGTCACTTTTGACAGGTCACTGACTATCTCCGCTAAGGATTTTACAGGCACGTAAATGACATCATTACCGCCGCCGCAGCCTATAAAAGGGAAAATACATAACAATATTGAAGTTAAAATAAGTTTCATCTCAATTTAAATTAAAATTTAGGCAAAATTCGCAGAAGCATTAAATTCATCGTCATTATCACCATCATCAGTTAAATTTGATTGATCACTATTATTCTCACTTACTATAAAATCTCTAAACATAGCTTCTAGCTGATCTAATCGGCTTCTAAGATTCTTATTCTCAGATGCAAGGCGTTCATTATTTTGAGTAAGCGCCGTATTATTTTGGATAAGCTCCTCAATATTTTGCTGCATCTCTTGTTGATTTTTAATATAATCTTCATTATTTTGAAGAATCTCTATACCACCTAAAATATTATTATTTGCTTCTTGGACACCACCTAAAAACAGTAAATCATCATCTTTAGTTGGTGGCGTTGCTAATATTGCTTCATTTATGTCTCCTTGCAATTGCACCGTGTCTGCTGCTATTGCGTTTAAATTTTCTCGCCTGGCCTGCCTATCTATGTTGGAATTTATAGAGGCGTCTTGCTCTACAACTTCTTTTACGCGCTCCATGATCAGCACAGTTCTACTTGCAATGCCTCCTAGCGGTTTTCTTAGTAATCTTTCCAAATCACGCGCAATCTCCCCCAAAGGTCTTATCGTTACTTTCTCGATGCCACGCGCCACTTCCCCTAATGGTCTTAGTGTCACTTTCTCTAACTCGCGTGCGATTTCGCCTAAAGGTCTTATCGTCACCTTCTCTACACCGCGCGCCACTTCCCCTAAAGGTCTTATCGTTACCTTCTCTACGCCACGAGCCACTTCCCCTAAGGGTCTTAGTGTCACTTTCTCTACTTCACGAAGAACGCTTTCTACTGCACCCATTATCAACTCCTTAACTTAGAAAAGAAGAAACTAAAACATACATCTCCAATTTAAATGCATTGGCAAAGGGCTACTAGAAAGCTTTATTAGTCACTATAGATTTAGACTAGGCGACAGAATTAGTAAAATCAAGGTGTTTTTAGAATTAATAGTGAGATATCGTTGAAAAAAATAGACTACTAAAATCTTGCTTTATTCTTTGCCTGTTAGATAAGCCGTTTCCCGACCTCTACGAAAGCAGCCCAAGCAAGAGAATAGTGAGATAGTATCGATTTGATGGACGCCATGAATGAAGAAAAAATGCGTCGAAAGGATCAAAATGGAAAAATTACCAAGACAGAAATGGCCCGGTTTGAGTCAAGCCTTGAAGAGAATTTGTCCCAAAAAACGGGCCATGCTTCTAAGCCACTGAAATATAAGGGAATATTTGGCGGAGATGGTAGGATTCGAACCCACGGTACGGTCGCCCGTACGGCTGATTTCAAGTCAGCTGCCTTAAACCGCTCGGCCACATCTCCAAAAAAACGCTATTGTAACTCAGGATTCGGCATAATATAACTTATACAAAACTCTTTTGCCTGCCGCATGGACTCACAAAAACAAACTCTGTAAATCATTTAAAAAACGCCGGCCAAGTGGCGTTGGCGCAATCGTTTCATGGTCACGCAGCAGTAGCCCGCGTGCTTCGGCCTCACGCAATGGCGCTTCGATGGCGTTGAGCTGCAAGCCAGTACGCTCGATAAAAAGATAGACTGGAAAACCTTCCGGCAAGCGCAATGCGTTCAACATAAATTCAAATGGCAGGTCATGAGTGCGCACCTCATGTTCTTCCTGTACGGCAAGAGCCTGCTTGCATTGCGTAAGATAGGTTGCTGGATGCTTATGCCTGATTTGTCGGATGATCCGCTCTGGAAAAGATAATTTGCTATGCGCGCCGGCGCCAATGCCCAGATAATCACCAAAACGCCAATAATTCAGATTATGCCGACAGGATCGACCTGGCTTCGCATAGGCGGAGACTTCATACTGGAGGTAACCCGCCTCCTGCATCCTCATCTGAATCCATTCCTGCATATCCGCACAGAGATCATCATTAGGTAAGCTGGGCGGGTATTTGGCAAAGCGGGTGTTGGGTTCAAGCGTTAGCTGATATAGAGAAAGATGGAGCGGGCTATAAGAGAGCGCTGTTTCGAGATCTGCGCGGCATTCCTCTAGGGTCTGGTCTGGCAGCGCAAACATTAAATCAAGGTTAAAGTTACCAAACACGCGTTGCGCAATTTCGGTGGCCCGCCGTGCTTGCTGCGCATCATGAATGCGGCCAAGCGCAGTCAAGTGGGCGCCATTGAAACTTTGGATCCCAATTGATAAACGGTTAACGCCACTGGTGCGAAATTGGCTAAATTTCTCAGCCTCAAAGGTACCAGGATTCGCTTCTAATGTAATTTCCGCATCTGGCGCCAGCGGCAAGCGTGCGCGCACATCTGCTAACAAGCGGTCAAGGCCTGCTGCCGACAAGAGGCTAGGCGTCCCGCCGCCAATAAATATCGAATGCACCGGCCGCCCCCAGATCAGTGGCAACGCCTGCTCAAGATCAGCGCAGAGCGCATCAAGATAGGCCTCTTCTGGAAACTCGCCCGTCCCCTTCCATTCATGCGAATTAAAATCGCAGTAGGGACATTTTTTAACGCACCATGGAAAATGGATATAGAGTGACAGCGGTGGCAAGGCCGCCAGTTGAATCCGCCCCGGCGCGAGCAGCGGGGCGACTATGCCGCGTTGGGTTGGCTTGGCTAGGTTGATAGCAACTGGCTTGATTGAACTTAGATCTAAGCTCATAGCGAGGTCTCAACGCCGTCATTTTTGAGCCGCAACAATAAGCGCGCACTCGCGAGAGCGCGATGACTGATGGTATTTTTAATCGCCGGCTCTAATTCAGCGGCTGTTTGTCCGAGTTCTGGCAGATAAAAAAGTGGATCATAACCAAAACCATGTGCGCCACGCGCAGCGGTTGCAATTTCACCGTACCAGCGTGCTTCAACGATGATGGGCTCAGGGTCATGCTCATGTGCGACATAGACCAATACGCACGTGTAATGCGCACGCCGGTCACGATACGACTCAAGCTCGCTGAGTAACAATGCGTTATTGGCCGCATCCGTTTTAGCGCCACCCGCGCGTTGTGCAAATCGAGCTGAATGCACGCCAGGCGCACCCTGCAGTGCAGGCACACATAAACCGGAATCATCCGCCAGCGCAGCCAGGCCGCTTGCGCGCGCCGCATGGCGCGCTTTAGCCAACGCATTTTCAACAAAGGTTAGGTAGGGTTCTTCCGCTTCTATTATACCAAGCTCATTTTGTGGCACTAATTTAAGACCTGCTTGCTCCAGCAGAGCGGTAAATTCACGCAGTTTATTGGCATTATTTGACGCTAACACCACCTGGGCCGCTTTACGCAACATTGAGTCCCAGCGCCTCTCTTTGTTGGGTGATTAAACTTGCGATACCAGTCTGCGCCAGGTCAAGCAACTGATTCATTGCTACGCGCGAGAAAGCAACTCCCTCTGCCGTGCCTTGGACTTCGACGAAATGACCTTGGCCGTTCATCACGACGTTCATATCGGTGCCACATTGCGCATCTTCATCGTAGTTCAGATCGAGCACAGGCACGCCATTGACAATCCCAACTGATACCGCAGCCACCCAATCCGTGATAGGCGACAGCGCAATCTGCTGGGTTGTCAGTAGCTGGGTTATCGCATCGTGCGCGGCGACAAAAGCACCGGTAATACTCGCCGTGCGTGTGCCCCCATCCGCCTGAATCACATCACAATCGATATGCAGCGTACGCGCACCCAGCTTTTTAAGGTCAAAGGCTGCGCGTAACGCACGTCCAATTAAACGCTGGATTTCCTGGGTGCGGCCGGTCTGCTTACCGCGTGCTGCCTCGCGCTCGCTACGCGTATGGGTAGCGCGCGGCAACATGCCATATTCAGCGGTGAGCCAACCTTGATCTTGTCCGCGCAAAAATTCTGGCACTCGCTCGGCGACGCTCGCCGTACAAATCACTTTGGTATGACCAAATTCAACCAATACCGAACCTTCGGCATGTTTTGTGTAATTGCGGGTCATGCGTACTGCGCGCATTTGACCAGGGGAGCGGCCATCCGGCCGTAGTAATAATTCATTCATAGAGCGCCAACATTATATACTGCTACACGACCTAAGCGCGTTGATACCAAGAATAAAGGAAACGCATATCCTTTAGAATACGGTACTCTACCCTTGACCAAGTTAAAATGAATTTTCTCGCCGTTATTTAGATGGCGTTGCAACATCTAGCGAGCACAATGATGATTTACAGCATGACCGGCTATGCCAACGCCACCCATGAAGTCCCTATTGTAGCGGATAGTGATGATCCACCAACGAGTGTATCGGTTGAATTGCGCACCGTTAACTCGCGTTTTCTGGATCTCAATTTCCGCATCCCCGATGAGGTTCGCGCCAGTGAACCCATCTTGCGCGAAATGTTGACACAAAAATTAGGCCGCGGCAAAGTCGAGATTCGCATCAATCTGCAGCGCAGTGAAATACTGCCTACAATCAATACGCTTAACCATGATGCGCTAGAACAGCTGGCTTTACTTGAGCCTCAGATATTGCGCCGCTTTCCAGCAGCGGGACGGCTGACAACTAACGAGATTTTGCATTGGCCTGGCGTACTAAGTAGGCGTAGCGGTAGTGCTCAGATGGCAGACAGTTTAAGCGAAACCGTCATCAAATGCGCTCAGCAAGCCCTCCACGAATTAATCAGCATGCGCGCGCGCGAAGGCGCGCAACTTGCAGCCATGCTGCTTGACAAAGTGACTGAAATGGAAAGCATAGTCAGTCAAATTACGCCTTGGGTACCAGAATTAATGGCCAAACACCAACAGAAGATTGTCGAGCGTCTACAAGAGGCGCTTGGACTTGCCACCGCCGGCAATGCGCCAGCGCTTGTCACGCCAGAAGAAACCGCCGAGCGCATACGGCAGGAAATGACCATCTACGGCATTCGCATTGATATTAATGAAGAGTTGTCGCGCCTATCGGCTCATTTAAACGAAACAAGACGCATCACCCAGCAAGGTGGCCGGGTTGGCAAGCGGCTGGATTTCATGATGCAAGAGCTCAACCGAGAAGCCAACACACTTGGCTCAAAAGCTGCCGCTAAGGAACTGGCCGATACCGCCATGTCGCTTAAGCTTTTAATCGAGCAAATGCGCGAACAGATACAAAATTTGGAGTAAGCTTCTGGCTTATTATTCAGTCCCTATTTTCAAGCTATAACCCTTCTCCCGCAGCCCTCAATCATGCCGGAGAGTATTTTTAAACTGGAGCCCGTTTGATCATGAGCCAGGCAAACTCACCTTCCATGCCTCCCTCTGCCACTCCACGCAGCCACTCAGCGGACAATCAGTATCCTGGCCATTTATTTATGGTCATAGCGCCTTCAGGCGCTGGCAAATCAACGCTGGTCAATGCCTTACTTGAGCCAGATGCAGGCATTAGTTTATCGGTCTCTTATACGACACGCGCGCCTCGGCCTGGTGAGGTAGATGGACACGCTTATCATTTTGTGACTCAGGAAGATTTTTTCATGCGCCGCGCAAGTGGTGAATTTATCGAGAGTGCCGAGGTGCATGGACATTATTATGGAACTTCACGTCTATGGATTGAAAAACAGATCGCAACTGGCCACGATATACTGCTTGAAATTGATTGGCAAGGCGCGCGGCAAATACGCCAGCAGTTTGGTCATGCGGTGAGCATTTTCATTTTACCACCTTCGCTTGAGGCCCTCGCAGAACGGCTAAAAAAACGCGGGCAGGATGCGCCCAATGTGATTGCGAAGAGATTACTCGGCGCCAGCAACGAAATAGCACATGCCGCCGAAGCTGATTACGTCATCATCAACGATGTGTTTGCACAGGCTCTCGCCCAATTGCAATCGATTGTCACCACGACACGGCTACGCTTTGCCTCGCAGTGTGCGCGTCATGCTCAGTTGTTTACTGAGTTAGGCATTCACGCACCTAACGCTAATTAAACAACAAAATACCTTTAAAAACCTCTTTAAACCCTGCTAGGGTAAAATACACTTATTCTTATAAAGGAAGAACTCATCATGGCCCGCATTACTATCGAAGACTGCCTGCAACCTGGTACCAATCGTTTTGATCTTACGCTGGCGGCTACTTACCGGGCGCGCCAACTCATTTTAGGACACGCCACTAAAGTGGGTAACCGTAATAAGCCGCCTGTTGCCGCTTTGCGTGAGATTGCCGACGGCGTTGTAGAGATTAATGAGATGTTAAAAAAAGTGCCGCTGTAAGCACATCCAGCTGCGCTCATCTCAAACGAGTACGATTAATCTATGGAGGCAAATATGAACGAAAGTCCATCCTCTGCCTCCAAATTAGATACGCCGGTAGCGCGCAAATATATCGATGAAGTGCTTGAGCAGTCGTTTAAGCATTTATTTGGCCCCACTGCCACGCCTGAACAGCCGCGTAAGCATGAAGTCGTTTCAATCGCACAATTAACCACAGCTTTATCCGATTACCTCGAACAATCAGAAATCGAGCAAATCAAAGTTGCTTTCCATTTCAGCGATCAAGCTCATCTTGGCCAGTATCGGCAAAGTGGCGAACCTTATATCACGCATCCGATTGCGGTTGCTGAAATTTGCGCCAGCTGGCGACTCGATGCGCAATCCATCATGGCCGCCTTACTCCATGATGTGATGGAAGACCAAGGTGTCACCAAAGACGCGTTGGCGGAGCATTTTGGGCCGAAGGTCGCTGAATTGGTCGATGGTTTATCCAAACTCGACCGCATGGAGTTTCGCAGTCGCGAAGATGCGCAAGCGGAAAATTTCCGCAAAATGATGCTGGCCATGGCGCGCGATGTGCGTGTGATCCTCGTCAAATTAGCCGATCGTTTGCACAATATGCGCACCCTCAGCGCTGTGCCGGCGGAGAAACGCCGCCGCGTCGCGCGTGAAACGAGCGATATTTATGCGCCGATTGCACACCGACTAGGCTTAAATAATACCTATCGGGAATTGCAAGAAACTAGTTTTGCGAATTTTCATCCGCATCGCTACGCAACGATTGAAAAAGCCGTAAAAGCTGCACGCGGTAATCGCCGTGAAGTGGTTGGCAAAATCCTAGAGGCAGTTCAGTACGCGTTTGCAGATGAGCAGATTGACTGCGAAGTTACGGGCCGTGAAAAAACCATCTATAGCATCTACCGCAAGATGCGCGACAAACAATTGTCGTTTTCGCAAGTTCTTGACGTATATGGTTTTCGCATCGTTGTCGAAAAACCAATTGAATGTTATTTATGTATGGGAGTCTTGCACTCCCTTTACAAACCCGTACCCGGTAAATTTAAAGATTACATCGCGATTCCCAAAATCAACGGCTATCAGTCATTGCATACCACACTGGTGGGCCCGTTTGGCACCCCCGTTGAATTTCAGATCCGTACCGAAAAAATGCATGATATCGCCGAGGCCGGCGTCGCGGCGCACTGGCTCTATAAAAATGGCAGCGCAGATCTGAACGATGTCCAACAACGCGCTCATCAATGGCTCAAATCATTGCTGGATATTCAATTGGAAGCGGGCGATGCGAGTGAGTTTCTGGAACATGTTAAGATCGACCTCTTTCCAGATGCAGTCTATGTGTTTACGCCGAAATCAAGCATCATAACGCTGCCACGTGGCGCCACGGCACTTGATTTCGCTTACGCCATCCACAGCGAACTGGGCAATCAATGCGCCGCAGTAAAAATCAACAATGAAATGCTGCCGGTGCGCACTGAGTTGCAAAGCGGCGATATTGTCGAGGTTATCGCAGCCCCCTCTTCCAAGCCGAATCCAGCGTGGCTTAGCTTCGTGCGCACTGGCAAAGCACGTTCTGCCATTCGGCACTACCTCAAAACGATGCGCTTCAATGAATCCATACAATTAGGTAAACGGCTCATAGAACAAGCGCTCAAAGGCTATGGCCTCTCATTAGAAAGCATGACGCCGCAGGTTTGGAGCAAACTAGAGCAATGGACGAATCACAGCAGCCAAGAAATCTTCGCTGACGTTGGACTAGGCCGTTGCATTGCCGCCGTCATGGCAAAACGGATTGAGGTTTTGCTAGGAGGACATGAAGATGAAGCTCATAAAGATACACAGACTAAGCCTCTAGGGTCAGACATCGACCCGGCCAACAGCACCAATAGTCCATCCCCCATTATGATTAGCGGTGCTGAGGGCATGTCGGTCCAATTATCGCCCTGCTGTCGCCCGATTCCAGGGGACGCCATCATGGGCTACATTGGACTCGGCCTGGGAATGGCAGTTCACACCACAGAATGCCGCGTAGCCCACCGCATTCACAAGCGCGATCCAGAGCGCTGGATTGATATCGCCTGGGCACCCCAACCAGGACGTTTGTTCGACGTCATGATCAAAATCTTAGTGCGTAAAACAAAAGGCGTTTTTGCGCGCATTGCAGCGGATATTACAGCCGCCGATGCCAATATTGTTCATATTGCGATGGACGAAGATTTTGCCCAAGAATCTGCCGTGCTACGCTTGGTGATTCAGGTGGCTAATCGAGTGCATCTAGCGAATATGATGCGCCGCACGCGCATCAATCCGGATGTGATGCGTATCGCCCGCGAAAAATCTGGCGAAAACCAAGCTAGCCGTCGCAATGGCGGTATGCAGATTGAGCGCGAGCGGCCAGATTATTAATGCTTGCCGAGCTTGCCAGATGCTTAATGGTATGACTATCTCAAAGAACCGTGCTTGGCGCACGCATATGAAACTTTGCTGAATTATTTCTACCCATATGGCTGCTAGAGGTCTCACTTAACCCGCATCGACGCGTTCAGGGTATTGGATCTTAAGCACCTCGATTTGCATCATGCCGGTTGGCGTATGCAGCGGCACCGTGTCACCTATTTTTGCTTTAAGCAAAGCCCGCGCAATCGGTGAGACCCAACTCACATGACCTTGCTCTAGATTAATTTCATCCACCCCGACAATGGTGACAGAATGTTCAACGCCCTCATCTGTCGCATAGGTAACCGTTGCACCAAAAAACACCTGGTCTAGATTTTCTTGGTAACTGCTGTCTACGACCTCCGCATTATCTAGCCGCTTGGTCAAAAATCGAATTTGTTTGTCGATTGCACGTAAGCGCCGCTTGCCGTAAATATAATCTGCATTCTCCGAACGGTCTCCATTGGCAGCCGCCCATGATACGGTGCGAACCACCTCAGGCCGCTCATGATCAAGCAAACTCAATAACTCTGCTTTTAATTTACGATAGCCTGCTGGTGTCATGTAATTCTTCGCCCCAGCGGGTATTTGCACCTGCTCAAGCTCTATTTCATTTGGCTCAGCGGGTTCCGATTCTTTAATCCAAGCTTTATTCACCTAAAACCTTTTCCTCTAAATCCAGCCCCTAATTGGCCTTGCCACCCAATTTTACCTTAGCGATCCAGCCTTTTTTACATCTAAGTGCAAGTATATTGCAGCAATCGCTTGACACCAAATAAGCACTTATTCATAATCTCGTCTTTGCATTGAGTAAGACGCAAAACGCGCAATGCAATTTATGCGGGAATAGCTCAGTTGGTAGAGCGCCACCTTGCCAAGGTGGAGGTCGCGAGTTCGAGTCTCGTTTCCCGCTCCAATCTATCGGCTTACTTATAGAGGGTCTTTTCCTTTATTTTGTTTGGCCAGCCATCAAACTGGCAACATAGAACATTATCGCCCAGTTAAGCTTGATCCCTGGCGGGATGGCAGAGTGGTCATGCAGCGGCCTGCAAAGCCGTCAACGCCGGTTCGATTCCGACTCCCGCCTCCAGTTCTCCAATGCCAACAACACACGCAAAAACTGGTAGGCTCGCTTTGACGTCTTTCCTTTATCCGCGTTATTCCATCCTACCTTTGCTGTTGGTTTGCGTTATTCCATCCTACCCTTGCTGTTGGTTTGCGTTCTTAGATCCACGCGTTACGCAAAACTATTGATTCAGGGCTTACTACTTATTTGCCTTTGTGCGAATAAGCGAACGTTCATTGGACTTAAGCCTTGTGCATCTTGAACCGAGGTATGGGTTAAGGTGAGTTGGTTTTGAGCTGAAGCCCAATATAATCCGATCTGCCAATCATTCGCGGTCGGTTCTATTTGCCAAATATGCGCTGCACGGCCTTTGCCACCGGCCAATTTGATGCTATTTTCCGCGGCCTCAGGCCAAACGATTGAATCAACCCAGTCAAAAAAACAGGGGAGTGTCGCCTTGCATTCTCCGGTCTCTACTGACCACAGCCTGACCGCCTCATCTTTGCCACTCGACATTAAAAGCGTGTTATCTGGTGAAAAATTCACGCTCATCACCCAATGATTATGCCCGGCAAGCGTGTGCAACATTTCTCCGCTGTCTACTTGCCATAGATTCACGACCTTATCAGCTCCGCCTGACGCCAGTAGCTTGCCATCTGACGAAAAAGTCACGCTACTGACCCCATACCGATGCCCTTCAAACACACTCAACATTTCTCCGTTTTCTATGTTCCATAGCTTCACGGTTCCATCTTGACTCGCCGACGCTAAGAGCTTACCGTCTGGTGAAAAATTCACACTACTCACCCAACTATCATGGGCCTTAAGGGTATATAGCTCGGCTTTGCTATCTACGCTCCATAGCCTCACTGTGTTATCCCAACTCCCTGAGGCCAGGAGTTTGCCATCTGGCGAAAAACTTACGCTACTGACCCTCTCACTATGTCCTGCAAACGTATGCAACTCTTCTGCACTGTCTGCATTCCACAGCTTCACCGTCTTATCCCAACTCCCTGAGGCCAAAAATTTGCCATCTAGTGAGAAATTGACTTTAAGCACACTGAGTGTATGGCCTTTAAATGTACGTAATTCTTCACCGCTTTTTACGCTCCATAGTTTTACCGTGTTATCCGCGCTGCCCGAGGCCAGATACTCACCGTTGGGGGAAAATTTCACACTCCTCACGCCATGACTATGCCCTCCGAGCATAGGCCGCTCTTCCCCATCTTCGACTCGCCATAACTTCACCGTTCCATCCCCACTCCCCGACACCAAAAACTTGCTGTCTGGCGAGAAGCTCAAGCCTTTTACTCTACCGCTATGCCCTTCAAGCGTAGACAATTCCTCGCCGCTTTCTACGTCCCATAGCTTGACCATACTATCGGAACTGCCCGAGGCCAGAAACTTGCCATTGGGCGAAAAATTTACACTGCTCACCCAGCCATTATGCCCTTCAAACGCATGTAATTCTTTGCCACTTGCTACTTCCCATAGCTTCGCTACCCTATAATTGCCGGCCGCCAACAATTCGCCATTCGGCGAAAAATTCACACTATTGACTGCACTGCCATGGCATTCAAGTGTACGTAACGCTTCCCCGCTTGCTGTACTCCATAGTTTCACCGTTCCATCTTTACTCCCCGACGCTACGATCTCACCATTTGGCGAGAAACTCACGCTCCTCACCCGGTCACTATGCCCAGCAAACGTATGCAATTCTTCGCCGCTTTCTGCGCGCCACAATTTCGCCGTTTTATCCCGACTCCCCGACACCAGGAATTCACCATTGGGGGAAAAACTCACACTATTCACCGCATCGCTATGGCCTTCAAACACATGCACTGCGTCTCCGCTTCCTACTTGCCATAGCGTCACCTTTGTATCCTCTCCTCCTGACGCTAGGAATTCGCTATTTGGTGAAAAACTCACGCTATTCACCCTCACCGCATCACCCGCCCCTGCAAGCGTATGCACCAACTCTAATGCTTCAGTTCGATACAGGTTTATCTCGCCCTCACTCGTACTCACAACCAACCAGTGTCCATCAGGGGAATAACAACAATCACACACCTTACTATTTAGTTCTAAACTAGGCAGTTCTCCAAAGTTAAGGCCTCTCAACTGCGCCGTCTCTAAGTTTGCCCCACGCAACCATGCGCCGCGGAATTTGACTCCCCTTAAATCCGCCCCTTTAAATTGGGTTTGGTCAAAGACCCCATAACTTAAATCCGCTCCCGGCACTTTGATTTGGCTCAAATCTAAGCCATTCAATTGCCAGCCTGCCTTGACTAAAATAGTCAAGGCATTGGCCGCGGCTCGGTCAATGCCATCTCGGGTCTTTGACGCCTTAACCCAAGCTAAGAGGGACTTAATTAAATTAGGCTCTTGCCTCACTTGCTCGACTAAAAAACTCAATACCGCTGGATCTTCCACTACGTTAAGTTGGTTGAGCAACGCCGCTGGCTGCAACGCAAAAAGATCTTCTAACTCGTTCCATAACCGATGTAGATGGTTCGCGGCACTAAGTTCCTTAGATAAGTCTTGCCCACCCCCAGCAGAGGTTCTCATTTCTTCCCATAGCGCCCGCGCCACAAAATAATCCTGTAACGACTTATGGATAAAGCGATACTGATTATCTTGGCGGATTAACGGAGCATTAAAGCGCAGCAATCGCGTCTTTTCAGCATTGCCTAAAAATTCTTCGCGCCAATCCCCATGCTTGGCATCACTTGCCGCTGAATACGTGACGGTGACCGCTCGAGCTAGATGCAACGCCACCGCAAAGCGTTGACTAAACTCTATCTCGTGGGCCACAAACCCCTCTTCATCTAAACGCTCAAACGCCTCCTGTTCCGCCGGTCTTAATTGAATCCGTCCTAAACGTTCTTGCGAGCGCGCAGACCAGTTGTCCACAAAGATGTTATAGAGCGCGACGCGCGTCAGTCGTGCCTCCCGGCTCTTGTGCGAATCCAGTGTAGACAATACCTCTAAGGCCATATTAAGCATAAAGGGATTGCGCACCAGATCTTTTAATTCCGGCGCACCTTTAAAAGCTTGTTGATATTCTTGAACGCCCCATTTTGGCTTAACATATTTCACATATTGATAAATATAGTGTTCTATCGACGCATCCGAGAATGGCGCCAGCCGACACTCCTCGAATAAACGAGGTTTACCTTGTGGCTGGAATTTACTTTGATAGCCGCTGCCTAAATATTCTGGCCGGCTACTCATGATCACATGCGCTTGCCACCGATCCAACCGGTTATCTGCATAAAAAGCACGTGAGCGCTGGGCCAGTTCATCATAACCGTCTAGGATAAAGATAAAGCGACGTGCCTGACGTAACGCCTCTATCTGAGCCTTTGACAAACCCTGTCCTGCCAGATATTGCTCGATTAAATTCTTACTTGAATCATCCAAGGTGGAAAGTGGAATAAATAAGGGGATAGGACGCTCTTGCGATGGCTGAGCTTGATGATAGTCGTCCCATAAACGACGGGCAAGGTGCCGGTTAAAGGTTGATTTACCCGAGCCGGCCTCGCCCAACAACAAAAATACCTTTTTTTCTGACGCCAGAAATGTGTTCACTTTGCGTTCTAAATCGAAGTGCTCAGACGCATCAATGGTCAGCTTGCCCTGTGGCGCGACATACATCGCGAGGGCATCTTTAACCTCATCCACTTCCTCAAGCTCTTTTGCATAGTGCGCCTCTAATGCCAAGATATCTTTCTCTAGACCTAAAAATGCCAGCGGGGCCTTGCTGCTTTGCAACATAGCGCTTTGCGACTGGGTTAAAAGACGATCATCGCCCCGCGCCCGCTGCAGTAACTGAGTCCCCACTTGCTGCCAAGCCGGATCCCATACTGGCACAACGTAGTGATCTATCTCATGCGCTGTGTTAGCTTGCTCAAGCATAGGGGGCAACTGCTCTAGCAGTGCTCTGACTTGCGCTTGCATGCGTTCAGATAAAGTTTGGGTCTTTGCCAAGCGGCCTAGGGCGTGGTGGCCAGCTTGCTGCACACGGTCATACTGCCCCCACTGGCGGCTCTTGTTTTGCACCACATCACCTAAAAACTGAAGGGCTGCGGCTTGTGTGGTGTCCTCTGTTTGGCTGCGAGCTATTTGCTCTAAGCGTTGGCACAACCCTAATAAGAAGGCTTCGTTGCGGCTATATAGACTATGCCGAGCAAATTGCTCGAATGGCACCAGTTGACCCTCTTCTAAGCAGGTATCTAAGAATTGCAGTGCCGCATACCAACGTTGCTGCTTATTTTTTGTTAAACGATCACGAATTGCCGTGCCGGTGGCCAGCACAGTGGTGCCAAAATCGTTCATTTCATCGGCTAACTCGGCTAAACGCTTGACGGTCTCGCTCGCGCCAGAAAATGCCTCGCTAAAATGGTCAAAAGCATTCAGCAATTTTCTCGGGTCAAAAGTCTGCGCCACATGAGCTAAATTCGTCGCGCCTAAAATGACGCTTGAACTCCGGCGCCATGTTTCTTGCCAACGGCTTTCGTCATTCGGAATATGCGCCAAGGCTTGACGCGCATAGTACGCTTGAAAGCGCAATTCGGGCGTTTGGCTTAATTTTGCTAAGACCTTATCTAGCTGTTCCTGAACCTGGATACGGTTGATTCCGGTCACGCTCACTTTGGCCATCGCGTCTAAGATCTGTGAGGTGGTGTGCAGCAGCAATTGAAATTGCTGCACATTACCTTCTATATGCTCGCTAGATAAACGCCTCGTCAAGGTTTGCAACAGTTTGACTAAATCTCCTGCACTATTCTTAAAGAGCGCTTCCGGCAAGTTGTGAATCATCATAGCCAAACTCTGGAGAGCAGATAAATCCAAGAGTTTTTCTTGGGTCACGAGTGCGTCGTGAGCTTTGCCAATCAAATAACGGCATTTCTCTGGATCTGCGGTGGCCGCTAATGGCACAACTTCTCGCCAGAGATCTAAATCTTTGAAATCTCTTTGAGCGAAGGCCTCCAAGATATTACGCGCTAATTCGTTTAATTCTTGAGTTGGAGGGGATTGAGCAGATTGCAGGCAGTGGGCTAAGTGGCGAGTATTTTTAATGTCACGCGCAGCCGTTGAATGATCTGTATCCACCACCATAGGCGGTAAATTATGCTTAAAGCAGGTTGTACTGAGCGGAACAGACTGTAGCAGTAAGCGGGTGTCTAACTTGACGGAAGAGGCAATTAGGTTTTGAAATACGAGTTTTTGAGGAAAGCCTGGCGTCTTAATCGCGCTCAATGCTTGCAGTTTTTCATCTGCAGCAGGTTGATCAAACGCTCGGGCAGCTTCGTAACTGGCACGCGCCTCTTTGATAAAGCCCATATCTCGCAGTCGATTACCGTGCTCAAGATGAGCTTGCGCTATCTTTCTGTTAATTTCTGTATTTTTTTCGGCAGGGGGGATTTGATTAAAGAAGGTTTGCGCTTTGCTAAATAAGCGCCGGGCTTCAAGCAGATTTTGCGTTTGCTGCTGAGAAGCACGATCTAAGTATTTTTTGCCTTCTTTGAGGTAATGAAGCTGGCTATAGCCTAAAGCATTGCGCCTGAAATTCGCAACCCCGGAGATTTTCTGCATTGTGGTACCTATGAGCCGTTCCCAGTTCACCAAGCAACACCTTCCATTTCAAGCTGATGAGGCACTCCTTGCCTTAACCTTGCCGCCTCATCGCCACTTGCTTGAGCCACCTATCACGAACCCATATCCTATTCAAAATGAATGACGAATTCTATACAGGGTTGAAATATGTATAGTCTCTGTAACTTCTACTGATGGCACGAAATTAGCCGTTTAACTCACAATGTACTGATGATCCCATACGCTATGGATACTAATCGGGCTCAGCGTCATTCGTCAACTCTACCGTCTGGATTTGCCATGAACCAATACACATGCCGGCTTGGGGGCCGCGACCGCAGCCTGAGATAAAGCAAGGTCGCATCAAATCTGAGATAAAGCAGGATCGCATCAAATAATACAATCACTCTTCATCGGAGCGCCGCTCGCGCATTGAACCCGTCACTAGATCAAAGCGGAATAGCCGGCACTCAATTGGGCCATTAAAAAGCGGGGTTCGTTTTGCTGCCCGTAAACGCATTTGGCCGGGCAAACCGCGGTCAGACGTTAAAACAAAGGCTTGCCAACCCGTAAAACGTTGTTTAAGAGCATCACCAAAAGCACGAAAAAACTCAGCGCTAGCCTCATCTGGCTGCGCCTCACGAAAAAATTCGTTCTGGTCACGGCGTCCAGTCTGCATCTCATGGCCTTGGCCACGTGCTCGTGGCGCCTGGCCACGCACCTCGACCCGCTCGCCATAAGGCGGATTAGCGACAATGATGCCTGGCGTTTCTGTAGGCGCTACCATGGCACACGCGTCAACCTGCTTTAACCACAGCTGACGAAGTCCAGCGCGCTCTAGATTAGCCTGGGCTTTAACCAGCATATCACCCGAAATATCACTACCAAATATATTTAGCTCACGGTGCTGACTACGCGCTATCTGCTGCGCCTCAAGCGCTGCTGCCTTTAACCTAGGCCATGCGCTCATATCGTAGGATTGGAGTTTTTCAAACGCAAAATGGCGCTCGCCTCCAGCCGCCAAACCAAGCGCCATCTGGGCCGCCTCTATAATAAAGGTACCGCTGCCACACATTGGATCATAAAGCGGTACCGCAGGCGTCCAACCGCTTAAGCGCAAAATACCCGCGGCTAGATTTTCGCGCAGTGGCGCCGCGCCCTTATCAAGCCGCCAGCCGCGTTTAAACAGCGCTTCGCCAGTTGTATCTAAGTACAGCGTGCACTCTGTGGCACTCAGAAAAACGAATACCCGCACATCCGGTGTGGCGGTATCAATATTAGGCCGTGCGCCGGTTACCGCGCGCAGACGATCACAGATCGCATCCTTGACACGCAAAGCCGCGAAACCTACATTGCGCACGGGTGCGGTCTTCATCGCGGTAATATCCACGCGCAATGTGTGTTGTGCCGTGAACCAATCCTCCCAAGCCTGCTCAGACGCAAACGCAAAGAGATCATTCTCATTGTGATAAGATTGCTGGGCTACTTTCAATAAGACACGGCTGGCAATACGCGAGTGCAAATTCACGGCCATGGCAGCGGCGGGCCCGCCGGTGAAATATACGCCTCCCGGTACAGAAGCGCTTACCTCAAGAGGGGCACGTAAGGCAATCTCGTGCAATTCGTCAACAAATACTGCCTCAAGGCCGCGCGGGCAGGGTGAAAAGAACTCGAATGAAGGCATAATTTTTGTTAGACTTGGCGCTTTTTGCGCGAAGTCCTCATTTTAATAGGTTCTTAACTAGAATAGAGGGGAATCTACTGGTTTTTTACGCTTTTTCAGGTGAATATAGCTAAGTTAGGGCATTGTATTTTCCAGAACCGAAGGTATTGTTTTGGAAAGCTCTGGTTAATTTAACGTTAGAAAAATAGCTAATGTTCTAACGAGATGTTCAAAATATTGGAGTAGAAATTGAAGAAAGGCATGACCAAACCATTGGGCAGTCGAGTTGCTGCGCCAGCAGTTCGCGGTGTTCTCGATACTGGGCTCAAGGAACGCCACGTTGCAATGCTTTCGATTGGCGGCGTGATTGGCGCTGGCTTATTCGTTGGTTCTGGACATGCGATTGCCGCGGCTGGGCCGGCTGTGATCATTGCGTATCTGCTTTCAGGAATCATCGTTTTATTGGTCATGCGGATGTTAGGCGAAATGGCAGTCGCTTTACCGGATACGGGCTCTTTTTCAACTTATGCCGATCATGCCATTGGCCGTTGGGCAGGTTTTACAATCGGCTGGCTTTATTGGTGGCGCAAGGTTTTAGTCATCCCGCTAGAAGCGACTGCAGCAGCGATTATTTTGCATTCATGGTTCCCAGATATTGCCACTTGGATCTTTGCTCTAACGATTACTGCGGCGCTAACTTCAAGCAATTTAATGAAAGTCGCATACTACGGCGAGCTTGAGTTCTGGTTTGCCCTCACCAAAATTACCGCAATTATTATCTTTATTTGCATTGGCGCGGCCGCGATTATGGGCTTTCTGCCAAATAGCAGCGTCAGCGGCGTAGGTGCGCTGTCTAATGCAGTGGGTGGTCTGGTACCCAACGGTCTGGAGGCGGTGATCGGAGCCATGGTGATTGCCATGTTTAGCTTATTTGGCGCGGAAGTCGCGACGATTGCTGCGGTTGAATCCAAAAATCCCGTCCGGCAAATCACCCGGGCAACTAATTCCGCTATCTGGCGTATCAGTATCTTTTATTTAGCCTCGCTTTTGATCGTAATTTCGTTAGTGCCATGGGATGATCCGTTATTACCAGAGATGGGTGCGTATCAACGTGTGCTTGAGTTAGTTAATATCCCTTATGCGAAAGCGCTGGTGGATATTGTTGTCCTGATCGCGTTAATTAGTTGCTTAAATTCTGCTCTATACACTGCCTCAAGGATGATTTTTTCGCTTAGCCAGCGTGGCGATGCCCCGGCTGCAATTCAACGCACCACGCGCAATGGCGTGCCAATATTCGCCGTGCTTGCCTCTACCGCCGTCGGTTTTTTAACGGTCATTGCCAACTATATAATGCCCAAGCAAGTATTTACCTTCTTGCTCGCAACTTCAGGCGCGATCGGGTTGTTAGTGTATTTAGTCATTGCTGTCTCTCAGTTGCGTTTACGCAAACGCTTACTCGCCAACGGTGAGCAACTAAAACTTAAGATGTGGCTCTTCCCATGGCTCACTTGGATTGTCATTGTAGCTATCGTTGGGATCTTACTCGCCATGTTTATCCAGCCTCACCACCGCACGGAAATGCTGATCACCTCAGCGTTAGCCGTGATTGTGGCGGTAACGGGCTTAGTCATCAATCGCCACCGCGAGGAGCCTGAGCTCCCATCTAATCGTTAAACTGAGATTTAAGCGCAATTCTTAAGAAAATCAGACTGAATAGAGGTATATAAAGTGACTCAAGAGGTTCTCGCTGCACCGAAATTTAAGCCTTATACCCGGCAATCCATCCAGCAAGCGCCGCAGTGGGAAAAAATCCCAGCCGAACTACGTGAAGCAGTACTCGTAGTTTCGCGTGTCCTGCCCTTTCGTACGAATCAATATGTGATGGGCGAGTTGATTGATTGGGATCGCGTGCCAGACGATCCAATGTATCGTCTCACCTTTCCTCATCAGGACATGTTGCCACCTGCAGAGTATGCTCATCTGCGAGATTTAGTGCTCATCAAAAAAGATGAGGCGGCAATTGAAATGCAAGTTAAAAAAATCCGCTTGCAAATGAATCCGCACCCAGCCGGCCAAATGACACACAACGTACCTATGCTAGATGGCGCCCCTGTTCAAGGCCTACAGCATAAATATAAAGAGACCGTATTGTTCTTTCCAAGCGCCGGACAAACCTGCCATGCTTATTGCACATTCTGCTTTCGCTGGCCACAATTTGTGGGCATGGAAGGCCTCAAGTTCGATGCGAGAGAATCAAACGAATTAGTTTCCTATCTTAAGCAACATAAAGAAATCACCGATGTACTGATTACTGGGGGGGATCCCCTCATTATGAACACCCGCTCGCTAACTGGGTACATTGAGCCACTACTACTCGATCCAGAACTCGAGCATATTCAAAACATTCGCATTGGGACTAAATCGGTTGCTTACTGGCCACAGCGGTTTGTAACTGATAAAGATGCCGACGATTTATTGCGCCTTTTCGAGAGAGTCGTCAAGGCAGGTAAAAACCTGGCACTCATGGGCCATTACAATCACCCGGTTGAATTGCGCCAAGAGATGGCGCAAAAAGCGCTGAAGCGTATTCTGTCAACCGGCGCTACAGTGCGGATGCAGTCTCCGTTAATCCGCCACATCAATGACGACGCTAAAGCATGGGCCGAATTATGGACACTCGGCGTTCGCCTCGGGGCCATTCCGTACTATATGTTTGTTGAGCGCGATACCGGACCCCATGAATATTTTCAAATGCCGCTGGCCAAAGCGTATGAGATTTTTCAGGCAGCTTATCAAACCGTCTCTGGCTTAGCTCGCACCGTGCGCGGCCCTTCAATGAGCGCGTTTCCGGGTAAAGTGGTGGTAGATGGCATCGTGAATATTCGCGACGAAAAGGTGTTTGCGCTACAGTTTCTGCAAGCCCGCAACCCAGATTGGGTACGTCGGCCTTTCTATGCGAAATTCGATCCAAAGGCAACTTGGTTAGATAGCTTAGTGCCGGCTTTTGGCGAGCAACGCTTTTTCTTTGAGACAGAAGAAAAGGCCCCTACAGATATTAGGTCAAACACAAGCTACCCGACGCACTCGGTGATCAAATTTACCCCGCGCGAACTACGCAAAGCATCTTAAGCAATTTAAAATAATTGCTCAAAAACGACTCTAATCAGCAATGGCATAAGGCCCCTTCACCCTTTTGAGATAACGCAGGGTGAATGGGTGTTTTTTTAAAATCCATCAACTCTGTACGTTGCCAGCATAATCCAAAGTTGACGTTAGTAATAGACAACCTAAGCAAGTTGCTATTTGTGAGAATAGCATGGGGATAAGCCGCCCTCTGGATCGGTATGCAGCGGCTCTTTGATGGACTCTGAGCCATTAAAAAAACTTACGAATTATTCAGGGCCGACTAATGAGTGAGCCTAAATCCGCCCCTTACAACTCTGCGCTGAGGCATTTTCTGCGCTATGCGACCACTACCTACAGCTTTATTTGAAGACTGGCAACCAACCAAACATATTCATAATCACCGTAAGGTAAACGATAAAGCCGCAGACAATAATCAGGTTAAGCATCAGATTATTGCAGGGTGCAGTATATATTGCCTGCGCGTAACGCTTGCGCGCGCTTTTCACCAAAAACGGCGGTAAAATCACGCTCCAGATAGTAAAAGCGAGCCCGGCATAACCAATAGCATAAATAAAACCATTAGGATAAAAAGAACAGATTACCGCCGGAGGTAAATAGGTGATAACGGCGGTTTTAAATCGTCCGACACGATCATTTTTGAAATTAAATAGGTCGGCGATATAATCAAACAGCCCTAATGTTGCTGCCAACATTGAACTGGCTACAGCAAAATTCCCAAAAAACGTCAAAATCAAATCCATGTACTTACTGTTCAAGGCGCCGTCGAGCGCTCCGACAAAAGTATCGACGTTGCCGCCTTTGGCGATAATCTGGGGAAACTCGGCGCGGCTAATATTGCCCATGGTAACTAGCAGCCAGAAGATATAAAGTAGAAGAGAAACTGCCATGCCGATAATAATAGAACGCGTGATATTACGGATGCCGGATTTGCCATACAATCTCAATAAGCTAGGCATGTTACCGTGAAAACCAAACGAAATAATACAGAAGGGCAAGGTCATCAACACATACGGAAAATAGTGAGTGTCTTTGAGCGCGACCGAGGCCGAATCTAAAACTTTAGCTATTTCAATATGACTGACCATACCGGAAAAGGTAGCAAAAAAAGCAATAAACTTACCAAAAGTCAGTACGGTAACAATCCGGCCAACCCACAGCGAGCTATACCAAGCAATCAGACCCACAATAAAACTGACGATCATCACCAAGAAACTCACCGGCAGCGATATATCAGCATATTTAATTAGGGTCTGAGAGAGTACTGCCGAAGAGCCGGAAATATAAGCATAGGTCAGAATATACAGCACGAAAATAAAAGAGGCGCCAACCAGCACACTGCATTTCTTACCCAGCAGCTCGGTGGTAAAAGTATTAAAACTGGCGCCGGGCTTGAAATGAAGATTGACTTCCAGTAAAAGCAAGCCAGTCATCAGCATCATTAAGGCAACTAAAATAAGGATAATTGCCCCGTTAACAAACCAGACGCCGGCCATGGCGATCGGCAAGGAAAACATACCGCCGCCTACTACCGTGGCGATCACCAACATCACCCCGCTTGTCAAGCCAGGTGATTTTCTGGGATTAACGCTATACATACCCATAACCCATTTTCCTTTTTAGTTCTGTGCCATATACATTATTTAGAGTTCATACTCATCTTTGAATTTTTATTGTGGTTATTTGTAACTCCCCAGATATTTATCCTGGGGTAAGGTTAGAGACGAGTTGAGAGGTATTTCCCTGGAAGGCTAGTAGAAGGGAGT
>JASSUB010000049.1:0-9410 GCA_031963205.1 Mycoavidus cysteinexigens
TCTGCTGCAAGCTGCACAGCAGGCTGGGGTTAAGCAGTTTTTAGAATGCTGAGGACGTGAGCAGAAATGCAGGGTAAAAATCGCTTAAATGACGCTAATTTTAACTAAAAACAGCCATCTTCAAAAATTCGAAAATGTCAAGGCCATTTTAAAATGTCGCAGTTTCGGGTCGGATAAGGAAGGGCTATTGCTAACCCTCCCTCTCCTAAGAACCGTGCAGGCGAGTCACCTCGCACACGGCTCAAGCCAAGAGTCCAGCGCTGGCTAAGGCACCGGGCAGTCTAACAAACTGGCTGCCTGAGCAATATACGCCTGGAGCCATTTCGCCCTTCTGGTAAAATCGAACCAGTTGACCTGGTTTCTTAATTCACCTGGGCGCGCAAGCGCACAACAAACCTAAACGGTCTGCCTCATCTGCTTTCCCGCGTATAACGGTTTGCCAAGATTTCTTGCCCACTCTGACCAAGAGCAAGTCTGCTCGCTTTCGCGCAAGAGAATGTTTCACTCTTTATCCCCCTCATTACAAGGCGGCCTTCGCTTTTTGCTCCTTCCTGTACCCGCAGCGCCAACAGCATTCCTCGCGGTTTGCCTACCATTTCTGGCAGCGTTACGGGCTTATCCTGTTCCGTTTGAATTTCAGTGCGAGTCGGATCCCTCTTCTTTGCCGGCGGTTGTTTGTCCATGTTGGCCGAACTTTGAGCGACCAAACCTAACCGCGTACCATTTTGGTTCAGGCCCAGCACCTTTGGCCTGTTCATTTTAACGACAATTACAGAGATTCACGTGTGTTGATCGTATTCGCACATCCCTAGCCCCTCTCCGCTTTAGTGCTAGCAGATTCGGCTTTGCCTCGCGGCTCGGCTTACCGATTACTCGGCGGTTACATTGTCATCGGAGCTTCACACCGGACCGTTGCCAGCCCCGCATGTCCGACTAGGGAACGATTGATGGAGCAATCGGTCTTATCTGGTTATATTTCTCCTGTAAGACGGAAATTCAAACGACTTTCCAGGTCGCACCAAAGTTAAAATGTCTTAACTCGTAATGAATACAGGCGTGCTGTTAAATCATTGGTCGTGAATTTGCGCTGTTTCTCTTTCCTGCAAACGCTTTTTCTGACGAGGTGCTGCACCTTGGTTCGCACCGATCTCACCTGTCACTGCGATCGTAATCGGTGCCGTCATACCGTACTCCTAAATCAAGAACGCCGGTATCCTATGCGACATGTCAACTTTGCCAAAGTGCGACATTTTAAAATAGCCCTTACAAAAAAACTGTCTATAATCGGGAATTATGTTCAATCGGGGGCACACAGCACGCGTTCGCCCCCGGCAGACTCGTGCTCTGCTCTTTCCAAAACCCGACTCCCGATTATATTCTTACTCTTCGTCAGAGTCCGTATCAGAGTTATTTTCCTCATCAGAATGATCATCTCTACCGCGTTGCTCCAATAGTGCTCTATTCACCTCGCTTAAACCCTGCACTTCTTCAATCACCGTATCCTTCACCATCAACTCATTCCTCGAAATACTCCAGCACAATAGGGCTTGATAGCCTTTTTCTGGATCTTTTTTGAGCTCCCATTGCCGCATTGACCGGTCTGCACAACCGCTCACCAAATAGTCGTGTCTATTCAGCCCCGTCCAAGCCACGCTATACACGGCGCTCCACGCCTGAATCACGCTGAGACAGTGACCCGAGGCAACCTCCCACAAACGCACCGTCTTGTCCTCACTCCCCGAGGCGATCTGCGCGCCGCTCGGCGAATACACCACGCTATTAACAGACCAGGTATGGCCGGTTAAGGTGTGCACCGCCTCGCCGCTGTGCGCGTCCCACAGACGCACCGTAGTGTCAGCACTCCCCGAGGCGATCTGCCCGCCGCTCGGCGAATACACCACGCTATTAACCCAGTGGGTATGGCCGGTTAAGGTGTGCACCGCCGCGCCGCTGTCCGCGTCCCACAGACGCACCGTCTTGTCCAAACTCCCCGAGGCGATCTGCCCGCCGCTCGGCGAATACACCACGCTACTAACACCGTTGGTATGGCCGGTTAAGGTGTGCACCGCCGCGCCGCTCTGCGCGTCCCACAGACGCACCGTCTTGTCCCAACTCCCCGAGGCGATCTGTCCGCCGCTCGGCGAATACACCACGCTCTTAACATAGGCGGTATGGCCGGTTAAGGTATGCCCCGCCGCGCCGCTGTGCGCCTCCCACAGACGCACCGTCTTGTCATCACTCCCCGAGGCGATCTGCCCGCCGCTCGGCGAATACACCACGCTCCAAACCCTGTCGGTATGGCCGGTTAAGGTGTGCATTTTTTCCCAATTCGACGTCGCATACACACGGATCGTACCGTTTCCAAGTCCTATGGCACAGGTTTTCCCAGCCGGTGAATAGGCACACGAGTGTACCGCGCTCTCTTCTTGCAAATACGCCCATTCGCCAAACTGCACCCCGGCCATCTGCGCGCCGCTTAAATTGGCGTTGCGTAGCCAACTATTGCGAAGCGTCGCCTTTCTTAAATCGGCGCCCTGCAACTGCGCTGAATCGAAGGCCCCAAAACTCAGATCTGCACCGGGTATTTGGATCCCTTTTAGATCCGCACCAGGAAACGGTACTCCCGCTCTGACCAAAATCGTCATTGCATTCGCCGCCGTTTGGCGTACGCTTTTATCCGCTTTCGAGCGATCGATTATCGCTAACAGCTGTTCCTTAAATGTAGGCTCTTGCCAAACGCGATCAGTCAACAAGCGCACAACCCCCAGATCGCCAATCCAATGCTTTGGGCTTAACGATACATCTCGCTGCGTTTTGGGAGGCAAAACAGCGTGCTCTTCAAAACTATAAACTGAAGCAGCACTACCACGACGCTGGCGAGTGCTTAAATTCATACATGCATCGAACGACTCAAACAGCGACCTCGCCACAAAATATTCCAGCAGCGATTTATGGATAAATCGGTATTCAGTGCCACTTCGGATCAACGGCCACGCTTCACGCAGCAGTTGGTTTTCTTCTGTTCGATCGAAAAAGGCGTCCTTCCAATTTCCTTTGTCGTTGAGCGACGAATAGTCAACTATCGGTTTACCTGCATTCTCGATATACATATGCACCGCTAATGCTTGCACAAATGCAATGCCGTGCTTAGCAAAGCCTTCGTCAGATAACACGCTAAAAATCTCTTTTTTAGTCCCCGTTAAACTTTGGTTGCTTAAGCGCTGCTGGTTGCGCTCGAACCAACTTCTGACGAACTGATCATACAGATCCAGGCGTAACTGGATCGCAGATCCCGCTCCCCCCTTTTTTTCGACGTACGGCAACGCTTCTAGCACCACCCGCAGCAAAAATGGGTTGCTAATCAAGTCTTTTAAATTAGATTGTTGAGAGAAGGCTTCTTGGTAGGCTTGTACCGTCCAGCCCGTTGAAGTGTGCGTCACATATTTTTCTAGGTAGTGATCGCTCTCTTCTTTTGAAAACGGCAGAACCACGACTTCTTGAAACGCCGTATCTTTGTCCTTCTCAATCGGATTCGATTGAAAACGGCTTTGATAGTCTTGGCCCAGATATTCGCTACGGCAGCTGATCACCATACGACCTTGCCACCCGTCAGGCTTATTGATGGAATTGCTCACATACAGATTCTGCGTCTGACGTATTTCATCATACCCGTCCAAAATAAAGACAAACTTTTCTTTCTTTAATTTCTGAATCTGAAATTCTGACAACCCTCTTTTCTTTAACACCTTGGTGATTAGATCGTGCTCAGGCTTGTCAATACTCGGCAGAGAAATAAACAGCGGAATCGCATCGTCTTCTTTTTTGTGGTCCCATAAGTGCTTTTCTAGGCGGCGGTTGAAGGTGGTTTTGCCCGCCCCCGAGTCTCCCGTCAACAAAATCACTTTTTTATCTTTTAGAAAGGCTTGAACTTGGGGTAAGAGTTCAAAGGTTTTGCTCTCCCCATTCATACTCGCTCGACAGCGCGGCTCAACATAGAGTTTTAGGGTCTCTTGAAACGCTTCATTTTGCGTTAAGGCTACCGAATACTGCCCTTTCAGCGCCTCTATGGAGTCTGCCTTAAGCACCCACAGCTCCTGGTCTTGTTGATTCAAGATAGAGGCAAGCTGGCTGTGCTGCGCTCTTTGTATGCCGTCGAAGATGCCGTCTAATAGCTTGGCAAACTGAAGCTGGCCAAGCGTTGAATTCTTATTTAAAAGGGCAATACATTCACCATGCCCATTCCAAAACTTGTCCAGAAACGTTTTCGCCTCATTGCTGCCCACCAATAGCCGCTCGATCAGCTTAAACAGCACCCCATGCCGACTTTGGTTTTGATGCACCTCTCGTCCTGCTTGGGCTTGTCCCTCCAATCTAGGAATATCCTCCATCCGAACCGTGGTCGCTGGAATAAAATGCGCCAGGCACTCCTCATAGCTATTGGGCGTTAACGATACTGGGATAATCCCGTGCTCACCGGTCATATGCTTTTCCCGGATTTGCAAAAAAGCGATTTCTGTCAACACATGATGGAACCCCGCCTTATATTTTTCTTCTTGTGAAAATTTATTGACCACCTGACGTATTGCCAAAGCGTCCTTTTGTTCACCATCTTTGCGATAGGTTTCTAAATCTTTGTGATAGGCCTCTTGAAGTTCCTGATGAAACTTTTCATAGTCCTTCCATTTTAGGTAGCTTCCTAATACCTCGGAAGAACACACCACCACCTTATCGACCGGCTTCACGTCTTTGATTAACTGAGCGGGCAACAAGCAGAGTTGATTGGTTACGATATCGCCTAGTTTGCCGTCTTTTTTTAGTTCTTCCGGCGAGCTGGAGTACGGTCGACCCATCGGCGCTTGATCCGAATGCAGCTTGAAGCCTTGGATTTGAAATAACTTCTCGATTAAATATTTAGATGTCTCGGCATCGGCCTTTCCGTGAGTTGGATTGTCGTGCGCATACACCAGGAAAAGGCTAGGGGTATTGGCAATCTTTAAAGAGTTCAGCGTTAATAGGGCCTTTTCAAATAGATAATCCACCAGATCGCTTTTTGCCGGGGCAGACATTGGGGTAGAGGTGGGCGCCTGAGTCACAGCCGACGCACTGTTCATAAACAGCGACATGGCCGGCATAGTAGTAACCGACCTAGTTTCCTCATAGCCCCACTTTTCTGCCTTTTTATAGCTTGCCTGCGCCCTATCGCGTTGCCCTAACTGGGCTAATATCTTGCCTCGCTCAAAGTAAGCGGTGCCGATGTTATTGCGCAGTGTTTGCTCGGTCAATGTCTCAGGGGAAAGTGCTCTTTTGAAAGCTTGCTTTGCTTGAGACAACGAGATTTCCGCATCGTCACAGAAGATTGAAGCGAGATGGATATCCTGGGTATTTCGGGCGCTTTTTAAATAGGCGTTAGCGAGGTCCAGTGCTTGCGCAGAGAGTACGCTCCATGGTGACGATGAGATGTTGCCCAGCATAGTGTTATCCTGTTATTTTCTATAGCTGGGCATTGTAATACGGTATCGAGTTAAGCAAACCTACTCCGATCCCCATGGTACAAAAAACGGCCGTTTTTTGCACTGTTGTCAACAGCATGCATGATGTGTCATTTTCAGAAGACGACTGCACCAACTTACTCGGCGTAATGCCTGTTGTGAAGTCGGCGTCTGACAACCTAATATCAGAAGTTATCTGCACCAATCTCGTTGATACTCAATTATGCTCAATACTCGCGTGCACCAAATTGAAGTCCGTTGCATGAAACCAGATGCACTGAGGGTTAACGAGCAAGGAGTGACAACCCGGCATGTTGGATTGAGGCAAGGTCTATTTAGTGCACGCGAGTATTGAGCATAGACAGGATTGGTGCAGATGACTTCTGATAGGTGGCGCAATCGTCTTCTGAAAATGACAGCATGATGTGCCGGCAAGCCTTTCAGTGCCATTCCAATATCTCTGCCCAACATTCAAAGTCCAGCTATACTGAGTTTTTGTGATTTATTGGAGCTGTCGCCATGCTGATACCGCGTTGGCTTAACAGCGGTCATCTAGCGGCTGGGTCGGCTATCTTATTTTGCACATGAAATTACAATTCAAACAATTTACAGTAGCGTCTTGCTTTTCGTCTTTCATGCTTCCGCACATTCTCTTTATTCCAGAATTAGAGGGACGACAGAAAGCGGCCATGAGCTGCTGCCTTGCCTGGAACATTAGCCTGTTTCCTGACGCCTCTGAACGTGAGGATCACATCGAGCGGGTTTGGGAATTGATTGAGGTTGACAACCAAAATACGCCGCCGCCTGGCTTGGAAGAGGGTTTTAAACAGGATCTGCGTATGTTGGTCGCGCAAAAACAAGATCTTTTTCCTTGGGTGCATATGAACATCCCAAAAGCAGATCTGATAGGAACTAGTAACCACGATATTTTAAACATTGTGACTGGCAACAGTGCCGCCGAGGAAATCGAGGTTATTACCTACCCAGATCCGCTTGGATTGCCCTTCACTATCAACTCTCTGCGCGGCATTCAGCAGAACACAGTTGAGCAACTGGGACTGCTGGAGCGCGCCCGGGGCATCCCCGGAGCGCTCAGTGACATCGAGGTAACCCAAATGACAACTTCGTATTGCGTGCAACGGGCTGATCTGGTTGTATACCATCGGATTTTAACGGTCTGGCGCGACACGCAGCCAGCCCTGAGCGTCAAGCGCGTGATCGGCCATTGGCTAAGTGTACTGGACGAGATCGATGCATACACTAAGACGGTATTGAACATCTTGGTCAGTTGCAGATAATCCAGGTTTGCACCAATGGATTGCGGGTCGGAGTGTTTTTAATTGCGGGCCGATACAACTATCAGTTTGGTACGCTCCCCTGCCCGGCCTTCATATAGATATAAAAAGTTCACTACACTCCTCACATCGGATATGAAGATTGGGTTTCCCCCACACGTTGGTATCACAAATTGGGCAGGAATATTTTGTCTTTGATTTGGCTTTTTGCTGTTCGGCATGATGCTCAAAATGGGGAATCAATGTTGCCAAAGGTATGCTAAATATGCTTTCTGGGGAAGGCATCAAAGGCTGCAAGAGCGTAGACTCATCTTGATCTAGAAGGGGCGGAGTAACTAGGTGTTGTAATAGGTTTAAAATATCAGACCTTGGGATTCTGCGATCAACCCATCTAAATTGATGGCCTGATTCGATCAACTCAATACAAGCTTGCTTAAACTGGCCGGTCTCAATCACGTAATCAGACATTCTTTGTCCCGTCTTATCTCCGCCTGGGTGACCGGTTGAGCTTGGCATTAAGCCTATAGATTCCATTTTGTTGGCCCATTCACGATTATGATAACCAGAGCGACTTGGGGGTGTAAGCTGGAAACGCCGAAAATTCTATCACCCTATTTTCAGCCTGTTATGGTCTCATCTAGGTTAGAAAATCTACCCTTGGAAAGGTGCAGTCCCCGTTTAGATGAATGTGACATCAAGCCACCGGCGGAATTTTCGGCGTTTCCAGCTTACACCCCCATGATGCGGCGTACCCTTCAGCCGAGGATGCCCCCAGGGCTTCCGCATGAAGCCCCAAGCAAATAAAGGAGTTGAGCGAGCAATAGGATTGTAAATTATAAATAAAGAGAGTTTACTGTTGGCTTTTTTGGGAGCCAAGAGATGCCGCCGATAATGGAATCGTTTTCTGAGTTGAGTGATCCGCGCAGCCGTCAGTGCAAGTATTCATTAGAAGCACAATAATCGACCTATCGGCCGCAAGGCGCGTTGAAGAAACTAGCGGCGAGGTAGGAAAAGAAGGGTAAAGTGAAATTGCCGCCCAGAAGAAGACCGTTCTCTCAATGGTGCCATTTGCCCGACTAGAAGCATGGTCCTGGGTCACGTCGGCGACATTGGTGAATCCGAGCGATCGGATATCCCGTTTGAAAGAGTGAGTTTAACAACGTACCCGAATCTGTGCGGCACTTTTAATGATGGAGGAAATCATGCCAGTACGCAAGAGAGAATCGTTAGAAATAGCCCAACCGAATGCAGCCGGGATAGACATAGGCTCATCGAGCCACTATGTGGCGGTACCCGCAGATAGAGATGAAAAGCCGGTACGGGAATTCAGAAGTTTTACAGAGGACCTAGAACAGCTGTCGGATTGGTTGAAATCCTGCGAGATCGAAGTGGTGGCAATGGAGTCGACTGGGGTGTACTGGATTCCGTTGTTTGAATTATTGGAGTCGCGGGGTTTTACGGTTTATTTGGTGAATGCGAGACATGTCAAGAACGTTGCAGGCCGTAAGAGTGATGTGCTGGACTGTCAGTGGATACAGCAGCTGATGAGTTACGGTTTATTATCTGGCGCATTTCGGCCGAAAGATGAAGTATGTGCACTGCGCTCGGTATCGCGACAACGAGATATGTTACTAAGCTATCAAAGTCAGCATATTCAGCACATGCAGAAAGCTTTGACGCAGATGAACGTTCAGCTAGGGAATGTGATTTCGGATATTGTTGGTGAGACAGGTCAGAAGATCATTCGAGCCATCCTAGCAGGAGAGCGTAATGGGGTGAAGTTGGCCAAACTCAAGCATGGTCGGATCCGAGCGAGCGGAGCCGAAATTGCTAAATCGTTGAGGGGCAACTGGCGGGCAGAGCACCTGTTTGCCCTTAAGCAAGCTGTGGCGCTGTATGACGTTTACGGTGAGCAATTAAGTGAATGCGATCAGCAACTTGAAGCGATGCTTAAAGCAATGCAGATTCAGACAGGCGATCCTGGGCCTTCAAAGCGTGGCTCACGCTCAAAGAATGCGCCTAAGTTTGATGTGCGCACTTATTTATTTAACCTGTGTGGAGTTGACCTGACGCGCATTAATGGGATTGATTCCATCACAGCACTCAAGGTCATCTCGGAGATTGGTCCAGATTTATCGCGTTTTGAAAATGCCAAGCACTTCACCTCATGGTTGGGTTTGTGTCCAGGCACCAAGATTTCTGGAGGCAAAATGCTCTCTGGTGCTTGCAAACGCACGACCAATCGTGCCGCGCAAGCGCTTAGAATGGCCGCGATGGCCCTACGACGAAGTCAGTCTGCGTTAGGGGCATATTATCGCCGCCTGTGCGCCCGCCTAGATCGACCCCAAGCCATTACGGCAACAGCTCATAAACTGGCTCGTCTCATTTACGCGATGCTGACCAAAGGGACTGAGTATGTGGATGAGGGCCAAGATTATTATGAGCAGCGCTACCAGCAACGCGTCGTGCATAGTCTCTCTCTACGCGCGGAGAAATTGGGATTCCAACTTGTGCCTATACCTCAGGAGTAAGTTAAAAACCTTTAATAATCAACAGCTTATATTTTGTTTCTTGAAAGCATAGTAGGCGGCCAGGCGGACGCCAGGCGTTCGGAAGAAACAAGCGG
>JASSUB010000012.1:0-61245 GCA_031963205.1 Mycoavidus cysteinexigens
GTCGAACACGTGCTCCATAACTTTGGCTCAATTTATAGAGCTAATTTCTGTTAATAACTTAGCAGCGTATAGGAAAACCAAAGCACTGAAGCCTATCGACAGGTGCTTTGGAGGAAGTGCGCGAGTTGCCGGGCCGTAACAAAAGTGAATGCAAAGTGGCTTCGAAAGGTTAGAGGACCGCAGGCCGAGCCTACAAATGAGAGGTGAAGGCAGTATGAATATTTTGCAATTTAAGTCACTCTATCTCGACGCAAAACCTTTACTATAAAAAAACTTACGAGTTATTCAGGAAAAATGTGCTGCGGTCGGATATAGATTTCAATATTCATTGACGCAAAAGTAGTATGGTAAGGAAAAATCGTGATATTGAAAAACTGAATCTGACCTGACAACTGCTCTCGCCAAATCGGATAACAATAAAATCAGATCGATTACTGCAGGTTAGCCTAGCCTAGCCTAGCTTAGGTGATCCAGTCCTTGATCCACTGCTTTGAGATCCGCCCCATGACCCATCCTGTGATCCAATTGAAGACAGGGCCAGAGGAGTAATTTGAATGCCGGCTTTTTCTAAAAGCATATATATTCGATCAATCTCTTCTGAATTATCTGCTTTAAGGTCTTTAATATCTTTTTCGAGTCCTGTGATTTCAAAGAATTGTGTGGTTTTAAAATCTCCAAATTCAGAGGTCAATTTAGAGGTTTTTTCTTGAAGTGCGGTGAGTTTCTCTATTGATTTGATATTTCCGTCTATGTGAGTAATTTTGAGTTTGAGATGATCATTTTTTAGTTTGACATGCCATTTTTTTAGTTCGATATGCTTTTTTTGCAGCTTAACATGCTTTACTTCTAACTTGCTATGCTTCTTTTTTAGTCCGGTAATTTCATTTTCTAAATTTTTAAATTGTTTAAGTATAAAAATATTTATACTAATAACAAGAGCTAGAAAAAATACACATGCGAGTTGTGTTTCGGGTTCTAGCTTATCAAACCGTCCAGAAATTCGATTTATGTTCGCTGTGATCGAACTTATATGATTAAAAATACCGCTTGTCACCTGTTGCTGCTGCCAAGAGGTCTGCTCTAACTCTCTGATAAATTGAGAAGAGGAATCGCGGCCCTCCGCTCCGACGGTTTTATAAATCTGCAATACTTGGTCTAGTGAAGGATTGCACGGGTCCAGTGTTTTTCTACCTTGGGCTTTTTTTTCCGTATCCCCCAAATTAGGGAACCAGTAAGAGACTATGGATGCTAAAGATGATGGAATTTGCATTATTTGCTCCGACAAGAAAACGAGAAATTTTTGTTAGTATGAATACGTTATCATGGAATGGCTATACTTTGTGACGAGCTATAATTGGACAACCGAACCTTTTCTTATCTCAAATTTTAGCAGAGTTGAAAAACTATCAATTTTTTCGTCATTTCATCATATGCGCTATCTAGGAAGGACAAAGGCATTCTAGTTTGAGCTTTACTTTTTTTGCTATGCCTGAAATGTAATAATGTCAATTATTGAAAATAATAATTTGAATAATAATTGCGTTGGTCTTAAAAAGAAAATGGTGGTAATGTGTTAATTTATAAAATAATATAGTTAGATTAAGGGAATAAACTAGAGAATCGAGTTGTGTCAGTAGAAGCAGGCTTCGAAATTGGTAAACGAGGAAGAATAAAGTATGGCCGGATCACAGAATACTAAGGATGTGAATACTTTTCAGATTGTGTCAGTGGGCACTTTGGCTGATCGCGTGACGGAGGTACTCGCGTACAAGATAAAAAACCAAGAATTACCTCCTGATTTTCGACTGACGGAACATTTTATGGCTAAACGCTTTGGCGTCAGCCGCACAGTGATTCGAGAGGCAATCTCGCGCTTGAAATCGGATGGTTTAGTTGAATCGCGTCAGGGTTTAGGTACAGTGGTTTTACCACCAGCGGCCGCCACTGCATTTAGGATTGATGTTGACACTACGGATTCTTTGCCGGCCGCATTGCAGGTGATGGAGTTGCGGCGAGGTATCGAGGGGGAGGCGGCCGCGCTCGCGGCGCAACGGCGCACACCTGAGCAATTGGTGCGCATTAAACAGGCTGTAGTGGAAATTGATAAGGTCGTGGAGAAAGACCGTGAGGGCGCCGATGAAGATGTTGGGCTGCATAAAATAATTGCTCTAACGACGGGTAATTCGCTTTATGTATCACTATTAGATTTTCTGGGCCATTTTATGCACGCCTCGATTAAAGTGACTCGCGCAAATAAGGCCCGTCATATGGATCTTTTGATACAAGCCGAACATCAAGCGATTATTGAAGCGATTGCGCAGGCTGACCCAGATGCTGCGCGGCGGGCTGCTGTGGCGCATATTGATAATGCTGCCGCGAGGCTTCGTCTGGCAAATCCAGATAAGTGCGATAGTCAGTAATGTGTATTAGCCCGCGGGTGATGAAACCAGGCCCGCTAGCGTTTTAGTTTTTATGCCATATGTCGATGATTGTCGGCTAACAGTTCTATGGCAAGTTGGACAAATGCTCGTGTCTTAGCAGGTAAGTGGCGTTGGCCTGAATAGACTAGCGAAATTTGCTCGTTTGCTTCCGGTACGCTGTATTCGGGCAGAATTCTTTTCAGCTTACCTTGTGTTAAATCCTCATCCACCATGGTCTGCGGTAGGATTGCAATGCCAATACCTGCGAGCGCCGCTTCATGCAATTTCGCTAAGTCATTGACTGAGTAAGCCGGTTCAATCGTTAGTTGACGGCTGCCTTGCGCGTTGACAAAAGTCCACGTGGGGCTGGAGGTGTGGTGTGTCGGCCCGACAAAGATGTGCTTCGTGAGTGCGTTTAAAGAGTCGGGCGCGCCACCTCGTTGAGCGAGGTAGCTCGGCGCCGCCACAATTGCTGATTCAGTTGTCAACAATGGGTGTTGAGTCATGCTCGTACCGGTGATGGAGCCGGTGGCAACGAGACTGGCGTCAAAGCCATTTTCAATCAGGTCAACCGGCCGATACCCTAACGTGAGTTGTAATTTAACCTCTGGATAGTGAGTGCGATATGTACTGAGTAGCGGCGTTAGATTGGCCAGTGACAGGGAGGCTGAGGCGAAAAGCTTTAAGGTCCCGCATGGCACGCTTGACATTTGCGTTGCATTGGCTTCAATGGCATCAATTTGCTTGAGGATATGGCGGCATCCATCGGCATAAGCGCGCCCAGCTTCGGTTAAGGACAGGCAGCGCGTTGTGCGTTGCAGCAGTTGCGTCTTCAAATGCGCTTCAAGCAACGCGACGTAACGCGTGATGACTGCATTAGATAATTTAAGATTGGTCGCGGCTCCTCCGAAGCTGCCGCTTTCGACAACTTGCAGGAAAACGCGCATGGCTTGCAGTTGGTTCATACTTAGAGGTAAGTGAGTCGTGTTGTGCAAACAAAAGTTTAATGCAAGATTGTTTTGTGGTGTACATAATGCCGCGTTTCATCCTCTACTCATATAAGAATGATCTTAAAAAAAACTAAAATGTTGAGAAAGAATAAGCTATTCATCTTTCTTATGGGAGCATTAGTTTTTTATATTTTTTCGCGAAAATTTTTGGCTTGATGCTCGATCATTTGCGCCACGGCAGTTTGCAGTGGTGAAGGGGCAATTTTTTGGCGTAGGGCTTGTAGGCAGGCAAAGCCAGCCCTTGATAGATGGGCTGTTTTAGCGGCGGATGTGGGTTTTGCATGCTGGAGTTGCACCCGGATTTTAATCGCATGCACAAGCCAGCCGCGTTGTTGCAGCGCTTGCAGCAAACCCGGTTCTAGATGACGTAGGCGTGCCGCGAGCGCGTTATGCGCGGTAAGCAGGGTGAGCAAGCCATTTTTGATCGGACCGGGAGATACATTTGGCGCTAGATAATCTGGTAATGCGGCCGCCAAATCACGCTCAAGGGCGGCAATTTGTTCGACGCCGGTACGTAGTTGGGCGAACGCTTCATTACGTTTAAGCAATGAAATGAGAGACGGCGTGCTGCGCGTGGGGAGCGATTTTGTTAAGTATGCGGGGTTCATATGCTGCCCTGATCTTACCTTAGGTTTATTGGTACCGGCAGCTTAACTCTAAATTGTAGGTTGCCGCTATGTTTTGCCTATATTGCAGCACAGAGTAGCATGATAAACTCTATTTTTTTAAACGCTTAAATTTCATAGTGTTTAAACCCTTAACTTTCATAGCGTTAGCAGTTATAACCTTATAAGCGATGATTGCCGGACTTCTCAAAAAGATTTTTGGCAGCCGTAATCAACGGTTGCTTAAGCAGTACCAGAAAACTGTCGTTACGATCAATGCGCTTGAGGCGCAGTTCGAAAAACTGACTGACGAAAAATTGCAAGCATGCACAGCACTATTTAGGCAACGAGTTGCTGCTGGCGAGTCGCTTGATCAGCTCTTGCCCGAAGCGTTTGCGGTGTGCCGCGAAGCAAGCCGGCGCGTGCTAAAAATGCGCCACTTCGACATGCAGCTTATCGGGGGTATGGCATTGCATCATGGCAAAATTGCTGAGATGCGCACAGGCGAAGGTAAAACGCTGGTGGCGACGCTTGCGGCCTACCTCAATGCCTTATCTGGTCGTGGCGTGCATGTGGTGACGGTCAATGACTATCTGGCGCAGCGTGATGCTGAGTGGATGGGCCGCCTATACCGTTTTCTGGGTTTGTCAGTTGGCATCAATCTATCGCAGATGGAACCTGAGGCCAAGCGGCAAGCGTATGCCGCCGATATTACTTATGGCACAAATAACGAATTCGGTTTCGATTATTTGCGCGATAACATGGTGTATGAAGTGGATGCGCGTGTGCAGCGTGAGCTTAACTTCGCGATTGTCGATGAAGTCGATTCAATTCTGATTGATGAAGCGCGCACGCCACTGATTATTTCCGGCCAAGCAGAAGATCATACGGAATTGTATGTCCGGATGAATGCGCTACCGCCGCTGCTTGAGCGTCAACTTGGCGAAGAAAAAGCAGATGGGACAGGGGTTGAGGTGCCGGGTGATTACACCCTCGATGAAAAAGCGCGGCAAGTCTTTTTAACCGAGCGCGGCCATGAAAAAGCGGAAGCCTTGTTAGCGCAATGGGGTTTGATCGGCGCGGGCGAAAGCTTATACGCACCACAAAACATTACATTGATGCACCATGTGTATGCAGCGCTACGTGCGCATGCGCTGTTTTATCGCGATCAGCATTACGTCGTGCAAAATGGTGAAATCATCATTGTTGATGAATTTACTGGCCGTTTAATGGCCGGGCGTCGTTGGTCGGACGGCTTGCATCAAGCGGTTGAGGCAAAAGAAGGTGCGCACATTCAGCACGAAAATCAAACGCTTGCATCGATTACCTTTCAGAATTATTTTCGAATGTACCTCACGCTGGCCGGGATGACCGGAACGGCAGATACTGAAGCACACGAGTTTCAGCAAATCTATGGGCTGGAAACCGTAGTGATTCCGACTAACCGGCTGAGTCAGCGGATTGACCATCAGGATCAAATTTATAAAAGTGCGCGTGAACGCTATGATGCGGTGATTACCGATATCCGCGCATGCTATGAACGGGGGCAACCGGTGTTGGTAGGCACCACATCAATTGAGAATTCAGAGTTGCTATCGTCGTTGTTAACGGATGTGCAGTTGCCACACCAGGTCCTCAATGCTAAGCAGCATGAGCGCGAGGCGGAAATTATCGCGCAAGCCGGCCGTCCAAAAATGATGACGATTGCAACCAATATGGCGGGCCGGGGTACAGATATTGTATTAGGCGGCAATGTTGAGAGGCAGGCAAGCTTCATTGAAGCCAATGAAACCTTGCCTGACGATGAAAAAGCGCGCCGGATTCAGCACTTGCACGATGAATGGCAGGCTTTGCATGATGCCGTCAAAGCGGCGGGCGGTCTGCATATTATTGGCACTGAGCGGCATGAATCGCGCCGGATCGATAATCAATTACGCGGTCGGGCAGGAAGGCAGGGCGACCCTGGCTCTTCGCGCTTTTATCTTTCACTGGAAGACCCGTTGTTGCGGATCTTCGCTGGTGACCGTGTCCGCGCGATTATGGAACGTCTCAAAATGCCTGATGGCGAGGCTATTGAAGCGGGCATTGTCACGCGCTCAATCGAGTCGGCGCAGCGCCGGGTCGAAGCGCGTAACTTTGATGTTCGCAAGCAATTACTGGAATACGATGATGTTTCCAATGACCAGCGGCGCGTGATTTACCAGCAGCGCAATGAATTACTCGAGGCGGCGGATATTTCAGAGACCATCGTGGCCATGAGCAAGAGTGTGTTTGCCGAACTGGTGCATACTTTCGTGCCACCAGGCAGTATCGAAGAGCAGTGGGATTTGGCGGGCCTGACTCAGGTCTTGCGCGATGATTGGCAACTTGAGCTTAACCTTAAGCAGGCCGAGATAGAGGTAGCTGACGATGCAGACATTGTGCATCATGTGTTGACCACTGTGACCCAGTCCTATCAAAACAAGGTCGAGCAGATTGGGCGTGAAGCATTTAGCGGATTTGAGCGTTCAATTATGCTGCAAACACTTGATGCGCGCTGGCGCGAGCATTTGGCGGCGTTAGACCATTTGCGGCAAGGCATTCATCTGCGCGGTTATGCGCAGAAAAACCCCAAACAAGAATATAAGCGCGAAGCTTTTGACCTTTTCGCGCAACTACTTGATGCAATCAAACTCGAGGTGATACGCATTGTGATGAATGTGCGTATTCAGTCGGTCGAGCAAATTGAACAGGCAGCCGAGCAGCTTGAGGAAAAAGCGGCTCATCACGAAGATATGCACTTTCAGCATGCTGAATTTACTGGGGCCGCGATCAATCAGCCGACCTCTGAGTTGGACCAGAATGGGAGAGGTAAGTCCAGTTTTCATGACTCAAATGCATTGCGTGAAATAGCACCTAAAGTCGGCCGTAATAGCCCATGCCCTTGTGGTAGTGGTAAGAAATATAAGCAATGTCACGGTAAATTGGCGTGACTTTTCTAAACCCATGGACTTTGATTTCTGAATGGCTGTCAATTTTCCTCTGATTGATTCTGCGCAGCTCTATCCCGTCGCAGGGGTTACGCTTGGCTGGGCTAAAGCGAATATTCGCACACCGAATCGTAAAGATTTGCTGGTGCTGGCGCTAGATAAAGGCACTACGGTGTCGGCGGTGTTTACGACGAATCGTTTCTGCGCGGCTCCTGTCATTGTCAGCCGTGAGCATTTGGCCTCTGCGCGCAATGGTGGGGCTGGTATTCGCGCGCTCGTTGTCAATACGGGCAACGCTAATGCTGGCACTGGCGAGTTAGGGCTTGCCCATGCTCATAAGACGTGTGCTGCGCTGGCGCAACTTGCCGGGATGACTGCGCAGCAAGTGTTGCCATTCTCAACCGGCGTGATTCTTGAGTCGTTGCCGATCGACCGCCTGTGTGCCGCGCTACCCGCAGCATGGGCGGCGCGCGCACCCGCGCAGTGGCATGACGCTGCCGAAGCGATTATGACGACCGATACTCGCGCAAAAGCCGCCTCGCGACGTATCACCATCGGTACCCAGCAAATCACACTCACCGGCATCAGCAAAGGGGCGGGCATGATTCGGCCGAATATGGCGACGATGCTCAGTTTTATTGCAACCGATGCCGGCCTCAGTCAGCCAGTGCTTGATGTACTTACCAAGCACGCCGCGGATCGCTCGTTTAATTGCATTACGGTCGACGGTGACACGTCGACCAATGATTCATTTGTCATCATCGCCACCGGCCAAGCCGATCTGCCGCTCGTGACTTCGATTGAAGATCCGATCTATATCGTGTTACGCGATGCGATTACCGAATTAGCTCAGACGCTAGCTCAATTGATCGTGCGTGATGCTGAAGGCGCTACAAAATTCATCACCGTTCAGGTTGAAGGGGGCGCAACTGCTGCTGAATGCCGCCAGGTTGCCTATGCGATTGGTCATTCGCCACTGGTTAAAACGGCTTTTTTTGCCTCTGATCCAAACCTTGGCCGCATCTTATGCGCGATTGGCTATGCTGGCATTGAGAATCTCGAGGTCGACAAAATTGATTTATATCTCGACGATATATGGGTCGTAAAAGAAGGTGGGCGTCATCCCGATTATCTTGAGGAAGAGGGACAGCGTGTGATGCAGCAGCCGGAAATTACAGTGCGCGTTGGGTTAGCGCGTGGTGATGCAAAGGCCGCGATTTGGACCAGCGATTTGTCGCATGAATATGTCAGCATTAATGCCGATTATCGCTCTTAAAGAATAGCTATTTTTTATGGATAAGCTTGAACAATTCCTAAATCGTGCGGAAGGGCTGCTGGGCCGGCTAGAGGCGCTGCTGCCACCGCCGATTGGCGTAATTGATTGGCCGGCCGCTATAGCGTTTCGCTGGCGTATGCGCCAAGGCCGGGGTTTTTTGCAGCCAGTGGCGCAGGTGTCATCGATCACGCTGGAAGATTTACAAAACGTTGACCGGCAAAAGCAGTTAATTGAAGCCAATACGCGCCAGTTTGTACAAAAATTGCCCGCCAATAATGTATTGTTGACGGGGGCGCGGGGGACCGGTAAGTCTTCCTTAATCAAAGCATGTTTAAATCATTTTGCTGCAGACGGTTTACGGCTGATTGAAGTCGACAAAGTTGATTTGCATGAACTGGGCGATATTATTGAACTGATTGCGCATCGTCCTGAACGCTTTATTGTGTTTTGCGATGATTTATCTTTTGAAGAGGGCGAGCCAGGCTATAAAGCCCTGAAAGTAGCACTCGATGGCTCAATTGCTGCGCAATCAGACAATGTATTAATCTATGCCACGTCAAACCGCCGCCATCTTTTGCCGGAATATATGAGCGACAATGAAAGCTACCGCCATACCAGCGAGGGAGAAATTCATCCAGGCGAGGCGGTGGAAGAAAAGATTTCGCTTTCTGAGCGTTTTGGCTTATGGATTAGCTTTTATCCATTCAAGCAAGATGACTATCTTAGTATTGTCCACCACTGGCTTAAACATTTTGGGTGCAGCGATACGGATTGCGAGCAAGCACGTGGTGCAGCTCTTGCTTGGGCGCTTGCGCGTGGTTCGCGCTCTGGGCGTGTAGCCTGGCAGTTTGCACGTGATTGGTCAGGCCGACAACAACCCATGAACGCCTCAGCGCGCAGCCTTTTATGAGGCTGCAACAGCAGGCAGAATATATGCCGGACGGTCGGCTGGTCACGCAGGTGGCGGTTGGGATACTGGTGCGCAACGATGGACGTTTTTTGCTCGCGCAGCGCCCTTCTGGCAAACCCTATGAAGGCTATTGGGAGTTTCCTGGCGGCAAGTTAGAAGCCGGTGAATCAGTTGAAGCCGCATTAACGCGGGAGTTACACGAGGAACTCGGGATTCAAGTAGAGGCGTGCCAGCGTTGGCGAGTGCTTGAGCATGATTATCCTCATGCTTACGTGCGGCTTTTCTTTTGCAAAGTAACCGCATGGCAGGGCGAGCCAACTGGGCGAGAAGGCCAAGCGCTTGCTTGGCAGCAGACACCGGTTGAGGTGGCTCCTGTACTCCCGGCGACAATTCCGGTGCTTGACTGGCTTGAGGCCGATGCTACATCTAGCCGATGACCGGCTGACTTAGTTAAAGCAATGACGCATAGATTTAATCTAAGTCGTCGTTTGAGTCAGCTGTAGCGGGCGCTTCCTGTGTGCCGCCAATCACATACTTCTCGGCAGCCCAGGTGCCAAGATCGATTTTTTTGCAGCGCTCTGAGCAGAATGGCCGATAACGATTCTCTGGCTTCCATTCAACTTTGATGCTGCAGATAGGGCAGTTAACGAGAGTGTTCATAGATAAGAGTGTATCTGAAACCTGGTGTGTAAAGCTAGCCCGAGTATTCAGGTTATGCACCGATTTCATTTCGACTTTTTATGCCGTTCTCAACGCTATTATAAATTACACAAAGCGAGCTGAAAGGGCACATCCGTATCAACCGGCTGTGGACGCATATCGCCGTCTTGCGTGGTAAAACGTACCCAAAGCATGTATTTATTAGCGCTGGCCTCAGGAATGACGCCTAGCTCGGTGGGTACGCGTATTTGCATTAACTGGCAGGTGCGGCCAGATAGCATTTGCTGATAGCGACCTTGGGTGGCGATGACTTTGGTGACTTGGCTGGATTCACGGGCGAATTTTAAGACAATCGCCATGGCATCGCGTAGCGGTAATAATGGTATCGCCCACTGTGCAATATCATGCCGACGGTACTCGAGCGGACCCTGTTGCCAGGCATAGTAAGAAGGTAAATCAAAGCGGCAAGTGCCACCTGGGATACTTGAGCGGCTGCGGATACTGCTAAGCCATTCGTTATCCGCCAGATGTTGGCCTGCCTTACCGTGCATTTGGTTTAGCTGAGCCAGTGTCTGCGTAATTTCTACTAACACAGTCTCTAACGTGGTTTGGTCAATCCTTGGATTATCTCGATATGAAATAAGGGTTTGGCGTTGACGCTCGAGTTCTTTGCTGAGATCAGATTTGAGATCAGCTCGGCCTGCTACGTCTGCAATTTCAAACAGCGTCATCAGTGCGATATGGTGTTCCTTTGCATCTTCGCAAGACAAAAAGAACGTAAACCGGTCAAAAAGATCTTCAAACCGCAACAGTGTTCGGATGCGCTCGTTGAATGGGTACTCGTAGAGGAGGGTCAAACTTAATGCCTATTAAAAGGAGCAAAGTGGCTAATAATGGTGTCTATTCTAGTCTGCATATTTAAGCGCTGCAATCTTAACCTGAATTTACCTGATATTCATTCGTAGGCAGAAGCTAGATGCGGTCTACCCATTAAGTTTTAGCTATGAAATAATCGCTTTAATCGACATACACGGCCTAAGTTAGCTTGAGATAATATTGGTGCAATGCATCAACTTCATTATATAGGAAAGTCAGCGGTGTATCCGCGTCATTAGAAATCACATCGTCAGCATGCGCTAGGCGGGTTGCTCGGGTTGCCTGGCGCGCGATGATGGCTTGCACCTGCTCGCGGGTTAAACCGTTACGTTGCATTACGCGCTTAATTTGCGTGGCAGGAGAACAATCAACCACCAGTATCCGATCGACACGGTCTTGCCAACTGCTGGATTCAATTAATAAGGGCACGACAAACATCAAATATTGACCGTTTGCGGCGTGCGCGGCGGCTTCGCATTCAAGGCGGATGAGTGGGTGCAGGATCGCTTCGAGGCGCAATTTGGCTTGTTCATCACGAAAGATGGTGGCGCGCATCTTGGTACGCTCAAGCGAGCCGTCTGGGGCGATGAAGCTTTGGCCGAAATATTCAGCAATCAGCGGCATAGCCGCTCCGCCAGTTGCGGTTAGTGCATGCGCGATATGATCGGTATCGATAACGGCCACGCCGTGCTCGGCGAAGCGATTTGCCACGGCTGTTTTGCCGCACCCGATGCCCCCCGTTAAGCCAACTGAAAATACCTTAAATTTTTGCTGATTCATCATCTTTGTGGTTAATTAAATTGTGCAACCGCTACCACTTTTAAAATGGCGTTAACCCGCAAAAAATGGCGTGCCACAAAACAGCGTGATGATTCCTGCGGCAACCAGAAATGGGCCAAATGGTAAAGGTTGTCCTTTTTTTAGATGGCCGCAGGCCATTGCCGTGAGCCCAAATAATGCTCCTGTAGCAGAGGCCAGGAGCACGATTTGAGGTAGCGCCAGCCAGCCAAGCCAGGCGCCGAGCGCGGCCAGTAATTTGAAGTCGCCATAGCCAATTCCTTCCTTGCCGCGCAGCAAGCGAAACCCCCAATAGACTAGCCACAACGTAAGATAACCGGCAGCCGCGCCAAGCACTGCGCTGTGTAGTGACGTAAAGCTGGCGTCAAGGTTCACTAAAAGCCCGGCCCAAATCAGGGGCAGGGTGAGCGTGTCAGGCAGCAAGTGCGTGTCCATATCAATGAAGGCAAGCGCCAATAAGGTCGTGGCCAGCCCGAATGCGGCGAGGGCTTGCCAGCTTGCGCCAAATTGCCATAGCGCGCCGGCTGCTAAGCAGGCGCTGACTAGCTCAAGGGCTGGATAACGTAGGCTAATTGGCGTGTGGCATGCAGAGCAGCGGCCACGGCATAGAAGATAGCCCAATAGAGGCAGATTCTCAGTTAGAGTAAGAGTATGCTGGCATGATGGGCAATGAGAGCGCGGCAGGCAAAGGTTATAGGCGTGCTTGTCCCCAAGCTTTTTACCTGCCATCGGAGGAGGCGTGATGGCCTGGTCTATCATTTCGTTTGCAACGGCCGTATGCGTCGTAGTGGCCGCTGCGTTGGCCGTGATATTTGCATGAGCCGCAAAGCTATGCCATTCGGCTTGCCATAGCCTATGCAGCATGATTGGCACTCGATGGACGACAACACTTAAAAAACTGCCGATCATCAGGCCAAATAGCACGGTGCAGATATATTGAAAGCTGACGGGCAAAGCCGCGAAACTAGCTGCCCAGCCATTAAAGATGGCAGCAATCGGCGGAATTAGCATAGGGGCGGGCAAGGACATGTGGAAAAAGCGACACAGAAGATGAATAAATGAGGGTCTATGCTACACCATCACTAGATAACATTGCCAAGTTGAATGATGGGTAGATACATGGCGACCACGAGGCCGCCAACCAATAGGCCAAGTACGATGATCATCAGGGGTTCGGCGCTATTGGCTAAAGTGGCGATACGCATATCCACTTGCTGCTCGTTGAGGGTGGCGAGGTCGTTAAGCATCGTGTCAAGAGAGCCAGATTCTTCAGCAATCGCAATCGGTTGCAAGACGGTTGGTGGAAAGCAGCCAGTTGCGCGCATGGCATTGGCCAGACGCTCGCCGCGCCGCACGCGGTGCGAAATATTCAGCGTGGCCTGATCGAAGACTGCATTGTTGGTGATCTTCGCCATAATATTAAAGGCATCGGCCAGCGGCGTGCCAGTTTTTAATAGCGTTCCGAGAGCGCGGCTCCAGCGCGTGATGGCGAGTTGCTGCAGCAGGGGGCCGATGATCGGTGGCATTAATATAAAGTGGTCATAGGCGGTGCGCAGCGTCGTTGAGCGGCGCAAGCCGATCCCCGCTAGCAGGGTTCCTGTGCTGATTAATAGGGTGATAGGCCCAATGCAATGGGCCATGGCTGACGAAAGAGATAATACAACCCGGGTTGGGAGCGGCAGCGGTGTGCCAAAACCATCGAAGATTTGCCTAAAAGTCGGCACCACCCAGATCATTAATGCAGTTGTAATCAGTAGAGATACGATCAATACGCCTGCTGGGTAACTGAGTGCCGCCCGCAATTTTGCTCGTTGCGCCGCGGCGCGCTCGCGTTGATCGGCAAGTTGCGCCAGTAAAGGCGCGAGTGCGCCCGAGGCTTCGCCAACCGCCACCAACTGGCAGTACATCGCGCCAAATTGCGGATAGTGTGCCAGCGCTGCCGAAAAATGTTGGCCTTGTGCAATCGCGCGCGCGAGTGCATGAATCACTCTCACTAAGGTTGGCCGCGTATTGCTGCTGGCCATAACGTCTAAGGCAGCGACCAGCGGCAGGCCGGCGTGTAAGAGGCCGGCGAGTTGGCGTGAGAAGGTGGTAATATCCGCCGCGCGCAGCACAGCAGGCTTGGCGGGTCCTTGGTTAGCGATTTTAAAAGCGGTAATGCGTTGTTGCTTGAGCAGCGCGCGCGCCGCGCCAATGCTAGTGGCGATTAAGACGCCATTCTTAGTGCCGCCTGTGGCGTTTATGCCTCGCCAGCTAAAGCGAAATTCTTGCATCTGATGAGCTGTAAGCGGTGCCTCTGATTCGATCATGGCATTTTTTAGCAAGTAGCCGGGCTGGCATCTGTGACGGCTAGAACTTCTTCGAGGCTGGTGGTGCCGGCGCGTACTTGCGCTAAGCCCGCCTCTCGTAAGCTTTTTACGCCGTCACGCAGCGCTTGTTGAGCGATTGCATCGGTGCTGCTGCGCGCCATGATGAGCCCGCGTATCGCCGCGGTAACCGGCATCACTTGATGAATGCCAATGCGGCCGCGATAACCACTGCCATGACACGCAGCGCAGCCGACGGCTCGATAGGGTTGCCAATCTTCTGCTAGGATTGTTTCGTCAAAGCCCGCGCTACGTAGCATCGCCTCAGCCGTGGTTTGATGAGTGAAAGCCGGGGTGCGACAGGCTAAGCAGAGTTTTCTGACCAGTCTTTGCGCGATAATTAAGCGCATGGCACAAGCCAAGTTAAAAGGTGCTATCCCCATATCAAGTAAACGCGCGAGGGTAGCGGGAGCATCATTGGTATGCAGGGTGGATAAGACCAGGTGACCCGTTTGTGCGGCTTGTAGTGCAACACTGGCGGTTTCAGTGTCACGAATTTCTCCAACCATAATCACATCAGGATCTTGTCGTAAAAAGGCGCGCAGTGCGACCGCAAAGGTGAGGCCCGCTTTGTCGCGTACGCTGACCTGATTCACGCCTGCTAACTGTATTTCAGCTGGGTCTTCGACCGAGCAGATATTGATTGATTCCCGATTTAAGCGCTGTAAAAAGCAATATAACGATAAAGTTTTGCCGCTCCCGGTTGGGCCGGTCACCAATACCATGCCGTGCGGGGCGTGAATCGCCGCGGCCAGAGTGGCTTGTTGGTTGGGGTCAAAACCGAGGTCAGTCAGAGTCAGCGTGGCTGGGAGGGTGTCAAGTCGCCGCAAAACGAGTTTTTCGCCCCACAAGGTGGGTAGTGTATTCACGCGGAATTCTTCAAATTTGTCTGCCGCCACGTATAGTTTGAGGCGTCCGTCTTGAGGTACGCGGCGCTCGGCAATATCGAGGCGAGCTAGCACTTTCACGCAACAGATGAACGGATCTCTTAGATAGGGCGGCGGGCGCATGGTTTCATGCAGCACTCCATCGATGCGCAGTCGAATGCGCCAAGCATGCTCGCTAGGCTCAATATGCACGTCAGATGCGCCGTGGGTGGCAGCATCAAGTAAAAGTTCACGCAATAGTCGCACAGCTGGGGCGTTATCGTCCTCTTTGGGGCCGGTAGAGGGTAAGGTATTTGGAATTGGTACCGCGGTTGTTGAGTCCGCAAGCGTATTCATATCAGCGGTTGGCGATAATGTTTGGCCTAGATGAGAGGACATAACTAGAAAGGGCGGCGCCGTCCTTGGTGAGTAAAAATGAATCGTCGCCCACCGCACTTAAATTCGCCATTCAGCCATTTGGCGAATCTTTATCCAAAGAGTATTTTTATTGCTGCGATGCTTTGTTAGAGCAAGTCAAGCGGCTTGCCTTATTGATGTATATCAGGACAGCTTGCCGTTTTTTATTAGGGCGGGCTCATTTCATCTGCGTGACTTTCTTGCGGACGGAATAATTTGATCGTTTTAACCGTTTGATGGTCAATCTGCATGACTTCCATCCGGCAGCCGTTGATTTGTAAGCTTACATCTCCATCTGGGATTTCACGTAGTACTTCAAGGATGAGACCGTTGAGTGTTTTGGGCCCTTGTACCGGTAACTGTAGAGTGAGTAAGCGGTTTAGCTCACGCAACGGGATGCTGCCCGCGACAATGCATTCGCCTTTAGCGTTCCAGCCCGCGCGTGTGCCACTGGTGCGTGGCATGGTCGTAGTAAATTCACCAATTAATTCCTCGATAATGTCTTCGGGCGTTACTAACCCTTGCACTTCGCCATACTCATTGACGATGAGGCCCATTCTTTGCTGGTTTTCTTGGAAATAGTGGAGTTGCTGAAATACCGGCGTGCCGCTGGGTACAAAATAAGGTTCGTTGAGTAATTCGCGTATGGTTTCGTGCTCGAGTGTGCGGCCATGCCTGGCGGCCAATGCTTTGCGTACCTGTAACACCCCGAGGATATGGTCGGTATCGCCTTGATAAACCAGTAATTTGTTGTGATAACACGTATCAAGCTGCTGCAGCATCGTCTCGAGCGGCGCGTCAAAATCAAGTGCTTCAATCCGTGTGCGAGGCACCATCACATCATCGACCGTGATGTTTTCCAGATCAAATAGATTAAGCAAAATGCTCCGGTGCTTATGCGGTGCAAAATTAGCCGACTCAAGTACGATGGTGCGCAATTCGTCCATCGACAGGCGGTGTTCCTTTGCCTTGCGGGTATCGAGGTGCAATATGCGGAGTAGTGCCGAGACAAATAAATTGACAAACCATACGAGTGGGCGGGTGACCCGCATCAAAGGGCTGAGCACTAGGCTTGCGGGTAAGGCAATTTTTTCTGGCCAGGCGGCGCCGATGATTTTTGGGGTAATTTCACTAAAGATAATAATCAGAAACGCGATGCCGCCGGTAGTTATCGACAAAGCTAAATTATTCGTGCCAAAGGTGCGCAATGCAATTGCGGTGGTGAGCACAGGAATAATCGTGTTAAGTAAGTTATTGCCAATCAGAATCACGCTTAATAATTTTTCTGTGCGTGCTAATAAGCGAGATGTGGTGTGCGCGCCGAGCGTGCCTTGTTTAACCAGATGCTTGAGCCGGTGGCGGTTAAGCGCTAGCATCGAGGCTTCAGAGATCGAAAAAAAGCCAGATAGCAGTAGCAAGAAAGCGATTATGCTAAGCTGCGCCCATAAAGGAAATGATTCCACGTGGAATAAGGTTAAGTTGGGTTGAAAATGCTAATTAAATTTATTTGAACAGAGTTAACACCGGCGCGCGGTTGAATGCGCACATAATTCTAGCAAGCTTTTTTTGTAAATAGAGTCTGGCAACGGTTGCAACGCCTTAGCTGCTGCACTGGCTTCGCGCTGTGCGCATGCTAGCGTGTAGTCGAGCGCGCCAGAGGTGTGCATGGCGTCAAGAATGGTTTCAGCGTGATCGGTGGCGCCTTGTTCAATGGCTGCGCGAGCCAGTGTTTGTTGCTCAGCGGTGCCTCGTTCAATCAGATAAATCAGCGGCAGGGTAGGTTTGCCTTCGTATAAATCGTTGCCGGCATGTTTGCCCATTGACTCAACATAGCCAGCATAATCGAGCCAGTCATCCATCAGTTGAAAGGCGGTGCCTATGTGCCGGCCAAATTTCATGGCTGCTGCCTCAAGCGCGGGCGGCGCCTCTGCCAGGATGGCGCCAAGTTGCGCGGAGGCCTCAAAGAGGCGTGCAGTTTTATAGCAAATCACTTGCATGTAGCGGGCCTCATCGACTTTGGAGTCATGCATATTCAATAATTGCAGCACTTCCCCTTCAGCGATCATATTGGTCGCATCTGACAAAATTTGCATCACGCGTGGACGGCCGACCTCCACCATCATTTGAAATGCGCGTGAGTATAAAAAATCTCCAACGAGGATGCTTGCCGCATTGCCAAATAGCGCATTTGCGGTTTTTTTGCCACGCCGCAAATCAGATTCGTCGACGACATCATCATGTAAAAGGGTGGCGCTGTGAATAAACTCGATGATTGCGGCGAGTTCATGGCATGCCTTGCCATGCGCGCCCAGGGCATTCGCTACAAGCAGTAAGAGCGCTGGCCGCAGCCGCTTGCCACCAGCGTTAATTAAATGTTCGGCAATCTGGTTGATAAGCACAACCTCGGAAGCTAAGCGCTGCCGGATGACGCGGTTAAGTTGCTGCATATCGCCGGCGATTGGCGCGAAAATGCTCGAGCTATTTGGAGTGGTGTCAGTTGTAGTCAACGCAAACGGAAAAAAATAAATAATGCTGAATTATAAAGCGAATGGCCGCGAGTGCGCATAATAAAGGCCAACCTTAGCATAAAGTTTAGCCTTAGTGCGGGCGGTTTTTTTGTGACAGTCGCGTCCAATGTCGCAAAGCCAGCAGACCACCGATTCCCTCTAATAATGAGGCGGGTACCCACATAATTAATCCACCGATACTCTGATCGGTGAGCGCGGGTAAACCAAAAGCCCGGCCGCACAGATCGAAAATTGGATATAGGTCTCGTTGGGTAAAGGTAATGACCGCGCCGGCAAGGATTTGTGGCGTCATCGTTAAAAGCGGTGATAAGACGCGCAAGCCTGCTCCTAAGCGCGCGGGTGGGGCTGGCCGGTGATCCAGTAATAGCCACCAATATAGCAGGCCAGTTACGGCGACTGACCAATTCATGAACAAATACAAGCGCCAGTCAATCATCGATATAAACTGCACGGACGGAATTAACCAGACTAATACCGACGCGACAAAAAGCAATGAAATAAGTGTGGGGTGTAAGCAGATGTTGGCAAGTATCCGTATTCCTGCCTTTTTGCCTGTGGCGCGCAAACGGGTGCGCCATCGGCTGGGCAAGCCGGCACGCAGCACACTACCAGGATAAGATGCCATCATTACTAGTGGCGCTAGGTGATGTAAAACAAGGTGTTGCAGCCGATGCGCGAAAAACTCATGCTCTGCATAGTAGTCTACGCGAGTATGGAGGGCAATGTAGAAAAGGGCCAGGCCGGACCAAAATGCCAATTGCCGCGTAACGCTTACGCGCGCGTGCCGCCTGCCGCGCAAATACAGCCCGCAGGTCATGGCAAAAATCGCAACAAGTAAGACAGATGGCTCCCAAGGAGCCAGAAAATGTAGCAATGACACGGTTATGAATAGAAAGGTAAAATTAGCGTTGCTACAGATTTTTTAGTATACAGCAGTTGACAATAAGGGGTCTCTACTTGATAATGCCCAATTCTCCGTGGAGGGGTGCCCGAGTGGCTAAAGGGGGCAGACTGTAAATCTGTTGGCTTACGCCTACGTTGGTTCGAATCCAACCTCCTCCACCAGGCTATTATGTATGGAGTCTGCTGAGTTAGGCTGCGGGTGTAGCTCAATGGTAGAGCAGAAGCCTTCCAAGCTTATGACGAGGGTTCGATTCCCTTCACCCGCTCCAAGTTGGATAGGCTAAGCGAGCCCATGTGGCTCAGTGGTAGAGCACTCCCTTGGTAAGGGAGAGGTCGGCAGTTCGATCCTGCCCATGGGCACCAGTAAATTTTAGTAATTTTGTTTTGATACGATTTGCGCGCGGCGCAATGAATGGAAATCCTATTTAGGAGTTGAGGAATGGCCAAAAGTAAGTTTGAACGAAGCAAGCCGCACGTGAACGTAGGAACGATCGGTCACGTGGACCATGGTAAGACAACTTTAACAGCGGCAATTACCACTGTGTTGTCAAGAAAGTTTGGCGGCGAAGCCAAAGCGTATGATCAAATTGATGCGGCGCCAGAAGAAAGAGCGCGCGGGATTACGATCAATACAGCGCACGTGGAATATGAAACGGAAACTCGTCACTACGCGCACGTTGATTGCCCAGGGCATGCTGATTATGTCAAAAACATGATCACCGGTGCAGCTCAAATGGACGGTGCAATTCTAGTCTGTTCAGCTGCTGATGGCCCAATGCCACAGACGCGTGAGCACATTTTGCTCGCGCGCCAAGTGGGTGTGCCTTACATCGTCGTATTTTTAAATAAATGCGATATGGTTGATGACGCTGAGTTGCTTGAATTGGTTGAAATGGAAGTGCGCGAGTTACTCTCCAAATATGATTTCCCAGGCGATGACGTGCCAATCATTTGTGGTTCGGCAAAGTTGGCGCTCGAAGGCGATGAGGGCGAGTATGGCGTGCCAGCAGTATTGAAATTGGCCGATGCGCTAGATTCATATATTCCAACCCCTGAGCGGGCGGTTGAGGGCGCATTTTTGATGCCAATCGAAGATGTCTTCTCAATTTCCGGGCGTGGCACTGTGGTGACTGGCCGGGTTGAGCGTGGTGTAGTTAAGGTTGGCGAAGAACTTGAAATCGTTGGTTTCAAAGACACTGCAAAAACCATTTGCACCGGCGTTGAAATGTTTCGCAAGCTGTTAGATCAAGGTCAAGCAGGCGATAACGTTGGGATCTTGTTGCGCGGTACAGCCCGTGAAGACGTCGAGCGCGGTCAAGTGTTGGCTAAGCCTAAGTCTATTACGCCACATACCCACTTTACGGCTGAAATCTATGTGTTGAGTAAAGATGAAGGCGGCCGTCATACGCCATTCTTCAGTAATTACCGGCCACAGTTTTATTTCCGTACGACAGACGTAACCGGCTCGATCGAATTGCCAGAAGGCAAAGAGATGGTGATGCCTGGCGATAATGTGAGTATCACTGTAAAATTGATTGCTCCAATCGCGATGGAAGAAGGTTTACGCTTTGCTATTCGTGAAGGTGGCCGTACTGTCGGCGCGGGTGTGGTTGCAAAGATTCTTGATTGAGTAAAATCGATATAAGCTGCACAGGCATGTTGCTGTGAGGCTTTCGGGGCTGGTTAGTTGATTGACTAACCAAACCCCGGATTTTTTGTTTAGGGGTATAGCTCAACTGGCAGAGCGTCGGTCTCCAAAACCGAAGGTTGGGGGTTCGATTCCCTCTGCCCCTGCCAATCTGAGATAATGCAAAAATACAGCGAGCAGGCTTTGGTAGTTGCTTAATGATTTTGTGATGATCTCATATTTTATTTATTTTTCTGGCTGTGATGGCAAATCCTTCCGTTGATAACGTCAATACGGCGCAAAGCAAATTAATGCTTACGCTGGCAGTCTGGTTGGCGGTCGCCGGAGGCGCCGCCTTTTATTTCTGCGGCAATCAGCCATGGTATATACGTGGCGCATTGCTGTTTAGCGGCCTTGGTGCAGGCAGTGTTGTTGCGCTGTTTTCATCAGCTGGCAAAAATTTTATCGGCTTCACAAAAGAAGCTTGGCGTGAAATTCGCAAAGTAGTTTGGCCAACGCGCAAAGAAGCCGGCCAGACTACGCTCATTGTGTTTGTTTTTGTATTGCTGATGGCAGTTTATCTGTGGCTTGGCGATAAAATAATTGAGTGGGCGGTTTTTTCGCTGATTTTGGGCTGGAAATAATATATGAGCGATACCGCGGTAACTCCTGCTAGCAGTAAACGTTGGTATGTTGTGCACGCTTATTCCGGGATGGAAAAAAGCGTGCAACGTGCATTACAAGAACGTATTGACCGCGCAGGCATGCAGGACAAGTTCGGCCAGATCCTGGTGCCGACTGAAGAGGTTATTGAAATTCGTGGCGGCCAAAAAACCGTCACTGAACGGCGTTTCTTTCCGGGGTATGTGCTAGTTGAAATGGACATGACCGATGAAACCTGGCATCTCGTAAAAAATACAGCGAAGGTGACAGGTTTTGTAGGAGGCGTGCGCAATCGTCCAAGCCCGATCTCGCAGCGTGAAGTTGACAAAATCATGTCGCAAATGCAAGAAGGTGTTGAGAAGCCTCGGCCGAAAACACTTTTCGAGGTGGGCGAGTTGGTGCGGATCAAGGATGGTCCATTTACTGATTTCAATGGCAGCATTGAAGAGGTCAACTACGAAAAATCTCGTCTGCGAGTGTCGGTCACTATCTTTGGACGAGCCACGCCGGTTGAGCTTGAATTTGGGCAAGTTGAGAAAGTGTAATTGTTTCTGTGTACAGTCGTAATTGTTTGTAATTGTTTGTAATTGTTTGTAATTGTTTTTGCGTACAGTCCGCTTAATGACTGAAGAGGAGCACTGAGAGAGGGTAAGTTAAGTATTACCTAATCTAAGATGCGCTACCACTCACCGAACGCTCTGCGTTCAGCTTGAAAATTGCAAGCTCGATGACACATGCTGCGGCATAGCATCGCTAGTGATTTTTAAGTTTAACCGAGGTTTTAAAATGGCAAAAAAAATCATCGGCTTTATTAAATTGCAGATTCCTGCAGGTAAAGCCAATCCATCGCCACCGGTCGGCCCAGCTTTGGGTCAGCGTGGCTTAAACATCATGGAGTTTTGCAAGGCGTTTAACGCGCAAACTCAGGGCATGGAGCCAGGTTTGCCGGTGCCGGTGGTGATCACCGCTTTTGCTGACAAAAGTTTCACTTTTGTTCTGAAAACGCCACCAGCGACTGTCTTGATCAAAAAAGCCGCTAAAGTGGATAAAGGTTCACCAAAGCCGCATACGGATAAAGTCGGGCAAATTACGCTGGCACAAGCTGAAGAAATTGCTAAGGCCAAAATGCCTGATCTCACCGCTGCTGATTTGGCCGCCGCAGTCAGGACTATTGCAGGCAGCGCTCGCTCAATGGGCATTACGGTAGAGGGTCTATAAATGTCAAAGCTTTCAAAACGTCTACGTTCATTAGCAGGCAAAGTTGACCGAGCAAAACTCTATTCAGTCGATGAAGCGCTTAATTTGGTAAAAACCTGTGCTACAGCTAAATTTGATGAATCCATCGATATTGCTGTACGGTTAGGTATTGATGCGAAAAAATCTGATCAAGTTGTACGTGGCTCTGTGGTGTTGCCAGCAGGTACCGGTAAGGTAACGCGGGTTGCTGTTTTTGCGCAAGGTGAAAAGGCCGAACAAGCGCGTGCTGCTGGCGCCGATATTGTTGGCATGGAAGATCTCGCTGAGCAAATTAAAGCGGGTAATCTTAATTTCGATGTGGTTATTGCTTCACCAGACACAATGCGTGTCGTTGGCGCACTAGGGACAATTCTGGGGCCGCGTGGCCTGATGCCGAATCCAAAGGTTGGTACCGTAACAGCAGATGTTGCGACCGCAGTCAAGAATGCGAAGGCTGGACAAATTCAGTTCCGCGTCGACAAAGCGGGTCTGATTCATGCCACCATTGGCCGTGCATCATTTGAGCCACAAGCCTTGCGGACGAATTTGGTTGCGCTAGTCGAGGCGTTGCAAAAAGCTAAACCGGCAACGAGCAAAGGGGTTTACCTGCGTAAGATCGCTTTATCAAGTACGATGGGCGTTGGTGTGCGGGTTGATCAAAATACGTTAGCCGCTTAAGCGTTACACAATTTTCTCAGGGTATGAGCTGCGTAAGGTTAATTCAATACAAAGCAATCTCCTGTAATCTAGGCTTTGGGCAGTCACGGTACGGCAAGTCATGAGTATCGTGCTGGTTATCAAAGACCGTTGGTGGACGAGTTGTAGTCAAGCAAGTTCTTAATTTTTTAGCCAACGCAGATGGCGACCCCGAAAAAGTTTCTGAATATTGAAACCGGTGGCATTAACGCTTAACCTCGGACGCCGATTTAACGTGGTGCGCAATATTTTAGATATTGTGCATTCAATTTGGAGTTTAAACCGTGCCACTTAATAAAGAAGATAAACAGGCGGTCGTAGCTGAGGTTGCAGCGAAAGTTGCACAAGCTCAGACGATGGTCCTGGCTGAATATCGTGGAATTGCGGTCGGTGATCTCACCCGGTTACGCGCGAAAGCACGTGAGCAAAAGGTGTATCTGCGTGTCTTAAAAAATACGTTGGTGCGTCGCGCCGTTGCGGATACGCCATTTGCCTCGTTGACCGAACAGATGACTGGTCCGTTGATCTACGGTATTTCTGATGATCCTATTTCTGCGGCAAAGGTCATTCATGACTTTGCCAAAAGCAACGATAAACTGGTGATTCGATCGGGTGTCTACGAAGGTAAGCTGATGGACAAAGCGGCGGTGCAAGCATTAGCTAGCATTCCAAGCCGTGATGAACTACTCGCTAAGCTGTTGGGTGTGATGCAAGCGCCGATTTCCGGTTTTGCACGTGCACTGGCTGCATTAAGCCAGCAAAAGCAAAGTGAGACTCAAGGTGAACCTCAAGGCGAACCAGCCTGAGTCCGACCAATATATAAGCTAAGTAGCCGAAGCTGATTTCAATTTAGGAGTTTTTAAATGGCAATAGTACAAGAAGACATTCTCGAAGCCGTTGGCGCGATGTCTGTTTTAGAGTTGAATGAGCTGGTTAAGGCATTTGAAGAAAAGTTTGGCGTATCTGCTGCTGCATTGGCAGTTGGCGGCCCGGCGGGTGGCGGTGCAGCCGCTGCTGCGGAAGAGCAAACTGAGTTTACAGTTACGCTAACCGAAGTCGGCAGCAATAAAGTTTCCGTCATTAAAGCCGTGCGTGAAATCACTGGTTTAGGCTTGAAAGAAGCTAAAGATCTAGTTGATGGCGCACCTAAGCCGGTGAAAGAAAACGTGGCTAAAGCGCAAGCTGAAGAAGCCAAGCAAAAGCTTGAAGCGGCTGGCGCTAAGGCTGAAGTCAAGTAATGTAGAGTGGTGCTTTCTGCGATGGCTGTTATGGGCGGAAAGCACTACTAAGAATCGCATGAAGGCTGGCAGTTTATTCTGCCGGCCTTTTTGTCCGTGGTAAGCATTTTTGAGAAGTTAAATTAAAGTAACGTGGATACATTTAAACACGGTATTTTTCTTTAATTTTTAAGTTAGAAATTGCAGTAAAGAGTAAGTTTGGTCGGGCAACAGATGAGTCCTTAGTTGCCGTCAGCCAGCGGTTGGTAGTGGCCAACCACCAAGCGATTATTTCGTTCATTTGTTGGCTGTCTTGATAGCGGATCGTATCATATGCAATATTCTTTCACCGAGAAAAAGCGTATTCGGAAAAATTTTGCGAAGCGCTTGAATGTTCACCAGATTCCATTTTTATTATCTACGCAGCTTGAGTCCTTTAGTGACTTTTTGCAAGCGGATATTGCGTCCGGAAAGCGCAACCCTGAGGGTTTGCAAGCGGCATTTATGTCCGTTTTTCCGATTGTGTCGCACAATGGTTTCGCCCGTCTTGAATTTGTCAGCTATAGTTTGTCGCCGCCGGCCTTCGATGTTAAAGAATGCCAGCAACGCGGGTTGACTTTTTGCTCGGCACTGCGCGCTAAGGTGCGTTTGGTGCTGTTAGACAAAGAGTCGCCAAGTAAGCCCGTGATCAAAGAGGTGAAGGAGCAGGAAGTGTACATGGGCGAAATGCCGCTGATGACACCGACCGGCTCTTTTGTCATCAATGGCACAGAACGGGTTATTGTGTCGCAGTTGCATCGCTCGCCGGGGGTTTTTTTCGAGCATGATAAAGGCAAGACGCATAGCTCCGGCAAATTGCTTTTTTCTGCGCGGATTATTCCCTACCGTGGCTCATGGTTAGATTTTGAATTTGATCCAAAAGACAATTTATATTTCCGGGTAGATCGCCGCCGCAAAATGCCGGTGACCATTCTCCTCAAAGCAATTGGTTTAAATGCTGAAGAAATCCTTGAGCGTTTCTTTATGTTTGACCAATGTACGTTGATGGACGAAGGTGCGCAGATTAAATTTGTCCCTGAAAGACTGCGCGGAGAAGTCGCGCGCTTTGACATTCTTGATCGAGATGGCAAAGTCATTGTGCAAAAAGAGAAACGGGTCAATGCCAAGCATATCCGTGATCTTGAAAATGCAAAGACTCAAACCATCTCAGTGCCGGAAGATTATCTCCTGGGCCGAGTGCTTGCTAAAAGCGTAGTGGATGCCCAAACCGGTGAAGTGTTGGCCGAAGCCAATGAAGAAATCACCGACAGCCTGCTCGCGAGATTGCGGGAAGCCGAAATCAAAGAGATTCAAACGTTATACACGAATGATCTTGACCAGGGTCCTTATATTTCACAAACGCTGCGGATTGACGAAACCATCGATCAAACCGCCGCGCGTATTGCGATCTACCGGATGATGCGTCCGGGCGAACCGCCGACTGAAGAATCCGTTGAAGCGTTGTTTAACAGGCTTTTCTACAGTGAAGATACTTACGATCTGTCGAAAGTAGGTCGCATGAAGTTTAATCGTCGTGTGGGCCGTGAAGAGATCACGGGCCAAATGACGCTTGATAACGCTGATCTGCTTGCCACGATTCAAATTCTTGTCGAATTACGCAATGGTAAAGGCGAAGTTGACGATATCGATCACCTTGGCAATCGCCGCGTGCGTTGTGTCGGCGAACTCGCTGAAAATCAATTCCGCACGGGCTTAGTGCGTGTCGAGCGCGCAGTTAAAGAAAGGTTGGGACAGGCAGAAAGTGAAAATTTGATGCCCCATGATCTGATTAACTCGAAGCCGATTTCGTCGGCCATTCGCGAGTTTTTTGGCTCATCGCAACTGTCGCAGTTTATGGACCAAACCAACCCATTGTCCGAAATCACGCACAAGCGTCGCGTCTCTGCGCTGGGACCGGGTGGTTTGACGCGCGAGCGCGCCGGCTTTGAGGTGCGCGATGTGCATCCAACCCATTATGGCCGCGTGTGTCCAATTGAAACGCCGGAAGGACCTAATATTGGTCTGATTAATTCGCTCGCCTTGTATGCTCACCTTAACGAATATGGGTTCCTAGAAACGCCCTATCGTAAGGTTGATGAGGGCAAAGTAAGTAACAAGATCGATTATCTATCCGCGATTGAAGAAGGCCGTTATGTGATTGCGCAAGCAAACGCAGCGGTATCCAGTGACGGCACGCTGACGGATGAGTTGGTCTCTGCGCGTGAAGCGGGTGAAACGCTGATGGTAACTCCAGATCGTGTGCAATATATGGATGTTGCACCATCTCAGATTGTCTCGGTGGCGGCTTCGTTGATTCCATTTCTCGAGCACGATGATGCTAACCGCGCATTGATGGGATCGAACATGCAGCGGCAGGCGGTACCTTGTCTGCGTCCTGAAAAAGCGGTTGTCGGTACGGGTATTGAACGGACGGTGGCAGTCGATTCTGGGACAACCGTACAAGCGTTTCGTGGTGGTGAGGTTGATTACGTTGACGCAGGCCGGATTGTGATTCGGGTCAATGATGATGAAGCGGTGGCAGGCGATACTGGGGTGGATATTTATAACCTCATCAAATACACGCGCTCAAACCAAAACACGAATATCAATCAGCGTCCGATTGCGAAAGTTGGCGACCGGATCGCACGGGGGGATGTACTGGCCGATGGCGCTTCGACAGATATTGGCGAACTTGCGCTCGGGCAGAATATGTTGGTTGCCTTCATGCCTTGGAACGGCTACAACTTTGAAGATTCGATTTTGATTTCTGAGAAAGTTGTCGCTGATGATCGCTATACCTCAATTCATATCGAAGAGTTGAATGTGGTGGCGCGCGATACTAAGCTGGGCTCAGAAGAAATCACCTGTGATATCTCTAACTTAGCTGAATCGCAGCTGGGTCGACTGGATGACTCGGGGATTATTTATATCGGTGCTGAAGTTGAAGCAGGCGATGTACTCGTGGGTAAAGTCACGCCAAAGGGTGAAACTCAACTCACGCCGGAAGAAAAACTACTGCGCGCGATTTTTGGCGAGAAAGCCTCTGATGTAAAAGATACATCGCTGCGTGTACCTTCGGGCATGAGCGGCACGGTGATTGATGTGCAAGTGTTCACGCGTGAAGGCATTGAGCGTGACAAGCGTGCGCAGCAAATTATTGATGATGAACTTAAGCGCTATCGCCTCGATCTCAATGACCAGTTGCGCATTGTTGAGGGAGATGCATTTCAGCGCTTAGAAAAAATGTTGGTTGGCCGGGTTGTCAATGGTGGTCCTAAAAAGCTTGCCAAAGGCGCAAAAATCACCGCTGATTATCTAGCTGAACTGGATCACTACCACTGGTTTGATTTGCGTCTAGCGGACGAAGAGGCAGCCGCACAGCTTGAAGCGATTAAAGAATCGATTGCGCAAAAACGCCATCAGTTTGATCTGGCCTTTGAAGAGAAGCGCAAAAAGCTGACGCAGGGTGATGAATTGCCGCCAGGCGTGCTAAAAATGGTCAAAGTCTATCTGGCGGTCAAGCGTCGCTTGCAGCCTGGTGACAAAATGGCTGGTCGCCACGGTAACAAAGGCGTGGTGTCGAAGATTGTACCGGTCGAAGATATGCCGTATATGGCAGATGGGACCCCTGCCGATATCGTTTTGAACCCATTAGGTGTGCCATCACGGATGAACGTTGGTCAGATTCTTGAGACCCACCTTGGCTGGGCCGCGAAAGGGTTGGGGCATCGCATCGGCGATATGCTGCGCGCACAAGCCAAAGCGACCGAACTGCGAGCGTTCTTGAGTACCATCTACAATGAAAGTGGCCGCCGTGAAGCGTTAGATGAACTCAGTGATAAAGAAGTGCTAGAACTGGCTTCTAATCTGAAAGAAGGGGTACCGTTTGCGACTCCTGTTTTTGATGGCGCCACCGAAGACGAAATTGCCCGAGCACTTGAATTGGCTTGGCCGGATCATATTGCGAAGCAATTGGGGATGACCAAGTCAAAAAATCAAGTCACATTATATGACGGGCGCACAGGTGATGCGTTTGATCGCCCAGTCACCGTAGGCTACATGCATATGTTGAAATTGCACCATTTGGTCGATGACAAAATGCATGCTCGCTCAACCGGCCCTTATTCACTGGTCACGCAACAGCCGCTCGGGGGTAAAGCCCAGTTTGGTGGTCAGCGTTTCGGTGAAATGGAGGTGTGGGCGCTTGAGGCCTATGGCGCCGCGTATGTGCTGCAAGAAATGTTGACTGTGAAATCAGATGACGTGGCAGGCCGCACAAAGATTTATGAAAACCTGGTCAAGGGCGAACATGTCATTGATGCAGGTATGCCCGAATCATTCAACGTGCTAGTGAAAGAAATTCGCTCGCTCGGTATTGACATTGATCTTGACCGGAATTAAGCCGACTTACGGAGAAAAGCCATGAAAGCTTTGCTCGATCTATTCAAGCAAGTTCAGCAAAATGAAGTATTTGATGCCATTAAGATTGGCTTAGCCTCACCAGACAAAATCCGTTCTTGGTCGTTTGGTGAAGTCAAAAAACCTGAAACAATTAACTATCGCACCTTTAAACCGGAACGCGATGGTTTGTTCTGCGCTAAGATTTTTGGCCCGATCAAAGATTATGAATGCCTGTGTGGCAAATATAAGCGCCTAAAACACCGCGGCGTGATTTGCGAAAAATGCGGGGTTGAAGTCACGCTGACTAAAGTACGTCGTGAACGTATGGCGCATATTGAGCTTGCCTCGCCGGTTGCGCATATCTGGTTTTTGAAATCGTTGCCATCGCGTTTAGGCATGGTGCTCGATATGACCTTGCGCGATATTGAGCGGGTACTTTATTTTGAAGCCTATGTGGTGATTGAAGCTGGCATGACTCCGTTGAAGCGGGGGCAGATCATGACCGAGGAAGATTATTACAGCAAAGTCGAAGAATACGGTGATGAGTTTCGCGCCGAAATGGGTGCGGAAGGCGTGCGTGAGCTATTGCGCTCAATCGACATTGATGCGCAAGCTGAAATGCTGCGCGGCGAATTGAAAACCACGGGCTCAGAGGCGAAGTTAAAGAAATTTTCCAAGCGTCTTAAAGTATTAGAGGCTTTTCAACGTTCAGGGATCAAGCCTGAATGGATGATCTTCGAAGTCTTGCCGGTTTTGCCACCTGAATTGCGGCCACTGGTGCCGCTCGATGGCGGACGCTTTGCCACTTCGGATTTGAATGATTTGTACCGTCGCGTGATTAATCGTAACAACCGGCTTAAACGCCTGCTTGAACTCAAAGCGCCTGAGATTATTGTGCGCAATGAAAAGCGGATGTTGCAAGAGTCGGTTGATTCATTGCTTGACAATGGCCGCCGCGGTAAAGCGATGACCGGGGCCAATAAGCGCCCACTGAAATCGGTTGCCGATATGCTCAAAGGTAAGGGCGGGCGTTTCCGCCAGAATCTGTTGGGTAAGCGCGTTGATTATTCCGGTCGTTCAGTGATTGTGGTTGGACCTACCCTCAAACTGCACCAATGTGGCTTACCTAAGCTGATGGCGCTTGAGCTCTTTAAACCCTTCATTTTCCATAAACTTGAAGTGATGGGGATTGCCACCACGATCAAGGCGGCTAAAAAAGAAGTTGAAAGCCAAACACCGGTTGTCTGGGATATCCTCGAAGAAGTTATTCGCGAGCACCCAGTGATGCTAAACCGTGCGCCAACACTGCATCGGCTTGGTATTCAAGCGTTCGAACCGGTCTTAATTGAAGGTAAAGCGATTCAACTGCATCCGCTGGTCTGCGCTGCATTTAATGCTGACTTTGACGGTGACCAAATGGCCGTGCACGTGCCGCTGTCGCTTGAAGCGCAACTTGAAGCCCGGACGTTGATGCTAGCGTCAAACAATATCCTGTTTCCGGCAAATGGCGAGCCGTCGATTGTGCCCTCGCAAGATATCGTGCTGGGCCTTTATTATGCAACGCGTGAACATGTCAACGGCAAAGGCGAAGGTCTAACTTTCATCAATGTCAGCGAAGCGATTCTGGCCTATGAAAACAAGCAAGTTGATTTAAATGCGAGTGTCAACGTACGCATTGTTGAGCAGGTACCTAACCCGCATGCCGCACCTGGAGCGCCGAAGCTGGTGCCAGCGTTGACGCTTTATAAGACAACCGTTGGCCGGGCTATTTTGTCGGAAATCTTGCCGCCAGGCTTGCCATTTTCGGCCATGAATAAACCCCTCAAAAAGAAAGAAATCTCACGCCTGATTAACCTTTCATTTCGATGCTGTGGCCTGCGGGAGACGGTAATCTTTGCTGATCAACTGATGCAGCAGGGGTTCAAGCTCGCTACGCGCGCGGGTATTTCGATTTGCGTGGACGATATGTTGGTGCCGCCGCAAAAAGAAAAAATCGTCAACGATGCGGCTCAAAAAGTGAAAGAATATGACCGGCAATATATGTCCGGTCTAGTGACTTCGCAAGAGCGTTATAACAACGTCGTTGATATTTGGTCAGCTACTTCGGAAGCCGTAGGTAAGGCAATGATGGAGCAGCTTTCAACAGAAAATGTCATCGATCGCGATGGCAAAACAGTCAGACAAGAATCGTTCAATTCGATTTATATGATGGCCGATTCCGGTGCGCGCGGTTCGGCAGTGCAAATTCGCCAGCTGGCGGGGATGCGCGGTTTGATGGCAAAACCCGATGGCTCGATCATCGAGACGCCGATTACCGCGAATTTCCGTGAAGGGCTGAACGTATTGCAGTACTTCATCTCAACCCATGGTGCGCGTAAGGGTCTAGCTGATACCGCGCTGAAGACCGCGAACTCAGGTTATTTGACGCGCCGTCTGGTCGATGTAACGCAAGATTTGGTGGTGGTTGAGGATGACTGCGGAACGTCCAATGGCGTAGCGATGAAGGCCCTGGTTGAAGGTGGGGAAGTGGTTGAAGCGCTGCGTGATAGGATACTTGGGCGCGTAGCGGTTGCCGATGTCGTCAATCCAGAAACCCAGGAAACGGTTTATGAAACCGGAACCCTGCTGGATGAAATGGCGGTTGAAGAAATCGAACGTTTGGGCATTGATGAAGTTCGTGTGCGTACTCCGCTTGACTGCGAAACACGCTATGGCCTATGTGCCCAATGCTATGGTCGCGACCTTGGCCGCGGTGTTCTGGTCAATACGGGTGAGGCCGTCGGCGTGATTGCGGCGCAGTCGATTGGTGAGCCAGGTACCCAGCTGACGATGCGTACTTTCCACATTGGGGGCGCTGCCTCGCGCGCGGCAATTGCCTCGAGCGTAGAAGCTAAATCAAATGGTACGGTACGTTTTACGGCAGCAATGCGTTATGTGATGAACGCAAAAGGTGAAGCGATCGCTATTTCGCGTTCTGGCGAAGTCATCATTACGGATGATCATGGCCGTGAGCGTGAGCGTCACAAAGTGCCTTACGGCGCCACCCTGTTGCAGACCGATGGAACCCAGATCAAGGCCGGCACGCAATTGGCAACGTGGGATCCTCTGACGCGTCCGATTGTGGCTGAATATGGCGGTGTGGCGAAATTTGAAAACGTCGAAGAAGGCGTGACGGTTGCTCGCCAGATTGACGATGTAACGGGTCTATCAACACTGGTTGTGATCGATCCAAAGCGTCGTGGTTCACAAGCCGCTAAGAGCGTGCGTCCGCAAGTCAAATTGCTCGATGCCAAAGGCGCTGAAGTCAAAATCCCCGGAACTGACCATGCGGTTATGATCGGTTTTCAGGTTGGCGCTTTGATTACGGTTAAAGACGGCCAAATGGTGAAAGTGGGCGAGGTGCTAGCGCGGATCCCAACTGAATCGCAGAAAACCCGTGATATTACTGGGGGTCTGCCGCGTGTAGCTGAATTGTTTGAAGCGCGCTCACCTAAGGATGCGGGTATTCTGGCCGAAGTGACCGGTACCGTGTCATTCGGTAAAGACACTAAAGGTAAACAACGTTTAGTGATTACTGACCTTGACGGCAACCAAAACGAATTCCTGATTCCGAAAGACAAGCAGGTACTTGTGCATGATGGTCAAGTCGTGAATAAAGGTGAGATGATTGTTGACGGCCCAGCTGATCCTCATGACATCTTGCGTTTACAGGGCGTCGAGGCGTTGGCGCGCTACATCGTTGATGAAGTGCAAGATGTGTATCGTCTACAGGGGGTGAAGATCAACGACAAGCATATTGAAGTGATTGTGCGTCAAATGCTGCGTCGGGTGCAAATCACCAATGCTGGCGATACCCGCTTTATCCCAGGTGAACAGGTTGAGCGTTCCGATATGCTGAACGAAAATGACCAGATGAATGCGGACGATAAATGCCCTGCTAATTACGATAATATCTTACTGGGTATTACTAAAGCATCGTTGTCGACAGATTCTTTCATCTCGGCTGCGTCGTTCCAAGAAACCACCCGCGTCCTAACCGAAGCGGCAATCATGGGCAAACGCGACGACTTGAGCGGTCTGAAAGAAAATGTGATTATCGGTCGCCTGATCCCAGCCGGTACGGGTCTTGCTTTTCATAAGGCCCGTAAAAATAAAGAAGCCTCTGATCGCAAGCGATTCGATCAAATAGCTGAAGCTGAATCCGAAACATTTGGGTTTGGACCACCGGTTGTTTAACACTTAATACACATAAAGTGTATATAACACGGCCCCGCACTATTCATGCGGGGCCGTTTTTTATGGTTACGCCAATCGTAGCCAATTTGATCAGCTTGCATTTGCCTTCAGTCAAGTTGATATCCATGACTTAAGTAAACTTTCTTGAAGTCATACGGTGGATTTGAGCCATTGCTTTTATAATTCAGGTTTTACTGCCTTTTTCTATACCCGCCGTGCGGGATGCTATGTCGCCTTGCCTTGCTATTCTGAATGAAATTTTCGGCTATCCTACCTTTCGCGCTCAGCAAGAGGAGATCGTTGAGCATATCGCGGCGGGCGGAGATTGTTTGGTCTTAATGCCAACCGGTGGCGGCAAATCCTTATGCTATCAAATCCCCTCACTGGTACGACGTAACACAGGCTTGGGTCCAGGTATCGTCGTCTCACCGTTGATCGCACTGATGCAAGATCAAGTGGCGGCGCTGACGGAATGCGGTGTGCGTGCCGCCTATCTGAATTCTGCCCTGTCGGGCAGCGAGGCTGCCGCTACAGAGCGAGCGCTACGCAAAGGCCAAATCGATCTGCTTTATGTTGCGCCAGAAAGGTTAATGACGCCCCGTTTTCTTGATTTGCTTGAAAGTATTCAAGTGGGCCTATTTGCGATTGACGAAGCGCATTGTGTTTCACAATGGGGCCATGATTTTCGCCCGGAATACATCCAACTTAGCATTTTGCATGAACGTTTTCCAAACGTGCCACGGGTTGCACTCACGGCGACGGCGGATGAACTCACACGTGCCGAGATCATTCATCGTCTAGCGCTAGATCATGCGCGGGTCTTTATCTCGAGTTTTGACCGACCTAATATTCATTACCGAATTGTCGAAAAGAATAATGCCCGCAACCAGTTGCTTGACTTTATCCGCGCTGAGCATATGGAGCTAGACCCTAGCGCTAAAAGCGGCAGCAAACGGTGTGACGCCGGCATTATTTACTGCTTATCCCGCCGCAAGGTGGATGAGACAGCGCAGTGGCTGCAAACCCAAGGTGTGCGGGCGTTGCCCTACCACGCTGGCATGGATGCTGACATGCGGCGTCGGCATCAGCAGATTTTTCAGCAAGAAGAAGGCATTGTGATGGTCGCCACGATTGCCTTCGGGATGGGCATTGATAAACCAGACGTCCGCTTTGTCGCGCATCTAGACTTACCAAAGAGTGTTGAAGGGTATTATCAAGAAACTGGCCGCGCTGGGCGCGACGGACTGCCCGCGAATGCCTGGATGGCCTATGGCTTAGGCGATGTCGTGCAACAACGCAAAATGATCGAAGAATCTGAAGCGGATGACGCCCATAAGCGGATTGTCACGAGCAAATTAGATGCCTTGCTGGGTTTATGTGAAACGGCGAGTTGCCGGCGCGTCCAATTATTGGCTTACTTTGGCGAAGCCAGCAGCCCCTGCGGCAATTGCGATACCTGTCTTGAGGCGCCAGCGACGTGGGATGGCACGCGTGAAGCGCAAATGGCGCTGTCTTGCGTCTACCGGGTCGAGCGCATGAGTGGTTTTTATTTTGGTGCTGGCCATCTGATCGACATTTTGCGAGGTAATTTGACTGAGCGTGTTAAACAACGTGGACACGACCAGCTGTCAACTTTTGGCATTGGCGCGACGCTCACAGAAACCCAGTGGCGCCCCATTTTTCGCCAACTCATCGCCTATGGCTTGTTAACGGTTGACCATACCCTGCATGGCGCGCTTACTTTAACCCCGGCCAGCCGCGCCGTGCTCAAAGGCGAACAAAAAGTGACGCTACGGCGTGAAATCAAGTCAGCCCGTGCGCTTCACGCCCCAGTTAAACAACGGGCAAACTTAGTCAAAGAATTATCCGCCTCGGCGCGTGCATGCTGGGAAAGGCTGCGTGCTTGGCGCACCAAGACGGCTAAAAGCGAAGGCGTAGCCGCTTACGTTATTTTCCACGATAGCACCTTAGCTGAATTGGCTCAGCTTGCCCCTTCGACAATGAGTGAGTTACGCGAAGTATCGGGCGTTGGCGCTGTCAAACTGGAACGCTTTGGAACACAGTTACTAGAAGTGGTTGCGGGTGAGGATTAAAGCATCGAGAGAAAGCCTTAGAAAATCAAATTTATTAAAAATATTATTTAAATAAATTAAATTATCATACAATTAAAATTAAAAAATTATTTGGTATATTAAAAATATCATTTAAACTCCTGAACTAATTATTATTAAATGGGGTGGATGATGTTAAAAACAATCAATGAGATTTCGATTCAACAAATTCAATCTGCTTCTATTGCGCCAAACAGACAAGAGCCAATAACACCGGACTCTCGTGAGGAAGCAGATTCACCTTCTGTGAATACCACCCAGCCCAATGCGGCAGGCATTTCATATAACCAACACGCAAATTTCAACGTTGATCCACCCGGCGTAATTTTGCAGAATTTGCAGAATGGCTCGACTGTTCGGATTATTTTGCATCACGTGATCGGGCGCACGCTTTCGCAACTGAATAGCGTGATAAAAATCGCCGGGGAGCCGGCTCAATTGGTTTTTTCCAATGCGAACGGCATTGCTTGTTGGGGATGTCATTTTCTTAATACCAAACATCTGGTGCTCACCACCGGCGAGCCTATATTAAATAGTGATGGCGAGCTTCAGGCCTTTCGCGTAAAGGCAGGTCAAATTACGATCAAAAGCAACACGATACTCAAACAGTTTGAGCAAATTGACCTGATTGCGTATTCCATTAAAGTAGAGGGAGACTTGTCCGCCACTAAGATCAACATGAGCACGGGGACGCACGAAATTAATTACGTGGATACGAGTCTGCCCATGATTACGCGGCCACAGGAACTCTCCATAGCAAGTAGCGAGACCAACCAAGGTGCGCGCCGCGCGAGTCGCTTGCACTTCATCGAAACAGCTAGCGTGTGGGCTAAAAAGCATCTGAATATTCAAGCGGATACGCTAGATAATGCTAGCCATCGGATTCAATCAAACGGTGATTTAACCGTCAAAGCGGTCAGTTTTACGGGGGCGGGAACGCTGAGCGCGGCGCTTGACCTTGCCGCAGAGCTTGAAGAAGACTACACCCATAAAAATCAATTGAGTGCAGGCCGTCATCTATCGATTTCGACGCCTAAGCGCTTAGTCAATCAAGGCACTCTACAAACTCAAGGTGAAGTTACACTGGCAGCAAAAGAGCTTGAGAATCAATCAAAGTCTTTGATCGATGGCATTCATATTACGGGGATGTACGCTGGAACCGCCGAATATGCGGTGCACTGCATATTCGGTGATATGTAGAGTCCAAGAATATGCGGAGTGAAATAAGAAAAGCCTGATGCAGACAAGCATCCCGGTTCTTTCTGCTCAGCATATTCAAGCCCCCCTCAGAGCAGCGATTAGCTTGTCCTGTACGTGAAACCGACCTCGTTTAAGTGATGGTGGCACAACCGCAGCCATTGCATCGAGCTTCTCCGTAGGATCTACACGCAAATAAACTTCTGTCGTTTGGATGTCGGAGTGACCGAGCCAGAGTGAGACTTTGCGAACGTCCCCTGTTGCCTGCAATATCATCATCGCTGCGCTGTGTCTCAGGCTGTGCGGAGAGATATGCTTTTGCCTCAGCGCCGAACAATTTTTAGCGGCGGTTTGAATATGTTTTTCAAGAACATATTCAAAACCAGAACGAGTCAGAGGTTGGCCATGGGCGTTGATAAATAGCTCCGACGCCGATGATGGACCACGTACCGACAACCATGCGCGCAAATCCATGCAAGTCTGCTTCCAAAGCGGAAGCAATCGTTCCCTACGGCCCTTACCTTCGATCCGAACATTTGGCGAGGGTTGCCATTCGATCGCGTGCATCGGCAGATTGACCAATTCTGAAACACGCAGGCCAGCCGAGAAGCAAAGATGGAGCATGGCACGATCACGAATGCCGTCACGGCGCTCGAGATCTGGCGTATTAAGGAGGGTTTGTATCTCGCTCATTGACAAATAACTGATCAATCGGCAGTCGGTGCGTTTCGAGGGAATGGCCAGAATGCGTCGGCTTTGCTCCAGAAGCGCCGGCACGCGATGCTCGATGAAAGACATAAAGGATTTGATCGCCACTAACCGGGCGTTGCGGGTGCGTGCACTATTATGCCGCTCTGTTTCTATGTTCTGCAGAAAATCCATCACGAGCGGAGCATCAAGTTGCTCAAGGTACAACGCTGATGGCGTCACACGTAGCTGCTTGCTGGCAAATTCAAACAGCAACTGGAAAGCATAGGCATAACTGTCACACGTATGTTTGCTTGCTCCCTGCTGTATTGGAAGCCGTTCTCGCAAAAAAGCGGTGATATGGGGGGCGATGGGTGTCATGATGTGTGCTCCTCAAGCCAGCGTTCGCATACTTGCGCAATATCTTGCATAAGTCGCGGCGAGCTTTCCAAATACCAATAGGTGCTGCTTAAATTCGCATGCCCGAGATAGGTCGTCAAGGCCAACATATGGCTACCAACATGATCACGAGTATTCGAGCACGCCAGTAGAGAATTTGACGCATATGTATGACGAAAATCGATTAGCCGCGGCCTTGCTTGACCGACTTGACGCGGGAGCCCCGCAGCGGCCAAAAGCTTGATGAATGTTGAATAAACTGCATCGAGTGTCAACGGACGGCGCTGAGCCGTGACAAACAAATATTCATCGGCCGCACTAAATGGACGGCACTCGATGCTATACCGCTCCAATGCTATTTGGGTCGTTGGATGTAAAGGAACCAGCCGGCTCTTTTTAAATTTCGTTTTTCGAACCACTAATCCGTCTGGGGTGATGTCCTGAAAGCGTAAGTTGAGTGCCTCCGAGATCCGCAGCCCCGTCGCAGCCAGTAGGCCAATTAGGGTGCAGTAAGTTTGCGCCCGAAAAGTCTTAGGTGGACCTAGACGTAAGGCTTGCTCCATGAGTGCACTGATTTCTTCTTCAGTATACAGATAAGGTGTTGGCCGTCGTCGCTGAGTACAAAATACCCCTTGTGGCGGGATCTCATGGTGGCTATCTATAGCATGGGCAAAACGTGCAAAACGGATGACCATCTTTATGCGGTTACTGCGTTGTGGTTCCGAACTCCCTTGTTCTGCCCAGATGAGTGCTGTATGAGCCACAATAAACTGATCACCTCGAGCACTAGCGAAGTGGGCAAAACTGTGCAGGTTGCGTGCATCTTCGTGAAGATCAAAACCAGCTGCACGGCGAACTGCCAAATACGTATTGATCTCATCTTTTAGCATGATCTTGCTCCTGGCCATGGTCTTATCACCCGTTGCAACAGGCCGACGTCAACCTTGGCGTAAAGTGCAGAGGTATCGATACTTCGGTGGCGCAATATCTCGCTGATGACCTGAAGTGAAGCGCCCTGGCGCAATAACCCGGTTGCTGCAGAATGCCTAAGTATATGGGGACCGTACGAAGCGGCTTTGACGCCGGCGCGCTGAAACGCTCGCGCAGCGGCATGTCTGACGACATTACTAGTAATCGATTCCCATGGCGCGACCACAGAGATAAAAATGTAGTTACTATTCACAGGAGGACGGGATTGCTCTAGATAGTTCAGCACTGCATCGCCAACGTCTTGCGGCAAAGGAAGCCTGGCTTCGCGCCGACTCTTACCGATAACAGTAAATACGCCCTTAAACCAATCAATATCTTCGAGCTTTAGTTGAGCAACTTCGCATGCGCGTAGCCCTAATCGCGCCAACAGTAGAAGAATGGCCTTGTCACGTACATCAATCGCTCTTGTCCCATTACAGGCTGCCAGGACAAGCTCCACGTCGTCCGTTGACAAATAGCGGGGTAAGGTCGCTAGACGCCACCGAGCAATGGTTGGTATTGCGGCGTCCAGACCTGGCTGACAAAGTCCAGCCACGTCTAGAAAACGAAGGAACATGCGAATCGCTTTTACCCGAATTTGCGATACAGCACAGCCATTGCGCTTAGCAAAGGCAAGGATAAAGTTATAGAGTTTGGTAGCATTGAACTGCTCCGGAGGCTCATCCAGCGTTGAGAGTAAATCGATAACATGCCGGCGATAGATGCTCAGCGTTGAGGGTTTAACGCCGCGATGAATCTGCATCCAATTTTCAAACATTGTGACCAGTTCTGGCTGTATCCTCTCTGTCTTTGTTCTATCAGCACAAATTTCATACTGATCGCAAAGAAACTTAACGAAATGCCGAGCACCACGCCAATAGATTGTATGTTGCCCTTTCTCGCGATATAACCACCCTTGCTCGTTTAGGTGGGCGCAGAACATACTCCAAACATCAGTGGGCAATGATGTTAGGCAGCCGCCGTTTATGTGAATCCAGTTAGCAAATTTAGTTGCTCCTAGCACGAAATGCCGGATGGCATCGCTGTCAAAGCCTTGCTTGGCCAACCAATTAGTAAATTCGTCGAGATAGGGTCCAGCCGGGCCAGCGTAGTAGGTCGAGCACGTCGCTAGGCGTCTGAAATAGGTGGTAAGCATACTGTTCTCCTTAAATTAACTATTCAAGGGCGACAGTAATGAGACCAAAACGCGCTATCAAAAAACTGTCAACGCCATCCGTCTTAGTGCGAATAGATATGGTTTTCGCTAAGGACTTAACTTGGAGCGGATTGATGATGGAAACAATGGCACCAGCGTCGTATATAGCCTGTGCCGCTTGTTCATGATAAACACCTGTGGCCTCCATTGTGACGTGAAGATCAGCAAGTTTAATGCCTTGTTTAGTAAGCCACGTCAGCAGCTCTGCGAATCCTGTTTGGCTATTGGCTACTTTCTTGGATTTACGCTTGAGACCAGTTTCATCCAACAGCAATGAGCAATCTAGCTTCGCTTTAGCAACATCGATACCCAGGTAAAACATTTTGTGCTTCCAATTTAAAATATGAATACCAACTCACTCACTATCCTTGTACATACAGGGTCGAACCCTTGGCTACCGTTCAGTGTCATGTTGGTGAGAGGAAGAGATGAAGGGCTTAATCTCATTAACAAGGTCCAGGCCTTAAGGCGGCTCATAAGCTCTCTTCATCTCATGCGATGGCAGCTAACCATCACAGAAACAATGATACAAGAGCGGCTCTTTGATGTTTTTGTAGAGTTATGTGGAGTTGAAAGTGGGGGGGGTAGGGCGTAACGAAAGGGCCGTGAGGGGTCTTTCGCTACGAGATGAATATCGGATTTTACATAAGACAAACTCTTTTCCTTGACAAAAACTTATTTTACTTTCGATTGATATCGTAAAATAAGAGCCTTTCTTATTTTAGTTTACGCCCGATGAAACGAACGCTCCAAGGCCGCTATGTCACGATATCGACAACGGGCGAAACAGCGCGGGCCTTCGTACCTGCACCGCTTCCGCCTTGTCCACCTATCGCTTGGACTGCCGAATTGCGTAGAAAATTCGACCGAGCGTTACTCGCGTTAGGACAGTTGGATAGCGTATCAACGCTGCTACCTGACACCTCGCTTTTTCTCTACATGTATGTACGTAAAGAGGCGGTGCTCTCATCCATGATCGAAGGGACGCAATCTTCACTCTCCGATTTGTTGTTATTCGAGCTAGATCAAATGCCGAGTGTCCCATTAGATGATGTACGTGAAGTGAGTCACTATGTTGCAGCACTCGAACATGGTTTGCGCCTGCTCAAAGAAGGGCTGCCATTGTCGTTGCGGCTGATTCGAGAAGTGCACAGCGCTCTGTTAGCAGAGGGTCGTGGTTGTAGGCTAACCCCAGGGGAATTTCGACGCAGCCAAAACTGGATTGGGGGCACACGGCCAGGCAATGCGGCTTTCGTGCCACCTCCTGCTGAGGAAGTGCTCGCATGTATGAGCAAGCTCGAGCTATTTCTCCATGATCAGCCAGAGCCAACGCCAGTCTTGCTTAAAGCAGCGCTAGCGCATGTGCAGTTTGAAACGATCCATCCATTTCTCGATGGTAATGGTCGCTTGGGCCGCCTCCTGATCACGTTGCTTTTATATGAACAGAAGGTGTTACGAGAGCCCATGCTCTATCCGAGCCTCTATTTCAAAACTCATCGCCAATACTATTATGAGTTGCTTAATAATGTCCGCTTGACTGGTGAATGGGAGGCTTGGCTCGATTTTTTTACTGAAGCCATTACTGTCACCGCTACTCAGGCAGTGGAAACGGCGCAACAACTTCTCGAATTGCTCGCTCAGGATCGAGAAAAAATGAATAAGCTGGGCAGAGCGGCACCTTCTGCTTTGCAAATCCACCAAATACTTATAGAGCGCCCCGTTACCACCTCGGGCTGGTTAGTAGAGAAAACGGGTCTAACACCCGCCACTGTCAATAAGACATTGGCTCACATGGAAAAACTGGGTATCGTACAAGCACTCACCCCCCAGAAGCGAAACCGCCTGTTCAGTTATGCAAGGTATATAGAAATAGTGGATCGAGGTATAGGGCCGTTGGAGAAGTGACGCGCTTTAGCCTAGAGTTGTGGGGAACTTCTTAGTGGGCCTTTTGTGACAGACCAATTAATATTTAACGCTGCCGCGCCAGCACACTAGGCAGCGCTTTAGCAAGCTGGTCAGGCCAATCGCGGCTGAAATGTAGGCCGCGGCTTTCACGCCGTGAGCACGCGCTGTCGACAATCAGCGCTGCGACATCGACTAGGTTACGTAACTCGAGCAAATCCCGGCTAATGCGGAAATTTGCATAATATTCATCAATTTCACTGCGCAAGAGTGCAATCCTATGTTTGGCGCGCGACAAACGTTTATCGGTGCGGACAATGCCAACATAGTTCCACATCAGCCGGCGTAGTTCGTCCCAGTTATGGGTAATCACCACTTCTTCATCCGGATCTGTCACGCGGCTTTCATCCCAGGCGGGCAGCGGCGCGCTCGGACGATACGGATTGTTGGCGAGATCAGCTTGAATCGCGAGCGCACTTGAGTGTGCCATGACGACGCATTCGAGCAAAGAATTGCTGGCGAGCCGGTTAGCGCCATGTAAGCCAGTGTAAGCCGTCTCTCCAATCGCAAAGAGCCCGGCAATCTCAGTGCGTCCAGACACATCGGTGACAACCCCGCCGCAGGTGTAATGTGCCGCCGGCACAACCGGAATAGGCTGGCGCGTAATATCGATACCAAATTCTAGGCAGCGCGAGAGAATGGTTGGAAAATGGGCGCGCAAAAACTCCGCTGGCTGGTGACTAATATCGAGATGAACATAGTCGATGCCGTGCTTTTTGATTTCAAAATCGATGGCGCGCGCCACAATATCGCGTGGCGCAAGCTCAGCGCGTGCATCGTGCGTGGGCATAAAGCGTAGGCCATTGCCGTCGCTAGTCGGGAGCTTGAGTAGGCCGCCTTCACCGCGCACCGCCTCGCTGATTAAAAATGACTTTGCATAGGGATGGTAAAGGCAGGTGGGATGGAACTGGATAAACTCCATATTCGCAATCTGGCAGCCTGCCCGCCAAGCGATCGCAATGCCGTCGCCGGTTGCAGTATCGGGGTTGGTTGTATAGAGATAGACTTTACCTGCGCCGCCAGTGGCGAGTATTGTATGGCGTGCTTGTAGGGTGAGGGTGCGGCCATTGCTTGAGTCTAGTACATATAGGCCATTGCAACGCCGCCCGGACGAGCCAGGCAGGGCGGTTGTGATCAGATCAATCGCAAAATGCTCTTCAAGCAGGGTGATATTAGGATGTGCGCGTACGCGCTGGGCTAACGTGGTCACCACCGCATGGCCGGTGGCGTCTGCTGCGTGAATAATCCGCCGGTGACTATGGCCACCCTCGCGGGTTAAATGAAAGCCAAACTCGCTGGCATCATCGCGTGTAAAAGGCACACCTTGTTTGATCAGCCATTCGATCGCCTGCTGGCCCCGTTCAAGGATAAAGCGAGTCATGCTTTCATGACACAGCCCGCCGCCAGCAATCAGCGTATCTTGTACATGGTTTTCAATACTGTCCGCTGCATCCAACGCAGCGGCAATACCGCCTTGCGCCCAGTCGCTTGCACTGTCTTGGATTGAGCGCTTAGCAATCACCGCTACGCGTAACGTAGGGGCGAGTTTTAAGGCGGCACTTAAGCCAGCTAGGCCACTGCCTACGATGACAACGTCGAAATTTAAGTGTTTGGAAGAGTCTTCAAGGTTTGGCATCTACAAGCCAGGTGCAGCAAAAACCCCGCACAAAATAGCTGCATCACAACGATGAGCAACTGCTGGCGGGGTTTTTGTTTATTCGGTGATCTAAAACCGCTTACTTGAGCTTTGTTTCTGTATAAGAAACATGCTTGCGCACAACCGGATCGAATTTCATAAGCTCGATCTTTTCTGGTTTAGTGCGTTTATTTTTTGTCGTGGTATAAAAATGACCAGTGCCAGCTGATGATGCTAGCTTGATTTTTTCGCGTCCGCCTTTAGCCATGATTCATACCCCTTAAATTTCGCCACGTGCGCGCAGATCGGCGAGCACGGCATCAATTCCTTTCTTATCGATCAGGCGTAATGCGGCACTCGAGATGCGCAGACGCACGTCACGATTTTCGCTTTCTACCCAGATGCGACGATACTGCAAATTCGGTAAATAGCGGCGTTTTGTTCTGTTATTGGCATGGGAAACATTGTTGCCAACCATTGGCCCTTTCCCGGTTACCTTACATTTTCGTGCCATTGAGCACTCCTGGTACGCTAAATTCTAGCTGCAGTAGCCATGACCACTGCGCGTTGCAAAAAAGATTATAAAAACAGGAGCGAGATTCTAGCATAAAAACTTTCGCTTGGCACATTTGCGTTCACTTGGTGCATTTGTGTTCGGTTGGTGACGTTTGCGTTTTGAATTTCACGCCGGAAGCCACTGGCGGACTATATGAACTAATGCATAGCACCTATGCGGTATCTGCGGCAAATCATGTGGCCATCTGCGCTTGACCGTTTGCCTCAAAGCCAGCCCTTTTCAGAGAACGACAAAATGGCATTAGAGGCGACGATAAAATGATCCAACAGCTTAATCTCAAATAACGCCAGGACGGCTTGCAGCTGCTTAGTTAAATGTTGGTCGGCCGGGCTTGCGGCGACAGTGCCAGAGGGGTGGTTATGGGCCACGACAAGAGACGCCGCGTTTAATAGTAACGCTTGTCGAGAGATTTCTCGTGGATAAACGGTGGTTTGGGTTAAGGTTCCGCGTGATGACTCTTCCGCCCGAATCAGCCGATGGCGCGCATCAAGGTATAGGCAAACAAAAACTTCATAAGGGCGCGTGCCGATCAGCAGTTTTAAATAATCTCGGACTGCCGCGGGCGACTCTAGGTAGGTGTTATTGCGTAACTCTTCGGCTAGAGCGCGTTGAATCAGCTCGCTGATTGCATGGAGTTGAGCAATTTTGGCGGGTCCCATGCCATGCACGGCTTTCAGATCCGCATGCGAAGCGTTCAATAAAGTGCGTAGCGAACCAAAATGATTGATTAAAGTGCGCCCAAGGTCAACCGCGCTTTGTCCGGCGACCCCAACGCGTAAAAAAATCGCCAGCAGTTCGGCATTTGATAAGGCCGCGGGGCCGGCATTGGCTAATTTTTCGCGCGGGCGTTCACTATTTGGCCAAGCGTGAATGGCATGGCTGCTGCCGTTGGCTAACTGTCTCATCTGGGTTAAGTCGCTTACAATATCGTTTTTTTGTGTTTTACGGTGTAATTTTTTTGCAACCGGTTTGATAAATATTGATTAAGCATCGCATGACCCTGACTAATATTAATGTAGTGAAGCAAGGCTCGCACATTACGCTGCACTACCGCCTCTCGTTAGCAGACGGTGCTGATATCGTGAATACTTTCGATGATCGGCCGGCTACTTTGTTATTAGGAGCCGGTCAGATCGCACCGCCGCTTGAGGCTATTTTGCTCGGAATGGAAGTAGGAAGCCACTCTACCTTTCGGCTAACACCGGAGCAGGCTTTTGGGGTTCGTAACCCGGCGTTGATTCAAAAAATCACTTTAACGACTTTGCACGAACATGGCGTGGGTAGTGATGAATTTGTGCCAGGAGATTTAGTTGAATTCAATGCCCCCAGCGGCGGGCGTTATGCGGGTGTGTTAAAAGAAATAGATGCAAGTGGAGCGTTGTTTGATTTTAATCACCCGTTAGCGGGTCAGGCGCTTGCTTTTGAAGTGCAGATTATTGGTATTTTGTAGAGGCATATCATGACGCACCCTGCTTTAACTGATACCGAGGCTGAAATTCTGCTGGCGCAGCCGCGCGGATTTTGTGCCGGAGTTGATCGCGCGATTGAAATTGTCGAGCGTGCGCTAGCGCGTTTTGGCGCGCCGGTTTATGTGCGCCACGAAATTGTTCATAATGCCTATGTGGTGAGTGATTTGCACCGCAAAGGGGCAGTTTTTATTGAATCGCTTGAGCAAGTGCCTGCCGGCAGCACGGTTATTTTTAGTGCGCATGGCGTGTCCAAGGAAGTGCATGCGCAAGCTCAAAGCCGCGGTTTACATATTTTCGATGCAACCTGCCCATTAGTCACAAAGGTGCATGTCGAAGTGGCTAAAATGTGGGCCAATGGCTATGAGATTATCATGATTGGCCACAAAGGCCATCCCGAAGTTGAAGGCACGATGGGACAAGTGCGCGATCGAATGCACCTAGTGGAAGAGCTAGCCGATGTTGAGCAGTTGCAAGTGACTGATCCACAAAAGCTGGCGTATGTGACGCAAACAACTTTATCGGTTGACGATGCAGCGCAGGTGATTGCGGCTTTAAAGAAACGTTTCCCGGCGATTCTCGGACCAAAGAAGCAAGACATTTGCTATGCCACGCAGAATCGGCAAGATGCCGTCAAATTTATGGCGCCCCAATGCGATCTGGTGATTGTAGTGGGCAGTCCGAATAGTTCAAATTCAAATCGTCTGCGCGAAGTGGCTCACAAGCTTGGCGTTCCATCTTATATGGTGGATGAGCCAGCGCAAATTGATCCGGCCTGGCTGGTGGGTAAACGTCGGATTGGCGTTACGGCAGGCGCATCAGCGCCTGAAGCGCTCGCGCAAGCGGTGATTGAACGCTTGCGCAAACTTGGCGTGGCGAAGGTGCGCACCCTAGAGGGCGTTGCTGAAAATGTGTCTTTCCCGCTGCCGCGTGAACTGAGTGCATTAGCCGGTGGCCCGGAAAATTCAAATAAGCCAAATTGAGGAGGGTGAGTGGATATTTTTATCCAGCAAATTCTGAATGGTTTCGTGCTGGGTAGTGTCTATGCGCTGATTGCACTAGGCTACACCATGGTATATGGCATTCTGGGCATTATCAATTTTGCTCATGGTGACGTGCTGATGGTCGGCGCGCTCATCGCGCTCTCGGTGATTAAGCTGATCCAAGCGTATTGGCCACAGCTTGGCCCTATACTGACGTTATTGATGGCCCTAGCAGTCGCGGCATTTGCCTGTGCGGCTTTGGCCTATGTGATCGAGCGGGTGGCCTACCGGCCATTACGTAATGCACCGCGGCTGGCGCCATTAATCACGGCGATTGGTGTCTCGATTTTGCTGCAAACACTGGCGATGATGATCTGGTCGCGCGATCCATTGATGTTTCCGCAATTGCTGCCGACAGATCCAATTAATGTGATTACACCCAAAGGCGATCAGCCGGGGGCAGTGATTTCAATGACTGAGATCATTATTATTGTGGTGGCTTTTATCACCATGAGCGGTTTACTGCTGTTGGTGCATAAAACGCGCCTTGGCCGGGCGATGCGCGCCACCGCGGAAAACCGAGCAGTGGCAAGCTTAATGGGCGTGAATCCCAATCTTGTGATTTGCGCCACGTTCATGATTGGGGCGGCCCTGGCCGCCCTGGCCGGCGTGATGCTTGCTTCCGAATATGGCAATGCCCATTTCAATATGGGCTTTATCCCGGGGCTTAAAGCCTTTACTGCGGCGGTTCTAGGAGGTATCGGTAATCTCGGCGGTGCGGTGGTTGGTGGGATCTTGCTCGGTATTATCGAGCAACTGGGCGCGGGTTATATTGGAGATTTGACCGGCGGTGTATTTGGCAGTAATTATCAAGATGTATTTGCCTTTATGGTGTTAATTGTCGTGTTGGTGCTCCGGCCATCTGGTTTGTTAGGCGAGCGGGTTGCTGACCGTGCATAATATGATCGCGTTCCCTACAAAAAAACCAGTGACGGCCTATGTCGGCATGATCTTGCTTGCATTCACGCTGCTATTAGCGCCTATTGTGGTGGGTGCGGCGGGCGGCAATTATTGGGTGCGGGTGCTAGATTTTGCCATGCTCTATGTGATGTTGGCATTGGGCCTGAATGTGGTGGTTGGCTTCGCCGGTTTGCTTGATTTAGGGTACATTGCATTTTATGCGGTGGGCGCATATACCGCAGCTTTTTTATCGTCCCCGCATCTATTGCTGCAATTTGATTGGATTGCCCAATTACTGCCAGCTGGACCACAGTTCTCAATTTGGTTGATTCTGCCCATTGCACTCGCCATGGCAGCCCTCTTTGGCGTTTTGTTGGGTGCGCCGACGCTGCGTTTGCGTGGCGATTATTTGGCTATCGTGACGCTTGGCTTTGGCGAGATTGTGCGGATTTTTATGAACAACCTTGACCGCCCGCTCAATATTACCAACGGTCCAAAAGGGATCGCCAATATTGCCCCGGTTACTCTATTTGGCTTTGATTTATCGAAGACGCAGGCTTTTTTTGGCCTGAACTTCCCCTCCGTCTATTTATATTACTATCTATTTGCCACGCTTGCTGTGCTGGTGGTTTTTATTTCTATCCGGCTGCAGCATTCTCGCATCGGCCGGGCTTGGGCGGCAATTCGTGAAGATGAAACGGCAGCCCAAGCGATGGGCATTAATACGCGTAATGTGAAATTGCTAGCATTTGCGATGGGCGCTTCATTTGGTGGCGTGTCGGGAGCCATGTTCGCGGCTTTCCAAGGTTTTGTCTCACCTGAATCTTTCACTTTTGGGGAATCTATTGTGGTGCTATCTTGCGTTGTGCTGGGTGGCATGGGGCATATTCCAGGTGTGATTTTGGGTGCCTTGCTGCTCTCACTCTTTCCAGAATTTTTGCGCTCGACCATGGGACCTTTACAGCATGCGCTATTTGCTCGTGAAATTGTCGACGCCGAGGCCATGCGTCACCTATTTTATGGTTTGACCATGATTATCATCATGCTTTACCGTCCTGCTGGCTTATGGCCGGCGGCTAAGCATGAAGACCGCCTGGCTAAAAAAGCCACGCGCAATTGCATTGGGCGTATATGAACCTTGATACGAGAGCACCCACTCAACCCATGCGTTTGTCGGTTAAAGGCGTCAATAAAAGTTTTGGTGGCTTGCAGGCACTGCATGACGTGAGCTTAGAGATCGTCAGCGGACATATTTATGGCCTAATCGGCCCAAACGGGGCAGGCAAAACCACTCTGTTCAATGTGTTAACGGGCTTATATAAGCCCGATGCCGGTACCTTTATACTTGATGGCGAGCCTTATCAGCCCACTGCGGTGCATCAAGTAGCGCGCGCCGGAATTGCCCGCACTTTCCAAAATATTCGTCTATTCGGTGGCATGACAGCGCTTGAGAATGTCATGGTAGGGCGCCATGTGCGTACGCGGCAAGGGCTATTAGGCGCGGTCTTGCGCACGCGTGCCGAACGTCGCGAAGAAAAAGAAATTAAAGAATATGCCCGTGCCTTACTCGATTATGTTGAGCTTGGGCAGTATGCAGGTTACACGGCGCGTAACTTATCGTATGGTCACCAACGCCGGCTTGAGATCGCGCGTGCATTGGCCACCGAGCCGAAACTGCTGGCCCTCGATGAGCCTGCCGCGGGCATGAATGCCACTGAAAAAGTAGATTTGCGTCAGTTACTCGAAAAAATTCGCAACGATGGCAAAACCATTTTGTTGATCGAGCACGATGTGAAACTGGTGATGGGGTTATGTGACCGAATAACTGTGTTGGATTACGGTAAAGTCATTGCCACTGGGCTAGCCCAGGAGGTCCAGAAAGACCCAAAAGTTATTGAAGCCTATCTGGGCGCAGAAGGCAGCGAATGTCAGCAATCTTAAAAATCAAAGGCCTGCAACTGGCTTATGGCGGTATTCAAGCGGTGAAGGGGATTGACTTAGAAATTTTTGAGGGCGAGTTGGTTACGCTGATCGGTGCTAACGGAGCCGGTAAAACAACCACCATGAAGGCCATTTGCGGTTTAAAAAGCTGCGCGGCTGGTGACATTGAGTACCGTGGCGAATCGCTCAGAAACGTCCCTGCGCACGAGTTGCTTAAACGTGGGCTTGCTATGGTTCCTGAAGGTCGCGGCATTTTTGCGCGCATGACGATTCTCGAAAATCTGCGCATGGGCGCCTATTTGCGTAATGATACCAGCGGCATTAAGCAAGATATTGAGCGCATGTTCGCTTATTTTCCGCGTTTGCAAGAACGTACCTCGCAGCTTGCCGGCACGCTCTCGGGCGGGGAGCAGCAGATGCTGGCCATGGCGCGTGCGCTCCTGAGTCGGCCCAAGCTACTGCTCCTGGATGAACCATCAATGGGCCTCTCGCCATTAATGGTTGAGCGCATTTTTGAAGTCGTGCGTGACCTTTCAGCGCAAGGGCTAACCATCTTACTGGTCGAGCAAAACGCGCGGCTGGCGCTCCATGCAGCTAATCGGGCTTATGTGATGGAATCTGGACTGATCTCGATGTCTGGAGACGCCAAACAGATGCTTGGAGATCCACAAGTGAGGGCAGCTTATTTGGGGGAATGATTGGCTCGGGTATGCTCAGTCATTGGCACGCTAGGGCGCAGCCGGCCATCGGTATGTATGATAACTTTCCCAGGTACCGCATTGGTCAAACCAAAATTATTAGCGGCAGTTATGCCGTCGATCAACATTCGAATTTGGTCATGCCGACTACAGCATTAATTACACTACGGTAATCAGTAACAGTAAGCTGTCCAGTCAATGCATTTAACCGAAGTTGGCCGTAGAGCCCGCGGTCGAAACGATGTAAATCACCGCTGGCGACCATGCGTTGCAAGGTTTTATCGACTGCATCGCGACCGCCTAGGTCAAGAAAATCCACAGGTGTCCATACGGTGTCTATCGGGGCTTGATCAATACATTGCACGATCAACGATTTGATGTTTGGGGATGGGTTAAGCGTATTTTGTCTAATGTCCAAAAATTATATACAATTTTCGGACAACATCAGGCGGGCCTGAGAGAGGAGAGGTAATGCCATAGCCTTATCACCAATGACCAAACGCACTTTGATTGCCTTCGCCGTGGAGGCTGTATATTATTGGTATTCTCTACGGCGAATAAGTTGATGATGCCGATGGTCGTGTCATTTGCTAAATTCGAGCGATCAATGTTGCTTGGCTCACCATGGCCTGGATATAGCAAGAAAGAACATACCACTGGCCGAAACTTCAGTCTTATTAGCAGCAGGGATATACCTACTCACTATGCACCCGTTCCCCACTTCTTTGCCCCGGTCTTCAAATCAGCGTAGCGACTGGCAGACAATCGTTACGCTCTTGCCTTATCTGCTGGCCTATAAAGTGCGTGTCGTGCTCGCGTTGGCCTGCTTGATTAGCGCGAAAATCGCGAATTTGGGCGTGCCGATTGTGATGAAAGCGATTGTTGATCAACTGGCGGCAACTGATCGGCTGCCGGCACCGGCGTATGGGACGGCGTTTAGCCTGCTCAGCGGCGTTGGTCTGCTGGTCGTGGCGTATGCGGTTGTGCGCTTATCAAGCTCGCTTTTTGCCGAGTTGCGTGAGATTCTCTTTGCCAAAGTGGCTCATAGCGCGGCGCGGCAGATAGCGCTTGCGGTCTTCCGGCATTTGCATACATTGTCTTTGCGTTTTCATCTACAGCGCCAAACGGGCGGTGTGTCGCGCGATATCGAGCGTGGCACACGGGGTGTTCAAACCCTGGTTTCATATTCGCTTTACAGCATTTTACCGATCGCTGTCGAAGTCGTGCTGGTACTAATTTTTTTCGCGCTTCGCTACGAAGCATACTATGCGATTGTCACCTTTTCCGTACTTGTCGCTTATATCACGTTTACCGTGAAAATGACTGAATGGCGCACGCGCTTAAGGCGCACGATGAACGAACTCGACTCATCCGCCAGTACGCGGGCAGTCGATTCGCTGCTCAATTACGAAACCGTCAAGTATTTTGGTAATGAGCACTATGAAGCGCAGCGCTACGATGAGCACCTGATGCTTTACCGAAAGGCCGCGATTCGCTCACAAAGATCACTGTCATTGTTGAATTTTGGTCAGCAGTTCATTATCGCGCTCTGTCTAATTGCGGTCTTGTGGCGGGCGACCCAGGGGGTGCTGGATAAGCAATTAACCTTGGGCGATTTCGTGTTAATTAATACTTTCATGTTGCAGCTATATATTCCGCTCAGTTTCTTGGGCAATATGTATCGTGTTTTGAAGCAAAGCATGACCGATATGGATCGGATGTTTTCGCTGTTACAAATCGACTCTGAAATTAAGGATATCCAGGGGGCATCCCCGCTTACCGTGCGTCGCGCTGAGGTGCGCTTCGAGCATGTTAGCTTCTCATATGAACCGCAGCGGCAGATTTTGTGTGATCTGACGTTTACGATTGCAGCCGGCACAACCACTGCGGTGGTCGGCCATAGCGGCTCAGGTAAATCAACGCTGGTGCGACTGTTGCTGCGTTTTTACGAACTCGATAAGGTGGGTGGGGGGCGGATTGTGATCGACGGCCAGGACATTCGAGCGGTTACGCAGGATTCGCTGCGCGCAGCAATGGGTATCGTGCCGCAAGATAGCGTGCTCTTCAATGATACGATCTATCACAACATCATTTATGGCCGGCCTTCCGCAGCGCGAGACGAAGTCATCGCGGCGGCACGTCATGCGCATATTCATACTTTTATCGAAAGCCTGCCAGCGGGTTATGACACCCTAGTGGGGGAGCGTGGTCTGAAATTATCCGGCGGTGAAAAGCAGCGCGTGGCGATTGCTCGCGCACTGTTGAAAGATCCGCATATTCTCATTTTCGATGAAGCGACGTCAGCGCTCGATTCGCGCGCAGAGCGCTCAATTCAGCAAGCGCTGGAACAGATCGCGCACAACCGCACAACGCTGATTATTGCACATCGCCTGTCAACCATCATCCATGCACAGCAGATTCTCGTGATGGACCAAGGCCGCATCATTGAGCGCGGCACTCATCATGAATTGCTGGCTGCGGGCAGTGTCTATGCTCAGATGTGGGCGCTGCAACATCAGCAGCATGCGCCAACGCGTGAAGATGAAAGACTGCCCCTAGCCGCTGATTGAAGTGATTGCATTGGTGCTGCTAAGACACAGCGTACACTAGCCCTTTTTTGTCTGATAGCACCCGCTCGCGGCCATCTGAGGATGGGTTTTGAAGACGAGCTAGGACGTGCTGCGCGAGCGTGATACGCTCATCAGGCGTTGTCATGAGCGTTTTGATGACATTGATCTCTATCGAATCAGTGCACAAGGCACTGGCGTCACACTCATCTTGTGGATCAATCACAAGGATGTCAAGAAAATCAGCGTAAAGCGATGCGATCCCGTCAACCGAAGCCTTGAGTCCTAGTTCATGCATCATTTTGGTTAATGGGCCTTTGACTGCTTCGCCACCGACCAGCGGTGCAACTGCTAAGATCGGTACTTGGCTGGTGCGCAACTGATCGCGCATCCCTGGCAAGGCCAGAATCGGCCCAATACTGACGAATGGGTTCGAAGGGCATAAGATGATGCCAGTGAGATCGGGTGCGTTAAGCGCGGCCTCAAGCGCTGGTGATAATTTTGCTGTGGCAGCGCCTTCATAGCGAAAGCCCGAGACGCGTGGCTCACATCGCCGGGCGACGAAATAATTCTGGAAAGCCAACGCGCCTTCGCTCGTCTCAACGATAGTTCTTACGGGGTCGTTGGACATCGGCACGATCGTATGCTTGATACCCAAAGTGTGAGCGAGTGTCGTGGTCACGCTGCATAGGCTGTTTCCTTCGTCAAGCAGGCTGCGCCGATAAAGATGCAGGGCTAGGTCCTTGTCACCGAGCTGAAACCAGCTTGGCCCGCCTAGACGAGCAAGTTCTTCTTGCACTAACCAACTCTCGCCAGCGCGTCCCCATCCCTTGCCTGCATCAGCGACGCCTGCGAGCGTATAGACAACCGTGTCTAGATCGGGGCAGATGAGTAAGCCAGAATGCTCGAAATCGTCACCTGTATTGACCGCAATGGTTAACTCGCCCGGTGGTAGGGCATGGGCTAATCCAAACGCCAATTTAGCGCCGCCAACTCCGCCGCATAATGCAACAAACTTTGCCATCCTATTCTCCTGACGGGTACCCGCATAAGAGCGTTGGTAATTTAGAACCTCGCTCTGAGGCTATTTTAATTGCTACGAGGGGCTTCCTCCCTCCGCGCGCAGCCGGCGTGGCCATAACAACCACGCTGGTGTACACACCACTTTAGCGTTTTGCGCTGCGTGGATCACAACTCTCGAAAATTTAGATCATGACGCCACGGTATTTAAGACTTGGTGCCCCTCTCCGCGCACGAGACGCCCGGCTTTTACATACTTGACAGGGGTTAGCGGAGCGGCGGCCTGGGCTGCTTGCTGCCGCTCGGCACTCACACGCCCATAAAGCGTCGTGCGCTGTACGGCGGTTCGTCCCAATTTGGCAGCAAGCGCTGCCATTGCCGCTGGTGCCAGTTCTTGTCCGTGGGCCGCGCCGGCAGCCCGGCTGATCGATTCGTTCATCAAGCTGCCCCCCAAATCGTTAACGCCTGCCTGCAAGCAAAGTTGTGAGCCTTGCTCCCCCATCTTCACCCAAGACGTCTGGATATTATCAATCAGGCCATGAAACGCTAAGCGTCCTACAGTATGCATCAAAACGGCTTCGCGTAAAGTTGGCCCTTGATGAGAGCGATTTTTTCTAAACAGGGGGGCTTCTTCGTGGACGAAGGGCAGAGGGACAAACTCAGTTAGCCCTCTTGTGTTGCGCTGCAGTTCCACCAGCTTGAGGATATGCTGTGCCCAGTGCCGGTAAGATTCGACATGGCCAAACATGATCGTGGCGGTGGTGCGCAAGCCTAGCTCGTGAGCTGTTCGAATCACCGTCAGCCATTCCTGCGAATTTAATTTGTCTGGACAAATCTGACGCCGCACTTCGTCATCTAAAATCTCGGCCGCAGTGCCAGGCAAGGTACTTAAGCCAGCCTTTTTCAAATCAGACAAAAACGCTTTGACGGTTCTGCCCAGACTCTGGGCGCCATGCATGATCTCCAGGGGTGAAAAGGCATGGATATGAATATCCGGGCATTCCGTTTTGGCCGCTGAGCAAATGTCGAGATAAGTGTGTCCCGTGTAGTCTGGATGAATGCCACCCTGCAGGCACACTTCGGTGGCGCCGCGATCCCAAGCCTCCCGGACGCGGCGGCGGATTTCGTCAAGTTCGACGATATAGGGTTTTTCGCGCAAGCTTTCTTCTACGCGCCCTTTCGAGAAGGCGCAGAAGTTGCAATGATATTGGCAGACATTAGTGTAGTTGATATTTCGATTGACAACATAAGTAATATTGTCTCCGTTGGTCTCTTTGCGCAGACGATCAGCCGTTTGCGTAAGATACGCGAAATCGTCGCCGCGGGCCTTGAATAAATGCACGAGATCCGCTTCTTTAAGGCGATCGCCAGACAAGCATTTGTTGACGATGTCGATGGTCTGCGGCGAAATGCTATCGGAATTGGGTGCCGCAGCCTGCACCTGCAGGCCGGAGACGTCGGTTGCCGTATTGGAGCCGGCTATCCAGTTATCGGTTCTGGCCAGTCCACCGCAGTCTGAATGGCGTAGCAGATCGCGGTGCAAACCTGGGTCGACCCATTGCTCGCGCTCATCGATATACCGTGGATAGACTGTCAGCCGTTCGACCAATACCTTGCCGCCACGGGCTGTGACTTCGCTCAGTCGTTCTAGGTGCGGCCAAGGCGCTTCGGGGTTGACGTGATCGGGCGTGATGGGCGATATACCCCCCCAATCGTTAATGCCGGCGCGGATCAAGTCGGTGAGATCGCCTTCGAAAAGATTAGGTGGCACCTGAATACTCATGGCTGAGCCGAGGATTAAACGGGCAGCCGCTGTGGTCCAACATAGTTCGTCCATCGATGGCTCAGGAGCATTCACCATCTTGGTGCCGGCTTTGGCGCGAAAGTTTTGCACAATGACTTCTTGCAGGTGGCCATAGCGATCATGCAAATCGCGTAGCGCAAAGAGTGATTCCAGCCGCTCACGGCGGGTCTCGCCGATGCCGATCAAGATGCCTGAAGTGATTGGTATATGTGCTTCGCCAGCTAGGCGCATCGTTTCAAGCCGCACTGCCGGATGTTTATCCGGTGAGCCGTAATGTGGCCCACCACGCTCGGAAAGCCGTTCAGAGGCCGTCTCTAACATGATTCCGAAAGAAGGCGCATGCGGCCGCAATGCCTGGTACTCGGCAGCGCTGAGCACGCCCATATTGAAGTGCGGTAGCAGCCCTGTTTCCGCCCGTACGCGTTGCGCGACCTCAGCGACATAGCTGGCTGTACTCGCATGCCCGAGTTGCTGGAGTGCTTCGCGCGCGGCTGCATAGCGCGCTTCAGGCCGGTCACCCAGCGTAAATAAGGCCTCGCGGCAGCCTGCTGCAGCACCCGCCCGGGCAATCTCTAGCGCTTGCTCCACCGTCAGAAATGCTGGGCCAACCACCCGCGGCGCTTTGGCAAATGTGCAATAGTGGCAAACATCCCGGCACAGATGGGTGAGCGGAATGAAAACTTTGCGCGAATAGCTTACGTTGTTGCCCCAACCGATATCTCGCCAGGCCGCGGCAAGATCAGACAACGCCCGCCAATCCTGCACCGCCTCAAGTTCATATGCTAACTCTTTTTGATTTAGCCTTGGCTGACCAGTATCAGCGGAGTACTCAATTTTCTTGAGTATTTGATTCACTGGACTACTCATTGCTGCTTGCATCATAACCCCCTCCATTGGACATCTTTGATAGAAGACTTGAGTTCGTCAAGATCGGCTGGTAAATCAACATCTAGCGCCCAGCTTCTTGAGTGGACGAGCCAAACATCAATGCTTGCGCGCTGCGCGGCGTCTTTATGAGCGGCCAGGCTGCGCTCGCCAAAATGCATCGGAATCGCGCCAGGTCGGCAAATCAGCCCATTGGTGCCATAGCCCTCTCGGTTCGGCGCCATGCCAATTGCATCTACTGGCGCGCGACTTAAAATGTCGACCGCGGCTACATCTAGCAGCGGCAAATCGCCGGGGACGAACATCACACGTTGTCCGCCCGCTGCGGCAACATGGGCGGTTGCCCGCGCGCAGGCGTTGGCCATGCCTTCATCGGGTGGTCCCCACAAGATCTCTGCACCTGCTGCCCGAGCCATCTCTGCGCTGATTTCAGAGGGCGTAACCACCAACAGACGAGCGATTTGGGAGGATGCCTTCAGCGTACTAATGACGTGATTAGCCATTGAGAAAAACAATGAGCGGCGGGAAGCGTGGCTGAGAACGCCAGCCAGGCGTGTCTTAGCGCATTCAGGCGCTTTTAATGGCACTACTCCCCAAATACCGTCGCTGCGCTGACGCGCAGAAGCAGAATGCATAGTGCAATCTCCTTTTTATTATTGTCCTGAAAAATCAAGGTGACGCGCATTGACAATGCGCGTCACTTCAATGGGCTCTTCATTCAATATTTTTATATTTGAACAAGATGCTGCCATATAATCGCTGCTCTGTCTAATCATTTCTGGTTGACAAACTCTCATCGACTGGCAAGCCAATGTTTCTTTTTGCGATGTCTTGTTTTAAGCCAGCGTTCAAGCGGCTGTTAGCGAAAACGTAGACGAAGTCTCAAGAAACATATCTTCTGGTTTGGCGCGAATCAACTGCTGAATCGTGCCATCGGCTGGGGGCAGATTCGCGCCGCGGATTAGTACAACAGGCGCGCTCTCGTCCGCTTGCCCCATTAGAAATGAGGCCGCCGCGGCGAGTTCGTCAGCCACTGCTACTTGAGTTGTCTGTAAGAGGCAGCCAAATAAATCTGGCTTGCCAATATAGTTTTTAAGTGGCGAGAAGCCGGCCACGCCAATCGCGCATCCCGCCGTACCGTGGCGCCATGCTCTGCCAAAGCTGTCATTAATGATAAGGTTGATGTTGACGCCGCACAGATGATGAATCTGTGCTTTCAATTTTTGTGCACTGTGATCAGCGTCCTTTGGCAGTAACAGTACGGTATCCCCACCGCCAACATTCGAATGATCAATACCGGCGTTCGCCATCACGAATCCGTGACGATGCATAACGATGAGTACACCATCTTCCCGGTGTGCGATCACTTCCACCGACTCCGAAAGGATGAGTTCAACGAGTCGTGGATCTTTATCGACCTTCTGCGCCAACTCAATGGCTTGCTTAGAAGGCGTCACTGAGGATAACGCAACCCATCGCCCTTCAGACTTGGAAACGATCTTCTGAGCAAGCACCAATACATCTCCATCTGCTAAGGCGATATCGTTCTCATGCAGTGCCTTGAGAATAATTTGGCTAAGATCATCCCCAGTCTGGATAAGGGGGATGCCAGCTACGGCGTGCAACGTTAGGTTTTTGCCTGATGGCATAAAATGGCTCATCTCCTGCTCTCCTTGGTCATTGTTCAATGATTAATGAATCTGTCGCGTGGCGCTATTTGGACAAATTTAAACAGCTTTCAAGTTTCTTTTCCGCTTATCATATTCGATTAATGCATACGCGCTGTGATTATGGATCGACTCAAAATTCTCGGCCTCAAGCACGTAAGCGATAATCCGCTCATCTTGATTGAGCCGGCTAGCCGTATCACGCACTAAATCCTCGACAAATTTTGGATTATCATAAGAGCGCTCGGTCACAAATTTTTCATCTGGCCGTTTTAAGAGCCCCCACAATTCACAAGATGCCGATTCCTCAGCGATGCGTATCAATGTCTCAATCGATATCTCAAGGCTATTTAATTCTGCCTTAATGGTCACGTGCGAGCGTTGATTATGCGCGCCATAGAATGAGATTTCTTTGGAGCATGGACATAAACTCATCACCGGTACCAAAACTTTCAAAAAAATCCGACTGGTATCGCCATGCGCTTCGCCAATAAAGCTGACCTCATAATCAAGCAAGCTTTGAGCTCCCGATACTGGCGCTGTTTTATTGATGAAATAAGGAAAAGTGATTGCAATGCGGCCCGCTGAGCTCTCCAATTTGTTGAGCATCTTGAGCGCCATCTTCTGAAACCCCAAGAGATCGAGTGGGACTGCGTGTCCCGTCTTAGGATCTACCGTGCTTTCTTGTAATAGGGCAATAAAGCGCGACATATGAGTGCCCTTTTGATCGGCCGGTAAGTAAACATCAAGCTCGCAATGGCCGATTGTTGGCTGGCTCGCGCCAGTGGCGCTCAGTACTGTCAGTGGATGACGTATCGCTTTAATGCCAACGCGCTGAATCGGGATTTCGCGGTGATCAGTGCTGCCTTGCACATCTGACATAGCCAAAACAGCGTCTACACAATTCATCATAAAATAGTCCCCTTGAGCTTTTTATATAATAAATTCAGTTGAGTTGGTGCTCGATTCCCAAATTTCGCGCCGCATAATTTGTCTATGCGGACGCCCGCTAAGTCACAGTCTGCTAATTGCTGCGCCGGTTCCTATGAACCATAAAACCTGGCAAATTTAATCATGAGTTAAGGCGCTAGATAGCCATAGCGATCAGGTCTTTGAGATAGGCTGAGCCTCCTTTTTTCAGCACACATACCTCCTTTTCAATCGTCACTAGCGCATCGACTCACTATACTCATTGTTTTATCATTGTGCTACTAGCTCAGCGTTGCATAGAGAATGTCATGCCACGCTAAGGTGTACGGCTAAGTTTCGGGTAGTTTAGATTATCTGTGAAAAGCGGGCAACTCGAATTCCTAACTATCCCATTAGATGCGCTTGCAGATTATAATCAATTGAATCATATACCTTCTGAGCTAGGCTCAAATTTATGGAAGACCACTTTAAACAAGCTTTCGCTCAACCCCAAGCAGCACAGATTAACTCACTCACCATAACGCGTCCGGATGACTTGCATCTGCATGTGCGCGATGGTGAGATGCTGGCGGCTGTGTTGCCGCATACTGCGCGCCAGTTCGGGCGCGCGCTAATCATGCCCAATCTGAATCCACCGGTAACGACCACAGCGCAAGCCCTGGCTTACCGCCGCCGCATTCTGGCTGCGTTGCCAGAATCTGTGGAATTTCAACCATTGATGGCACTGTATCTCACCGATAACACGCCGGCCGATGAAATTCGCCGCGCCCATGAGTCAGGCGCGGTGCATGCGATTAAACTCTATCCGGCAGGGGCCACGACTCATTCAGATGCCGGCGTGACGGACCTTAAACACTGCGCAAAAACGCTTGAAGTGATGCAAGAGCTTGGTTTGCCGCTGCTGGTGCACGGTGAAGTGACGGATCCGTCAATTGATGTATTCGATCGTGAAAAAGTATTTATTGATCAAGTACTGGTGCCTGTGCGGCGTGCATTTCCGGCTTTGAAGATTGTTTTTGAGCATATCACCACGCAAGAAGCGGCCGACTATGTGCGCGACGCAGAGGCAGTGCCTGGCACGCTTGGCGCGACGATTACCGCGCATCATCTGTTGTATAACCGCAATGCGCTATTCCAAAAAGGGCTGCGGCCACACTATTATTGCTTGCCAGTTTTAAAGCGCGAGCGGCACCGGATGGCATTAGTCAAAGCGGCAACCTCAGGTAACTCGCGCTTTTTTTTGGGCACGGATAGTGCGCCACACCCTAAAGGCTTGAAGGAGCATGCGTGTGGGTGCGCTGGCTGTTACACGGCTTTGCATGCGCTTGAACTTTACGCGCAGGCTTTTGATCGGGCCGGTGCATTGGCGCAGCTTGAGGGGTTTGCAAGCTTTCACGGTGCGGCGTTTTATGGCTTGGCGCGCAACCCAGGAACGGTGACGCTGCGGCGCGAGTCATGGCAGTTGCCATTTGAATTACCTGCAGGTGAGCACACAATTGTGCCATTAGGGGCAGGTGAAACAATCGCCTGGCGACTCGCTTAATTGACGTCAGCTGGGGTTTCAAGTAAGAAGCACTTGGGCAATATTGCTGGAGCGATATAGTCCATATCGTGCACTGACACACCACAATTAAAAAAGATTTCGCGCCACTGCAGCACTACTTCGACGATATGGTTGATTTGGTGGCGTGCATCCTCGACCGACAGGCTGAATCGGCCAACTTGTGATAGTAAATTGTAAATACTCGCCGTGCGACCAAAATCTCCTATGCTCAATGCTAGGTCTCGCCGCTCTAAACTTACTAAGGGTGTGGGCACCAAATCATAGGCTGGCGAGAGCTGCCATCCTTGTTGCCGACGCAATAATGCGTGGTTACGTGGATGGTCGTCATTATTAGTCACAGCAGCATTGAAGACCATGCGCCGAAATAGTTCTACACAATCTGTTTCGGGCTTATCTGACCAGCGCCGTAAATTATCTGCAAGTAAGGGGTAGGACCAGCACGAGCGATCTAAATAATCGTCATCACCGTTAAGTACAGTCAAACCACTCACTAACCCAAAGCGTAAATATCCGTCATTTGTATATTCGCGGTCGAAGCGCTGCACCATAAGCACGTCTATATCGCCTATTGTTTGTAGTTTCGCTTGTGCTACATTCAATCCACAGCGACGCGCCAACTCAAGCGTAGCGTATTCAATACGTTGTAGATTGCATCGATCCCTCTGAGCAGGAAATTTCCCCAGCCATAAATGTTGTGAGTCCTCGATCGTGGCTTTAGGTCTGGCGCCGCCCATACTTGTGCCAGGATCGAACTGTTGTAATAGAGAAGCAGATATTGATCGCCCTTCTTCAATAGCTTGTGCTGCCTTTACTAACTCGATGAGTTGATAGGTACAGTTATATTGCTGTTTTGGCGGGGGCGGCTCCACATTTAAGCCAAAGTTTAAATTGCCGGCATTGTCCTGCGGACCGTGCAATAGGTAATCCAACTCTTCAAGCTCACCAGCAGCCTTTTCGAGCTTGAATTCTATGACTCGCCGTCCCCAGGCATCAGGGCCAGCATCTCGTACAGCGCCTGGTATACCTTTGAGTTTAGTAAATTCGTACACCACATTATTAAGCGGCAATTGATATGGATCTAGCGCAATCGCTTGAGCATGTTGAAGATAGCGGTCACCGGCCTATATACATACCATCTGACAAAGTTTGCACCCTGAGAATAGCTGCAGGAATGCTTTCTAACCGACATTCCGCCACCTCCCCTTCAAAAAAACTTGAATTTCACTTTACATCATGTTGAGATAGCCGTTTGATTTTTCAGAGGGCAGAAGATGGGTCAAAGTGCAC
>JASSUB010000013.1:0-60969 GCA_031963205.1 Mycoavidus cysteinexigens
CACCTGTTCTAGGCCCGGTACTCGTGATCTCTCCTGAGGGCGAGGTGACCTTTGGAGAGGCAAAAATCCAGAACCCAAGCTACGACAATAATACCCTGTCGTGGACCGTAGCTTCAGTTTAAGTTGTGCAAATGAGACGGAAGAAACTCAGCCAGCGTGTCGCATCGATTGTATCAACTGCGCCACTTACTAACGAGGCTTAAGCCGTAGACTAATGCGCTTAATGCGGTGATCCAGAAACTGGTTGGCCAATTTGTGTAGTAGGCGAGAGTAATCCCGGCCCATGATTGGAGCAGGGCAAACAGTGCCGAGACCGCGATACCCATGCCTAGGCGGGTGGTCAAATTTTGTGCGGCCGCGGCTGGCCCCACCATTAAGGTGAAGACGAGTAGCACGCCAACGATTTGTGTACATGCTACTACGGCTAGCGCAACTAAGGCCAAGAACAGCACAGATACAAGCCGTAAAGAGAGGCCTTTGGCTTGGGCGAGTTCAGGCTGCAGAGTGGCAAAGATTAACGGTCGCATAATCAGGGTGAGTGCCGCTAAGCAGAAAAAGCTAAGGGTTGCCAGCAGGCCTAGCATCGAAGTGCTGACACCCAGGACATTGCCAAATAAAAGCGCACTCACTTGAGTTGCATAGGCCGTAAAAAAATGCAAAAAGAGCAAACCAAAGCCAAGCGATAACGATAAAATCATGCCGATTGCCACATCTCGACCGCTGAGCTTTTCACCGAGGGCGCCCATTGCCATACCGGCGGCTAACGTAAAACCCAGTAAACCCCAGAGTGGCGCAATGCCGAATAATGCTGCGCCCGTAGCGCCCGTGAAGCCGACATGCGAGAGCGCATGCCCAGCAAAGCTTTGCTGGCGCAGCACAAGAAAAAAGCCAACCATGCCTGCGACTACCGCGACCATCCCAGAGGCGGCGAAGGCATTAATCATAAAATCATATTCAAACATGGTCATGGTGGTGGCGGTGCTCGTCTTTTTCAATTTCACTGGTGCCGGACATCACAAAGATGCGGCCATGCATACGTAATACTTCAATGGCTGAACCATATAGCCGGGACAGCACAGGACGGGTAATGACTTCATCAATCTCACCTAAAGCCGCACTACCGCGGCCCAGGTATAGCACGCGGTCAAGCACATGCAACAGGGGATTGAGTTCATGGGCGCTAAATAATACCGTAATATCAAGTTGCTGCTGGATACGGCGGATTAATTCAACGATACTGTGTTGATGCGAGGGGTCAAGGCTGATTAAAGGTTCGTCAAGTAATAACAAGCGTGGTTGGCCAAGCAAGCATTGTGCCAGCAAAAGCCGCTGTCGTTCGCCGCCAGACATATCGGAGAGGGCTCTTTTTGCTAAATCTTGAGCGTCGACAAGTTCTAGCGCGTGCTCAACTGAACGCCGCGCCGCGCGACCCATCCACGGCAAGCCCCAGCGATGGCCGTTGGCTGCGCAGGCAATGAAATCAAAGCCAGATAGGTGCGGATAAGCGCTGACACTACGCGCTTGCGGCATATAGCCAATCACCGGATTGCCGCGCATGACGTTGGTGCCGAGTACACGCAGGGTGCCTGTCCGTGGTGTAATCAGGCCCAGCAGGGCGCGCAATAGCGTCGTTTTGCCGGCGCCATTTGGACCCAGCAAGCCGATAAATTCACCTTGTTGAATGGACAGGGTAATGTCACGCAAAACGGTGTGCTTGCCAAGTTCAAGCGTGACGTGTGCCAGTTCAATCGCGTTTTTACCGTGGTTGGCGCTTTGATCGGCCTTCCTATTGGGTTTCATTTTGGCGGTCCTGCGAGTGCTTGTTCGAGCGCGTTTAATTGTGACAGTATCCATGCTTGATACGAGATATCAGCAGGTTTGGTTTCACTGACATTCACTACGGCAATCTGCGCTGCTCGAGCGAGTTTGAGCATATGCCGGGTCATTTCATCCGAGGTCTGCGCATTGTAGATCAATACCTTTACTCGCCGTTGCCGGAGATCTGTTTCAAAAGCGGCGATATCGGCAGCGCTTGGCTCAGTGTCGTTCATGATGGCCTGTTGAAAGCGCGCATTGCTGACTTTGAGTTCAAGTGCTTCCATGAGATAACCCAGGATAGGCTCTGTTGCAGTAACCGGTGTGCCGCGATATTTTTCTCGTAACGTGGCAATTTTTGTCTCAATCGGCTTTAATGAAACAAGAAATGCTGTAAGGCGTGCGTTGTAATCATCTTGGTGAGTTTTATCCGCGCGAATTAAAAAGGCGGTCACCGCGGCACCCAGCGCGGGCATCGTTTCCGGTAAATACCAAAGATGGGGGTTATCCCCGGCTTTCTTGCCGACTAATGAAGCCACCACAATCTGCTCGCGCTGCGGCGCTTTTGATGCAGCTAACAGCTTGGGTAGCCATGGATCATAATCAGCGCCGTTATAGACTACCAGGCGAGCGTTAGCCAGTTGGCGCGCAGTGGATGGGCTGGCCTCGAAGAGATGTGGATCTTGATTGGGCTGAGTGATGAGGCTGGTGACGGTGACATGTTCACCGCCTAATTGGGCCAGGACATCGCCATAAAAATTCTCCGCGGCAACCAGCAGCAGGCGTGGTGGCGCGTCGGCGGAGACCGCAGCGGGTTGCGACGTACTCTGTGCTAGTGCAAATGCACTAACGGCAAATAAGCTTATCGACAATAAAAAACGGGCAATACAAGCGAACATGCGCTGAATCAAAATAGACATGAGGCAACCGGAAAAGAAAAAGCTTGAGCAGGCCAGATGATATACCAGATAACGCCTCGCTACTGGAATGACTGCTTTAACTCTATCTTTTGGTCGATTGCGCGAGCGTATTCAGTTGCGTACAGTGAGCCATAAATGCGTAGGTAAAAGGGTGGCGCGAGCGTATTTTGGGGCGCGCAGAGTTGCTGCTGTGCTGAAAGGGACATTTTGATGCGGTATCGTTATGTGAGTTGGTCGGTCAATGCGGGTTTTATGCTGCTTGAGCTTTTGCTGGTGCTGAGCGTGTTAGCAGCGATGGCAGTGGCAGCAACGCCATCGGTTAGGGACTGGCTGGTGCGTGATCAGGTAGAGATGCAAGCGCAGGCATTGCTGGCGACCTTGACTTACGCGCGCAGTGAGGCAATCCGGCGTGCCATGCGCATTACCGTTTGCCGTGATGACGGTCAGGGGCGCTGCTCCGCCAATCATAAACAGCGGGCGGCAACGGAACTCAACAACTGGGCCCGCGGCTATTTAGTGCTAGCTGAATTGCCAACTCATCTTGAACCGCGTAGAGGTATGCAGGTTTTGCGAATACAAGCACCGATTGAGGCGATTACGATTCAAGGCGCGTCTGCGCCCCTCTCATTCACGCCGCCTGCTGGGCAGGTGATAGGTGGCTTTCGCAGTTTTGAAATTGCTGCTCGCACGGCCGCCGCTGGCTCTTGTCACGTTAGAGTGTGCCGCTGTGTGCGGGTTGCGGCAGGCGGCCGCAGCCGCATCATAAATGGCTCATGTGGCGCGGCAAATTACACCAGCTAAAGCATTGGGTGCGCTTGATGCTGGGCGATTCTTTGCTTGAGGTGATGCTCGCCCTATGGCTAATTGGGCTGGCGGCGCTTGGCACAATGCGTATTCAGCTATGGGCCGTGCGTTCCCAGCAGTCGATACTTTGGCGGACTTATGCCCTAAACTTAGCCGATGCTGCGGCTGAAGCGCTGCGCGCTGGTTATCCGGCCACTCGTGTGGCCACGGAGTGGCAAACACGTGCCGCTCAATTACTGCCGTCTGGTGGCATACGCATTATTGACCAAGCGCCCGAGACTCGATTGATTGTGTTGCATTGGCAAAGACCCGTCCAATGGTTGCATCACTTTGGTCCGGAGCGGAGTGCTGCTGATGAGTGTCCATCTAACGTAACAGAGGCGATAGAGCAATGTGTCGTGTTGGCCGTTGCCAAATAAATATGAACTGGCTAAATAAAGGGCGCCGGGCAAATCTCGCAGAACCTCGCAGTATCTATGGACACACTCTATTAGAGTTGATTATTGTTGTTGCTCTAGGGAGTTTGATTACATTGGCGGCTTTGACACTCTATCGTGGGCAGCGAGAGCTATTTGAGCATATTACACAACGCGCGCGCCGTATTGATGCGGGCTTGGCCGCTTTGCAGCTAATCAGTACGCATCTGCGCCTAGCGGGTTTTGCTGCGCCAGGCAATGCCATTCCGGGCGCAGCTATTTTAGGATGTGGCTTGGGGCATTCGCACAATACGCTAGGTTCAACGCCTCATGCAACGGTCTGTGAGCCAACTGCAGCAGGTCGCTCAGATAGCATTGAAGTGCGCTATATGGCTGATGAGGTCAACACTTGGGCCAGTGCGGAGGGGTCCGCTACGGATTGTTTGGGGCAAGCCATCGCGATTGAGGGTGAACACAGAGCAGGTATGCCGGCGCTTGCCGTCAATCGATTTTTTGTGCGGGTTAGTCGATCGACCGGCGAGCCAGAATTATATTGTGAGGGAAGTGGCCGCTATGGGGTTGCCCAGCCAGTGGCTGAAGGCATCGAGCGCTTACGCGTACGCTATTGGCTGATAGGCGCGAGCCGGCTGGTGGCGGCGAGTGAAGTGCCTCCTGCCGGGTGGCCGCAGGTGGTGGCGGTTGAGTTGTGCGTAGTTGTACGCGGGGTGCAACGGAGTTTGGCAACCTCGTATATTGATTGTGATGGGGTGCGTAGGGCGGCCTCTGATGGCCTGCCGCGTGAGACTTTGAGCGCTTGGGTTGCCTTGCGTAATCAGCGCGGCCTAGCATGGTAGTGGTCTGTCACGATTGGCCTTCTCGCCAGCAGGGTACAGTCTTGTTGTTAGTACTTACTTTAGTGGCTATTTTGCAATTACTTGCCATCTCGACTCTGCATAGAGTGATATTGGATACGCGCACTGCGGTGAATCGAGAAGACAATGTGCGTGCGCTGCACGCAGCGGATGCAGGCTTGATCTTATGTCTGCGCAGGCTGGTCAACGGACATGCGCCAATACGCAGCTGGCTAGGTGAGGGTGAGCCAGCTTATTGGCGTACGCCTGCTGCATTTAATGATCGACAGCCGGTGGCGTTTAGCCTCGCCATCTCATGGCCAGATACGGTCAAACCGCCGCAATGTTTGATTGAGACCAGGCCACCGCAGCTGTCCTTATTGCCATCGCCCCCATCATTGGGGCCGACGCCAGCTAAACACGCTATTTATTTGATAACTGTTCGTGGTTTTGGTGCAACGCTTGAAGCACAGGCCTGGCTGCAATCCATCATCGTAGTTGACAGGGGAGCCCTACACCATAGATGGCGTTCGATAGTGGCGCGGCCTGATTAATTTTCATCATGCCATGACGCAGCCCATATGTGGGCCGCAGCGTGGGTTGCTGTGCTTTAGCCCGGGTAGGAATCCAGTGATAAAAAAGAAATACTGCCAACCTTATGATGTGTCTGGCATGAGTCTGCTTGAATTGATGGTGGCGCTGGCGATTATTGCGCTAGTCAATTTTTATGTGATTCCTAGCTATCAAAATTATATCCAGCGCGGACATCGTTTGGCGGCCTGTACCGCTCTCTATCGGGCAGCACAGATGATTGAATCTAGCGTTGCAGATTCTAATAGAATCGCCAGCAGTAAAGCGAGAGCATTGCCTGCCGGCTTTGAGCAAGCGCCGCCAGACGCAGCGGCGGTATATCGTTTACGCGTGCGCGCCCCAAACGAGATGAACGGGGGCTATACAATAGAAGCTGAGCCGGTCAGGCCGGGGCCGATGAGTGACGATGTTTGCGGCACATATTTGCTTGATGCGAATGGACGGCGCTCGAATGAGGTAGCGGGCAAAGGCCCCCAAACAAGCGCTGAGATTGTGACGTATTGTTGGCAGGGGCGCTAACAGAGTTGCCTAAAGTGGTGACGCATGCGCAAACTGCGGAGGCGTGTATGTTACGATCTTTTCCGCATACTGAAGCAAGCGGCGCAGCTTCTTTGTGTTGGACAAAATAAGGGCACGTTTGCCTAATATTAGAGTCAGCGCCGATGGGGGGCGATGCGACGCCAAAGACGAATCCCTTTCCAGACAGTCACTCCGAAGGCGGTCCATTTTGCGAGTGGTTTAACTGTACGGAATGCGCCTAGCCAGCTTGGGCGAACAAGGAGCAATAACGATAAAGCTGAACTCAGCATAGGGTAATCGCGCCAGCGCAAAGGGCTCTTACCTAGCGCGCTAGCGGCGGCTGGCTGGGGCAATAAGCCCTTGAGCCAACCAAAATATCTGAATTTATTATCTAATTCCGCTCTTGCTTGAATAACCTCAGCGCGTTCAAGATCAGCGCGAATGAGCAGCAACTCTTTACGCATTACGCGCTCAAGATGTTTTCCCGAATGCTTCATGATCTTTCCTAAATTCTGCAAGGGTGACCTCGAAAGGCACCGCTGCTTTGCGCAATTTGGCACGGATAGCGCACAGGCAAAATAAGGCGGCGACCGAGTATACAGAAGCCAGCGCTGCCAACGTTTGCCATCGATGTGTGTCCCACAGCACCGTTACAATTAAGGCCGTCAACGTAGTGAGTGCGATCGTACCAAATAATAAGGTGATGAAACTGAGAAAGAGCAGGGAAAATAACCGTGCTTTTTCTTCAGCCAACTCGATTCCTGCTAACTCAAGACGTGTTTGAGCGAGCGCTAAAATCGAACTGAGGAGACGGTTGAGTGCGCCGGGTTGTGGTTGTTTATCTTGCATATCGGCCACCACTATGCTTATTTGCGATTAATCAACAGGCCAATTAGAATACCAATACCAGCCGCGATCCCAGTTGCTTGCCACGGATGGTTGTGTACATAATCATCTGTGGCGCGAGCAGCCATTCGGCCTTTTTCGACGACGACAACCTGTATATCGGCTGCTTTTTCCTTCGCCTGTGCAAGTTGTGCAAGGGCTTTTTCGCGCAGTTCAGTAGCTTGTTGGCCGGTAGCGGCAGACGCTTGCTTTAAGAGGTCCTCAGCATCGAGCAAAATAGTTTTGATATCGGTCATGAGTTTTTCCTTATCAACTTTTAACATGGTATAAGTTCCTTTTTGATTAAAATTTGATACAAGTTACAATTCTTATCTTAGCGAAATTGAATGCTAATAGCGAGTGTTTTTAAATAAAAATTCCTTAGTTTGATAGATCAAACCTTTTTAGTTTATGCTAATACTCCCCAAAAAACTCTCCGCTTTTCTCTGGTATTTTATTCGACCTTACCGTTGGCAGTTCGTCGGTAGTCAATTGTGCGCATTAGCCTGGACTGGCGATGCGATTCTTTGGCCTTATTTGGTCAAGTTGCTGGTTGATGCGATGGAAAGCTATCAACCCGCGCTCATGTCGTTTGACAAAACCTTTCTGCCACTATTTATTATGCTAGTGGGTGGCTGGCTGTCAATTGAAGGGATGTACCGTTTGCAAGGGTTTTGTTTTGCCTGGCTTTTCCCCCGTTTTGAGGCCAAGGTGCGCCTGACGGTTTTCGATTACTTGCTGCAACACTCTCATCGTTTTTTCGCGAATAACTTAGCGGGTAGCCTGTCTAATAAGATTACGGATATTACGCAAAGTCCAGTCCGTATCTTTGAAATGGTGATGGCTCTGTTTATCCCCACCATCGTCTCTACGTTAGTGGTATTGGCGGTGTTCGCCACTTTCAAACCATTTTTTATGATTACTTTTGCGGTCTGGATTGTGATCCACATTGGCATTTGTATGTATTTTTCGGAGGGTTGTAATCAGCGCTCGGAAGAGCATGCGCAAGCACGCAGCACCTTACAAGGCAGAATTGTTGATGTGATTAGCAATGTGGTGAGTGTGCGTATCTTCGCGCGGCAACGGTTTGAATATCAAAACCTGTTGCCTTACCAACAACATGAGCAATCTAAACAAACCCAATCGTTGTTTTATATTGAAAGAATGAAGCTCGCACTGGGTGTTGCCGCCTTTGTATGTATTGGCATTGTGCAGATGGGCGGGATCATCTATGCTTGGCGTGAAGGGCATTTGTCGATTGGCGAGACATTGCTCATTCTAAACGCTACATTTAGCATCATGGGTATGGCTTGGATGGCAGGTGCGCAATTGCCTAATTTATTCAAGGAAGTTGGCGTCTGTCGTCAAGCCTTGACTTTTATCCAGGCTGAGCCGGAGGTGCAAGATGCGCCAGATGCGGTCCCTTTAAAGGTCACTCGCGGGGAAATTGTCTTTGAACGTGCAACTTTTAGCTATCACTCTAAGCGTAATCTGTTCCAAGATAAATCAATCGTGGTGCCGGCAGGACAAAAGGTGGGTTTGGTGGGTTTATCAGGCAGCGGTAAAACCTCATTTGTCCAGCTTATTCTGCGTTACTACGATTTGGACGCAGGCCGTATTTTAATTGATGGGCAGGATATACGTCAGGTGACACAAGCCTCTTTATACGAACAAATTAGCTTTATCCCGCAAGAGCCAGTGATGTTCCATCGTAATGTGCTGGAAAATATCCGCTATGGCAAGCCACAAGCCAGCGATAAAGAAGTGTATGAAGCGGCTCGGTTGGCCCATTGCGATGAATTTATTCAGCAACTTTCGGACGGCTATCAAACGTTGGTGGGAGAACGAGGCACTAAATTATCGGGTGGGCAACGTCAACGGATTGCAATTGCCCGTGCTTTATTAAAAGGCGCGCCGATTTTAATTTTGGACGAAGCCACTTCTGCGTTGGATTCAATTACAGAAAAATATGTCCAAGATGGCCTAGCGCGATTAATGCCTGGGCGTACTACGATTGTGATTGCCCATCGTTTATCGACATTGGTTGAAATGGATCGAATTTTAGTGTTTCAAAATGGCATGATTGTGGCAGATGGTTCGCATGAAAGCTTACTGGCGAATGAAGGCTGCTACACTGAATTATGGCGCATGCAACGTGGTGGTTTTGTACCTGCGGAAAACGGCGATGAAGGCACAACTTGAAACGGCAACCTTAGGGGGCGGCTGCTTTTGGTGTTTAGAGGCAGTCTTTCGCGAAGTGGGCGGCGTACACTCAGTGGCAGCAGGGTATGCCGGCGGCCTTGTACCTAACCCCACTTACGCGCAAGTTTGTACCGGCAACACAGGCCATGCAGAAGTGGTACAGGTGCAATTTGATCCAGTGCAAATATCGTATACAGAGTTACTTGAAATCTTTTTTGTGATTCATGACCCGACGCAATTGAACCGGCAAGGCCATGATCTGGGAACTCAGTATCGGTCAGTGATTTTTACCCATTCGCAGGCGCAGCATGAGAGTGCCTATGCGGTGATCAATCGATTCACTGAAGAACACTTTTGTCCTCAGCCAATTGTGACTGAAGTGGTTCCAGCTAGCGCCAATTATTGGCCTGCTGAAGCGGATCATCAGCAGTATTTTGCAAAATATCCGCAACAAAGCTATTGTGCATTGGTGGTGGCGCCTAAGCTGGCGCAATTCCGTAAAAAATTTGCGAACCGTTTGATCTCGCCGCATTAGCTATACATGTAGCGGCGCGACCATGGCAGTGAGTGTACGCTGTGACCTGCTTTGCCGCATACAATTTGATAAATGGCAACATCATCATGTTCAAAAGCGTAGACGCTGCCCGCCAGATAAACACGCCAAATGCGGAATTTCTCTTCATTGACCCAGGCTTTAATTTTGGGTGCTTGCTGTTCAAATCTCTCGCTCCAAAACGTAAGTGTGCGCGCGTAATGGCGCCGTAGATTTTCGATATCAAATGTTTCAAGCCCGCCTTGCTGCATGGCGGCAAGCACAAGACTTAAATGGGGCAATTCGCCATTTGGAAACACGTAGTGATCAATAAATTCATCGCCTCCCAATGAATTTTCTCCAGGCTTAAGCGCCGTTGAGGTGATGCCATGATTCATCATGATGCCGCCCTCTTTTAATAGCGCGCTGATTTTAGAGAAATACGAAGGTAGGTTTTTACGACCTACATGCTCAAACATACCAACGCTGGTAATACGGTCAAACTGCCCATTCAATCCTGTGGTAAGGTCGCGGTAATCCTGTAAGCGTAGGTCAATTTGCTTGGTCAGGCCGGCTTGATTAATGCGTTCAGTGGCCAACTCAAACTGTTTTTGGGAGAGGGTGACACCGACACATTTTGCGCCAAATTTTTGCGCCGCACGCATCACTAATGCGCCCCAGCCACAACCAATATCCAGCAAAGTATGGCCTGGCTTGAGTTGAATTTTGGTGAGGATATGATCGATCTTTTTGAGTTGGGCGGTGTCCAGGTCTTCGTCGCCGTTCTCGAAATAAGCGCATGAATACACCATGTTTTGGTCAAGCCACAACTGGTAGAACTGATTGGAAAGATCGTAGTGATACTGGATCGATTTTTTATCTGCGGTGCGGGTATGCGCAAATAAGTGCGCGAAACGACGGTATATGTGGCTGAGTTTGGCGCTTGGTTTGGTGGTGTTTTCTACCAGTGAATAAGCGATCTCAATCAGATCCGCCAGTTTTCCTGCGAAGTCGATTTTGCCCTTTATATAAGCCTCGCCAAGCGAGCTTATATTTGGCTTAATTAAAGAAGGTAAAGCGGCAGCGCTATTGATATAAAAGATGATTTGGGGCGTTGCAAAGCGCCCAAAATCATAGTGTTGCCCATTCCATAAGACTAGGCGTGCGCTGATATTGGCTCGCTCTTGGATCTCGGCAGCCCACTGCGCTAGCTTTTTTTCCCACAACATACGTACTCCTTTTCAAATTAAGGACATCGAGTAGTCTATAGTTTATGCGCACCGTGACATCCTCCCTGATCCAAGGTCGGAGATTCCTGTGGCGCAGAACCCGGCATCGGGTCGAATGGGTTTTAAGCACGCACGACCAAGCCAAAACGCGTGATCAAAAAAACTGTCATTGAATTATAAAGAGCTATTTCAGGGACAATAAATTAGCCATTCAGCTTAGTATTCATTATAGGGGTGTCGTGACAGAATGTTTAGCATTCTCAACCTGTTGGCGATGCGTCAATAATGCCCCTCCTTCAAACTAATCCACCCGCCCATGCCGATGAAGCATGGAAACATGTTTTGAGCGTTTATTTCAAAAAATTTATGCTCTTCTTTTACCCTGACCTTGCCAAAAAAATCGATTGGACTGCGGGTTATGAGACGCTCGATCAAGAACTGTTCAAAATTACCTCGGAGTCCATCGTCGGCACACGACGGGTTGATAAGCTGATGAAGATCCGATCTCTAGATGGGCAAAATTGCCTGATCTTACTGCACATTGAGGTTCAAGGCACAAAAGACAAGCACTTTGAACAACGGCTATTTCAATATTTCTATAGATTGCATGACCTGCACTGCCTGCCCACCCTAACGTTAGCTATTTTGTCGGATAAACACGCTCGCTGGCGGCCGTGTAATTACACTGAGGAAGTTTGGGGTTATCCCGTTTGCAACTTTCAATTTTTGACAAATAAATTGCTTGATTATCGCGGCCAGGAAGCACGGTTACTTGAAACAGTCAATCCATTTGGCACTATCGTAGCGGTTCATCTAGCTGGACTGGAAACCCGTTCTAGGCCAGAGGCGCGCTATGCTGTAAAGCTTGCTTTGACCCGCAAGCTTTACGACAAGGGTTTAGATCGAGAAGCGATTAGTAATTTATATATTTTTATCAATGGGGTCTTGACTTTACCAGAGAATTTAGAAATTCGTTATAATTCATCTATCAAGGAATTAGAGCAGGAGCGCAATATGCCATACGTAACTAGCATTGAACGTCAAGGCAGACAGGAAGGTCTGCAAGAAGGTATAGAACAAGGTATGCAACGAGGTCACCGAACCTTTGTTCAGAATTTGAGAGCGATGAAAATGGACAGTGCTTTCATTCAAAAAGCCACTGGGCTGAGTGAAGAAGAAATCGCCGCGCTCCTTAAGCAAACGCATTAAGGTGGCGGTCAGGGCGCCAGCCGCACCACGTGCCAGTCATCATCAGTGTTACGTTGATATTGAATGCGATCATGCAAGCGCGAAGGTCGGCCTTGCCAGAATTCGATTCTATGAGGCCGTAGCCGATAGCCACCCCAGTAGGGCGGGCGCGGCGCATTATCTTTAAACCGCTCGGTGAATTGCATCATGCGTGCTTCAAGCGTCGCCCGGTTTGGGATCACCGCACTTTGTTCAGACGCCCAAGCGCCAATTTTTGAGGCCAATGGGCGAACGGCAAAATAGGCATCGCTTTGTGCTGAATCCGTTTTTTCGACAATGCCGTCAATGCGTACTTGACGTTCTAATGCGATCCAATGAAAAAGCAAGCTCGCATAAGGGTTTTCGGCCAGTTCCTGGCCTTTACGACTGTCGTAGTTGGTGAAAAAAACAAAACCGCACGGGTCAAAATCCTTTAACAGCACGATGCGTGCTGAGGGGCGGAGATCGGCGCCTGTTGTAGCCAACGCCATTGCATTGGGTTCTGGCACTTGAGCTGCGAGTGCCTGCTTAAACCAGTGTTCAAATTGGCGGATCGGGTCGGCCTCGAGTTCAGCTTCACTCAATGAGTGGCTAGCATAGTCTGTACGAAGATGGGCAAGGTCGGATTCAGTCATGCTAAATTTTAAAAGGTCATGGACACCAAATGGCTTATTTACCCCAGCTGTCTTTGAGGCTGACAATCCGATTAAACACCGGTTGTTGTGGGTTTGAATCGACATAGTCCACAACAAAATAACCGTGCCGCTCAAACTGCACACGCTCTTCAGGCTGCATGATTTGCACCCCGGGTTCAAGATAAGCGCGTACCAGTTGTTTTGCATTTGGATTGAGCGCACGCAAAAAATCTCGTCCATTTGCATCAGGCTGTGCCTCGATAAAGAGCCGGTCATACAGTCGCACATCAGCCGCATAGGCATGCGCTGCACTGACCCAGTGAATATTACCTTTAACCTTGTAATTATTCGAGCCTTCAGTGCCTGATTTGCTATCGGGGAAATAATTGCAATGCACCGCAATGATCTTGCCCTCTGCATCTTTTTCTGCGCTCGTGCACTCAACCACGAAACCATAGCGCAGCCGTACACGATTACCTGGAAAGAGCCGAAAATAGCCTTTGGCGGGTTGTTCGCTGAAATCTTCGCGCTCGATCCATAGTTCTTGGCTAAATGGGAAGGAGCGTGTGCCGCGTTCTGGATGATGCGGATGAATCGGTGCGCTGCATAGCTCGGATTGGCCCGCTGGATAGTTATCAATAATCAATTTAAGCGGATCAAGCACGGCGATCGCGCGTGGCGCCTGCGGTTCTAGATCATCGCGTAGCGCCTGTTCAAGTACGCTCATCTCGATCCATGAGTCTGCTTTTGCAACGCCAATGCGTTCACAAAACAAGCGAATGCTCGTCGGCGTAAAACCGCGCCGGCGCAAGCCAGCAAGGGTAGGTAAACGCGGATCGTCCCAGCCCTCTACATGGTGCTCCTGAACGAGTTGCAAAAGCTTGCGTTTGCTGGTTACAACATAATTTAAGTTAAGCCGCGCAAATTCAATTTGTTGCGGTAACGGCTGTTTGAATACACCGGCCTTAGCGAGTCGCGACAAGATCCAATCATAGAGCGGCCGATGATCTTCAAATTCAAGTGTACAGAGAGAGTGCGTAATATTTTCAAGCGCGTCCGAAATACAATGCGTGTAGTCGTACATTGGGTAGATGCACCATGTATCGCCGGTACGGTAATGATGCGCATAGCGAATCCGATACAACACAGGATCGCGTAGATTGAGATTGGGCGAAGCCATCTCGATTTTTGCGCGCAGCACGTGCTCGCCTTCGTTAAATTCCCCGGCGCGCATGCGCCGGAAAAGATCGAGGTTTTCAGCCGTGGAGCGTTCACGATAAGGAGATGCCGTGCCGGCTGCGGTGAGCGTGCCGCGCATTGCGCGGATTGCTTCTGAGGATTGGCTATCTACGTAAGCATCGCCATGCTCAATCAGAATTTCTGCAAAATGGTACAGTGTGTCGTAATAGTCACTGGCGTAATACACGTGCTCAACATTATCTTTTTGCCAAGAGAAGCCGAGCCAGCGTACGGCATCAATGATAGATTGGGCGTATTCAACGCTTTCCTTCTCTGGATTTGTATCATCAAAGCGCAAATGGCAAACCCCATCATAATCGCGCGCAACGCCGAAATTTAAGCAAATGCTTTTGGCGTGACCGATATGGAGATAACCGTTGGGTTCAGGCGGAAAGCGCGTGGTCACGCGGCCTTGTTGTTTGCTTGAACGCTGATCATGGTCGATGATGGCGCGAATAAAATTGGTTGGGCTGTGGCTGGTGGTACTCATATTTTAGAGTGTCTATGCTTAAGAAGCGCAAATCAAAGACAAGCATTCTAACTCATTGAGGTGGCTGGGTTTTTGCTATACTCGCTGTATGATAAAAAACCACACTAACCGGGTATTATCCCTCGCGCGTGATGTGCTCGAGACTGAAGCTACAGCGATTTTATCGCTGGCCAGTCGGCTTGACCAGAATTTCATCGCGGCAGTCGAACTGCTGCTGGCTTGCACCGGCCGGGTTGTGGTGTCAGGCATTGGTAAATCCGGCCATATCGCGCGTAAGCTCGCGGCGACTCTCGCGAGTACCGGCACGCCCGCTTTCTTTGTGCATCCCGCCGAGGCAAGTCACGGGGACCTTGGCATGATCATGGTGGAGGATGTGGTGATTGTCCTTTCTAACTCCGGCGAAACCGAAGAGTTGGTTGATATTTTGCCGTCAATCAAACGCACTGGTGCGCGCTTGATTGCCATGACCGGCAACCCAGCGTCCAGCCTAGCCAAACTCGCCGATGTTCACTTGAATGCGCGGGTTGAGAAAGAAGCGTGTCCGCTCAACCTTGCGCCAACAGCGAGCACCACGGCTGCGTTGGCGCTGAGTGACGCTCTTGCCATGGCGGTGTTAGATGCCCGTGGTTTTGGGCCGGAGGATTTTGCACGGTCTCATCCAGGGGGTACTCTGGGACGCCGACTGCTGACTTATGTGCGTGATGTGATGCGGGCCGATGTGCAATTACCGTGTGTTGAGTTAAGCGCGACCGTGCATGATGCGCTCTTTGAGATTACCGAAAAGCGCTTGGGCATGACCGCGGTAGTCGATCATGCTGGGTCTGTCAGAGGGATCTTCACCGATGGTGATTTAAGGCGCTTGCTGGCAAAGCGCAACGATGTATCCACGCTGAACATCGCTGAGGTAATGACCGCCCAGCCCTACACCATTAGCCCAGATCGGCTGGCGATTGAGGCGGTCGAGTTAATGGAGCGCTACTGCATTAATCAAATGCTGGTGGTGGATGAGGCGAATAAATTGATTGGTGCGCTTAATCTGCACGATCTTTTTAGTGCCAAGGTGATTTGATGGAGAAGGCATCTGTTAGTGCTGCGGTGAATGCACGCGCGGCGCGGGTCCGGCTTATGATTTTTGATGTAGATGGCGTGTTGACCGATGGTCGTCTGTATTTTAGTGCCGCGGGAGAATCCAGCAAATCGTTCGATACTCTCGATGGGCAAGGGATCAAACTGCTGGCAGCAGGTGGCGTGCAGATTGCCTTGATTACCGGGCGAGCTTCTCAGATGGTGACAGCGCGTGCGCAAGAGCTTGGCATTGAATGGGTGTATCAGGGGGTGCACGATAAGGCGGTCGCTTTTGCCGAGTTGTTGTCACGCGCGCGTTGCACGGCTGAAGAATGCGGTTATATGGGCGACGATTGGCCCGATCTGCCGGTCATGATGAAGGTAGCATTTGCCGCCGCGCCGGCAAATGCGCATGCGGAGGTGTTGGCGCGGGCCCATTGGGTCGCGCATGCTCGTGGGGGGTATGGTGCTGCCCGTGAAGTGTGTGATCTGATACTGCGAGCGCAGCATAGCTATGACACGCTACTCTCGGCGGCGTGTGGTTGGGCCTGATGATGGTGCGCACACGGGTACAATGGTTACCGCTGTTGCTGATCGCGCTTTTAGCTGGCGCCAGCTATTGGCTGCTGCAATTGCACCTGCCTCCGTCTAGGTCTTCTGCGCCGCAGGTCAAGATGCATCGTCCCGATTACTTTGCGGAGCATTTCTCGATTACGTTGCTTGACCAAACTGGCGCTACCCAATATCGAATTAACGCGGCAAAGATGGTGCATTATGAGGATAATGATAATACGGACGTAGTGTTGCCTGCGGTGCGCGCGTTTGTAGCCGGCCAGCCGGATGTGACCAGTTTTGCAAAGCGTGGCAAAATCAATGGCAATGGCTCCATTCTCGATCTGTATGGCGATGCTCATGTGCGGCGTGCACAAGGCGATCAGGATCCTGCACTGGAAGCAGATTCACAACATTTCCGCTTTTTGATCAACGATGATATCGTGCAAACTGATCAATCCGTTAAATTGAAGCGAGGAGCGTCAATAGTGACCGCGAGTGGCATGTCTTATAACAACCTCACCCGGGTGGTCAAGTTGGTGGGGCAGGTGCGTGGCGTGATTGCTGCGGATACGTTTATATCTAATAGCGCCAGCCCTAAGCGCTAGGGTTAATTTATGAGCCGTGTGTTCCCCTATTGTGCTGCGCAACGCTTCATGCCTGAAGCCATATTCGCGCTCTGTCTAGTCTTGTTTTCGGTAGTATTTGGCCAATCTGTCTATGCTGTGCGCCTAGATAGTGAGCAGCCCGTTTATGTTCAAGCAGATCGTTGGACTTATGATGATTTAAAACAAGTGAATGTCCTGACCGGGCGCGTGATCATCACTAAGGGGAAACTGACGATCAAAGGCGATCGAGTCATCGTGAAACAAGATGCAGAGGGCTATCAATCTATGACCAGTTATGCCGAAGGTCGAGAAAACCTGGCTTATTTTCGGCAGGCACTGAATGGCGCTCAAGGTTATATTGAGGGCTATGGCAAACAAATCGATTACAATAGCCAAAGCGAGGTCACGACTTTAACGCGCCGCGCCATGGTGCGGCGGCGATTGCTCCCTAGTGAAAAAGTGCTAGATGAGGTGAGCGGCAGTGTCATCAGTTATGACGGACAGAAAGAACGTTACTGGGCCAGCGCGGGCCACGCGACCTCTCGTGTGCGGGCAATGTTGTCGCCTCACTACGCCACGGGTCATAAGACCTTGTCGCCCGCGGACGCCAATCTATCATTAGGTACTTCAAGCCCCATCGAAAGGAAAATTTCGCAGTGAACGTCAGCGCTTTTTCTAGCCGCTACCCAGTCGGTAGAGACAGTATTCTCGCCGCCCGCAATTTGCAAAAACGTTATGGTAAACGCACCGTCGTCAAGGATGTCTCGCTGGAAGTAAAAAGCGGCGAAGTGGTGGGGCTGCTAGGCCCCAATGGTGCGGGCAAAACCACCTCTTTTTATATGATTGTTGGGTTGGTGCCGCTTGATCGCGGTGAAATTACCCTGAATGGCAAGCTGATTAGCTTATTGCCAATTCATCAGCGAGCGCGGCTTGGACTGTCTTACTTACCACAAGAAGCGTCGGTTTTTCGTAAATTATCGGTCGAGCAAAACATTCGTGCGGTGCTTGAGTTGCAGCTTGGTGAGGATGGCAAGCGGTTGCCCGCTGATATTATCAGCGAGCGCACCCAGGCTTTGATGGAGGAGTTGCAGATTACCCACTTAAGCGATAATCCAGCCCTATCACTTTCTGGCGGTGAGCGGCGCCGCGTGGAAATTGCGCGAGCGTTAGCGACCAATCCGGGCTTTATTTTGTTGGACGAACCTTTTGCGGGCGTCGACCCAATTGCTGTCTTGGAAATTCAGAAAATTGTGCGTTTCCTAAAACAGCGCGAGATTGGCGTCTTGATTACCGACCATAATGTGCGTGAAACCCTGGGTATTTGTGACCATGCTTATATCATTAGCGATGGCAGTGTATTAGCGGCGGGTCTACCTGAAGAGATTATCGAAAACGAATCCGTGCGGCGCGTCTATTTGGGCGAACATTTTCGTATGTAAAAAAATAGATCTTTATAACGTTTTTTAGGTAAAATTTCTCATAATTGGGTGAAATTGTAATGTAGTTCTTGGTTTTATCCAAAATTGCTGATACGCTGGAGTTAAGTAAGCCAACAGTATTGAATTGCATTAAATTTTCAACACGGAGGTTTTATGGACCTGCAAATCAGTGGACACCACCTTGACGTTACGCCTGCATTACGTGAATACGTGATCAATAAATTGGAAAAAGTGACGCGTCATTTTGATCATGTGATTGATGGCGCAGTGATGTTAGCGCTCGATAATCATAAAGAAAAAAATAAACGCCAAAAAGCAGAAATTAAACTGCGGCTAAAGGGTAAAGATATTTTTGCTGAAACCACAGAGGTCGATCTTTATACGGCGATTGATTTGCTGATCGATAAACTTGACCGTCAAGTGATTCGCTACAAAAGAAAGATACAAAATCATCATCATGAAGCCATCAAACACCAGATAGAATGAACCGCCTTAGCAAACTATTACCACTTGAAAATGTTGTTTTGAATTTGGCTGTAACCAGCAAAAAGCGGGTATTTGAGCAAGCCGGTTTAATTTTTGAAAATCATCATGGGATCGCGCGTAGCGTGGTGACCGATAATTTATTTGCCCGCGAGCAGCTAGGCTCGACCGGCTTGGGCCAGGGGGTGGCTATTCCACATGGGCGTATCGCCGGGCTTAAGCATCCATTAGCCGCTTTTATTCGACTCGCTGAGCCGATTCCATTTGAAGCACCGGATGAGTTGCCGGTAGCACTCTTGATTTTTTTACTGGTGCCTGAACAAGCGACTCAGCACCATCTTGATATTCTGTCTGAGATTGCGCAGTTGCTCTCTGATCAAAAAGCTCGCGCCAGCTTGACTCATGAGCAAGATAGAGTAGCTATTCGTCATTTTCTGACTAAATGGACACCTGATAGCGATCCGACCACTCTATGAACTCGTCAGAAGGCATTAATGCACAAAGTATTTTTGATGATAACGCAGCCTCGCTTAAACTGAGTTGGCTCGCCGGCCATGAAGGCTGGGAACGTGGTTTCTCAAGCGAAACCGTAGCGCATGCAACGTCAAGCGCGGATTTAGTGGGCCACCTTAACTTGATTCATCCAAATAGGATTCAAGTACTAGGCGAAGCGGAGATGTTGTATTACACGCGTCAATCCGATGAAGAGCGCCAGCGCCAAATGGCTGAATTAATTGCCTTGGTGCCGCCGTTTCTGGTCGTGGCGGGGGGCATTGACGCCTCGGATGATTTGGTGCTGCGCTGCACACGCTCATCTACGCCGCTGTTTACCACGCCGATATCGGCGGCGGCGGTGATTGATAGCTTGCGACTTTATATGTCACGTATTCTGGCGCCCTCTATCACGATGCATGGCGTGTTTCTCGACATCCTGGGCATGGGGGTACTACTCACCGGTGACTCAGGCTTAGGCAAAAGCGAACTTGGGCTAGAGTTAATTAGCCGCGGCCATGGTTTGGTTGCAGATGATGCGGTGGATTTCACGCGTTTGGGTTTAGACTTTATCGAAGGGCGCTGTCCTCCGCTGTTGCAAAATTTGCTTGAAGTGCGAGGCTTGGGTCTGCTCGACATCAAGACCATTTTTGGTGAAACAGCGGTGCGCCGTAAAATGAAGCTAAAGCTCGCGGTCCGGCTGGTGCGCCGGCCTGATGGAGAGTTTCAGCGACTGCCGCTGGAAAAGCAGTCGATAGATGTTTTAGGGTTGCCGATTAACCAAGTGACTTTGCAAGTCGCAGCAGGCCGGAACTTGGCAGTACTGGTTGAAGCTGCTGTGCGTAATACGATTTTGCAGTTGCGCGGGATTAATACATTGCAGGATTTTATGGAGCAGCAACGGGCGGCGATGAATGAAAACCGGTAGGCGGCTTTCTGTTATACGGATTATTCTGATTACGGGCATTTCTGGTTCTGGCAAGTCGGTGGCGCTCAATGCGCTGGAAGACGCGGGATATTATTGTGTGGATAATTTACCGCCCCGTTTTCTATTGGAGTTAAGCGATTTTTTAGCTCGCGATGGCTATACGCGACTCGCGGTGGCGATCGATGCGCGTTCTGGCAGTTCTTTGGCCGAGTTGCCAGCTATCGTTGATGTCTTGCAGGGTCGCCACGAAGTCCATGTGTTGTTTTTAAATGCCAGCACACAAGCGCTGATTCAGCGTTTTTCGGAAACTCGGCGGCGTCATCCACTCTCGTTAAATTCAAGTGACCATACTGCTGGTGGACAAACTTCGTTGGCGGATGCCATAGAGTCTGAACGCGAGTTGGTTTCTGGCCTGGCTTCGTTTGGTCATCAGCTTGACACCAGTAATCTGCGGGCGCATACCCTGCGCGCTTGGGTCAGGCAATTTATCGAGCATGAGCATGTGGGCATGACGCTCATGTTTGAATCCTTTGGCTTTAAACGGGGCTTGCCGCTTGATGCCGACTTTGTGTTTGACGCACGCGCGTTACCCAACCCCTATTATGACCAGCGCCTTCGTCCACTGACGGGCCTAGACCGGCCGGTAGCCGATTTTTTGGACGCGCTGCCGGAAGTCCAAATGTTTATTGATGACATTGAGCGTTTTCTACTGACCTGGCTACCGCGCTTTCGGGCGGATCATCGCAGTTATCTAACCGTGGCGGTGGGCTGTACCGGCGGACAGCATCGCTCAGTCCATATTGCGCAAGTCTTGGGTCAGCGTTTGCGGGGTGCAGCGGAGGTCTTGGTGCGACATCGAGAAATAGACGCGCTCGACGGTTAGCTGTCGCGGTTAAGGTATGCAGAGTGTCTGTAGTTAAGATATGCAGAGTGTCTGTATATGGACGGTTAAGTGCCAAGCAAGCTACAATAACCCGGTTTTTAGTTTGCGCTTGGGGCCCTATGAAAAAAACTCTTACCATGGCTGCGTTGGTGCTGCTTTCCTCCGCCACAGCTAGCGCCGTTGCGACCGAAATAACCGGCAATGCAAAGGCTGGCCAAAACAAAGTGGCAATGTGTATTGGTTGTCACGGGATTGCCGGCTATCGCACGGCTTTTCCTGAAGTCTATCGGGTGCCAATACTCGGTGGACAGAATGCGAAATACATTGAAATGGCGCTTCACGGTTACAAGAATGGCGACCGTAAATATTCAACTATGTATGCGATTGCGGCTTCACTGAGTGACCAGGATATCGCTGATATTGCTGAGTATTATGCGGCGCAAAAGCAAGTGAGCCCAAACCATCCAAATAAATAATTTTGGTGCCTTTTAAAGTACATGGAATAAGAACGATGAAAAAGTTTTTGTTGGCGCTGACGGCAATCGGTGCAATGCACCTGAGCGTACGCGCGGATGCTGCCGATATTGCCAATGGTAAGTTGTTAGTAGAACGTAACAATTGCGCCGCTTGTCATGGCCTAAGCATGAATCATCCGATCACTCCTGAATACCCTAAGCTTGCCGGTCAGCATGCTGACTATGCCTATTTTGCGATGCGCTCATATCAAGTCGGCAGCAATAATCCGCTTTTTGGGCGCAACAATCCAATTATGATTGCGCAAATGCAGGGCCTATCTCAGCGGGATTTGCACGATATTGCAGCCTATTTGCAGTCGTTGCCTAGCGCTTTGAGCTTGCAGAAATGACTGAGCAGATCAAGTAGGCGTTGAATCTAAAGCAAGCAGAACTGAATCCGCTAGTGTATGTAAGTGAGCAAATTATAGATGTGAGCAAGTCGCCTCAAGGTCCATCACTCGTCTTGGTTTGCTTAATTAATTGCGTCAGCAACTCTGTAATCTGCTCGCGTTTACCGCCTTGCGCCTGATTTAACGCTTGCATTGGACCGTGCATGAATTTATTCGTCAGGGCTTGAGCGAGCGCGGCAAGTACGGTAGCGGGGTCGCTGCCGCGCGCCAGCATTTTTTGCGCGCGTTCGAGTTCAATGCGCTTGAAGGTATCGGCTTGGTTTTGTAGCGCGCGAATCACGGGTACGACACTACGCGCTTCTAACCATTGCATAAAATGCTGCACCCGGCTTTCAATAATCGCTTCTGCTTGGGTGACGGCGGCTTGTCGTAAGACATGCCCTTCGCGCACGATGGCGCCGAGGTCGTCAACGGTATATAAAAAGACATCCTGTAGTTGCATCACTTCAGGTTCAATATCGCGTGGTACCGCCAGGTCAACCATAAAGATCGGCCGCCGCCGCCGCGCCCGCAATGCACTCTCGACTGCGCCAAGGCCAATAATCGGCAGAGTGCTGGCCGTGCAAGAAACAATGATGTCAAATTCATGCAACCGAGCAGGCAGTTCTGACAGAGTGATCGCCTGGCCGTTTAAGCGTTTGGCCAATTTTTTGCCGCGCTCGAGGGTGCGATTCGCGATCACCAGCGTACGCGGCTGATGAGCGGCGAAGTGGGTGGCGCAGAGCTCGATCATTTCACCTGCGCCGATGAACAGTACACGTTGGTTGGCGAGATCTTCAAAAATGCGCTGCGCAAGCCGCACCGCAGCCGCCGCCATGGAGATGGAGTGGGCACCAATTTCGGTCTGGCCGCGAACTTCTTTAGCCACGGCGAAGGTGCGCTGGAATAACTGATTTAAGTAAGTGCCAAGCACTCCGGCCTCAGAGGCGGTGCGCACCGCCTCTTTTAATTGCCCAAGAATCTGAGTTTCGCCCAACACCATCGAATCAAGCCCTGAGGCAACTCTAAATGCATGGCGGACTGCCTCGGATTGCGGCAAGGTGTAAATATGAGAAGTGAGTTTGTCAGCCGGAAATTGATGGTATTCTGCCAGCCAAGAAATGGCGTGCTCACGTGCTGTCTGACCGTTTGTGACGCAGTAAATTTCGGTGCGATTGCACGTCGAGAGGAGCGTCGCTTCCAGTAGTGAGGACGAGACGCTATGCTTAATTTGCGCATGCTCACGCTTAAGCCATGCGGATTTCAGCAGCTGTAGTGCCGGCTTGATCTGCTCGACCGAAAAAGCCAGCCGCTCGCGCAAGGCGATAGGTGCCGTGTGATGATTAACCCCAATGGCCAGCAGTTGCATTAGAAAGTATTTTAAAAAGAATAACGCAATTATAACTTTTTCTAACTTTTGCTTGATGTTTATGTTCTTCGTCTGCAGTATTCTTTTTATTGATTCATCGAGCGCGTGTCAAACAGGAGCTAATTTTAATGAATTTAACCAAGCAAGCCACCACTCCTGTGGTTGAGCGGATTGCGCAATTGCGCGCCGTGATGCAGCGGGAAGGTCTTGATGCCTATCTGGTGCCATCGGCTGATCCGCATCTTTCGGAATATCCGCCAATGCACTGGCAAAGCCGCGCATGGTTATCCGGCTTTACAGGCTCGGCGGGTACTTTAGTCGTGACGGCAGACTTCGCTGGTTTATGGGTGGATAGCCGTTACTGGAGTCAAGCCGATACGCAACTCGCAGGCAGTGGCATCAGCCTAATGAAAATCGTCCCAGGTCAAGCACACGCACATTTTGCTTGGCTTGCCACGCAGGTGCCAGCGGCTGGCGTGGTGGGTGTCGATGGCTTGGTACTCAGCGTCTTGGCTGCGTCGACGTTGCAAAGCGCACTGAGTGCTCGCAAGATTACATTACGCACAGACCTTGATCTATTCGCTGAGATTTGGCGAGATCGTCCAGCCTTACCGGCAGCAGAGGTGTTTGAGCATCCGGCGCCATATATCGCCATGACGCGCGCGGCTAAATTGGCTTGCGTACGGACCCAAAGCCGTGCACAGGGAGCAGATTGGCATTGGCTATCAACCCTTGATGACATCGCCTGGATTTTTAATCTGCGGGGGGCTGATGTGAGCTATAACCCAGTGTTTGTAGCCTATGCTCTGATCGGTCCAAGCTCTGCAACCTTATTTATTGCCCCCGGCAAAGTGCCGGCGGCACTCAAGCGTGTCCTGCTCGCCGATGGCGTGACCCTGGCCTCGTATGAGCAGGCTGCCGCAGCATTGGCGTGCCTGCCAGCGGGTGCAAAGTTACTGGTCGATCCGCGCCGGAGCAATTATCAGATGCTCAAATATGTTCCGGCTCAGGTGAGCTTGATCGAAACGATTAATCCATCCACCATACTTAAATCTCGTAAAAGCGAAATTGAGGTGGCGCATATTCGTGCGACGATGGAGCAAGATGGTGCTGCTTTGTGTGAATTCTTTGCCTGGTTTGAGCAAGCGCTCGGTCATGAGGAGATCACCGAGTTAACCATTGACGAGCAACTGAGTGCTGCGCGTGCGCGCCGGCCGGGTTTTGTAACGCTCAGTTTTAATACGATTGCAGGTTTTAACGCGAATGGAGCGATGCCGCATTATTGCGCGTCAACGGCGGCGCCTGCCACCATCGCGGGTCAGGGGCTATTGTTGATCGATTCAGGCGGACAGTATTGGGGAGGAACCACCGATATTACGCGTGTGGCGCCTGTGGGCATTCCGAGTGCGGCGCAAAAGCACGATTTTACGCTCGTCTTAAAAGGCATGATCGCGCTGTCTGCCGCACGTTTTCCCCGTTTCATTCGCGCGCCCATGTTAGATGCGCTGGCGCGCGCGCCGATTTGGGCGGCAGGAGTAGACTATGGACACGGTACCGGCCATGGTGTGGGGTATTTTTTAAATGTGCATGAAGGTCCGCACGCTATTTCCCATTATGCAGCCGCTGAGCCTACTACCGCCATGGAAGCCGGCATGATCACCTCAATTGAGCCGGGGATTTATCGGCCAGAGCAATGGGGCATACGGATTGAAAACCTGGTGTTGACACGCTCTGCGCCCTCTACTGAATTTGGCGAATTTCTCGAATTTGAAACCCTGACGTTGTGTCCGATTGACACCCGCTGCATTGAGCCAAGCCTATTAAATGCTAGCGACATAACCTGGCTTAATGACTACCATAGCATGGTGCATGCACGGCTTGCGCCCCATGTTAGCGGGGCTGCGCGAGCATGGCTAAAGGCGCGCACTTGCCCGCTTGAGTTAAGCGGCAGTTCTTAAAGTGGCTATGCGCTAGGGCTGATTTCACTCGTTGTCATGAGCCGGGGTCGGCGCGTTTTGTGGCGGCACGGATTGCGTCTCTAGCGCATTGTAAGGGGCGGGTGTTTGTGCTGCAATCAGTAGCGCAGGCCCATTTTCTGATGTCGCGGCTGGGGCCTGGGCTAACTTAGACTGCCTCAGTGGAATCGGCGAGCGTAGATCATGGATAGCGTTAGGCTCGATTGTCTGCGTAGTATTGTGCAGCACCTCTAGGGTCTGGAATTGCCAACCATTATAAATGGCTACCGCTGCGGCTCGATTGGTGGCGCCTAGCATTTTAAAGATGCTAGTTAAATGAATTTTGACGGTGCCTTCGCTGATATTGAGAGCCCGCGCAATCACTTTATTGGTATTGCCCATAATTAACAGACGCATAATTTGATGCTGGCGCGGCGAAAGCTTTACCGGCGTATTGCGCGGTAGAGGTTTAGGTGCAACTGGCAATTCGCTGCAGCTGGCAGGTATTCGGAAGGCGCTGGATAAAGTAGGGTTCAACGCGCATACGGGGACGTAATGTCCGCCTAGCAGAACCAGTTCAAAGACTCGTAAAATCAGGTGTGGATTCAGACTACGTGGAATAATCCCGAGTACCCCCACATGCAGTAGTGCATTGACCGTGGCGCGCGTGGTATCGTCAGTCAAAATCGCCACGGGTAGCGCTGGATGTTCGCGCAATAAACATAATAAATCAGCCACTCGCATCCAACGCAGTTGCCAATCAATCACAAATAAATCATGTAAATCGCGTTTTAATCGATGGCTTGCCTGTCGCCAGTCTTTTGCTTCAGAAAAGTTAGCGCGGCGATCAATTTGACGCAGCAGTGCTTTGAGGCCCTCGCGCCGTTCGGGTTGGTCGTTTAAAACAAAGAATTTCATTGGAATGCCCCCTCCAATTTAATATTGCTAACGGTGATTGTGCTGTAAAAGCCCGGTTTTCAAGTGTCAAGATGGTTGCAATAGAGAGATTGCAACCTAGGGCGTATCTTGACAAATTTTCTGGATGTTTGCCTCTTATCCAAAAGGCATAATTTTGTATTGCAGCCAGCCGTGGGCGCCACCCAAAATTTAATGAAAATGTGGCTGTGCGAGTTCAATATCTGCAGGCATTTCTGCATGAACGATTTCACCAAGCGGGTTGGCGAAAAGCGGGCCATTACAATCTTCACAGTACTCGGGTTCAAAGCGGCCTGCATGGCGGCGGATATCCAGGATATTCGCGGTTTTTAAGAGCGCGACAATATCTTCAAGTGGGCTATTCGCCGTTTCATCTTGTTCGGCCGCCAGCGCTGCAATATCTTCATGACCGTAAAGTGGCCAGACAACGCCATATAGCACAGTATTATCGCCTCGCTGGGTAAAGCCAATGCGGTATTCATCAATGCGGTGTTCGCCAAAGCCTGCGATAACGGCGCGCAGCCCGTTGGCATTGGGCGCGAGGGTATCGTTCAGATAGCGTATCGCGGTGCGCAAAGTGTGCGGCCGAATTTGCTCGTCTGCATTGCGGCAGGCTGAATGGTAAGCATCAGGCAAGAGGCATTCCAATTCACAGCCAGGTAATACCTGAGTGAAATTCGCCCCCCCTTGGACAGCCCACTGCTTAAGACAATCATGACGCTCGATGCGGATGCCGTTTTCTTCTTCTTGCCAGCGAAAGAGGGCATGAGACTTGGGGGCAACGGCAACCGCTAATAGAAAGCGGGGGTCCGCCAGGACTGCAGAAGTTTCCGGCAACTCTCGGAGATTAGGTTGCAGTTGAACTGGGCGCTGGTCAATCGCGGCTTGAGCCAGCTGTTGGGTAAGTCGATAGGTCTCAATATGCTGCTGTGGCAACTGATCGATACTGTATAAATAAGGGGCCATGGCTAGCCGGGCGCCACTGGCTAGTACATGGGCTTGCAAATGAGTATGGAGCGCATTGACTGCATCGGGTTTGAGCGGGCCAGAGGGTATCGTGTAACGCGTCCAGGCTAGCACGGGCGCCGCGATGAGCACGGCGTCCCAGTTGTGATCTTGATGAGAGAGCGTGAACGATTCGCTGTGGGCATCGGCAATATCGGCTAAAACACCGTACGCACCTGGATGATTCTGCTGCAGATGATCAAGCACGGTATCGAGGATAACTTGATTCCCATTACGCAGAATTTTTGCCAAGAGGATATCGGTTTGAGCTTCCCAAAAAAGGTCTTCAGTGCGGCTGCCTGACGCATAAGATGCAAGGCATAAGCCGACGAGTTTTTCGGCATCCGGAGAAAGGCGTTTGGTCATTTGCGAGCGTATGGAAGATTTTTAAACACAAGATTAAGTATTTTATGCGCTTTTATGAGAAATTATAAGAATGTAAAAAACCCAGTCTAGCCGTATTGTGCACCAGACTGGGATTCACTACTTATTTCAATCCTCTCATTCCTGACTTTTATCTGCCGTTTTTGCGGTCTCAACTTGTTGTATCGGGGCCGCGACTGTTGACGGCAAGCGCTTGCGTTCGCGCCCGACATGCTGGGACTTAGTGATTGAGGCGCTTGCTTCATCGGCGCTGCGCAGTTTGTTGCTATCTGTATTGACTAGGACAAGGCCTGTGGACTCAAGCATTTTCGCGGTTGAGACCACCTCAGGTGCGGGTCTAGCTGCAGCAGGGCGGCTGATAGCTTGCACCGGATTAGCATCCTTAAAAGCCGGTTGACTAGAAGTCGCGGCGATTTCAGGTAATGTGGCGACGGCAGGCTGACTCGATTGATTGCTTGACTGCGTACTCTCTAACTGTGGTTGCACAGATTGCTGCGGTTGAGTCTGCGAGGAGGGCGCATAGTCTGTCGCTTGCTCCGCAGACACGGCGCTGGCAACTTCGGTAGAGCCTGCCTCTGAGGTGCGAACATGGGTGTCATCGCGTTCACGGCGCCCACCGCGACGTCCACGCCGGCGGCGACGGCGTTCTTCGCCTTCCGGGGCCACCGTAGTGTGTGGCACGAACGCCGGCGTGTGACTTAGCTGTGCCGTTGAGGATTCGGCAAATTCATGAGTACTATTTGCTTGGGAATGGTCTGTTGGCGCATCAAGTGGAGGCGAGCCGACAACCTGATTAGCGGTAGCAGCGGTTTGTGCTTGTTTAGGATCCTGGCGTCCAGTCCGTTCTTGACGTCTGCCGCGTCCTTGACGTTGACCGTCTTCTTGACGTTCGCCGCGTCCTTGACGTTGACCGTCTTCTTGACGTTCGCCGCGTTCTTGACGTTCGCCGCGTTCTTGACGTTGACCGTCTTCTTGACGCTCACCGCGCTCTTGACGTTCACCACGTTCTTGGCGTCCACTGCGCTCTTGACGTCCACCGCGCTCTTGACGTTCGCTATGTTCCTGGGCTGTAGTTGTAGCTTCGGGAGTTTCCGCTTGCGCAGTACGTGAACTGCTACGCGGCGTACGGCCACCGCTATGCTCGCCGGTACGGTTAGAGCCGCTACCGCGGCGCGAGCGGCCACTATGGCTTTGTTCGTGCCTGCTATCTTGATTCGCAGCGCTCTTAGCGGCAGCATTTGCGGTGCGTGCTTGCGGCGATGTGGGTTTGTCGGCGGCAGCTGGCAAGTCTGCTGAGGTAAAACTAAACCAGCGCTTAAACCAATTGAATAAACCCGTGTCTTTTATTTCTAGTGCATGTGCTCCAGTTGTACGGCCGGGTTTGCTGCGAGGCGCCGGCCGCTCAGGCGAAATCCCCTTAACGGCTGCCTCCTGTTTGGGGCGGGTCTCTTCAGTGCGCTTGCTGTAGCCCATTTCCATTTCCATCTCACGAGCTGCTTTTTCGGCCATCCGGTGGCTGACATGCACCTCATCCATCTGAGGGTCGTCGTGACGCAATCTTTCCAGCTTATAGTGCGGAGTTTCGAGATATTTGTTAGGGATTAAAATGATCCCCACTTTAAAGCGGCTTTCAATTTTGTTGATTTCCTGCCGCTTTTCATTGAGTAAGAAGGCCGCGACTTCGACAGGTACCTGGCAATGAATGGCCGCGCTGTTTTCTTTCATCGCTTCTTCTTGGATGATACGTAATATCTGTAATGCTGAAGATTCAGCATTACGAATATGGCCAGTACCATTACAGCGCGGACATGTGACGTGGCTGCCTTCAGACAAGGCCGGGCGTAATCGCTGGCGGGAGAGTTCCATTAGCCCAAAGCGCGAGATCTTGCTCATCTGCACGCGCGCCCGGTCATGTTTGAGCGCGTCTTTTAGGCGCTGCTCGACTTCACGCTGATTTTTGGTTGACTCCATATCGATAAAATCGATAACGATCAACCCGCCTAGGTCTCGTAGTCTGAGTTGACGTGCAACCTCATCCGCGGCCTCCAAGTTGGTGCGCAATGCCGTTTCTTCAATGTCAGCACCTTTCGTTGAGCGGGCAGAATTGACGTCAATTGAAACCAATGCTTCAGTATGGTCGATGACGACTGCGCCGCCAGAAGGTAAAGAAACGGTACGTGCATAAGCCGTCTCAATTTGGTGCTCGATCTGAAAGCGGGAAAAAAGCGGGACATCATCGTGGTAACGCTTGACCTTATGCAGATTGTCGGGCATTACGATGCCCATGAAGGCGCGTGCCTGTTCTTCAATCTCTGCCGTATCAATCAAGATTTCGCCAATATCTGGCTGGAAGTAGTCACGGATTGCCCGGATCACTAAGCTGGATTCAAGATAAATCAGGAGCGGGCCTTGCATGCCGTTGGCCGCTTCCTCAATGGCGCGCCACAATTGCATCAGATAATTGAGATCCCATTGCAATTCTTCAATATTACGACCAATGCCTGCTGTGCGGGCGATCATACTCATGCCATCTGGCAGTTGCAGTTGCGCCATGATGTCGCGCAACTCTTGGCGTTCATCGCCTTCAATGCGACGTGAGACGCCACCGCCACGTGGGTTATTTGGCATGAGCACCAAATAACGGCCGGCAAGCGAAATAAAGGTTGTCAGGGCAGCGCCTTTATTGCCGCGCTCTTCTTTCTCGACCTGAACGATCAGTTCTTGCCCCTCACGCAGTACATCTTGGATCCGCGCCGAGCGCATATCGATCCCTTCTTTCATGTATTGGCGCGCGACTTCTTTAAAAGGTAAAAAGCCGTGGCGTTCTTCGCCGTAGTTGACAAAGCAAGCCTCGAGCGAAGGTTCAATCCGAGTGACTACCCCTTTGTAAATATTGCCTTTGCGTTGTTCTTGGCCAATCGTTTCAATATCAATATCGATGAGCTTTTGTCCAACGACGATGGCCACACGGAGTTCTTCTCGTTGCGTGGCGTTAAAAAGTATGCGTTTCATGGAACGGCTCCGGAGCAGCTGGGCCAATTTTTGCGCTAAGTGGCAAAGCATGGCACGCTGCACTTTTAGTGTCTAAAAACACGCTAGGGCCGAAGATTTGGTAAAGAATTGCCTTCCTGGCGGCTCTTATTTTGAGCGCGCAAAGGCGTATGCGAATTTGCTGGCGCTGAGTTTTTATCTGTTCCGCGCCAAGCATCGTATCGATTTCCGCAATTGACTAGCTAAGCTAAAGGCTAATCAATAAAAATTCTTTTCAATCAAATCTTCGTTGCCTTTCGGTACTTTTTCTTAGCTGAACTTGCCTATAAGGGTGTTCTTGCTAAAATAAAATCCGTGCGTGCAACATATTGCCCGGCTTAAATAAGCGACAGCCTCCGGTTATCCAAGTAAAATGGCGGGCTGTTGAATGCTCATGCCGGGTGCAATCTACGGGTAGAGGGCACATTCACTCTCTACGCGGACTTGCTGAAGGCAAATTATATGCAGAATGAATAACTTAGGCAAAATATCTGTGCAGCGCCCATTATCCGACTCAGTCAAACTGCTCACAATTGACGATGCTTCTGCTGGACAACGCATCGACAATTTTCTGCTGCGCATCTGCAAGGGCGTACCCAAAAGCCATATTTACCGCATTGTGCGCAGCGGTGAAGTGCGAGTCAATAAAGGCCGGGTAGATACCGCGTATCGATTGGCAATAGGGGATATTATACGCTTACCACCGATGCGTATCGCGCACAAAGATAATGAAGGGACTCAGCGCTTAGGCAGCACCGCACCTGTGGCGAATTTTCCAGTGCTGTATGAGGACGATTGTCTGCTGGTCATTAACAAGCCCGCCGGAGTGGCGGTACATGGTGGCAGTGGCATTGCCTTCGGGGTTATCGAACAATTACGGCAGACCTACTCCAAACTCAAATTTCTCGAATTGGTGCATCGACTTGATCGCGAAACTTCGGGTATTTTGTTATTGGCTAAAAAACGTTCGGCATTGACTGCATTGCACGCTCAATTACGCGACAATAAAGTTGATAAACGTTACTTAGCCTGTGTCCACGCCGATTGGCAGGCGCCGCGGCAAATTGTAAAAGAACGGTTGCATAAATATCTGACGCCTGAAGGTGAGCGGCGGGTGTGCATCCACGAACAAGGCCAATTGGCTCATACGGTATTTAATTTGATTCAGCGTTTTGCCGGGTATGCATTGCTAGAAGCCGAGTTAAAAACCGGGCGTACGCATCAGATCCGTGTGCACCTGGCTCATTTGGCCGCGCCGATTGTGGGGGATGACAAATATGGCGACTTTGCATTGAATCGCCAGCTCGCCCGCGCGGGAGCTAAGCCCGGGCTTAAACGGATGTTTTTGCATGCGTATAAGGTTAGTTTTGTACACCCTGTCAGCGGCGCCGTGCTGACGCTCGAAGCGCCTTTGCCGAAAGAGTGCGAGCGCTTTCTTGAGCAATTGAGATAAATCTTTATCATGGTTGCGATTGATAAGTAGCTCGCTTAAACACGCCTATTTTAGGCAACAGCATGGGTTTAGGTGCTATTTTTCAAAAATTCTATTAGGTTGTGTGCTATCGTATTCTGACTTTAACTGCAACCGATGACTTCTATCATGTCTGACAATAATTCGCTGACCAACTCTAGTTCTGACAAGGCAGGAGCTGACACGGCAGCGCCAGTTGCGCCACCCTGGGAACGCGAGTTACTCGAAAAGACCGTGCTGGCTGCCGTGCGTGAACAGCGGGCGGCACGGCGCTGGAAGATATTTTTCCGCTTAGCATTTTTAATTATTTTTGTCGTCATGTCATGGCACACCGTTTCTGTTTCAAGCGGCAAAGCTGGTGGGACAGGGGGCAAGCATACGGCGCTGGTTACGCTTGAAGGCGAAATTGCGGCGGATAAGCAAAGCAATGCAGCCAACCTGAATGCTGCGCTCGAGCGGGCATTTTCCGCTGAGCAAGCGGCGGGCGTGGTGTTGCAAATGAATAGCCCAGGGGGTAGTCCAGTGCAAGCCGGCATGGTCAATGACGAAATCCGCCGGCTACGGGCTCGCTATCCGCATAAGCCACTCTATGTTGTAGTTGATGACATCTGCGCATCGGGTGCGTATTACATTGCTGTTGCGGCTGACAAAATCTTCGTTGATAAAGCAAGTATTGTTGGCTCAATCGGAGTGCGCATGGATAGTTTTGGCTTTACCGACTTAATGAGTAAACTCGGCGTTGAGCGCCGTTTGTTAACCGCTGGCCGTAACAAAGCGCTGAATGATCCTTTTTTACCAGAAGACAGCACGCAAAAGAAATACATGCAAAGCTTGCTGAATGAGGTGCATCAACAGTTTATTGAGGTGGTTCGCCAGGGCCGCGGTAAGCGCTTAAAAGAAATGCCAGAAATTTTCTCGGGTCTAGTGTGGACCGGTCAACGCAGCATTGAGCTTGGGCTAGTAGATGGTTTAGGCGATATGCGCTCGGTTGCCCGTGACGTCTTAAAAGCGGAAAAATTGGTTGATTACACGGTGAAAGAAGGGGTGTTCGACCGGTTTGCCCGCAAATTTGGGCTGTCAGCAGGAGCCTCGGCTGTACGCGCGTTGACGATGCAAGAGCAGGTGTCATTGCATTGAGCGCCCTGCAATCGAAAACGCCCCGACCTGCCATTTATCGCTGTTCGATACCCACACAGAGCCGATAAGGATGGCGAAAAGTCCAATAAATCACAACAATTCAATATAGTTGGACTTTGAATATTGGAACGACACTGGAAGGCTTGATGGCACATCATGCGTGCTGTGGCAACAGGCCTGTGTCGTCTTTGTGCTTCGTATTGTGAACTTTTCGGAGTAAGGGGTGAAGGGGAGATGAAGGCTATGTACCTGTTTCATGCGGATGCTTTGATATCGTGTATCCGAACAGTCAAAAATCGTGTATTCTTACCCAAAATCAGAATCTGAAATAGCCAGTCAAAGTAGCGCCGATATACCGAGCGGTGACATTTAGCACCCTCACCTTGTCAAGATTTATCGTAGGCAAAAAGCCTCATAACTCGTCAACGAAGGTAAAAATGGCTTACGCGAAATATAATTCTCGACCAATCCGCTATCACGACCCGATGGTTGAGGAACTATACAACGACATCGGGTCGCTTATCAGTGACGAGGCGGTGGATGCTGATTCAATTTCCGAGCGTCTAATAGCACTGGCGAAAGCCAACAATTCATTTGTAAAAACTTACTTGGATCGTAACTCGCCATCAGGCATTCCCGATAGCGCTTTTCGTGGCTCCAGCCTGTTCCATTTCAACGACACTACACCGCTTCAGCGGTTTTATACTAGCGGAACGTCAGGGCGTACGCGCGGTCTTGCCGACTATTCAGCACGTGGTCTTGATTTAATGCATTTGTCGATTAAGGCACGCGCGAAGGAGTACATTTTTAATGGGCTGGATCGCCCTGTCGTGATCCGCTTGGTGCCGGAAAGTAACGCGGCGCCTGGCGTCATCATGGCATATGGGATGGAGTTGTTGGCGCAAACTTTCGGAGATCCACAAAGAAGCGTTTGTGCAGTCGGACCTCGCGGTATTGATGTAGATCTCGTGGTGCGCACTACCCTGCGTGCGATTGAGGAGGAGCAACCGGTAGTGCTCGTCGGTGGATCGTTCGCCTATGTTCACTTATGCGATGAGTTGAGCGTACGTGGCTACCAATGTACCTTGCCCGTTGGTTCACGGATTGTTGATGCCGGTGGCTATAAAGGTCGCGTGCGCGAACTCGACGCTGATATTTTTCGCCAGTATGTCAGCAAGACCTTTGGCGTTGCAACAACCGCTTGCATCAACCTATTCGGGATGACAGAGCTAGCCAGTCAGCTATATGATGACATCCCAGCCCATGAAGCGAGCATCGCTACCTCGATTGGGTTTGACTGTGGCCGTCCAAAGCGCAGGCATGCGTCGACACAACTGATCATTCGTGATCCGTGGACCTGGTTGCCAACAGAGTCTGGCTCTGGCCTGCTCGAAATCGCCGATTTGTGCATTTTGGATCGACCTCACGTGATACTGACCGGTGACTGGGGCATTGCCTCGCCGCGAGGCGCTGTCATCCTCGGACGGCCGAAAGCAGGACATGCCCGAGGATGTGCACTTAGTCTCGAAACCACGCCGGCGCCAGACTCGTCGCTTGCACCTGTCAACTTAAAGGTATAGAGAAGCCATGCTTACTGATTTGGCAACAATCTCTTGGTGGCCCTCTTCTGTGCCGGATACAGAGGGTGAAACGCTGAATGTACGTACCCGTATTCCACCGGATGTGGAACATCTCTGGCGCTGCGTACGCCCCCGTACTGGCGCTTGGGCATCGGTCGCGGTGCATCTACGGGCTGTGGGTGAGCGTTTACAACAAATACCAATCGCGCAAATTGTTGATGCCATTGATCAGACAGCGCACCGCTGGGGCGATGCAAGCTGGTCAACAAGACGTGTAATTCGTGATGAAATTGTTGCCGCCACGGGGTTTTCTTCTGAAGCGGTTGATCGTAGCTTTGACGTAGAGTTAAAAAATTACCGTGCTGATTCGCTTTGGCGCACTTTGCGTCGAGAGTTTGGCAATCCGGCGCTTTTGGATACTTACCACGCTGATACAAATTTACACGGGCTGACCACTGCGATAGGGCCGCGTCTAACGCTAGCCATTTTTACCGGCAACGTACCAGGATTGCCGGCCCTGTCACTGGTGCGTGCACTGTTGGTCAAGTCACCAGTCATCGCCAAGGTAGCCAGTGGTGAACCTTGCTTCGCCGCCGCATTCGTCGCTAGCCTGCACGAGGCCTTGCCGTTATTAGGGGAAGCCGTGCTGGTGACATATTGGGATCGTGACGAACACAGCGTGTTGCAAGAAGCTGCAGCACAAGTTGATGTCGTCATCGCTTATGGCGGTGATGTCGCCCTGCGGGCATTACGTCAAAATTTGCCAGCTCAAGTGCGACTGATAGAGCATGGGCACAAGTTTTCTATCGGATATATCACGGCTACTCATCTAGCACATGCGGACGTTGCTAGCGCTATCGCACGTGACGTTTTCACCTTTAATCAACACGCTTGTATAGCCCCTCAAGCTTACCTAGTTGAAGGCTCGATAGACGCCGCGAATAAGCTCGCCAAATTGATTGCCAATGCGCTCGCTAACGAGTCTTTGAAGCACCCGCTAGGTACACTAAGTCTTCAGGATGCAATCGCCGTGCGCCTCGCTCGTGCACACCATAGTTGGCGTGCGAGTGTACAGAGTGGCTATGCAGTGCATCATGATTCAGCTCTTGAATGGACGGTTGCTATTGATGAGCAGATTGGCGCACCACAAGGTATTGGTAATCGGTTCTTGCGAGTGATCCCAGTAAATGGGCTTAGCGATCTCATTGCGCAATTGGCGCCATTGCGTGGGTATCTGCAAAACGTTGGCGTTGGGTGTGAACCTAGTGAGTTGTTGGCTATTGCCACAAGCTTAGCACGTATTGGTGTCAGTCGAATCTGCGAACCGGGGCAGATGGCCGAGCCTAGCATGATGTGGCGACACGATGGTCGCACATGTATCGCAGAACTTGTCAATTGGTGTGATATAGAGATGCATCAGGCACATCCCGCAACCAGGAGATTCGCATGAAGCTAGACAATGATGCATGGACAAAAGCACGTGGCTATTATCCCCATTTACCACGTTCGGTAGAAGTTATTGACTGCACCCTACGAGATGGTGAACAAGCACCTGGTGTTGCATTCAACGTTGTTGAAAAAATTGCCCTAGCAAGTCAGCTTGTACAGGCTGGTGTAACTATGCTTGATGCAGGTTTCCCTGGTGCGAGCGGTGCGGATACTGAGGCCATGCAAGCAATTCGCGCACTTGACTTACCCGTGCGTCTTGGCGCCACTGCCCGGCCACTGGAAAAAGATATTGCAGCAGCAGAATTAGCGCGTGCTACAGATGTTTTTATCTTCATGCCAACCAGCGATTTCAGATTAGCGCAGACGCTGAGGCTGACACGAACGGAGGCTGAGAGGCGTTTGCTTGCAGGGGCCGAAGATGCGGCCGGTCGTGGCCTTGGCGTCAATCTAGTGTTCGAAGATGCGACCCGCGCCGATGTCTCATGGCTGGTGCGCATAATTATTACTATAGCGGCAAAAGTGCCGATTGAGCGTATCGTACTCGCCGATACTGTTGGGTGTGCATATCCAGCATCAATTAGACACCTATTCGAGAGCATTGCTGAAAAAATAGGCGATGTGGCGTCTTTATGTGCACATTGCCATAACGATTTTGGCTTAGCCACAGCAAATACGCTAGCCAGCGTTATGAGCGGCGCAATGAGCATCACTTGTACCGTCAATGGTATCGGCGAACGCGCTGGCAACGCCGATTTAGCCGAAGTGGTTGCTGCTCTTACCCATCTGTTTGGTATTGAACACAGTATCCATCCAAGCCAGCTTGCTGCTCTCTCAAGTGCTGTGGAGCGTATCAGTGGAATTCATCTGAGTGCGCATAAACCAGTTACTGGCATGAATGTGTTTCGCCACGAATCGGGCGTACACGTCGATGCAATGCTCAAAGATAGCCGAAGCTATGAGTTTCTGCCGGCGGCTTGGCTTAGCCGGCAACACGAATATGTGCTTGGCAAACACAGTGGGGTGGCAGTAGTGCAAGCTCTGATGAATGCTGTCGGAATTGATGTTGAAGCTGCTGGGCACGCCACGCGGGTACTCGATATGGCGAAGCTGCAGGCAGAAACTCGCGACAAGCATGCATATGAAGCAGCGTACGTTGCACATCGTGACACGCAAATGACATTACTCAAAGGCCTCGATATTAAGCTTTTGTATCAGCTCGAAAAAGCCTCTTTTAATAACCGAGGGGATTGCTAATGCCCGCTACACTAGCTGAAAAAATCATCGATCTACATGCACTGGAAGATGTGTTAGGCGTCTGTCGTAAGGTACGAGTAGATGCTGTGTTAGGACATGACGCTACTATAGGATTAATTGTAAAAACCTTTGAAGAGCGTAATTTATCGATTTGGGACCCAAGTAAGGTTATCTTCACTAACGATCATTTTTCTCCGCCTGCGACTAGCGAACGTGCAGATATCTCAAGGCGCTTTATTAACTTTAGCCGTGAACGAAAAATCGAACACTTAATGCTGGATCGTGGCATTTGCCATCAACTCATGGTTGAACATGCCCTTTGCATACCCGGTGGTTTGATTGTCGGTGCGGACAGCCATACCATTATGGCTGGAGGTTTGGGAAACTGCGCGACAGGAATGGGTTCCACAGATATTGCTTTCGCCTTAGCAACCGGAACGACATGGTTACGCACACCGGAAAGCATTCGCATCACTTTTACCGGCGCACTGCCAAACACATGCAGTGGCCGAGACGTGATTCTAGAGCTTCTTAGGTTGTTGGGAGAAAGCGGCGCAAACTATTGTAGCTTAGAGTTTAATGACCAAAGCACTCCAAAATTGCCTCAAGACGAACGCTTTGCGATTGCCAACATGGCGGTTGAACTCGGTGCAAAATTTGGCTTGTTTGTGCCGGATGAAATTACTGAGGATTATTTACTTAAACGCGATGGTCAGGTATCACAACCATTCATCCTACCCGATGCCGACGCCACTTATTTGCAAGACTTGACGTTAGATTTGTCAACTTTGACACCACGTATCGCTAAGCCATATTCACCCGCTAACGTGGTTGATGTGCGTTCGCTTGACGAGGAAGTGATTACGACGGCATTTCTCGGTTCTTGTTCTAGTGGACGTCTTTCCGATATTCGCGTGGCAGCGGAAGAACTCGTCGGCAAACGAATTCATTCTGACGTGCGCTTTATTGTGATTCCTGCTTCAGTGGCGATTTTCCAACAAGCGCTACGCGCTGGCTACGTGGAAATACTGACTGATGCCGGGGCGATTTTCACGAACAGCAGTTGTGGTCCTTGTGGTGGTATCGACAAGGGGGTCCTCGGCCAACAAGATGTTTGTGTATCTACTTCCAATCGAAATTTCCGCGGTCGTATGGGGCATTGGGATAGTCGTACTTACTTGGCCAGCGCTAGAACGGTCGCGCGCGCGGCATTGCGCGGCGTAGTTGCGCCCGATCTATATGAGCCATTGGTTGGCGTGACTAATGATGACACTAACGAGCATGATGGAGGCGTACGGTATGAATGATATTTTAGGAAATGTGTGGTGTTTCGGCGATCACGTCAACACTGACATTATTCATCCACCTGAATTTTTCAGCTTAGATCCAGCGATTGTGCGGAAAGGCTTGTTCCACAAATACGATGCAACGATCCAGTCACGTTTTCGCGCCAACGATATTATTGTAGCTGGTCGCAACTTTGGCTGCGGCTCAAGCCGCGAGGCTTCGATTCAGAGTCTACTGTTAAACGGCATCGGCGCCATCATTGCGATCGACTTCGCAAGAATATTTTTTCGCAGTGCGACCAACAACGGTATCCCGTGTCTCACTTTTGCCAATCCGCTTGACTTCGAGAGCATATCGTCAGGCTCTGTCGCATGTATATCTTTGAAGGACTGGACGTTCAAACAGTCTGGCGACAAAGTTCTCCAACTTACCCCCCAGTCTGCATTTATTAGGATGATCTGGGAAGCGGGTGGTTTGCTCAATACAATTGAAGCCAAAGAGACCTTAGTATGAAGACTGCGCCACTACGTGTCTTATCGTGGCGCGGAGCATGGGGACGAGCATTGGCGAGTGCAGTGTTGGAACCCTTTAGTGTACAAACGGGTATTGCAACGGAACCTGTCTACCACGTTGGTTTACGCTTGCCAGAAAAATTAACTGACGCGCTGGAAGCAGGCACCCCTCCTCCGGTTGACGTTGTCTGGTGCAACACCCCGCCGGCACTCAGAGCTGTACGCGCAGGCTGGACTGTGCCGTTCCCGGAGCTTGCCGTATTGTCCGAGCTATATGATCGTGCTCGGGTCGACTGCGTAAAGATCGGTCTGGGCCACATCGCCCCTGCTTATGTGGTTCAATATGTTCTCGTCTACCGGCGCAGCCTGTTTACTGAACATAGGCTGCCGGATTGGCATACGTTGCAGGATCAAGATTACAACGGTCGTATCGTACTTTATCCAGGCGGCAATGGATTTTACCCGGTCGCTCAGGAACTCGGCGGAGGTACGTTAGAACAGATTCCTGAGAAAATGGCGCCATGCTGGTCATTCATTGAGCGCTTGGCGCCACAGCTTGCGAAGCCTGAATACAGTATTGGCTTGGAGGCACGTATTGTTGCTGGCGAAATTGACCTTTGTTACCGTGCGTTGCCTAACGCGATCGCTTTTGAATCTTCTGGCTTAGATGTGGGCTGGATTGCGCCGCAAACTGGCGTTGCTGACACCACTGATTCGCTGTGGATTCCACGCGGTTTGGCTGAGCAACGCACCGACGAGGCTCGGCGCTTTATTGCCTTTGCGTTGTCCCCACAAGTGCAAGCACACTGGTGCCAACTGCTTGGCGCATTGCCGATACATCCAGGCGCAGCTATCCCACAAAAATTGCGCAACACACCCGGACTACCTCAGCATGCAGATGATCGCCGCGGAATCTTGTTTGTACCCGAGGACATCAAGGCTCTGTACGAGCCTTGCTGGGAGGCTCAATTCGCCGCTCTGATAGACGGGGTAGGGTGTCAATCCTAACCAATAAGCCAATTAGGGTATGGCTCGATCGGATAGCAATCCGGCATAAATTGCTTCCGCTACTTATTTTGAGCTGCCAGCAGCAAAAAAATAGCCGGACGTTTAGCCACATCAATCAACTTGGTTTGCCACTGGCTCACAGTGCGGCTCACGATACATTCGCTCGGTAAGGTCAAATCCACTGCAACGCATAATTGCGTTGATGCCGCACAATGCGTCAGCAGCGCATCCAATAAGGCCTGATTACGATAAGGTGTTTCAATAAAAATTTGGGTTTGCTGGGTTTCGCACGATTGCTTCTCAAGGGTCTGCAAAGCGCGCACGCGCTCATTGGCATTGACGGGCAAATATCCATGAAAAGCAAAGCTTTGCCCATTTAAGCCAGATGCCATTAAGGCAAGCAAAATCGAACTCGGCCCAACTAATGGCACAACGCGCACACCACATTGATGAGCATAGCGCACCAGTAACGCACCAGGGTCAGCCACGGCTGGGCAACCGGCGTCAGAGACTAAGCCACCATCTGTGCCGGCGATAATCGGCGCTAGCAATGCATGGATTTGGGCGGCGGGGGTATGCACGTTCAATTCACGAATTTCAATAGTTTGAATCGCGTGTTCGGTACCGATTCTTTTCAAAAATGCGCGGGTTGCCTTTGCATTTTCACCGATGTAATAGGTTAGCCGCGCGGCTTGTGCGCAAACTCCTTGTGGCAGTACCGCCGCGAGCGAGTCGGCATTCCCTGTGCCAAGCGTATTGGGGACTAAATAAAGTATACCTGTCATGGCATTGCAAAGAGGTTAAGACCTGCGACGCGCAGCATGCGGGTTAATTCAATCAACGGTAAGCCGATCAAGGCGGTCGGGTCATTGCTCTCAACCGATTCAAGCAGAGCAATGCCAAGTCCTTCCGCTTTTGCGCTACCGGCAACATCATAGGGCTGTTCTAAGCGCAAATAAGCGTCCAGTTCCTCATCAGGCAAGTTGCGAACTTGCACTCGAGTGATGATGTCGGCGCTTTGCATGATCTCTCGCGGTGCATCATAAACGCACAAGGCGCTATGAAATTCAACCATACGGCCACGCATAAATTGTAGTTGGATCAGCGCCTTGCCATGAGTGCCGGCCTTGCCAAGCTGTTGGCCCTCACAAAGAGCCACTTGGTCGGCACCGATGACCAGCGCGTTTGGCGCATGGCTTGCAACCGTGCGCGCTTTTGCTTCAGCCAGCCGTAAGGCAGTTGCGGCTGGCGTTTCGTTGGGCAGAGGCGTTTCGTCCAGATTGGGTAGAATAATTTCAAATGGGAGCCGTAATCGGTCAAGCAGGGCGCGGCGGTAGGGCGAGCTTGAAGCGAGAATTAAGCGCGTGTGATGAGTTGGCGAAGAGAGCATTATTTGTTTGTTAATACAAAAAGAAATATTCAGAGTTTGACTTGAAAATTAAAAATCGATAAGCTGGTGAGCTTTTCATAGTTTCATTAGCTTTTCTTAAGCGGTAGTGTCCGCCATGAGGCTGCTGATGGTTGGTGAGTCGCATCCATGAGTCAATCTCCAAGCAGTTCGGCTGTGCTTGACAACCCGCGTGAATTTGATGTGTTTGCGTTTGTACGCACTCAACAGCAGGCATGCGGTGAAGTCTTAGTGCAGGATCTGCCACGCATCTTAAACGAAGTTACGCCAGATACGCTAGCCCATCATTCGGCGTTGCGCTGGACGGTGACCGGCGAAATACGCCAGGAACTGGCTGCCGGCGGCAAAACAGTTGCGGTATCTTATTTAAGGCTGGCCTTGCAAGGCCAACTATGGCTTGCATGCCAGCGCTGCCTTGAACCCTATGAGGAGCAGCTAGCCATTGATATCTGGTATCGCATTGTAGCAAGCAATGCGCAGGCTGATGCAGTGCCGGTGAATGATGAGCAGGTTGAGGTGATCGTTGGGTCGCGTCGCTTTGATTTGATCGATCTGATTGATGAAGAACTGTTGCTCTCTTTACCGCTCGTACCCAAGCATGCGGTGTGTCCATTCCTACATGAATCTCTCGCAGAACATGGGGGGCAAACATCTAATTGAAGCTAACCCGGTTAGCTTATGTTAAAATCCGAAAAATTTTCAAAGTTACGGAGTGAATCATGGCAGTTCAGCAAAACAAAAAATCGCCGTCAAAACGCGGCATGCATCGTTCGCACGATTTCTTGAGCGGCGTGGCGCTGGCGATTGAACCTACGTCAGGTGAGGTTCACCGGCGCCACCATGTAAGCCCAAACGGCTATTATCGTGGTAAGCAAGTGGTTAAATCTAATAACGATTAAGAACGGTTCATTGCATAAAGTTGCTGGCGGTTCTGTTGCGTGCTTGCTGGTCTGCAGTGAAGATAGATTTTCAGCCTTACAAGTGTTTTCGGTTCAGCGCAAGAGCGGCATTCGTGTGCCGCTCTTTTGTATTAAAAGCCGTCAAATAGTATGACGATTAAAATCACCATTGATTGTATGGGCGGTGACTATGGCCCGTCCGTGACTGTTCCTGCCGCGCTCAGCTTTCTGCGCGCGCATGACGATCTTGAGTTGCTACTGGTCGGTTTGGAAGATTCGATTCGTGCTCAGCTCAAAAAATGTAAGGCGCTGAATGAGCCTAGGTTATCCGTATATGCCGCGACTGAAGTCGTGGCTATGGATGATTCGATCGAAGTCGCGTTGCGTAAGAAAAAAAACTCATCGATGCGCGTGGCGCTCAGTCTGATTAAAGAGGGCCACGCGCAAGCCTGTGTCTCAGCCGGCAATACCGGGGCTTTAATGGCGGTTTCGCGCTATATGCTTAAAACGCTTGCCGGCATTGAGCGCCCGGCAATTGCCGCGGTCATGCCGAATCAGTATGGCTATACGACGATGCTGGACTTAGGGGCGAATGTCGATTGCGAGCCCCATCATTTGTTGAGCTTTGCTGAAATGGGCCATGCCTTAGTCGCAGCCGTTGAAGGCAAAGAACGGCCTACGATTGGCTTACTGAATATTGGCGAAGAAACGATTAAAGGCAATGGGGCGATTAAGCGCGCGGGCGAATTATTGCGCGCCAGCACCCTCAATTTTTATGGTAACGTAGAAGGCAATGATATCTATAAAGGCACCACGGATGTGATTGTCTGCGATGGTTTTGCCGGTAATGTCGCGCTGAAAACCTCCGAAGGGCTGGCGCAGATGCTCAATAGCATCATTAAAGAAGAGTTTTCACGCTCATGGTTAAGTAAATTGATGGCGTGCTTGGCTTGGCCTGTGCTCTCACGCCTTAAGCGCCGAGTTGACCATCGGCGCTATAATGGGGCCGCGCTGCTTGGTCTGCGTGGTTTAGTCATCAAAAGTCATGGTTCAGCGGACGTCTATGCTTTTAAATGGGCGATTAAACGCGGTTATGATGCGATTAAAAATAATCTGCAAGAGCGTCTTGAGCGCGCCATCGAGGAAAACACTCTGGGCCGCGACGAGCGCATCGTGTCAACGGATCATCAGGCCAATCAGGCAGGTGCAAGAGATCGATTGACTGAGGGCACGAATCTATCTTCTGCGGTAGACTATGAAGCGAGCCAAACTGTAGTTCATAATGGAGACAGCATGCAGCTAGAAACAATTGCATCCAAATTATAATGGCACATACAAATCTTTATTCCCGCATTATTGGCACGGGCAGTTGTTTGCCGCCAATGCGTGTCACTAACGAAGAGTTAGCTAGCCAACTAGCGACGCGTGGTATTGAAACCAGCGATGAATGGATCTTCACGCGCACCGGCATCCGTGCTCGGCATTTTGTGAATGCTGAGCAAAATACCAGTGATCTGGCGTTGACCGCCTCTCAACAGGCGCTGGAAGCTGCTGGGGTTGATCCACAAACAGTCGATTTAATTCTGGTTGCGACTTCAACGCCAGATTGCATTTTTCCAAGCACCGCTTGTTTGTTGCAAAACAAGCTCGGCATTCTCAATAATTGTGCCGCATTTGATGTGCATGCAGTGTGCTCTGGCTTTGCCTATGCATTAACGGTAGCCGATCAGTTTATCCGCAGCGGCACATATCGTACGGTATTGGTGGTCGGGGCAGAAACTTTTTCGCGCTTACTGGATTTTAATGACCGTTCAACGTGTGTGCTCTTTGGCGATGGCGCTGGCGCCGTTGTCCTGCGCGCTTCTGAGGAGCCGGGTATTTTGGCCAGCGTGCTCCATGCAGATGGCGGTCATGCGGATATTCTCTGTGTGCCAGGTCGGGTGAATGCCGGGGTGATTGCGGGTAATGCGTTTTTACATATGGATGGGAGAGCGGTTCTTAAGTTGGCGGTCAATGTGCTTGAAAAGGTTGCCCTTGAGGCCCTTGCTAAGGCGCAGTTGTCGCCGGCGGACCTTGACTGGTTGATTCCTCATCAAGCCAATATTCGCATTATGCAAGGGACCTGCCGTAAGCTTGGCTTACCCTTTGAGCGCATGGTGGTCACGGTCGATCAGCATGGCAATACTTCAGCGGCTTCAATTCCGCTTGCCTTGGATCAGGCAGTGCGGGATGGCCGTATCAAACGGGGCCAGCACATTTTGATCGAAGGCGTTGGCGGCGGTTTTACTTGGGGCGCTTCGGTGATTCGTTTTTGATTGAGTTAGGATTTAAGATAAGATGAAATTTGCCTTTGTATTTCCCGGCCAAGGCTCGCAGTCAGTGGGCATGCTTGGGACCTTTGCCGATTGGCCAGTGGTGCGTGAGACGTTGCAAGAAGCGTCCGACGCATTGAATCAGGATATCGGCAAATTGATTGCTGAGGGCCCGGTTGATACGTTAAATCTCACCACCCACACGCAGCCAGCTATGTTGACCGCGGCGTATGCCGTTTATCGCGCCTGGTCTAGCGTAGGCGGGCCTGTGCCAGCTATGGTCGCAGGCCATAGCCTGGGCGAGTATACGGCGTTGGTGGTAGCCGGCGCTTTGACCTTTAGCGACGCGGTGTCGTTGGTGCGCTTTCGCGCGCAAGTCATGCAAGCAGCGGTGCCGGTAGGGGTGGGCGGGATGGCCGCGATCCTCGGTCTGGACGCTGCTGCGGTGAGCGCAGTCTGTGTTGCAGCAAGTGCGGCTGGCGTGGTAGAGCCGGTCAATTTCAACGCGCCGGCGCAAATCGTGATCGCAGGACATCAGGCGGCGGTTGAAGCTGCTTGCGAATTAGCCAAAGCTAAAGGGGCGAAGCGTGCGTTGCTGTTGCCGGTATCCGCGCCGTTTCACTCATCTTTATTGCAGCCCGCGGCGGATCAATTGCGTGACTATTTGTCACAGGTTGAGGTGCGCCCGCCGCAGATTCCGGTGATCAATAATATTGATGTTGCAATGGCGTCTGAGCCCGCGGAAATTAAAAACGCGCTAGCTCGACAAGCCGCTGGGCCGGTACGTTGGGTTGAGTCAATTCAAGCGATTGCGCATGCCGGCATAACGCATATCGTAGAATGTGGCCCTGGCAAGGTTCTAACTGGTTTAACAAAACGCATTGATAGTACGCTCGTGAGCGCAGCTTTAGAGGATACTGCATCGCTTGACGAGGCTTTGCTGTTATTGCGTTAGCAGCTTTATTGTGCTGAAAATAGAGACTCAATGGAAAAAATACTGGATCAACAAATCGCGCTGGTGACAGGCGCCTCTCGTGGCATTGGCCGTGCGCTGGCGCTTGAATTGGCGCGTGCTGGCGCCACGGTGATTGGTAGTGCAACTAGCGCCGAGGGCGCGGCTTCGATTACTGCAGCTTTCGCGGAGTCTGGGTTTGCTGGCCGCGGTATTGCCCTGGATGTGAATGACCCAGCGCTAGATCAGCGGATCGAAGACTTGACTAAAGAATTCGGCGCACCGCAGATTCTAGTCAATAACGCAGGCATCACGCGAGATCAACTGATCTTGCGGATGAAAGAGGAAGAGTGGGACGATGTGCTCAATACCAACTTAAAAGCCGTCTTCCGCTTATCGCGTGCAGTCCTGCGGCCGATGATCAAAGCTCGTAGCGGGCGCATTATCAACATCACCTCCGTGGTGGGGTCGATGGGCAGCGCAGGGCAAGTGAACTATGCCGCGGCCAAAGCCGGCGTTGCGGGCATGACACGAGCACTGGCACGTGAGGTTGGCAGCCGTGGCATCACCGTGAATTGTATCGCGCCTGGATTTATCGAGACCGATATGACCAACATTCTGCCTGCCGAACAGCAAACCGCAATCAAATCGCAGATTCCGCTTGGGCGCTTTGGTCGTCCGGAAGATATCGCTCATGCGGTCGCTTTCCTGGCTTCTGCGCGGGCGGCTTATATTACTGGAACCACTTTGCATGTAAATGGCGGGATGTTTATGGCTTAATCCATCTTTGTATTTTTTGTATTTCATATAACCTGATTCCGCGCGTTATTCAACCCATATTATCAAAGTGATAATTTGTTGTTTAAACCTGATAGAATGCGCGCACTCGAAACCTTATAAACTTATCCCGGAGGGGTCTGAATGGACAATATTGAACAACGTGTCAAGAAAATTGTAGCCGAACAACTTGGTGTTGCCGAAGCTGAAATCAAAAGTGAAGCATCATTTGTTGATGATCTTGGGGCCGATTCGCTAGATACAGTCGAGCTCGTCATGGCCCTTGAAGATGAATTCGGTATGGAAATTCCTGACAAGGAAGCTGAATCGATTACTACGGTGCAGCAAGCAGTTGATTACGCAAGTGCCAACGTTAAGGCTTAATAACCTTACATTGGTTTAAGTGGGCCACAGAGTTCACAGAGGTTTTCTCTGTGAACTCTGTGGCTTTTTTGTTGTTATGTGATGAAAGAGGATAACGTGAGTCGCCGTATTGTTGTAACAGGTCTAGGACACATCTCGCCAGTCGGTAATACAGTTGCCGCAGGCTGGGCTAATTTAGTGGCGGGTCAGTCTGGTATTGCTACTGTGACCAAATTCGATGCCTCCAATCTATCGACTCGATTTGCCGGTGAAGTGAAAGGCTTCGAAATTGAGCGCTATATTTCGAGTAAAGAAGCACGTCATATGGATACCTTTATCCATTACGGGCTAGCCGCCGGTATCCAAGCCATGCAAGACAGCGGTCTTGAAGTCAACCAGGCTAATGCCGAGCGTATCGGCGTGATCGTTGGCTCAGGCATCGGCGGTTTGCCGTCGATTGAGCAAACGCAAACCGAATTACTCAATCGTGGCCCACGCCGGATTTCGCCATTTTTTGTGCCCGCCTCGATTATCAATATGATCTCCGGGCATTTATCGATTCACTTCGGCCTGAAAGGCCCTAACCTGGCGATCTCTACCGCCTGTACCACAGGCACGCATTCGATCGGTGAAGCCATGCGTATGATCGAATATGGCGATGTCGATGTGATGATCGCGGGAGGGGCTGAAGCCACGGTTTCGCCGCTTGGGGTGGGTGGTTTTGCTGCTGCGCGTGCGCTGTCACAACGCAATGACGATCCCGCCACGGCCAGCCGTCCTTGGGATCAAGATCGCGATGGTTTTGTGCTGGGCGAAGGGGCGGGTGTGCTGGTCCTCGAAGAATATGAACATGCCAAAGCGCGAGGCGCGAAGATTTATTGTGAAATGATCGGCTATGGTCGTAGTGCAGATGCTTACCATATGACGGCACCCTGCTCAGATGGCGATGGCGCATATCGTTGTATGCTCAATGCCCTGAAAAATGCTGAAATTAACGTTGACCAAATCGATTATATTAATGCGCATGGCACTTCAACGCCGCTCGGTGATCTAAGCGAGACGATTGCCATTAAACGCGCCTTGACTGACCATGCAAAAAAAGTCGTGATCAGTTCGACCAAATCCATGACTGGTCATTTGCTCGGTGCTGCAGGGGGGATTGAAGCCGTCTTTACAGTGCTGGCACTTAAGCATCAGATGGCGCCACCGACGATCAATGTTTTTAATCAAGACCCGCAGTGCGATTTAGATATCTGTGCCAATGTCGCGCGCGAGATGAACATAGACATTGCGCTGTCAAATTCATTTGGCTTTGGGGGCACCAATGGCTCCCTAGTTTTTAAGCGGATCTAAGCAGTCCAAGCTAAAACACCGTAATGGTTAGGGTCAGACTGAATGATGCCGGCGCCGATTCAATTTGAACTCAAACCTTCTACTGTTCTAAGGGGGCTAACACTAGCCTTTATCTTGTGCTGTACTTACGCGGTGTGGCGTGTTGCTGCACCGCGTGTCAGCATTCTTGGCGCCCTATTAGCCGCTTGTGTCGTGCTACTTGTCCTCAGCTATCTGGCTTACCGTGTCGATGTGCAGCAACCTTTTAGGCTAGAAATTAGCGCGCAGACAATCACCACCTGGCATCGTGCAGGCAGTCCCGTGCGTTGCTCGCGCATATCGGATATGGCCTATTGGGGTGGCCTGATGTTAAGCATCACCGTGCGCGCGAGCGCTAGCCGCCGCCGTAAAATACTCATCCTGGCCGATGCCTTACCTGCTCCTATGCTGCGCGAGTTAGTCGTGCGCTGCCGGCAACTCAGTAAAAATTGTAACCGTCAGTTGTAACCTTTGTAACGCATGTAACGCATGTAACGCATGTAACAGCATTCACAAATGACGGTAAAGCGACCGCTGCTAAATTACGCCCGTGACTCGATACGCTGCAAAATAAACGCGGGTAAGCTCACGCAGTATGCGTTAATACGGTAAACTTACAACTGCCTTTTGAACCCGCGGCTTATTTACCATGAGCAATTTTTCGATACGCAATTTGTTGCGCTTATTTCGCCCGTTATGGGCAGTGATGACGGCTGTTTTTTTGCCGTTTACCTTGGCCGTAGCAAATCCACCTCCGGCCTTGGCGCCAGTCGTCAGCCTGCCGGATTTTACCGGACTAGTTGATAAAGTAGGGCCGGCGGTGGTGAATATACGCACCACTGGGCGTATCCCGTTTAGCAATAGCAGCATCGAATTGCCGCCTGGAATGAATAGTCATGAAATGTTGGAGTTTTTCCAGCGTTTTTTTGGTTTCCCGTTGCCGCAGCAGCGACCCACGCCGCGCTCTGAGCAAGACGTGCCAGAGGAAGATGTCGTGCCGGATGCAGGGATTGAACGTAACCATGGCGTGGGTTCAGGTTTTGTGATCTCAGCGGACGGTTACGTCATGACGAATGCGCATGTCGTTTATGACGCCGACACTATTTATGTGACCTTGCTTGATAAGCGTGAATTTAAAGCTAAGCTCATCGGCGCTGATAAGCGCACCGACGTCGCCTTGCTGAAAATCGATGCGAACGATCTGCCCGTCGTGACACTAGGGGATTCAAATACACTGCGCGTTGGCGAGTGGGTCGTCGCCATTGGCTCGCCATTTGGTTTTGATAATACGTTGACGGCAGGTATCGTAAGTGCAAAAGGGCGCAATACCGGCGACTATTTACCTTTTATTCAAACCGATGTGGCCGTCAATCCAGGTAACTCAGGCGGCCCGTTGATGAATCTGCGCGGCGAAGTGATTGGCATCAATTCGCAAATTTACAGCCGTACTGGCGGCTTTATGGGGATTTCGTTTGCGATTCCAATTGATGAGGCCACACGGGTTGCTGAGCAACTTAAGGCAACGGGTAAAGTGGCTCGCGGACGTATCGCGGTGGCGATTGGTCAAGTGACTAAAGATGTCGCTCATTCGTTGGGCCTGCCTCGTGCGCAAGGCGCATTTGTCAGCAGCGTTGAAGTGGGTGGGCCGGCTGACAAGGCGGGCGTGCAAGCCGGCGACATTATCCTAAGCTTCAATGGTAAAACCATTGATGAAGCAAGCGATTTGCCTCGTTTAGTCGGTAACACAAAACCTGGCGCACGCGTGCCGATGACATTATGGCGTAAAGGCAAAAAACGTGATCTAGGCGTCACGATTGCAGCAATGGAAGCGGATAGACCCGCCCGCGCGATGCTGCCTAAAGCAGACCCACGCATGCATACGGCAAACTCAATCGGCCTCACTGTCAGTAGCTTGGCCGAGGCGCAATTGAAGGCCCTCAAGCTAGGCTATGGCGTGCGCGTTGACGCGGTGCAGGGCCCGGCAGCACAGGCTGGCATCCGCAGAGGCGATATTGTGCTGCGGATTGGCGATGCAGATATCATGAATGCGCAGCAGTTCGATAGAGTAGTACGTACACTGGATTCTAAAAAAATGGCAGCAATTTTGATACGCCGTGGTGAAAACACACAATTTATCCCGTTACGACCACGGGCGAAATAAGCTACATGGACCATATTCGTAATTTCTCCGTCATTGCCCATATTGATCACGGCAAATCTACCCTGGCTGACCGTATTATCCAGTTATGTGGGGGTCTTTCCTCGCGTGAAATGGAAGCGCAGGTACTTGATTCAATGGCGCTTGAGCGCGAGCGCGGCATTACTATTAAAGCGCAAACTGCGGCCCTGACGTATCGCGCGCGGGATGGCCAAATATATAATCTGAATCTAATCGATACCCCAGGGCACGTTGATTTTTCATATGAAGTCAGCCGTTCCCTATCGGCCTGTGAAGGCGCCTTATTGGTGGTAGATGCAAGTCAAGGGGTAGAAGCGCAGACAGTGGCGAATTGCTATACCGCAATTGAGCTTGGGGTCGAAGTTGTGCCGGTGCTGAATAAGATTGATTTGCCTGCGGCTAATTGCGCTAACGCAATTGCAGAAATTGAAGAGGTGATTGGCATTGATGCGACCGATGCGGTGCGCTGCAGCGCCAAAACGGGTGAAGGCGTCATCGATGTGCTGGAGGCGTTGATTAGCAAGGTGCCGCCGCCAGTAGGGGACCCCCAAGTGCCCTTGCAAGCGCTGATTATCGATTCTTGGTTTGACAATTATGTTGGGGTGGTCATCCTGGTGCGTATTATAAATGGTACGTTGCGACCAAAAGACCGGATTGTATTAATGGCCAGCGGCGCTCAATTTCCGGTTGAACAAATTGGGGTGTTCACGCCCAAAGCGCAAGCTAGAGAATCTTTATCCGCTGGGCAAGTGGGTTTCATTATTGCCGGCATTAAAACACTCACCGTAGCTAAAGTAGGGGATACGGTCAGTCATGCGAATAAACCTGCGCTGACACCGTTAGCTGGCTTTAAGGAAGTTAAACCACAGGTTTTTGCCGGTTTATATCCGGTTGAAGCCAACCAGTATGAAGCGCTGCGTGAATCACTTGAAAAGCTTAAGCTCAACGACGCATCCTTGCAGTATGAGCCTGAAGTTTCTCAGGCACTTGGCTTTGGTTTTAGATGTGGCTTTCTCGGCTTGCTCCATATGGAAATTGTGCAAGAGCGGCTAGAGCGCGAATTCAATATGGATTTGATCACTACGGCCCCGACGGTGGTCTACGAGGTCAGGCAAAATAACGGTTTACTGGCGATTGTTGAAAATCCAGCTAAACTGCCTGAGACCTCAAAAATCGAAGAAATCCGCGAGCCCATCGTCACCGTCAATCTTTATATGCCGCAAGAATATGTCGGCTCGGTCATCACGCTGTGCACGCAAAAGCGTGGTGTGCAACTTGATATGGTCTATCGTGGCCGTCAAGTTCAGCTGGTTTATGAAATGCCAATGGCCGAAATCGTCTTGGATTTTTTCGACCAGCTCAAATCTGTCTCGCGCGGCTATGCTTCAATGGATTATGAATTCAAAGAATATCGTCCCGCAGACGTGGTGAAAGTGGATATGCTGATCAACGGCGAGAAAGTCGATGCTTTGTCGATCATCGTGCATCGTTCTCAAAGCATGTTTCGCGGCCGGCAAGTGGCCGCAAAAATGCGCGAAATTATTCCGCGTCAGATGTATGACGTGGCGATTCAAGCGGCCATTAGCTCTAATATTATTGCGCGCGAGAATATTAAAGCGCTACGCAAAAATGTGTTGGCGAAATGCTATGGCGGCGATATTTCCCGCAAAAAGAAATTGCTAGAGAAGCAAAAAGAAGGTAAAAAGCGAATGAAGCAAGTGGGTAGCGTTGAAATTCCGCAAGAAGCTTTTCTTGCTATTCTTCGTGTCTCAGATAAATAAAGTATCTATAAAAGTGGATTTTTCATGAATTTTGCGCTGATTCTTTTTACTTTAGTGCTGGTCACGGGGCTAGCTTGGCTGGCTGAGAAACTGATCTTCCTGTCGCGCCGCCGCAACGAGGCTAAACGGATACTGAGTGAATATGACCGTCAACTCGAGCAATTTGACGCAGTCACAGATACCATGCTTGCCACGCGGGCGCGGCTGAGTAAAGACGCTTTGCAGCAGCCATGGTGGCTTGAGTATTCAGCTAACCTTTTTCCGGTCATTTTGTTAGTATTTTTACTCCGCTCCTTTATCGTTGAGCCGTTTAAGATTCCGTCGAGTTCAATGTTGCCTACGTTGTTAGCGGGCGACTTTATTCTGGTGAATAAATTTGATTACGGTATTCGTTTGCCGGTGTTGAATAAAAAAGTGATCGCCAACCGCAATCCAGAGCGGGGTGATGTCGTGGTGTTTCGTTACCCGAAAGATGAAGCCATCGATTACATCAAACGGGTGATCGGACTGCCGGGTGATACGGTCGCGTATCTAGGCAAGCATTTGACCATCAACGGCCAGGCCGTGCCACAAAGCCCGCTGCCGGATTATTTTGATGAAGAGCGAATAGGATATGCTAAGCAATACCAGCAAACCGTTGGCAGCAAAACCAACGAAATTCTAAATAGCCCCGGCGCACCGTCATTTATCATTGGCGCAGATGACTTTCCATTTCGGGATAACTGCACGTATAGTAGTGATGGCGTCGTCTGCAAGGTGCCGCCGGGTCACTATTTTGTGATGGGCGACAATCGAGACAATAGTGCAGATAGTCGTTTTTGGGGATTTGTGCCGGACCGTAACCTAGTCGGCAGAGCTTTCTTTATTTGGCTTAATTTCGGTCATTTCAAACGCATCGGCCGTTTTAGTTAATTGTGTGATTGGCCTATTTGCGTAGCACCTAGTCCCTAACCTAAAAACCGCTCGCGACGTGTTTTAGCGGGGCCTATGCGTTACGCGTTATACTTAGCGCTATGCCTTTATCCTCATTAGAAAGCCGGTTGCACTATGTATTCCGTAATACAGAATACTTGCGGCAGGCAATGACCCACCGTAGCCATAGCGCGAGCCATAACGAGCGGCTGGAGTTTCTCGGCGATTCGATTTTGAATTGCACAGTAGCGGCGCTGCTATTTAAACGCTTCTCAGCATTAAACGAGGGTGATCTATCGCGAGTGCGCGCAAACTTAGTGAAGCAACAATCGCTTTATGAAATCGCACAATCGCTCAATCTTGCCGAATCGTTACGCTTGGGTGAGGGGGAAATAAAAAGCGGCGGCAGCCGGCGGCCGTCAATTTTGGCCGATACGCTTGAGGCCATTTTAGGCGCTATCTATTTGGATGGAGGCTTTGAAGCCGCACAAGCGGTAATTGAAGGCCTTTATCTGCCGATCCTTGAGCATATTGACCCTGGTACGCTAGGTAAAGATGCAAAAACCTTATTGCAAGAGTGCTTGCAAAGCTGCCAAATCCCGTTGCCACACTATACCGTGGTGGCGACCCATGGTGCCGCCCATAGCCAGCAATTCGAAGTTGAGTGCGCGGTGCCTATATATGAAATTAAAGAATTTGGTTTTGGCGCAAGCCGTCGTGCTGCTGAACAAGCTGCTGCAAAATGCGCGTTAGACGCAATCCAAGCTTTGCCTGCCGCATTGCCAGCTAAATCGAAGCGCGCCACTCATGCGCGCAAGCTAAAACCAAGCGCACCCGCAAAAACAAAAAACAAAGCTGTTATTCAACTTGAGAAGTAATCATGAATGTTTCCGCTGATTTCCGTTGTGGCACGATTGCGATTATCGGTCGGCCCAATGTAGGCAAATCAACTCTACTGAATGCCCTAGTGGGTCACAAAATCAGCATCACCTCGCGCAAGGCTCAAACGACCCGTCATCGAATTACGGGAATTCGGACCCTGCCTGAGGCGCAATATATTTTTGTCGATACACCCGGTTTTCAGACTCAACACGGCGGTATGCTCAATCGATCATTGAATCGTACCGTGACCGCCACCATGAGTTCGGTTGATCTGATACTTTTTGTGGTTGAGGCAGGTCACTTTGGCGCCGAAGACCAAAAAGTGCTTGAGATGATTCCGCCTTCCGCCCCGGCGCTACTGATTACCAATAAGCTTGACCGGATCACGGACAAAGCTACGCTCTTCCCATTCTTGCAAAAAATGGGGGCATTACGTAATTTTTGCGAGATCGTGCCTCTATCCGCTAAGCGTGCTGACGATCTGGATAGATTACTCACCATCTTGCGGCCCTATTTGCCGCAAGGTGAGCCCATTTACGGTGAAGATGATCTCACTGACCGTAGCGAGCGTTTTCTGGCAGCTGAAATTTTGCGAGAAAAAGTCTTTCGCTGGACCGGAGACGAACTGCCTTACACTAGCACAGTGGTGATTGAAAAATTTGAGCAAGAAGGCCGCTTGCGGCGTATTTTTGCGACCATCTTAGTTGAACGCGATAGCCATAAGGCAATGCTGATCGGACACAAAGGAGAAAAACTAAAACGGATCAGCAGTGAAGCCCGGATGGATATTGAAAAATGTTTTGATGCACCGGTCTATCTTGAAGTCTGGATTAAAGTCAAAAGTGGTTGGGCAGACAATGCCGCGGGCCTAAAATCATATGGGTATGAATGAGTTACAGGTCGATGAAATTCTGCCGGCAACGCTAGCACATACTATTTCAAGTAAGCCGGCTGGGCGCGCTGCAATGCGTCCTGAACGCCGGGTTGCGGAGCAACCCGGTTTTGTCCTGCATAGCTATCCCCATCGCGAAACCAGCTTAGTGCTGGATATTTTTAGCCGTGATTACGGCCGGCTGGCGCTGGTTGCTAAAGGTGCCAAACGTCCCTATTCAGCTCTGCGCGGCGTGTTGCAAACATTTCAACCTTTATCTCTAGCCTGGGCCGGCAAATCCGAATTACGCACGCTCACTGGCGCTGAATGGGTTGGAGGGATGCCGCCGTTAACCGGCCACGCCTTGCTATGTGGTTTTTATGCGAATGAACTCCTGCTTAAATTCTGTGCGCGTGAAGACCCGTGTGAACGGCTTTTCGACCATTACGTCTTGACGCTGACTCGGCTTGGCGCTGGCGCGCCGCCAGTGCAAGCACTGCGTTCTTTTGAGCGTATCCTGTTGCGCGAAACGGGCCATGCCAGTGCTTTTGACTCTATTGCCCATACCCGTAAGCCGGTGGCGGCAGACGGGATTTATGTCTTTGATCCAGAACGTGGCGTGCGTGCGGCAAATGGCATGGAGCCTGCGCATTGGCCGATGATTGCCGGACAAACCTTAATCGATATGGAGCGTGACGAATATGAACGCGCCTTAACCCTTACCCAGAGTAAGCAACTGATGCGTTTTTTGCTGCATCACCACCTCGGCGGAATCACGCTCAATACGCGCCAAATCCTAATTGATTTACACACTTTATGAGTTTTTTGTCGCCCCCTGCGGGCAATCTTGACCTCGGGGTCAATATTGACCATGTTGCAACCTTACGCAATGCGCGTGGTGTTGCCTATCCTGATCCGTTGCAGGCAGCGTTAGCCGCTGAGGCGGCAGGCGCCGATGCCATTACCCTCCACTTGCGCGAAGATCGCCGTCATATTCGCGACACGGACGTGCATGCCTTACGCCCATTGCTGCACACCAGAATGAATCTCGAGTGCGCTTTGACGCCAGAAATATTAGCGATTGCGTGCACCGTACGCCCACAAGACGTATGCTTGGTGCCAGAAAAACGACAAGAGTTAACCACCGAAGGCGGCCTTGAGGTGGCCGGTCAGTTAAACCAAGTCAAAACGGCCTGTAGCCAGCTCGCGGGCGCAGGAATACGCGTTTCACTTTTTCTTGATCCCGATCCAGTCCAAATCCACGCCGCGCGTGAAACGCTGGCGCCGGTCATTGAACTGCATACCGGCCGCTATGCTTCAGCATGCAACGAGGCGGAACGCCAAGCAGAACTCGAGCGCATTGCGCGCGCTGCGGAACTGGGCGCATCGCTAGGACTCAAAGTCAATGCTGGACACGGTCTACATTATTCAAATGTGCAGCCGATCGCAGCTCTGCAAGACATCACAGAACTGAATATTGGCCATGCGATTGTGGCACATGCGTTATTTGTTGGCTGGGAAAACGCCGTACGTGAAATGAAAGCACTGATGGTGGCTGCTCGGCTCGCTGCAGCAACACCTTTTCCGGGAGTGTCGAGATGATCTATGGGATTGGCACTGACATGATTAGTATAGATCGAGTCGCAGGTGTGATGGAGCGCACTGGCGGCCGTTTTGCAGCCAAAGTACTTGGTCCCGATGAACTAGCAAAATATCATGCCCGCGCCGCACGTTCTGCCGTGCGTGGCTTGGCTTTTTTGGCCACCCGCTTTGCGGCTAAAGAAGCCTTCTCAAAAGCCATCGGACTTGGCATGCATTGGCCAATGACCTGGCGTGCGCTGCAAACCCTAAATGAAGCCAGTGGCCGGCCGGTTGTGGTGGCACTTGGGGCGCTGGCTGATTGGCTGACTACACAGCGCATTCATGCCCATGTAACTCTAAGCGACGAGCGCGATTATGCGCTCGCCTTCGTGGTTGCCGAACAGGATAAAACCAGTGCCTAATCTATCTGCTCATACGCCCGGGCCGGTGCTGCTGGACGTTGCGGGTACTGAGTTGACTGAAGAAGAAATCCGCCGGCTCGTACATCCGTTAACCGGGGGCATTATCCTATTTGCCCGCAATTTTCAAAGTCGAGCGCAGTTGCTCGCCTTGACTGAGCAGATTCGCGAGGTGCGTAGCGATTTACTGATCACGGTTGACCATGAAGGTGGGCGAGTCCAACGTTTCAAAACCGATGGCTTTACGCACTTACCTGCAATGCGCGGTTTGGGCAAATTATGGGAGCAAGACGTATTACTCGCTACCCGCGCGGCGACTGCGGTCGGCTATATATTGGCGTTAGAATTGCGGGCAAGTCAGATTGATTTCAGCTTCACGCCGACTCTGGATCTCGATTATGGGCACTCGAAGGTGATTGGCGATCGCGCTTTTCATCACGATCTGTGCGTCATCACCTTACTCGCCAAAAGCTTAAGCCATGGCCTAGCGCTTGCAGGCCTGGCAAACTGTGGCAAACATTTTCCGGGTCACGGCTTTGTTGAGGCCGATTCACATTATGCAATGGCAGTGGATACCCGCACACTTGCCGCTCTCTTCCACGATGCGCAGCCTTACCGCTGGTTAGACGTGTCGCTGGCGGCGGTCATGCCGGCGCATATTATTTACCCGGCAGTCGATGCGCGGCCTGCCGGCTTCTCAAAAATCTGGCTACAGAACATCCTACGTGAGCAACTCGGTTTTACTGGCGCTATTTTGAGCGATGATTTATCCATGGAAGGCGCGCGGGCAATCGGCAACGTTGTCAAAAGTGCCCAAGCCGCACTGGATGCAGGTTGCGATATGGTGCTTGTTTGCAACCGGCCGCAGGAGGCGGAGCGCGTCCTGGCTGAATTGCGCTACACGCCTTCTGCCGCCTCAGCGAGCCGGATTAAGCGCCTTGCCGCTCGTGGCGAGCCAATATCTTGGCATGAACTTGAACAACACCCGCAATATCTTGCGGCAAAAGCATTATTAGTCGAGCTTGCGCTTTGAAAAATAATAGGTTGCTTTGTATTGCGCAGGAAATGTTCTATTGAAATGATACACCGTGCTGCATGGCTTAGAAGAGGGGACCTTGCCACCCTGCGTTTTAACTTGCAAGATGCTGGTTACATCTGAAAAAACGCCGCTTCCGCGATGATCTTTGGCCGTGAACAAACGCCAAGGAATATTATTTTTATTCTTCGGCTCGAAGGATTTCACTTCCTGGCCAATCGCCCAACTGTCATCCACGGTGCTGACCCAGCTTGGGCCTATAGAATGACGGCCGACGGCGACTTTTTTATCATCATATAAAGTAGCGACCGGCTCAGTGAAAATCCACCCCTGGCCTTCTCGGCAGATATAGTTTTGCATCCCTTCGGCATGTAGTTTCAAAAAGACAATTTCGTCATCGGGCAGTTTCAAATCAGCGGGCAAATTCTTCGGCAGCGCAATCGGGGTAGGATCGGCGGCACTACTTTTTCCGGTAAAGCTAAATAAAGTCGTAGCGGTTAATAAGGCGTAAAATAAGAAAACAAATTGCTTTTTCATATGAACCCCTAACGTTTAGTTTGCTTTTAGAAAAATAAAATACCCTTAAGCACGGCTACGATACTCATGTGTGCGCGTGTCTATTTCAATTTTATCCCCAATACTGCAGAAAAGCGGTACTTGAAGCTCCATGCCCGTGGACAGCTTGGCATTTTTCATCACCTTACCCGATGACGTATCGCCTTTAACCGCAGGTTCAGTATAGATAATTTCGCGCACTAAGATCGTCGGCAGTGCCACTGACAGCGCTTTGCCATTATAGAAAACCACTTCGCAATTCATCTCCGCCTCAAGGTAATGCAACGCATCGCCTAAGTTTTCTTGCTCGACTTCATATTGATTATAGTCAGCATCCATAAAAACATACATCGGATCAGCAAAATACGAATATGTCACTTCCTTGCGCTCAAGCACAATATCTTCAAATTTATCGTCTGCTTTATAAACAGATTCCATGCCTGCGCCGGTCAGCAAGTTGCGCAATTTCATTTTGACCACAGCTGAATTCCGGCCAGATTTATTGTATTCAGCTTTTTGCACCACCATTGGATCGGTGCCGATCATCACAACATTGCCGGCGCGGAGTTCTTGGGCGAGTTTCATAAAGGTCCTGTGCAAATAAATCACATATCATCGTGGCGCGCAAAAAGCGTGGCCAGGCAAGATACGTTATATATATTTATGAGTTGTAAAAAGTAATCTGCCTATTTTAACTGAGATTCGCAAAATTGCGCTAGGTTACCGGCAAGGTCGCCCTGTTTGGCAAGTGTTTGCGTCCAGTTAATTGCATGGTGTGCGAATTTGTTGCGATGTTGCCAGAAATGATTCCAGTCAAGCGCTAAAGGTGCGGTAGAAGTGTTATTCCAGTTACGCCAAAAGCGCGTCAATGCTATCCGCGCATCATCGGGCAAACCTAATGCGTAGGCATCAAGGGTTGCCTCAAGTTTAACGTAATGTGCGTTATCTTGCTGCGGGTAGATCTGCCATACAAAGGGCTTTTGCGCCAATTGGGCGCGCACAAATGAATCTTCACCACGCACAAAATTAAGATCGCATATCCACAGTAGAAGGTCATAGCGATCTTGTTCAACAAAAGGAATCCCGTATACAGTTAAATGCCCGCGTGTGGCTACCATGCCTGCTGTCAGTTTTGGCATACCGAAAAAGCATGCAACGGCGGTTGAGATAATCCCTGCCGGCACAATACAGGTGATCGGAGTAGGACTATTGCACCAGGCATTCAGTAATGCCTGCAAATTCGCATTTTCATAAGAAAAAAGTGAAATTAGCGTAGCTTGCGCCGCGGCAGGAGGAATTCCCAGCGCAGCACAGTGAGCCATGCGTGCGTTAGGCGCTGACAAAAAAGCCCGTTGTGAGGCCAATAGAGTGCGCTCTTGCAAAACGCCCCCTGAACCTGCAATCAGACCAGGAAAGAAAAACGTTTTAAGTAACGGGTAACGAGGATGGAGCGAGGATTTTAAATGGAAATCTGCAACCCATGGTTCGTTGCTTAAATATTCCAGATTAATCCACACGGGGGCGTGCTGATAGGCAGCACGTTTAGCTATAGCGGCAATGTAAGCGGGTGGCGGATTGCAGCCGAATGCCTCGATCACAATATCGGCAGCTTCGAGATTGATCTTTATATCGCTGTCCGTTGACCATTGTTCGACGACGATATCGCCAATCTGTTGTTTGCGGGCATGGGGATCGATAGTTGGACATAAATGGGCAAAAGCTTCCAGCTTATCGACCCATAATCGCATATGCCAGCCGTGTTCGGCTGCAAGCTGGCGCGCTAGGCGCCAACTTGTACCGATGTCACCGAAATTATCGATGACGGTGCAGAAGATGTCGCAGTTGGGCATGAATTAATGAAAGGGTGAGCACTAAGCTCATTATATTCTTGCTATTGCTCCTGCCCTTCCTGAAATTGAGATATAACATTATGGAAGTCTTCTCTGTCAAGCGTATTGAGTGCTTCGTAAATCTCTGGCGTTAACATAGGTGGCTGCTTTTTAAGGGCCGCGCAGGCATGTTTTTCTCTTGCAATGCTCACGCAGTCCTGCAACTCTTCAAAAAACAAAAATAGGAAATTATGTAGATCTTGCCCAATAACTTTATTTTTATGAGCATTACTCACAATGTTCACCATACCGTAGAGATTGAAACTATACAGAAACTTCACCTTGAATATTATGCCCCTTAAAGAATCATTTACCCATTTAAGCTCTGAATTTTTCAGTTTTTCATCGTTTGTGCTGAACTCTTCTAGATTGTCATTTGCCTCGTCATTTGCCCGATAACTATCACGTATTACTCTATAGATCGCGGGATTTATATCTATGTTTTGAGGTACGTCTTCACTCCGCAGGGTTTCTGAAATTTTTTCCTGCAGAGAATATACACAAGACCAATAATCCTCAAACTTGCTAAGTCATTACCAAGAAATATCTCTATAATTGAGCCTTTAAGGTGAAGTTAAATGGTAGGTAAGACGCTAGAGAGGCTAGAGTTGAGCGAAGAAGAGCTTGCAATTCTTGAGAGGAGCTCGAAAAGCCGTAGTGATTTAAGATTGCGAGACCGCTCGCAAACGATACTGT
>JASSUB010000050.1:0-8739 GCA_031963205.1 Mycoavidus cysteinexigens
ACTTTATCGGTCACGATAAATCTGAAACGACCGGTCACGATCGCTGAAATACGCACCAAATTCTCATCGCTACGAATCGCTCTGTGAGCATTAGACCTCTTTCGAAACTCAATGCAGCAGTTCAAAGTTATAAATAGCGGAGATGAGATTAAATCTGAGCGCGAAGCGTCGTCGTCTGTTTCTGTATCGATCAGAGATAATCTTAAAGCGCTTGAGTTTGCCGATGACGTGTTCGTTGAGCGCCCGTTGACTAGCTAACTGGCGATTGGCCCGCTTCTGCTCTTTGGTTAAATCCTGGCCCTTGGTTCTTTTTTGCCTCAGTTGCGCCTTGGCATGCTGCTTTTGAAGCCCCTGATAGCCACTATCAGCGAGAATCTCAACCTCAGGATGAATGCCCGTCTTAGACTCTTTGAACAGACGAAAATCATGCCTTTTCCCGTTTGAAAAAGCCGTGCAGATAATCCGTGCAGAGGCTTTATCAATCAGTACTTGGCTTTTTAGGGTATGCCGCTTCTTTTTACCTGAGTAAAAATGTTTCTGTTTTTTTTAGGACGTTCAATGGGCGATTCCGTGGCATCCACTAACACTACTTCATATTCCACATCAGAGCAAATCAGCGCTTTACGTCCTGGTAAGGCAAACTCAGGATGTTGGATTAACGTGTTTTCGACCCATTTCACGCTCTTATAGGCCGCACTTTCGCTAATCCCATAATCGTGGGCTATATGGAAATAAGTGCGATATTCCCTCAAATATTCCAGCGTTAGCAGTAACCTATCTTCTATCGATAATTTCGTGCGCCGACCTCCGCGACGTCTCTGCGCTTCGGATGCTTCTTCTAAAATCTCTACCATCCTACAAAACGTGCTGAACTTCACTCCTGTCCTGCGGCGAAACGCCCCACCAGGCAGATTCTTGAGCTGCTCGTATTTCATCAGCTTTCCTCGGATTATTTAAAATCCGAAGATTAGCTTGACTTTCACTTTAGGGATAGTTTCGAAAGAAGTCTATTGAAGTCACTACGTGGCGGTTTAGCAAAACGAGCGTTGATATCACAAATAAAATGTGGCGCAAAGGCATTCGCTTCTTGCTGAGTGGAGATGCCGCGTAGCCGTAACTCCTTGACTAAACGGTCCTGTAAAGTCAAATTCATTCGTTCTACACGACCTTTAGCTTGACTGGTATTGGCGCAGATACTTTCGATATTCAACTCGTACATCGCTCGAGCAAATTGGGTGTGTCCTTTACCCGAAGTTGCGTCTTTGGCATTGACTCGAAAAACGCTGGCCTTATCGCTGTAGAATGCCACAGGTTTGCCGTGTTTATCCAAATATTTACGAGTGGCCTCGAAGTATGAGAAAGTCGATTCGGTTGCCGTAAAGTGTAGCGCCATCAATCGACTGGTCGCATCGTCCACATACACTAACAATGTGCATGAGGGCGCACGGTCTTCGAACCAGTAGTGGTCGCTGCCATCGATCTGGATCAGTTCGCCTAGACAGGATCGTCGATTTCTAGGCTGGTAAACCTTAGCAGATCGTTGTCGTCTAGGGACCCATAGACCTGCCTCAATCATCAAGCGACGCACCGTTTCCTTGCCCAGCTTAATGTCATGACATTCGTATAGTTCCTACATTCCGCTACCCCCTCTCATTCTTCAATAAATAAAAAACCTTTTTATATCAATCGGTTACATTTTTATTGAAAAAAGGTAGAAGTAGTAACAGGTGGGATCAACACGGGAATCAAGCGACTAGGAGTGCAATAAGCAGCTTGTCAGCCGCAAGGACTGCCAAAGGACTTCGGCAGAAATATAAAAATCCTTATATATCAATGGGTTAAAAATCCTGCTTTTTGAAGGCAGGGTAGCGGAATGTCGGATAGTTTCTCACAAGCCAGCGTTGGACCAAAGTCCACATAGTGCTCACGAATGAGCGTAATCGCACGTCCAGAAATACCCGCTGGTAGCTGATGATTGCTCGCTTTGCCACGGTGCCGGGACGGTACTCCAGCCGCCCCGAAGTCGCGATACCGATCAACAATTCGTGTCATCTGACGAAGGCTCAAGCCCAGGTGTTCTGCTGCCTGGTAACGTTTCAAACGACGCTCGAGAAACGCTTGTATAACCTTGACCCGCTCAAGTTCGAGCATGCTCATCGTAATCCATCCTAGTTTAGTCATCCTACGCCTTAGATCAGCAAAATAAGCCGCTTAGCATAAGGCTAGTGATCTAAAAGTAGGACATTTGTATTGGGCTAAAGTAGGACATTACTATTGAGGGCCTACATGGATTGTCAAGGCAAATTTATGTTATGTAAAATTTAGAATCAATTATTATAATTGGGCATCGCTCCTACTATGCCTTTCAAGCCTGAACCTTAAACTTCTACGCCCGCTCCGACTAAAATCGCCCTTGCATTCTCAGCCCCCTGACGCACGTTCTCTTCGGTTTCTGAAGCTTTGATCCATATGAGCAGCTGCTCCACCAATTCTCTATCTTGCTCAACATACTCCACTAAAAAGCGTTGAATGGCGGCATCCTCCACCAGATTGAGTCGATTCAATAACAACTTGTGATCGACTTGAGCCGAATGACCTAGCTCCTCCCGCACCGCGCGCGCCACGAAATAATCCAGAATCGATTTATCAATAAATCGATAATAATCCCCTTCACGAGATAACAGCGAGATAAACCGTAACATCCGCGTCTTTTCTTCAGTATTGCTTAGATATTGTGATAGCCAATCCTCATTTTTCGCATCCTTCGCCTCAGAGTACTTCACCACCATCAATTGCTTTTCATACATCGCCACCGCCAGATTCTGATTAAACGCCAATCCCTGTTCGGCAAAACCCTCTTTGAGTAGCGACTCAAATACTTCCTGTTCTGTAGGCGTAAGTGCAACCTCCATTAACCTTTTTTGTGAGCGGTGCAGCCAACTCGCTACAAATTGCTCATATAAGTCGATGAGCATGAACTTTAATTGATCTCCAAGGGCCTCTATTTTCAGCTCAGGCAATACAGCCAGCACCATTTTTAACATAAGAGGCGTGCGCGCTAACTCTTTCAATTGAGGATTAGCTTGAAATGCCTTTTTATACATTTGTGCCGGCCAATCTGAGACATCCCCAGCATATTTATCAATATAAGCATCAATCTGCTTATCCGAAAACTCCATTAACCAACATTCCTCTAATAAATCCAGACCGTTTGGAGGGCAAAATTTATATCGATAATGATTCTCTAAGGATTGGGGACGGCTACTGACTACTATTTTCGCTTGCCACCGATCCAACCCGCTCCCCACATAGGACATTTGCGAGCGGTGCACGATCTCATCATACCCATCCAGCATAAAGATGAAGCACCGCTCAGCACGCAACGCTTCGATCTGCGCTCTAGACAATCCTTTTTCTTCCAGATATTGCTCGATCAGATTCTTACCAGGATTGTCTAGCCTTCCCAATGGGACAAACAACGGGATTGGACACTCTGCTTGACGCCCTGATGACGTATAATTTACCCATAAGTGTCGCGTAAAATGATGGATAAATGTCGATTTACCCGAGCCCGCTTCACCTAGCAACAGCAGCACCTTCTTTTCCGACACAAGAAACTCTTTCACCAGACTCTCTAAATCGAAGTGATCCCTTGAATTTACTTTAAGTTTGCCTACTGGCGCGATATATATCCTAAACGTCTCTAATCCTTCTTCAAGATATGGCCATTTGCCAAGCCCTTCTTCAAGATATGGCCATTCGCCAAGCTTTTGCCTCCCCATCCGCGCATCACTTAAATTCACCTGTCTCAACCAAGTACCTCGAAGTTTCACCCCCCTTAAATCTGCCCCTTGCAACTGTGCGGAGTCAAACACCCCAAAACTCAGATCCGCTCTGGGCACTTGAATTCCTTTCAAATCTGCACCATTAAATTGCACCCCTGCTTTGACTAGGATCGTAATGGCATTGGCTGCAGCTTTTTTAATGGCTCGGGTGTCCTTTTCATGATTGACTGATGCGCATGCTTTCTGCCAAAACGAAGATTCAATCTTCGACTGTTCAACCAAAATATTTAGTTGTTTTTGAAACACCGGCTCTGCCTGCGCTCGCTCAACTAGAAACCGTAGAATCTCTGGCTCTTCGACCAGATTCCTGCGCGCCAACAAAGAATCAGACAGCGGCATAGTGAGGGTTGACGCTTCGTTTTCATCGATCTCCGTATCAACACTCAGTATTGAACTCACACTGTTGCGGCGGAATAAAGTCGGCGTCAATTCAACTTTTTTCTCTACACTACCTATCGTACTTTCTGGTTCAAACACTGCGCGTGCAACAAAGTACTCCAGAAAGGATTTGTGCTCAAACCGATACTGATTTCCATTGCGAGTCAGCGGCCAGGCTTTACGCAAGATTCTTTGTTCAGGTTGCCGAGCAAAAAATGTATCTTTCCACGTTCCTTCGTCTTTAACAGGATCGTATTCCACCACCGGATTACCCTGGTTCTTTTCGTAAATTGCCACCGCGAGCTTCGTCACAAACTGAAAGCAATGCTTGATAAAAATATGCTCGTCTAACGCATTAAACGCGTCCTCGAGTGCCCCCGTAAGTCCTGCCTCTTGTAAACGTTGCTTCTCCCGCTCAAACTGGGCTTTCATCGCTTCGTCATAGATCGCAGTCCGTGTCAACGAGGATATTGGGCTCTGTTCTTCTAAGCTTAACAAACGAGGTAAGACCTCTAGCACGGTTTTTAACAACAATGGCGTGTTAAAATTCTCATCAATTTGCGTAAGCCCCCGTTGATAGTCTTGCACTTGCCAATGTTGTAGATCAAATCGGTCGTCATCCACCGTTCTGTGTTGGTGTTTAAAATCAACATAAGCTTGAACGTATTGATCGATCTGGGGTTGGCCAATCGGCGTCACCACCAATTCTTGAAACAAGTCTGGGTCATCCGGTTGAAAGCGCTGCCGATAGTTATCACCAAGATGTTGGCTGCGGCAACCGACGATCAGCTGACCGCGCCAGCCGCCAGGCTGATTGAAGCCATTGCTTCGATATAGATTGGCATTTGCCCTGCTTTCATCATAACCATCAGCAATCACAACAAATTCTCTCTCTTTGAGTGTCTTGATTTGTGCTTGGCTCAAGCCCAGACGACATAAGTGCTTTGCAATAAAATCTTGTTCGGGATTGTCGATTGTTGGTAAAGCAATGAATAACGGAATGATTCCGCCATTCTGATAGCCTTTCCAACATGTGGCTTCCAGAAAGCGGAGAAAGGTCGATTTACCAGCGCCTGAATCACCTAACACTAAAGCCATTTTTTTATTTTGATGATTTTTGAAAAACGCCTTGGCTTGCTCGGCCAAATCAAACGTGTCCGTGTAAGAGCCGAACAAACTGGCTTTGCCGCGTAGTGGGACATACAGCGGATCGCCCCAATGTGCGAGGCGTTCGGCTTTGAGTCGGCGCACATCTGTCTCTACCCACTGCTTCTGCTGGACTTTATCCAACAGGCTCAACCCCAACGGTTGCGGGCGATCCTCATAAAGTAAATAAGGAGCCGGCGGGCTAGTCAGATAGCCCTGATATAAAGCTTGTTGCGCGATATCGCCGACCGTTTTGAGGCGTGTCAGCAGTGCATCGGCGTCTTCTTTAACTGGAGAATTATCCGCCAGCATCTGAATAAGCTGCACCACACGCTTTTTGATGATCGGATGTTTACTCCACATTTGCTCGTTTTCGTACAACTCACCTAGCCACTGTAACGCTTGCTTTCGGATGTCAGAGGCTTGCTCAGGATGCGCGGCAATCCGTGCTAAGCGTTCGCTTAAGCCCCATAAAAAAATCTTATGCCAACGACAGGCTTGAAGCCCTTCCCTCATCAGATTCTGTTTAAATGTGTCGAGTTGATCTGATGGCACTTCGTCCATTCCGCGTAGCATCGGATACCAGACATGTTTTCGTTCAAAAGAGAATCCATCTTTGAGACTCTCAATCAATTCCTGCCCACTTTCCTTCAGTTCACGCATCTGTTTGTACGTATCAGAGACAAACTGAGCCAGCTCACTCAACGGTTCTTGCAGATCTTTCAGCCCATCGATAAATCCCTCTACATCAAAAGCTTTCGCCGCTTTCGCAAACTTCATCACCCCACGGAATATGCCACTGGCGCGCCGCCAAGCACCTCGCCAAGGCGTCTCATCGTCTGGCACACGCGCTAACGCTTGGCACGCATATTCGGCTTGATAGACGAGATACGGATCTTTCGAGTGCTTCAATCCATTGAAAAAATTCTTTAACGGCTCATGGAGTTTCTCTCGGTCGAGGTCGGTGACATGGTTATCCGCCATCGCATCTAACACCTGGCAGATAGCCATCGCTAAGCGATACTGATTCTCACCGCTTTGTGCATGGTTATTTTCTAGGCGATCGGCCAGATTTTCCAGAATCTGAACCAAATCATCAGTACGAAGACTCGCTGGCGGCGCATGACGAATCATTCCAGCTAAACCGCGCAACACATCAAGGTCTAACAACTCAAGCTCACAAAGCTTCGTGATGAACTTATTGAGTAATTTTTGAAAATCGTCGCATGTATAAACCGGCGCTAAAGCCACCACCTCCGCCACTGCTGAGGCATCTTTAAGTTCATCTTTCTCATAAGCACGAATCACATCCTCCGCCAAGAGGCGAAATCCTTGATCATCCTGATTTTGCTTGACCCGCTCTAACCAGACGGATTCTTCCTCACGTAATTTGATAGTAGAAGTCGGTTCCTGCTGATCCAGATATAACAGCAATAGACAGTAAGCAAGCTGCTCCGCATTCCTCAAAAGTTGGCCGGCTTGCGGCAAAGCTGGAGGAATGAGCGGCATATTTTTTAAAAAAAACTTGAAGGCTGGCGCTTCTACCAAGGAAGACGTAGATGTGGATAAGCGTCCGGCAGAAAAAGTTGAAAATGCTGAGCTAGAAGGGGGCGGTTTGTGGAAGCCGCTGAGTGAGCCCGAGGGTCTATTTAAGTAGGAGGAAAGTTGAACCAATGCCTCCCGCGCCATGGGATGTCCCCATTCGTCAGCTTTCTGATACTGCGCCTCAGCTTTACCCACCTGATTTAACCGGCTAAATACCTCACCACGCGCAAAATGAACCTCGGCAATATTTTGTTGCAAGGCTTTTTGTCCAGCAGTTTCAGGAAAGCGCGCCTCTCTAAAGTAATGTTTCCTATCGTAGAAACTGGGTTCTCTGATGCCTTCATGTTCAGCGAGCTTGTGTAGGGCAACCTCTACTCGCTTATAAAAATAGTTGGCAATTTCTGGCTCTCTCTCTTTATGCTGACGTGCGTTTTCTAACTCGCACGCAATAACTTTGTCCGTAAGAGCGACAGGTAACTTATGACTCGCAATATTTAACATCGTATCTCCTATCCTTTTTCTGCTCAAATTGGGGTTTAAGGTGCAGTGGAGAGATTATGGGAAGCTTCCCATAACCGTTCTTGGGGTCACTTTGATTTCAGTGCAATAAACGACGGTAGCACCATCAATCAACACCCCACTCAAATAGCATAGATGGACATTTTTCAGTTTGTTAGAGCGTTCCTTCACTCTAAAAAATCCCAAGCGTTGATCACGTCACCCGTCATTCGGCTTTTTTCAGGCCGCTTGGGGGCATCCTCAGGGCTTCCGCATGAAGCCCCTTGCTAGGTAAGGCCGAGAATCGAATTACGCATGTTGCAATCCCAAGCAGCGAGTGCGCGAATACCCTTTAGGCTAACCCGAGTTGGGTATTGTGCCTGTGCGATTTTTGCCATATTCAAAGTGATTTTGCGCAAAGTGGCTAAATTCCGAGCAGCGCTCTTGTCTCGTACTTGGCAGGCATCTTCTCCCCAAGACACATCAAGTACCCAATGCAATCGATTTTCAATGCCCCAATGTGCTCGAATTAGATGCGCCATTTCATTAGCCTTCACTTCTTTTGAACTGATGTAATACCGACACTCAGTCGTGATTTTGCTACCGATCTGGCGTGTGCTTTCAATCATTACCAGACGCTTGATCCCAGCCCACTCTTGGCCTATTCGGCTTAACCACTCTACATCGTCCGTGACGCGACACACCCGGGTTTCAATTCGGCCATGTCCTTTATCATATTCACTATGCTCCCAATAAGAATGCTCTAATTTACCGGCTTGGGCAGCGGCAAACCATTCTTTGATTCCTTCGGCTAAGGTAGGGTGGTTATCTTTCACTGCCAGCACATAGTCAGCTTGAGCTTGAACAATCAATTCCGCAATACTATGCTGAGTCCCCATCGCATCCATCGTGATTGTCGCTCCTTTTAAATCCAGTGCCGCAAGCAACTCCGGAATCGCTGTGATCTCATTGCTTTTGTCTGCCGTATTCACTTGACCAAGTGACAGCCCATTATCTGAACACCATGCCGATACTAGATGCAGCGCTCTATGCTCTTCACCTTTACGGCTTCCTCTGACGGTTTTGCCATCTACCGCAACATGCTTATCAGACAAATTCGGACAGAGCGTGTGCACCCACTTTATAAAGCACTCCTCAAATACCTTCGGATTCAGCGCTCCAAATACTCGACGATACGCGTCCGCGCACGGGATGCCGTGCTCATACGGCTGATGTTTACGTAACCATTCTAGTTGACTACGTCCCCACAGAACCATCATTTCCCACGTATCCACTCCGCATAACGTCGCACACAATGCGCTCAACA
>JASSUB010000051.1:0-22186 GCA_031963205.1 Mycoavidus cysteinexigens
CTACCTGTTATTGCATTACTATCGAATCATAGGACTCAGTACCTGGGGAGTTACGTTATTTTTAAGTTGAGAATAAAGATGAATTATCTCGGTATCGATGTCGCCAAAGCCAAACTGGATTGTTCGTTATTACTTGATGAAACAGGTCTTAAACGTAAATCCAAAAAAGTAGCCAATAACCAAACAGGGTTCAGCGAGCTATTAGCGTGGCTTGTTAAACAAGGCATTAAACTGACCGATCTTCATGTTACGATGGAAGCTACAGGGGTTTACCATGAGCAAGCAGCTCAAGCTTTACACGATGCGGGTATTGCGGTATCCATCGCCAATCCAGCCCATGTTAACGCTTTAGGAAAGTCCCTAGCCATACGGACCAAAACAGACGCTGTTGATAGTTTTTTGATTGCGCGTTTTGGCTTGCTGTGCAAACCTAATGTCTGGGTGCCCCCAGCTCCAGAAGCAAGAGTGCTTAAAGCATTGCTAGCCCGCCAGGAAGCTATTTCTGAAGACCTACAGCGTGAGCGTAACCGCCAAGAAAAAGCCAACGTTTCGACTACCCCAGAGCGTGTTCAGAAGTCGCTTGACGATAGTATTACTTTTCTGCAAGCCCAGTTAAAACAACTTCAACAAGAGATTGATGATCATATCGACCGGCATCCTGCTTTCAGAGAAGACTTGGATTTGTTGAAGAGCATTCGCGCGATTGGCCCACAAGTAGGAAAAACGATGCTCTTAGTGATGCAAACTCACTCATTCAAGACCGCCGAGCAACTCGCCGCTTATCTTGGCCTAGTACCCGTGGAAAGGCAATCCGGTTCCTCTGTATTGGGCCCCTCCAAACTTTCTAAAGCAGGCTCTGCGCAAATCCGCGCTAAGCTTTATATGGCCGCTGTTGTCGCTATACGCTATAACCCCCATGTCAAAGCCCTATACGAACGTTTGCGCGCACGTGGCAAATCCGCTATGTCTGCTCTTGGCGCTTGCATGCGTAAACTCGTTCATCTTTGCTTCGGCGTGCTTAAAACCCGTATGCCATACGATCAAAATTATGGCAATATTGCTTGACATGAAAGACGGTATCTACATTCCGCGGTTTTTTTCGGGGACCTGATAGATTTTGCAAGCAGTATCTCCAAATAACTGGATGATTTTAATGCTGAGGTGATTAAGGTTGGAAATGGCTTCGTGAATCAAGCTACGCTCATGATCGAAGATACGCACAATCGCCATACCCTCCATTAGTGATTCATTCATCGTCATTCTCATTGCTCAGACCGGGAAAAGGTAAGGTGGGTATTGGCGCACCGTTGCCAGGCTCCCATTTCCAGGCCTGCAGGTCACTTCCGGATATAAGCGCATCAACAGCGGTCAAATAATCGTTGGATGCACCCGGCTGCATGATGTACGCAGCGACCAGTGATTTGCCAATATCGGTCAGGACAGCGCAGGCGAGCGGACTGGTCGAGGGTAAGTTGTACCTCATGCTTTTTACAAAGTGACGACTCTGATCGACCAGAGTGGTCAATAGCATTTGATCGTACATCGTCTCGAACGGAATCCAGTTATCGTTCACACACATCAGTGAGATCTCTTCGATTGAGGCGACACCGGTCGAACCAATGCCAAATGTCGCAATGGCGATTAAGTGTGAACCAGGAGTAGCGTTGGCCAAGCCGATCTCCAGCTCGAAGCGCTTGACCAAACGCCTGTAGAGATCATCGGAAATCATGAAATGAAAATCCGGGACGTGCTTGACGATCAGTTTGTGCCCATATTTAGACGGGGCGAACTCCTTTACTTCCGCGATCATTAACATCAACCGGCGAACTTTCCCTTCCACGGATACAATCGGCATCATTTTGGCCATGCGGCGCTGAGCGATTTCGTCCTTATGGTCTGCGCGAAACGATTCTGGAATGTAGAGCATCTGGAATAGCTCTAGGCCTTTCACAAATTTCCCTTCGGCCTGTTGCAAAAGAAACTTCCGCAGCACGAACCAATTACGTTTGCCACGCATTCCCGGGGACCAACGGTTAAAACCCGCCTGTTCCCACAGATAGTGCAAAGTACCACGCAGCGTTAGCTTATTCCCATCCGTTTTGACACTATCGTGTTCGCTACTGGCTGATGTTGGCACCACACGTTTGCCTGTCTTCGACATGGGAAACCCTAATTTCAATGTCGCCGTCGCATCTTCGGAATTTTCAACGATCGCACTGCCAAGGACCTGACCAAGTCCGGACAACTCGGGTGGCAGTTCGTAGGAATCGCACAATGGGGAATGCTGGCCAGCGGAATTAGGCATCCGCTTCACAAGGAATCGATTTTGGCTAATTTTGGCGATATACATGGTTACGCCAGTGGGGACACAAAGGCAAAGCGGCCGAACCTTTCCCGTGTACGCTTTAATGAGATACTCATGCAACTTAGGGTCGTCGTCGTGAATGGTCGTTAGGCCAATTTTATAGACAGACATAGCGCCTCCATGGCTAAAATTAGCGATCTGAATTTGCCACGCCACGCCGCTGTAATTCGGCGTTTACGCGTTTCTGCATTTCGATCAGAATTGCTAATGGCAATGGTTTTCGGTCATGCTTGTGCCACTTGTATAGAGAGGCAGGATCGTGACCGACAATTTGAGATAACTGCCGTGCACGCGCACCGCCAGTAATGTCGAGCTGATCGCACCAAGAATCAAATATTTGCACCATCGTAGGATCAATTAACGCGCCATGCGTGGCGTGTAGCCGCTTATAAACGGCCTCCATTTTGGCGAGAATGAGATCCAGTTTCTTGGTTTTTTGAATATTACCTTGGATATAGGCTGACAAGCTGGAGGCCGTGATCTCAAACCTTTCCTTACGTAACTCCATCTGCAGATCAGCCGTGTATAGACAAAGGCGGTCTTTAATTTCGCGCATCCGCAGGACGCGAGCATCAGCGATAATACGGCGTTTGGATCGAACAGTTCGAGTAATAACAAGCGGTTTTACCTGAAGTCCGAATAAATAGCGTTGCCGCATGGAATCTCTTGGATAGAAAAATAAATTGACTTTATAGAGGTGAGCTATAAAATTAGCAACATGATCGCACAAAAGTCATCAAATCCGCAAATTGGCACAGCAATGGCTCGAACAACCCGAGCGTTACTGGTGCTGTTTGCCATACTTCAATTGGTGGATATGGCAACGACGCTATACGGTGTCGAGCATGGCTTGCGGGAACACAACGATATGCTGGTAGGCGCGGCCCAATACATAGGGATGACTTCAGCTATCACGAGCACCAAGGTGCTATGCGTATTTGCCGCCGTATATTTTTGCCGGACTTTCCGGGAGGCATGGGCAAAGGTGGCGCTCGCAGGCGCGACAGCCTTCTATTTCTATATCGCGGCCGGAAATCTTTTAGCAATCATTAAGGGTTGAGCACATAACGTTCTTTCATATGCAAAAGATTAAGCATCCTTGAATTATATTCTTCACAACTTAAATAATATTAGGGAAAATCAGCGCAGATATTCGATGAGAAGACCCATACTCCGATTCGTGCTCACCATGGCGGTTGGCATCCACGCGCATGCCGAGGATCTTGGCACTTACCGTATCCAGGGCGCAGCGGGGACACGCACACCAGACCGCGATGGCTCGGAGGTGCTACGTGAGCGAATGGTGGAGAAGTATCGCACGGGGGAAGCGCAAGCCGCGCTGCGGAACCTGCAGCGGCGAAACGTGGATGCGATTGTGAACCCGCAACCGTTGCCGATTCGGACAGGTATGAGCCAGCGAACAGAGTTTTACTCGATGGATTTTGTTATGCCCGTCGACGCGCCTGGTATAAAAAAAGGCGAAAAGGTTAATGTCTTGAAACAGCTTGGCCGGCTTTCCGATACTGCAGAAGGACTATTATTTATCGACGGGCGCGATGAAGACCAGTTGAAATACGCGCTTGGCATGAACGAAAAGAAGCTGATCAAAATCATTTTGACCGGCGGTTCACCTATCAAAATCGGGGAGCGCTTCAAGTCCTGGAACAATGGCAACGGTATTCCATTCTTTTTTGATCAAAAAGGGATCATTCTTTCATCGTTTGCACACTGGTATGGCATCCGTATTGAAAGTGTTCCGGCGTACCTGAGCAACGGCGGTAATGGCAATCTACGGGTGGACTATGGACTATAAAAACTTCGTGGCCGCACTGGGTGGAGCTTTTTTACTGATATTTTCTGCAAGCGCTTGGTCAGCGCCGGATTGTCCCGGGCAGTTTCCGAATCTGATCACTGACCTCTGTTATGACTGTGTGTTCCCGATCAAAATTGCCGGCGCCAAGCTATCTGGAGGACAGGGAAGCGACTACGACACCGGCGCCAGTACGATGCCGGTCTGCGTTTGCCTGAACTATGCAGGCGCTGGCTTCCCACTGTCGTTTTGGGAACCCGAGTACATGATGGATACCACGGTAACCGCAGGATGCATGCCGCTTTTGGGCGGTATAAAAATCCCTATCCCCTGGAATCAAAATCAGAACGGTGCGTCGCACGTTGTCAACGGACAAGTCAAAGGTACTAGCAAACGTGCATTCTTGCAGGTGAACGAATATTTGTCGCCCGTCATGACCCTGCTGGGCTTGGTGGTGAATAGCCCCTGCCTGGATAACCGCGATTTCGACATCCCCTATGCAAGTTGGGCAGATCCAAGCTGGAGTGATGACACCCTGGCTATGGTGCTTACGCCATACGCTTATCCGTTTGTCGGTAGCGCGTCGATTGCCGCGGAGGCAGCGGATTCAATCGCTGCCACCATAGGTTTTCCGATCAAGGAATTTTTTTGGACCGCGGGTTCATGGGGACCCATCTATCCGATTACCGGCAACCTGGTTGTGGCCAACACCTTCGAGCAGATGTCGAGATTATCGACAATTCGCGTTCTCGCAAAACTCCACGCGGCCGGATTGAAGTTTTCGACCGCAGGGGACGAAGCACTGAAGTCATGTGGCGCGCTAGGTGTGCCAGAGTTCGTCATGGATAAGCGCCAATACCGGTACAACCGACTCTATCCCTTCCCGGACAATGCGTGCACGCCGGTATCGCGACCGCTGATGGCTGTCGAGCGTATGACCGGGCGCCCACAAGATGCTGCAATGGGATACTACGTTTTCCGGCGCAAGGATTGCTGCCAAACCTTCAGCGAGAACTGACATGAAACCGATTTTAGAAGGATTGCTTGCTTTTTTACTGCTGATGTCAATGGCCGCAGCCAAGGCCAGCCCTGCAACTGATCTGCAAAAGCTCATGAGCGCCCGGCCAACACCTAATAAAAGCGGGATCAGCGCCTACCTGTTTGTTAGCACAACGATGAACGATGGCCAGCTGATTAACCTTGCGCGCCAAGCGCGCAATCATGGCTTTTCGGTCGTGCTGAACGGTTTTGGTGGAAACGATAGCGATACACAAAAGCGTATCGCCGGCATTAATGCCGCATGCTGTGGCCAAGCCGGTCCGGAATGGAGAATCCACCCACAGCTATTTCGGACATTCCAGGTGACTGAAGTCCCAGCATTTGTACTCTCGAAAGGAGAGAGTGGCACAACGGATACGTTCTCCAAGGTGACCGGTGCGATGGCGATTCCAGACGCACTAGGGCTTTTCGCTAACAAGTCGAAGCTTCAATTCATCCGTATGGCCGCCAATCAGAAATATCATAACGTGATGCCAGAAACCGAAAATTGATTGACTTTTACAATCAATTTATACATCATGTGCAATATGAAAATAAAAAGTATTGTATTTATACTTTATTTGACTTTTCAAACCATGATAGCAATGGCGATGGATGCTTATTTCCAGCCCATGGTGGCACACTCATCGGGTGCCGCCAATATCCAGTATCAGCAGGGCGGTGCTTACTTGTACGGCCCGCTGATGGACCACCGTCCGACGACTCTGCCCATCCTCCTCGAGGGTTCAAAGCGCATTGATTACGAGCTATTCACAGCCGAAGAAGAAAAAGCACTCATGGACATGCGCGACAAGCATCTGCGCAGCCAGCTCCGGGAAGAACAGATTCTGCAGCGTAAAGCTTTTATGGCTGCGGTTTATCGCAGCGACTGGCCGAAGATTATCCGCCGCGGCAATGAACTTTGTGTGCCAGTGCTGGCCAGTCACGACGCAGCCGACTGGAAGGATCATTTAACGTGTTATGCCGCTACGCGAGGTAAGTAGTGAACCGCCGGGTCCGTATTCCCCGCCATGCTAACGTCACCAATGCGATCTGGGGGCTGGGGGTAGACATGCGGGACGGCGCCCTCACGGTTCTGGGCGGGGTGACGTTCTTCGTTCTAGCATTTGTCGACCATTTCGTGCTTGGGCTCTTCGTGCTGGTGGTGTGTTACGTCGCAAACCGTATCTATCTAGACGAGAAAAAAGAGGCTGTGCCGGGCATCTGGACGAGACTTCTGTATCGTATTGGAGTCGGAGGTTACGCCATGGGTCTGCGTGGCAACTGTAAAAAGTATCTGGGTGACGGATCTCCAGTGTGGGCTGGCATTGCTGCTGTCGTTAAAAAGAACAGCAAGGAAACCGATAGATGGAACTGCTGACCCGTACCTGGACGGTTGACGAATATAAGTATTGGCTAAACCGTATCGTATTGGTACTGATTGGGATGACGGCGATTACCGTTATGCTCGCCTACAAAGTTGTGACGGCCGACGAGAAAATCATTCTGCGGACCCCTGGCATTCAGGACACGGTGTTTTCCAAAAACATGATTGACCAGGCATCGTTCAAAGCGCTGACGCTTGCGCTCGCCCATGCAATCGGCGATATCAACCGAGGCAACTATGAGAACCAGATTAAGGTCCTCGAGGCCTGGATGTCAGCGGAGGTTGCCACGCACCTTTCCATCCGCATTAAACAGATCATTAAAAAACAGCTCGATGAGCACGAAACCGGCACGCAATTTTTTGAGTTTAACCCCGGCCCGAGTTCTCGGGATGAATACCTCTATGATCCCGAACTGAAAGTGCATTTTGTGCGCGGCCGCATGCACTTCGTCAATGCCGCCAAGGATGAGGTACGACCAATCGTGTTCACCTTCAAATGGCAAGTAGATAGCTACTTGCCGAAAGCCACCGAGTTTTATTGGGAATTTGGTGATGTGATCAAGGATTCCAGGTACCTGAAGCAACTGCGTAAGTCCAGCAAAAATGTCAACACTGCGCAAGAGTGGAGCCGCAACCAGGACCTGAATCAATCCGGCACCGCCCGGCATAAGGTGACCCATTGAAAAAATTGTCTGTTCTCGCGGCTATCTCGATCGTTATGAGTTCTACTTGGAGCCAACCAGTTACCACGCTCCCCAGCCAGGATAGCCATACTGAAGAAGCGCTGAAGCCGGCGGCGCCCACTGTTGCAAACGTGATGGGCGCCGCGACCCAGAAAGCGCAATCCAAGCCAAAGCCGTTTGATCCAACAGTGGTGCATCCAGCCGTCGCGGTCCGCCAGCCGGTCCAGCGTGAAATCAACTTGCCGGGCGTAATGCGCATTGAGGGCGCGAAGGAACTGCTCAGTTCAAACAAACGAACCCTCATTGCAAGCGGGCAGTCATTGCATACGGTATACCTTTCGAAAAATGACAGCAACTTGGTTGTAACGCCGTTCCCAAAGCCGATGGCGATCTTCACCAAGGGTTTGGCAATGACTCATGTCGAAGGGAACAACGTCTTCGTCAATATCGAAGAAACCACCCATCGGCCGTTCATGATCTGGTTGAAAGATGAAGCCGACAGCGCCAATGTGATTGGGCTTCAGGTCACGCCCAAAAAAAGCATTGCGGCCCAGCTCGTGACCCTTGTCCTCGAAGGCAAGGTGGGCAGCTCAGGAGCCATGACCGGCCCGAACCATCCAAGACAAACAGCCATTGCGGAAAAACTAGGACATCTCGCCCAAGGCAAGAAACCACAGGGCTATGCGGTTGATGACGCAAGCGGCTATCCCACGGTCGCAAAGAATGCGCTGACCATTAAGCCACTGCGCCGCTTTAGCTCGAGCAATGACGATATTTGGGAATACGCAATCACCAACGCAAGCGCGGCCGTCGCGGTGGTTAGCAAGGCGGATTTTTGCTCCGGCGGTACGCAAGGGGAATGCGATCCATCGATCCTGGCCATTTCGATCTTCCCGCTCGACACGCTGGCGCCAGGTCAACGTACGCGCGCTTATGTGGTCGTTGCCAAGGGCCGCAGCAATGGAGGCCCGCAATGAGTCTAAAAGAACTTTTTCTCGCCAAAAAGAAGGCCATTGCCGAGAAACTCGACGATATGGACCCGGGTTCGCGTAATCTGATGTTCACCCTTCTGATTCTTGTCACGCTCGGCGGTATGTGGAAAGCATATAGCATGAACTTCGGGGACGCGGCTAGGAAAAAGTCGCAAAATGCCATGGTGGTTCGGAGAACTGTCATTGAGAATATAACGGACCCAAAACTGCGGGCAAACAATGTTCTGCGTGGATTGCCCACGAATCCCCGCAATACGGGCCTTGACGATCTGAAGCTCGCAGTGGATGAACTGAAAGCGAGCAACGAAAAATTGTTGCATAAACTGGCGGCCCTCGAGAAACGGAACGACAGGCAGGGAGCGCGCCCTGAGGCCGGAAGCATCGATCTGAATACGCCATTGCCGAACGCGACAATGGGCGGCGCCAGCGCAGCTATCCCGCCGTTGGAGATGGATCACCTCAAGCTGCCGCAGGAGATGGCGCACGCACCGCTACAGCCCCTGGCTCAGTCGATAGAGTTTGAAGTAGCGCGGGCACAATCAAAAGCCATTTGGCAGGAGAAAGCCTTGTTCAGGCCGGACTTGACCATGCCTCGGGGAAGCGGTCTTGGAGGCATATTGCTTACCGGGATCGACGCCTACGTCGACACAACCGGCAGCCGGTCAAAACCGAATGTAACGGGCAGTAGCGCTAGCGCTAATCTTTTCACACCCTTCGTCGCAAAAGTCAAAGGCGCCGCCATTATGCCAAACAATTGGCAGAACTCGACATTGACCGACTGCTTTGTGATGGGGTCAGCCATGGGTAACCTGTCTTCGGAACGCGCATATTTAAAGGCCGAGGGCATTAGCTGCATTGCTGAATCCGGTGAAATTTTTGAGGGCGTGATGGACGCGGTGGGCTTTGGCGAGGACGGTAAAGCCGGGATTGCCGGTACGGTTGTTAGCAAGCAAGGTTCGCTTTTGATGAAAACCTTCCTGGCCTCGACGGTTGGCGGGCTGGCAAAGGTATTCACGCCACAACCGCTAAATACATTCAATTCGGTTGGCAGCGGAAACACCAAACAGCAATACCTATGGCCGGACTTGGCCTATACCAGCCAAAGTGCGATCGCCGGCGGTTTTTCCAAGAGCGTGGAAATGCTTGCCCAATTCTACCTCGACTACGTGAAACAAATGCTCCCGGTGGTTGAGGTGATCGGCGGACGTCGCGTGACTTTTATCCTGCAAGACACGCTTACCATCAGCAAATTCATAGCAGATCAACAAGCCGGGCCATGAAAAAACTTATCTTCTCGCGCACCTACATAGCTGGGTTGCTTGCCGCAGTTGGCTTAGTTGGATGCTCGGTCTTGCGGCCGGTTGGCCAGGAAAATTTTGACTGCTCGGGGAAAAACTCGACCGACCCGTACTGCCGCTCGATCAGGGGCGTCGACCGGTCGACGGTTGACGCGATCCCAGACACTCGATTTGACAAGCCGTTCGACTATATGTCCTACAGTCGGTATCACGGTGACCTGGATGATGGTGACACCGGCGGTTCAAAGGGAAAGCAAGCCGCAAAACCGCGCGATATAGCCAGTCAGCTGCCTCACGAAATCTGGCCACCCGGCCCGCCGATTCAAGGCGCGCCAGTTCGCACAGCGCCAGTCATTCAGAAAATTTGGATCAACCGCTACGTCGACTCTAACGACACACTGCACCAGCCAACCGAGATCTACCAAGAAGTGGTGGGCGCCCGCTGGGTAGGCGCCGCCGCGCCAGCTAAGCGCCCCGCAAGTGCGGTTAGCGCCCATCCGTATCCATTCAAACCGGCTGGGGAGGGTGCCGAGGCAGAGCGCCAGAAACACCCAGCGACCGCACCGCAAGAGTGGCCAAATGCGCCCATGCCGTCCGCCGTCATGGAATCAAACGCCAACCCGCCACTTTCAAACCCGCAATAGCAAAAGGAGCCGTTTCAATGAAGCAAAAACTCAAAAACCTTTTAACTTATCGCTTAGAACGTATTGCTGCTGCTGCCGCGCTGGCCAGCACCTTTAGCATGAGCGGCGCTCTGTATCCGGGGTTCGCGCAGGGGCAGGCTGAAACGTTCATCACCTGGTTCCGGGCAAACGTGCTCGAATCGGGCTGGATCGCAGCGCTGGCTCTGGTTATGCTGTTTGGCGGCATTGTCGGCATGTTTATCGGCGAACAACGCGGCCAGAAGGTGTTCTTCACGATCTTGATCTGTGTGTCCGCTGCGTACCTGGGTGCTGACCTGATCATCAACCTGATTACCGCTCAGTTGTAAGTGCTGTGTAGCGAAGCCTCGCCTGCGCCATTTTTTCCACTGCCCAATGAAAAATATCGTCTCTTCCGTAGCGTCTAAATTCCTCGCGGTTGAGAGCTATGTCGGCGGAAAAAACATCTTGATCGGCAAGCATCTGGGTGAATCCGAGATGTATGTCGGTCAGGTATACGAATGCAGTCCGCTTACCGGAGGAGGAGATGAACTCGAAATGTTCATCTCCTCGGTATTCAAAACCACTCCTGACGGCAGCATCTTGCAGGTGAATCTGATTGTTGCGCCCGACTTCGAAACGCCGGAAATCTACCGCTATCGCAAGGACCAGGGATCTGAAATGGTGCAGGAACTCGTCAAGCAAAGAGCCGAACTGGCACGCGCAGCCGCGACCGCTGAAGGGGCGCTGCCAGAACTGGTCGTGTCGAACTTCAAGAAATTAATCATCTCGTTTGCAGTGCCAGCTAAAGAAGTCACCCCAAAAAACGTCACCGGGTTCATTAGCAGTCTTGACGATTTTTATGCCGCTCTAAAATTATCTGGCTTTAGCGATGCCAGGTCACTTTCACCTCAGGAGTTGATGGGTGTCTATCGACAATATGGTCGCATTTTTGAGCCGTATGTGCCGACGTCTGCTCTAGACCCAGCCCGTGAACTAAAAAGCCAGGTATTTACGCCGGCGGATGTCTTCGACTTTACACCATGCCGCACCATCAAACTGCCTGGCGCACGCTGCACAGCAGTAGTGCCGAAAGTCTATGCGGAAGAAGCGTATCTTGGCGTCGCTAATTTGTTGATCGGTGCGCCGTTCAATGAGGGGATGCCGAAAGAAGGCGGCGGGGCTCAGCGCATTCAGTTGCCCCACATTATTTCGGCAACGGTGTGCCTCGCCAAGCAGGAACGAGAACACTCGCGTTTGGTGCGCGCCTTGAACTCGCGCAAGAATATGAAGATCGTGCTGCCGGAAAGGTTACGGCTGGGCGAAGAAAAGAGTAAGGTCGTCAAGGATCTTGAGTACATGAAAGATCGTCTGGATGAACACAAGGACAAGTATACGAAAGCCTCGCTCACGTACTTTATTTTTTCCAAGGCAGACAGCATTGAAGGCGATATATGCCTGCATCACGATATCACCACCGTCAAGAATTTGCTCAACTGCCAGGGGTTTGAGGGCGCTGTGGTTGAGGACAACGCTGGAGTGCGCTGGGCGCAGTCCCTCCCTCTAAATTACTCGCGACGTATTGCGGAGAAGCTGGACAACGAGGTTGACATGCCCAGCTCGAGCGCGTCGGCGCTGCTGCCCGTTTACGGGAACTGGCGGGGCAATGCGAATGAAAAAAGTTCCGGGTCTCTATTCTGGACCCCGCGTGGCGAACCATTTTTTTTCGATCCCTTCAAGACCAATTCGAACATGAATGGCAGCATTACCGCGCAGCCAGGGGCAGGTAAGGGGGTGGTCGCCAATCAGATGATTATCGACAACCTAGCGGCGGGAAATTTCGTCGCATTCGTGGATTCTGGTAACTCGTATCGCAAGCTGTGCGATCTCGTTGGGGGTGAGTACATCACATTCGATCTCGCCAACAACACGATCAGTCTCAATCCATTCTCGGGTCTTACAGCTGAAACCTTTGCCGATGAAGCAGACACCATCAGCGGGCTGATGCTCAAGATGGCCTGTTTTATGGAGCCGCCGACGGATTGGGAGCGTACGGCAATGCTCGAAGCGGTTAAAGCCGCCTGGCGCGATGATGACGGACGGAACGCTGATAAAAAGGGCATCGATTCGGTGGTCGAAGCGCTGGAGCACAACGCCAAGCAGGTCAGCAGCTTCTCGCGTGACTTTGGTCTAGCTGAAACCGAAAAAGCCGCACGTAACCTGGCGGCAAAATTGCGGGCGTTCTCAGAAAATTCACGCCGCAACAGCTTCTTCAGCGGACCTTCAAACCTCAAGAGCGGTAAGCCATTCGTTGTCGTTGAATTGAGCGGGCTGAGCTCGGATCCGCACCTGATGGAGGTGGTGCTGTTCTACGTCCTGAATTGCATTCTCAGATGGGTTAATAAGTTTCCCGGCCGCAAGTTTATCGGTGTCGACGAATGCTGGGAAACATTGGCGAGAGAGAGTGCGCTCGACGCGATGGAAGGTTTGTATCGGAAAGCGCGGAAAGAGGGCGCGGCGATCTGGACGATTACACAAAGCCAACTCGATTATGACGGCAATGATGCAGGCAAAGCGATTAAGCGAGCAACCAACTGGAACCTGGTGCTTGAGCAAAAAGCGGACGCGATCGAAGAGTTGCTTCAGAACCAGCACTGGTCACGTTTCGCAAATGACCCATATTTTGCCCGTATGTTACGCGACACCAAAACACAAAAAGGCAAGTTCTCCGAGATCATGATTATCAGCGACAGCGGCTATGAAAAAATTCGACATTACCTTAACCCATTCATGCTGATGGTCTACAACACCGAACAAGAAGAACGCGATGCGGTGTTCGCGCTGATGAACCAAGGGGTATCGGCAATTGAGGCGGTGGAGCGCGTGGCAAACAATTTTGTGGTATCCCGCCGTCGATGGCTCAAGCGCCAAGTGACTCATCTGATTAACAACGAAGGATACGACGCTGCGACGTTGCGCCGTGAGGTCGACCAGATCCTGGTCGATATGTGAGGGGCGGATGGGGAAAAACATTTTTAACGGGTTTCATATGCTTGTCGTAGTCGGCTTGACCGCGAGTATGACCGCCATGATCATGGCCAGCCGAGAGCCGGCCGGGGCGCAAGGCAAATACGTCAGCATCGACAAAGAGGCGGCCGTGGCCAGCGCCGTATTCAGCAAACCGGTGTTTAACGAAGAAGATCAGAAGAAGATCATCTCCGCCATTACCATCCTCCAGAAGCAGTACACTGATCAGGGTTATGTGGTGCTAACCAGGGAAACCTGCAAGTCAGATATCGGCGCCATCGTTCTGGCCGCGGCCCCGGGAGACTTGATTGACGTTACACAGGAATTGGCTGACGCGCTTCATCGGGACCTGGGGGCAAGCCATGATGCTGCACGCTAAGATAGCGGTGGCCCCTTGGTGGCAAAAAGTCATCGCTGGCGTTGGGATCACGATTATGATCAGTTGGGTCATCACCCAATCCCTGAGCATCAAGATTGGCTACGATGGCCAGCGCGGAACCTGCCTTGATTTCAGACTCTCGCTTATCAAATATGACCCTCAGCACCGCTTCGCAGTGGGTGAGATTGTTTCATTCGACCCGTTAAACGTTGTTCCGAATTTTTTCTCAAAGGGAAAGCTTCTCGGCAAGCGGGTGGCGGGTGTCCCCGGCGATCGGATCGATGTTTCCCCAGAGGGCGTCATGGTCAACCGAATTCTCCTATCTAAAGATTTTAGCGTGAAATACCCACCAAAATACCAATCTATCATCATCCCGCCCAACCATTATTTCGTCATGGGTACGGCGCAGGGATCATTCGATTCCCGGTATTATGGCCTGGTGCCGCAATCGGCGGTCTATGGCGTGGTCACCCCAATCATTTAAAGGGCAATAGACTCATGCTGCGCGCCCGCCATTTGGCCCTAACCATCGCGATGATCACCGCTGCCGCTAGCACGGCATATGCTAGCGAGGACAACTCCTGGGGATCGGGAGATATCTATATTGATGACGCGAAGTTGGGCGATTTCCTCAAAGGAAAATCGTGGTTGCGCCCGCCACCCAAAGATCGATTGTCACAGCAAAAGCCGGCAGATCCACAACAAAAGCCAGAACCGCAAGCGAGCAGACAAAAGGTGACGCTTGCATGGTTGCGGCAAAACATTGAGATCTATGAGCGCCGCGCTCAGGAGACGCAGACCAAAGAGGACATTGAGGCGTACATCTACCTGCGCCGAGTGCTCTACGATAAAGCCCAAAACTACTCCACGCGCTCAATGGAGGTGTTGCGGGAGAACCCTCTGGTCGATGAAAACAACCGCATCCCCTATGCAAGTCTCAGCCAAGCGGCAACGGTTAAGGTCAACCTTGAAGCAATTGAACAAGCAAACGTACAGATGGCAGAAAAGGGCGGTCTTTGGGTTTTTGTCGACGCTAAATGTTCGTTTTGTAAGGACATGTTGGATGTCATCCGCCTGCACAAAAAGAGCACCGGCATGCCGGTGCTCGTTATCTCGATCGATGGCAAGCGTCACCACGGCTATTCCGCTGCCATTGGGCCGCTGATCACCGATAATGGATTTTTCCGGGCGCTGGGGCTTCAACTGACGCCTTCGGTCGTTTATATCTACCAACCGGACTACACCAAGGGAGTTGAGAACAACCATTACCTGATTGTCTCTCAAGGCTTCTACACCCTCGACAAGCTGCAGCGCACAATCGCCTACGCGGGCTATTCCAGCATGCGCGACAACAAGGCGTTTGCCGGTCTCCTGAGTGCGGACGTTGTGGCAGGACTGAACGCCTGGAACAAAGGCGTGATGGCCGCCCAGGACATTAACGATATTGCAATTGATCCCAGCAATCCGGCCTCGATCAAACAAGCGATCGAACCCTACCTTGCCAAAAGTATGCAGTCGAAAAAAGTCGGTACCGTCAATGCGCGCCCGTAAATCCATGATCGTTATCACTATTAGCGCAGCACTCGCGATCTCGGCCGCGGCGCATGCGCGTATTCTGGATACGGATCTCAGTCAGTTATTCATGTCCAACGTAACAGGCGCGGGGAGTTTCACAAACCGGCAGAGAACGGGCGTTATCGGCGGTTCCGTTGCGCTACGTACGCCGATAAAAGCGCTCAATCTGGTGTCTTTCGACCCGCCACGCTTTAATGCGGGCTGTGGTGGCATTGACCTAAACCTGGGGGCATTTTCATTCATTTCGGCGGAGCAACTGGTTCAAGTATTTCGGCAGATTGGCGCCCACGCAGGGCCGTTGTTATTCAAGGCAGTGATCAAGGGAACGTCCCCCCAGCTGGATGCGCTAATCACGGAATTCCAGGCGCTTTTACAAAATATGAACAATTTAGCCAAGAACACCTGTTCGATGGCGAAAATGATTGTCGATCCACTCGCTGGCGGGATCGAGAATGCTCTTGGCGGAGATGGCGCAATCGGCGGCGCGTTTGGCGGGGTATTCAACGACGCGATGAGCACTGCTACCCATTACCTCAAGGGCGCCAACGAAACATTCGCCAAAAATGCACCGTATGCTCCAAAGCTAGGCAATGGCACGATGAAAGCCATTGTCGCGTCTGGTATAGGCGACATTCTCGGCCTAACGGACATGAAGGATGGCGAAAATACGGATGGGCCACACGATCCCAACGCCCTGAACAATCGTGTTCTCATCTCGCTGCTGGGATACACAATCGCCGGCGTGCCATGCAAGAGCTACAGTGAGAACGGTGCGGAAGACACCAAGGGTGGAAACCGGGGCGACGGTGCAAAGGCGGAATGTGTTGGCCGGCCGCTGATTGATCTGGACAGCTTGCTGATCGGCGGAGGCAGCAAATCATCCAGGCCAACCGCGAAGTTCCAGCTTTACCGGTGCAATAACCCAGGCCGTCTCCTCTCGGAAAATGGAACCGATAACCAGATCTGTACGGAGATGCAAGTTGCAGACTATGCCTACCCTGGCGTGCGTGGATGGATCAACACGATGCTATACGGCAGCCCAGATGCATTGACCATTGACGGCGACAGCATCATTGGCAAATTCAACACGGGTGGCAATGTGGTCCTTTCAGAGGCTCAACGCCAATTCATTAATGCAGCCGGTGGCAATCTGATTGCTATCGTGGCCCGGGTTAGCAACCCGAACGAGCGGGTCAAGGTCGCACGCAGCCTGAGCGTGCCGATGGAACACTGTTTTATGGCGGAAATTGGCCGCGCTCTGCACACTGCCGCCAATGGGATTCAGCGCGGAAACAGCTACCAAATTGGCCCAGAGCAAATTAAGCAAATCGAGAAGCTGCGGGAGCGCCGTGACCACTACGCAATGCTCTGCACAAAAGACAACACGGCGGCTAAGCGTGTACAGGAAATTCTGAACGCCACCCGTCTTAATACGTCGCCGAAGTAATCATGCATGAGTTTACCCTCAACACCTTCAGTGACGTTGGCCTACTGGCGAGCATCTTCAATGGACAGGCAATGCTCGTCAGGGATGCTGAAAGCCTCAACTACTATTGGTTGGCCATCGTTATAGCGGCCTTGGTTGGGTTGTTCTTCGGCGTTGCTAAACGCTTGCTCAACCCCGACAACAGCACGGCCCTGCGCCACGTCGGGGTGAATTTCATGGTTGGCATCTTATTGGTCACCCTGTATACCACGATGACAGGACGAATCCATATCCAGTCAGAACGAGACGGCTCAGTCGCCACCGTGGATAATGTGCCGATCCTGTCTTTTATTACGCCAGTTTTGATGTCGACGCTTGCGGTCGATTTTGCGCGTAAGCTGGAGACAGCCTACCAAGCGGTTAACGCCAACTACACGATGCTTGGCGGGACGGGCAACCAGACGTTTGGCGAGCCGCTACGCGCGTTGCTGTCAATGCGGACAGCGTTGCTGCGTTTGCCGCGCATCCAGTCGGACTTGCGCGCCATCGTCGGCTCCTGCATTGACAGCAGCTATGACCTTTCGCGTCTCAACCAAAAGATCACGTTTGCTGGCGATCCGGCCACCGGCGGGGGAACAGCAGTAGATAGCGTAGCCATCATGGATACCGCCTTTCCTACATCGGTTGGGGTTCTCCTGAAGGCGGCCGCGCAAAACACAACGTCGTTCGTAATGGATATGGCGCCCCCGGACGCAAGCATTGTTGCTCTGAGTTGTCCGAGCGCAGTGGACATCGTGGTGGCAGAAATTAACTCCGCCCTGGGCGGGCAGATATTTTCGAGCAAAGGCGTGCGAGCGCCAGCCAACGCAATCGACAAGGCTTCGTCGACCGAGTATACGTTCGACCTTCTCAGCAATGCCTACGCAAGCCTGCGAAACTTCTCGCGGGTCACTGGAGTCGCGGCAGTCGGGGCCGATAAAGCGAATGCGGAAATGATCAATCTGATTTTCGGTCAGGAATTGCTGCGCAACCTCGACTGCCTGAAAGAGGGTGGATCGAATAAAACGACATGCCTGGCATCCGCAGGTCTTGCAAACGCAATCGAGCAGGGCAACATCGATGCGGCGGCAAACAGTTCCGCCTTCCTGGCCGGCTTCGGCGCATTTGCGGATGCGCTATTTGCGGTGATCATTGGCCTGTCGCCAGTGTTCGTAATCGTAATGGTGTTCCTTGGCCAGAACCTCTACAAGATGGCGTATTCGTATCTTCAAACAATGCTATGGAGCGTCCTGGTCTATAACTTTGGTGCGGTCCTGGTGAACGCGATCATTATGTATCGGATCAGCAGTGGGTTGTCGGCTCTCGCCGGCGGTACCCTGATCAACCAAGCGGCCGCCACGGAAGCTTACCGCCTGCTATCCATGCAAATAGGCGCTGCCGCGTCACTGCTCACCAGCCTGACGTTGCTGGTGCCTACGCTGTTCTCGCTTTCCCAAAGCGCGACCATGGCGGGCATTGCAAAACAGCCAGTCGGGCAAGACCGGTTTAACGAGAAGAGCGTTGCGCCGACTTTGGTGGAGACGTCACCTTTGCATCGTGTGAATGCGATAGCCGACACATCGTTAACGCCTGCTGGGTCGGCTATCACCAAGACGGTAGGCGCAGTCGCGGGCGCTGAGGCGCAACTGAGGCTGGCAGAAGCCAGCCAGCAATATCAGCGCTCGATGGAAAGTCAAAGCGCTCTGAGTCACCGCGTTGAAGATCAAATCACCAGGAGCGACGAATTTTTTGAAACCATAGCCGACGGTAAAGGCACGTCAATGGGCCTGACGAAACGCAGCAGTGACTTGATCTCAAATGCGTGGCAGAAAACACGCTCTGCCTCGAAAGAGGTTGCGAATAATGCGGACATTAATCTCAGCAGCAGCAACACGAATCAGGACAGCACAGAAGCACACGCCTCTGCCCATGGCGGCCTGAGCCTAAAGGGCGGCATCAGTCTTGGTGCCGACATCGGGGGACGGACTGCAAAAAGTAAAACCTCCAACGATTCTTTCGCCGCAAGCCGAGGATCGACAGTTTCGGAGCGTGGATCGGAATCCGCACTGACTAGCAATCAAGTTGTCGCCAGTCTCGAAAAGGCGCTGCAGTCGACGACCGATCAGACGCACCGGGACGAGATCGGCCACGCCATTCGCGCAGTCAAAACTCATTCGGTCTCAGATAACGACGTGCAAAGCCTGATCAATACGTCGCGAGAAACGGCCTCGATTGGCGGCTCAATCATTGGCCAGAGCAGTACCATTACGGATAATCAGATTGTTGCCGCATCGAGTGCGCCGAACTCAGCACTTAATCGCGTTATGGATGATCGAGCGGCATTCGCCGCGCTGAGCGCGGATTACCGGAGTCACTATGACAAGAGCCGTGAGTTTATCGAGAGTGGCCATGCCGGTACGATCGGTGGCACGAATGCCGAGCAGGCCAAACACAACCTCGCCACGCTCCGCGCCCTGGCCGACTACGCGAACAATCCGGCAGCGGACCCGGAGAAGCGCGCTGCTGCTATTGGTTTGATGTCACAAGGCCTGTCAGCGGTGCTTGGCACGACCTCGACCGATCCCAGTAACCTGAAAGCCGTGCCGGTAGCCGGCTTAAAGCAGAGTGCCGTAGGCGCGGCGCCGCCCGTACCGAAAGCACGCCATCAACTGAGCAACAGCGCGCCAAAGCAGGTACTGCAGTCGAGTCATGTTGATGGACCGAGCGATGAAGAAATCCAGCACCGGCGTGATAAAGTAGAAAAAGAGGTGGCGCAGGGCCATCGCAACGTCGTTGAGGTCTATAATAATCGTGATAAATTAGCGGATGATCATCTCAGCAGACGTGGCAAGGTGGTAACGAAACGCGTGATGGGGATGAGTAGCAGACCGGAACATCCGCGTAACAAAGCAAAGCCTTAATGTAATATTGAGGGCAATCAAAGAAATCAAAAATGTAAGAGGAGCGCTCCAATGCGCAGCAAGAACAAAATACGGAGAACCCAGGTATCGTGGAAGACGAAACTCGCAGCTGCTCTCTTCTCGGTGCTGTTTATGAGTGTCTCGGCAATATTTATTACTCATAGCCATTCGGAAGACGAGATCTGGATGGTGTCTTTTATAACCGTGTTCCTAGCTATTTACGCGGCCGTTGCTTCAGACATTTCCTGGAAGATGAAACTCTGGGTGGTTCTCTGCTCGACGCTGTTCGTGAGCATTCCGGCAATATTAATTACTTGTGTCTATCCAAACTCCGTGATCTGGATGATACCTGTTGTAATTGTGTGCCTTGCCGGCTTCTACGCGGGTGTCTGGGCCGGGGTTATCCCGATTGGCCAAGGCGCCGACACAGAGATGGATGACTCATGTCACGACAGATGGATGACGGGTGCCCACACATTGTGTCCGCTTTCTGACTCGCCCGAAGGCCCACATCCGGTGCTCGCAAGCAAGTTCCAGAGTTACGCAGAAGTTCTGGCTGCGCGCTCGCGCGCTGCATACGATGCTGACCGCAGCATTGTTTTTGAGACCAACGAATCTGGTTTAATCACCCCGCACGAGAAGTAGAAGTAATATATTTTTAGTTCCCGTGATGACACTATCTAACGCCAACATAGCGGCGATTGAAAAAGCTTTGGATTTTGGTTTCTCAGATATCGCTATTGCCCGAGGACTTGGCTTAAAGAGAAGCGCTCTTGTTTTCGCGCACCGAAAAAAAATCGGCCTTTCTCAGGAACAGGTTATCGCCGCGCGTATCAGAACGTGGGGCAGCCTGGTTACTGGCGGGGCGACGGTCGAGGAAATTGCAAAAATCTACGGGTTGACGAGTCCGCGGACTGTGCAGGTTCAATTGTGGAAAGCAGGGTTCTCTTGGAAAACACTGTCATTCGCTCAACTGAGCCTCGATCAGCAGAAAACCATCGTGCGTCTAGTGACCAAGGGAAACTCAGATAACGAGATCGCCAAACAGCTTGACGTCAAACCATTCCAAGTCACGTTATATCGGGCCGACCAAGGGTTGCGCAATAATCGCAGCCGAATCTGATAGGATCGGCGGAAAAGGCGCAAAGCTCACGCCTGCGTTCTTGACACACTGAAACACTCTCCTAATGCGCCACCATTGGCCCATAAGACGAAGCTGCTAAATGCCTCCGCTGGTCCATAGAGGGTGAGCTTGAATTACGATTTTTCACCATTAAGTTGCGCCCTTAATCACGGACGTGAAATCTGACCACTGCTCAATACGGAAAGCGCGAATATCACGTACCGATGGTGGAAACCACGATTGTGCTTTAAGCGATTGAATTGCCATAAACAACTGAGCCATGTTTTCATCATCGGTTACGTACAAACTACCCTAAACCCGACAGAATCCATATTGTGCCAGAGTGGCACCGATCTCAGCATAGGCTTGAGATACCCCCTTGGGATGATGTTGCTCGGTATCGGCAACAACCAGGTCAAATGCTATGGCGTACATCAGGCAGCTTTCGGATCGTTAATGAGATGGCTGTAGCGATATTCGGTTTCTTCGCCGGTTTCCAATAAACGGACAAGCACAACCCAGTCTCCATCCACCAGTTCTCGAATCGGTTTAATGACTTGATAGGCGGGACCGAAAACGCCAAATGTTTTGAACATTCCCAGTAGGTTAGGAAAGGGATGAGCGATTGGCATAACAATATCCAGTAAATAGGCTCTTATGCGTGCAGTATAAATTGAATTCGAAACACATTCCATCTCTATCTTAATAGATTCCTCTATTAGGAGTACAGGTCGCAGTAGGGACACTCGTTACCGAATGCCCCCGCACAGATCCGTACAAGCACTAATGAGGAGGAGGCACTAGTTGTTCATTCTATCAGCCAGGCGCAATGGGAGCATACAGACAGAGATTTCCCCCTCCGCTGTATCAGTCAAGCGATCACCTTCTCCTAATCTCTCCCCCAGAAAAAAGGTTTTAGTGTTACTCAAGAGTTTCGTATGACTGTTATCTACTGTTTCTAATTCCAGGTCCAACTGATCTAGTAGCAAAGTCTCGACTCCAGCTGGCCGCGACGTGATCACCACATGCGCTTGACTCAGTAGAGTCTGTACAAATTTTCTTAAAGGGCTGTGCTCATCTAATTCACCAAGCACCTCATCTAAACCATCTAGAATAAAGAGTGTCTTGTCCTGATTTGCGTGAAAAACCTTCGATAACGCCTCGGCTTGGCTCTTTTCATGGCCCACAAAATACTGTGTGCACAGCAAGTCTTCTAAGCGTTCGGGGGGATGCGTCTTGAGTTGCCGTAAAGGCACCCACAATACGTTCTCAAACCGATCCTGCCACAGTTTATTCTGATGATATTCATATACCAGCTTTTTGCATAAGGTGGTCTTGCCTATCCCTGCTCGCCCCTGAATCAGAATCCGTTTCGGCACCCCTTCTGAACCGTCTCGTAATTTTTGCGGCTCAAAAAGTTTATCTAGCGAGGCTCTTGCAAAAAACCTCAACGTAAAGATCGGAAACAAGAGCGATCGCTGT
>JASSUB010000031.1:0-21829 GCA_031963205.1 Mycoavidus cysteinexigens
ACCTGTTATTGCATTACTATCGAATCATAGGACTCAGTACCTGGGGAGTTACGAATTATGCTTACAATTGTTCCAAAGGTTCATATTGAGGGGCAGCGCGGGGGACGGGAATTGTAGTTGAGTACAGTGAGGGACCGCTCGGCTCCGAAGATGAGTTCTTTTGACAATGATAGACACAACTCAAAATTGCTTCTACCTTACTTAGGAGGTTTTATGATCGAACTGCACACTTCTTTTGGCGTGATCCAACTTGAGCTAGATGCTGAGAAAGCCCCGCAAACTGTCGAAAATTTTTTGAATTATGTCAAAAGCGCGCACTATGACGGCACTATTTTTCACCGGGTGATTCCAGGCTTTATGATTCAAGGTGGTGGCTTTACAGAAGATATGGACCAAAAATCTACGCAGGCTACGATTAAAAATGAAGCCAATAATGGCCTCAAAAATGTACGCGGCAGTATTGTAATGGCCCGAACCAATGACCCCCACTCTGCCAGCGCACAATTTTTTATTAATCTGAGCGATAACGACTTTTTAAATTTCTCCGCTCCCACCGTACAGGGTTGGGGATACTGCGTCTTTGGGCGTGTGGTGTCCGGCCTAGAAGTGGTAGATAAAATCGCTAGTGTAAAAACAGCCACAAAAGGGCATCATCAAGATGTACCTGTAGAAGCCGTCAAAATTGAAAAAGCAGTAGTTGCTTCGTAAACATTATCATACCCCTCACTTAAAGAAAGGTTTTTTAAGTGAATCGTATGCACCAATAATTAGCTGTATCGACCTGAAGTCAGCATGTTCTCAATGGCCAGTTCGCCTCAATTAAAGATTAATATCTGCATCTCGCAGTGTTGACATCTTCCAACCCTTTGTACGGCTGGATAAATGAACATCTGGCTTTGGTAGCTTGCCATGTTTTATCCAGAGGCGCATTGTATTACTGCTGACACGTAGCGTTTGTTGTAAATCTTGCCGCCATATTACACGCCCTAGTCTTGCATGTCGCAATATGTCGCAATATGTCGCAATATGTCGCAATCTAAAAAGCATCCTCTTGAAAAACCCATATACCTCCCCTCGTTTGGCCCTTTAAATCAACGATACCCATAGTTTGCAAGTGACCTAAATCTCTTAAGATAGTTCTGTGCGTGGGCGCAGTAATATTTTTAGAAATAAGGTAACTTAAGATTTGTGCTGTAGTAGCCATTTTTGCCTCTTTAAGAAACTCCACGATCACCTTCTGTCTTGGATTTATCGTTTCAATCTTACGGTTACTGTTATCTTGGCTAATAGGCGTTTTAAATCTAAAAGTAACCGCCACGCCTCCTAGGTGTTCTTGAAATAGAGGCTCTGGAATACCTTCCATTTTGCACAAATCGATCATTTTATTCGTGCCAATTCCCCATTTCTCGATATAGCCTCGTACATAGAAAACGTCGGCAATTAGCTTATTTCTGAGTTCAGAATGATGAGGGCGCCTTAGATCATCAACCGTGAGTTTCGTTGGTAGTAATCCACTATTCCATATCTCTAAGCGATCATCAAAGATGGCTAAAGAAATAGCCGTTGAGCGATCTGCATAGTCTCGATGGCAAATGGCGTTGATCAATGCTTCTCGCACCGCCATAACTGGAAGCGCGGGCTTATCAATGCGTTTAAACTGATCTGGTTTAAAGAGGCTAGCTATAGGCAAATGCCTCCTCAGAAAAGCATCTGCTTCTGCCAGTAATTGAAACGCATTACCCTGTATTTGTTGGTTATCGATAAATTCCCCTAATTTGTCTGTACCTTTAAATCGGGCCATCTTCATTTCGCATTGCACTAACTTTAACGAAGTTCGCCGAGCGTACAGCACGACGGCTGCAAGTTTTAAGCCTCCATCATGAATAAGGTTAAGTCGCTCCAAAATGCTTTGAATACTCTCTGTTTGTGTACTTGCAGGAATGCGGTTTTCTCGTATGCTGTCCGAAACGGTTTTGTATATCTCTTCCGTATCTAGATCTCTCTCGTCATATTCGGGAGCAATAATTCCTTCCCAAGCATAGTTCCATTGGCCCCCTATTGCTAACAATTGGTTATAGCGAGGCTGTGTCATTCTCGTGGTACTGGATTCTTTATGCTCAACCTTATTTTAATGCGCTGCGTATGGCTGGACTTCAACCAATTCAGATTCGGGTGTTTAAGTGCGGAAGCACTACATCATGCCGTACGTTCCCGGGTTGGCCCTAAGGCGGCAATGGCAAGTCCACCCGCCAACACTAAGCCCGCGATAATAAATAATCCCATTTGCAAGCTACCTGTGGCCTCTTTCAACCAGCCGATAATAACCGGGCTTAAAAAGCAGCCCGCTAAACCAATGACATCCAAAATTGCAATGCTGCCCGCGGCGAGTTTGCCTTTTAAATAATCCGAAGCCATTGCCCAGAAGACAACAGACACCGTAAATAGACCGGCAGTGGTAATCGTGATGCTAATCAATGCAATCATAAGGTTATTGCTGGTCATAGCACAGAGCCCGAGCGCGCTGATCAGCATTAAGAGTACGGTATGCCAGCGCCGCTCAAGATAGCGGTCGGAAGTGTGTCCAAACACAATCATTGTAATAATCGAGACAGCATACGGAATGGCTGACAATAGGCCAATTTGGGTCAAACTGACGGAACTGGCTGAACTGGCTTCTCTTAAGATGGTTGGCATCCAGAAATTGACCGCATAAATACCCGCCAGAAAGCTTAAGTAGCACAGCGCCATGGCGTAGAAGTGTTTGTCTTTGAAGATATGGCGCATCCGTTGGTAAGAAGGACGCACGACATGACGTTGTGCAAGGTCGGCATTGAGTAGGCGCTTTTCTTCAGCAGACAGCCATTTTGCTTGTGCTGGCGTATCATCTAAGTAAAAAAAGAGGATCAGTCCAAGCACGATACACGGTAAGCTTTCAATCAGAAACATCCACTGCCACCCTTTTAAAATCCAGATATTCGTCATATGCGTCATCAGCCAAGTGGACAGCGGGCCAGCGGTAATGCCTGCGAGTGCGGCAGCGCACATAATGAAAGAAATGGCGCGCGCGGTACGGGCTTCTGAGTACCAATAGGTCAGATAAAAAATAACGCCAGGAAAGTACCCGGCCTCAAAGGCGCCGAGTAAAAAACGCAATACATAAAAGCTATAGGCGTCATGCACGAACAGCATGGCCGCTGAGGTGCATCCCCATAAAATCATGATCCGGCTAAAAGTTTTACGCGCGCCTATTTTTAAGAGCAACAAATTACTCGGCACGGCAAATAACATCAGGCCGAGAAATAGGATGCCCGCGGCTAAGCCATAGGCGGCCTCACTAATGCCAATATCTTGTTGCATTTGTAGTTTTGCAAAAGCGATATTGACTCGGTCCATGTAAGCCAGGACATAACCTAATGTCAGTAATGATAGGATGCGCCAGTTGATTTTGCGGTATATCGTTGCTAGCTCATGCGAGGGGTTAGCCAGGGGAGTGCTCATCTCTTTGCTCCTTTAATGCACTTGTCGTTTTCCGTTTAAAACAATTCCAATTTAAAATTAGACTCTGTAGGGGGCCTGCAAAAGAGGATGGTTGAAGGGCGGATTAGCGGGCAGTGAGTACCGCTTCGATTGCGCGGGCGATGCGGATAATCCGCGCGTCGCTAAGTGCGAAACCGCAAACAGACAGTCCGACCGGTAACTCTCCGGCTGGCTGGCAAGGTAGAGTGAGCGCGCAGCCGTCCAAGATGTTGGTGATGCGTGCATTGCGCAAGGCCAGCATATTGGTTGAAAAAAATAAAGCGTCGTCATGGATGAGCGGCGCTAACGGTGGCGGCGCGATAGCCGCTGTCGGCATCAGCCATGCATCCGCATCCTCTAAACGCTGCCGAGCTGCTGCTTGTAAACGCTGGTGTCCGGCGAGTACATCAAGGTAGTCGGCCGCGGTATGGGTTTCGCCTTTGCGAATGTTGGCGGCAACCCGCGGGTCATAGCTTGCGCCAGCACGCTTAAAGAGTGGCCGGTGCCAAGCCCAGGCCTCGGCTGCAACCAGACCCCCTTTGGCATTAATTTGGCTAAGCTCAAATAACTCGGGAAAAGAAAATTGTACGATATGCGCGCCTGCTCGACCTAATGCCTCAAGCGCTGCTTGAAAAGCTGTGCTGACGGCATCGTCTAGATTGGCGCCGACGTAATCGTCGGTGACGTAAAGGCGTAAACCATTCATATTGGCTGCGCGGGTTTCAATTGAAGAGGGGGCGTGGCCGGCTAGTACAGCATCGAAAATTGCACAGCAGTCAACCGACTGGGCGAGCGGTCCCACTGAGTCAAGTGATGGAGAAAGCGGTATGGTGCCTGCCATAGGAATGCGCTTGGCGGTTGGCTTAAAGCCGGTCAGTCCGCAAAAGGCGGCGGGCACTCGAATTGAGCCGCCAGTATCGGTGCCTAGAGCAGCAACAGCCATTTCGCCCGCCACAGAAACGGCAGCGCCGGCACTCGACCCTCCCGCTACGCGGTTTGGGTGATGAGGGATGCAGGGGGTGCCATAATGTGGATTGAGGCCGAGTCCGGAATAAGCAAATTCGCTCATATTCGTACGGCCCAGCAAAATGGCGCCTGCGGCACGCAGGCGGGCGACTGCGGGAGCATCTGAGGTGGCCGGCGGCGCATTGATTAACGCGCGCGAACCGGCTGTCGTAACTTGCCCGGCGATATCAAACAGATCTTTAATCGAAACTGGCAAGCCGGCCAACAGCGATGGCGCATAACCGACAGTGCGCGCAGCATCGGCTGCGTGTGCCGCGGCTAATGCATTCTCTGCGTTGACGTTGATCCAAGCACTGCCGCCGCCACGACGGTGGGCATCGATACGCGTGAGGGCGTCTTCAATCAAGCGTACGCTCGTAGTGCGTCCGCTTTGCAATGCAGCAGCCAGATTTCGAATCGTCTTCATGTGTGCTCTTTTGCTGTATTAAAGCAATCCAATCGTAGGTAGATTCACGAGGCTTGTTTCGCGCATGATTGACACAAAGTCGCGCATAGAACTCGCCAGCCAGCAATTCACCATGATGTGCGACGATTGGCCGTACGCTAACCTAGCATTTTTCTAGATTAGCTGTTACAACTCATCAGGGTAACGCAGCCATCCCGTGTCGACTAGCAACCAGTTGCAAGATAGCAACGGTCAATTTGAAAGCCAAGCACACTATCTAGCTCAACCTCGGGCCAGTGCTGTCGATATTGAGCTTTGCCGGCGGTTTATTTCGCTGGAGCAGATATCAGCGCTTTGTCAATGATTTCGCGGACGTCTTTTGAGTGTACTGAAGCCAATACTGTTTCAAGCGCCTCGTGCATTTGCTCGCGTAGTGCTGGGGTAAATTTACGCCAGCGCTCAAGTAGGCGGGCCAGCCGCGCAGCAAGCTGAGGGTTAAGCGTATCAAGTGCCAGCACCTGTTCAACCCAGAGTGCGTAGCCTGAACCATTCGTCGCGTGAAATTGCGCGGGGTTGCCGCTGATAAAGCTAAAAATGAGCGCACGTACGCGGTTCGGGTTTTTTAATGTGAAGGCAGGATGGTGCATCAACGTGCGTACAAGCTTGATCAGGTCCATCTCTGCGCGCTGTTGAGTGGCTTGTAATGCAAACCACTTATCAATTGCCAACGGTTCATTTTCAAACCGTTGGTAAAAATCGGCAAGCGCTGCCTGCGCGGGTTGGCCACCTAGATGTATCAAAGCGGCAAGGGCTGCACTACGATCGCTCATATTATCGGCGCGATCATATTGTGTTTGCGCTAGATGTAGCGCGTGCGCGCTTTGTTTGCTGTTGCTTAAATAGCTAAGTGCTAGGTTCTTCAGAGCACGTTGTCCCATATCGGCAGGTGTTGGCTGGTATGGGCCGGGCGTTTGGTGACGTGCATAAATAGTGGACCAGTCGTGACTCAGAGCGTTAGCCAGTTGGGTGCGTAGATATTGCCGTGCAGTATGGACTGCCGCTGGGTCTGCCTGGTCCATTTGCTCCGCCAGGTAAATCTCGGTCGGTAAGGTCAGTACCTGTTCTCGAAAGGCGGGGGTCAATGTTTCGTCACGCAAGATGCGGCCAAAAGCATCGATGATCGACTGGTTAAGCTGGTTGCCAGTGAGTTGGGTACGCTCGGCTTGGCGGGCGAGGGCAAGTAAAGTGCGGGTTACAAGCCGTTGGCCAGCCGCCCAACGATTAAACGGATCACTGTCATGGGCCAGTAAAAAGATGAGCTCATCGTCAGTGTAATCGTATTCGACAATCACCGGCGCCGAGAAGTCACGTAGCAGTGATGGTACGGGTTGAGTCTGCACGTTGATAAAGCGAAACGTTTGTTCAGCTTGGTTTAATTCAAGCACGCGTGTTGCAGTGCCTGGTGCGCCTTCGCCAGCCAGTTGTAAGGCAAGGTCCTGCCCATTTGCATCGACCAGCCCAATGGCAAACGGAATCAGGAGTGGCGCGCTTGCAGTATAAGGTGCATTCAGCACAGGTTTATAGTGCTGTGCCAGTGTCACCGTATAAGTTCGGGCCGCTTCGTCATATTGGCTGCGTACTAGAACGTAAGGAGTACCTAGCTGGCTGTACCAATGTTCAAATTGCGCCAGGTCGCGCTGATTCGCCTCGGCCATGGCTTGCCGGAAATCATCACAACTCACCGCTTGCCCGTCATGGCGCTGAAAGTACAAATCCATGCCTTGGCGAAAACCGTCGCGGCCTAGCAGCGTTTGATACATGCGGACGACTTCAGCGCCTTTCTCGTAGACTGTAGCGGTATAAAAATTATTGATTTCAACGTAACTTTCTGGGCGCACAGGGTGCGCCATTGGGCCTGCATCCTCAGCAAATTGCACCTGCTGCAAAATCCGCACGTTCTCGATCCTTTGACTTGCCCGTGCGGCCGCAGCATTGACCGCGCCTGCCGCCGCCATATCGGCTGAGAATTCTTGGTCGCGAAATACGGTAAGTCCCTCTTTTAAGCTTAGCTGGAACCAATCGCGGCAAGTGACGCGGTTGCCCGTCCAATTATGGAAATATTCATGGCCGACGACGGCCTCAATATTGGCGTAATCACTATCGGTAGCAGTCTGAGGATTGGCTAACACATATTTAGTATTGAAAATATTGAGCCCTTTGTTTTCCATGGCCCCCATATTGAAATCGCTGACCGCAACAATCATAAAACGTTCAAGATCAAGCTCAAGGCCAAAGCGCGCTTCATCCCAATGGATGGCATGAATGAGGGCGTCCATAGCATGGTGCGTTTTATCGAGATCATGCGCTTCAACCCAGACTTGTAACAGTTTCTGAGCGCCTGAGTGGGTTATGATGCGCTCTTCAAGGGCCACCAATTGGCCCGCCACTAGGGCAAACAAATAGCTCGGTTTGGCAAAGGGGTCGTGCCATTTGGCATAATGTTTGCCGTTAGGTAAATCACCCGCCTCAATCAAATTGCCATTGGATAACAAGATGGGATAAGCTGCTTTGTTGGCGCGCAAAATCACCGTATAACGCGCCATCACGTCTGGGCGATCAAGAAAGTAAGTGATTTTCCGAAAACCTTGCGCTTCGCATTGGGTAAAAAAATGGCCGTTTGATAAATATAAGCCCATCAGCGAGGTATTGCTGGCAGGCTCGCAAGCATTGACGATAGTGAGCTCGAACGCATCAGGGACATCGTAGACGGTGAGTCCGGCCTCATCTATTTGCCGGTTGGTGCAGGCAACGCCATCAAGGCGGAGGCTAATCAACTGAAGGGCTTCGCCGCTTAGCTGTAATTCAGGACAGTAGGCGGCCTGCGGGTTGCGGCGCAACTGCATCTTACTTGTGACGGTGGTGCGCTCAGCTTCAAGCTCAAATTCCAGTTCGATTGTATCGATCAGAAAAGGGGGCGGAGTGTAGTCAGTACGATGAATGGTGCTCGGGGACGTGGGATTTGGCATTGTCAAGTGAGTGCGGAAAAAGGATTGTTTGCTCTATTGTACAAAAATGGGGTGGCCTGGTACAAAATGAATCGATTCATCAGCCACAAAATTAGCCATCCAACTAGGTGTTCATCCGAGTCCGATCGAGTCAGAATAAGCCAACTCATTACACGGCGAGGGCAGAATGAAGACACTATCGATGCCACATGATGCATTGTTCAAATTTTTCTTGATGGAGGTGGATATCGCCAGAGAATTTTTGCAAATCCACTTGCCTTCTTCTTTGCAACAACAGTTTGATTTTAATACGCTGGCTCTTGCACCCGGCGCATTTGTTGAAGGTGATTTAAGCCAGCATTATTGCGATATCGTTTATTCAATCCGTGTGCTCAAAGGCCAAGGAGTGGCATATATTTTGCTCGAGCATGGAAGTGCTGTGGGGAAGCTTACGCCTTTTAAGCTGTGGCGCTATCAAAGCCACTAAAACTTGCATTTGTTGTGCTTTTTCAATATGTTGGAGCAGGCAGTTGAATCGCGCCTGCATCTTTACAGATTAATTGCGATACAGTAAGCATCTGCTTGCACTGGAGTGCAAGCAGCTTTAATTCTTGTATGATTTCATTAGGCTCAGTACTCGCTTGTTCGGCCTCGATGACCATTGCATCCAATCTGCGCGTTAGCTCTTTTTTGATCTGCGCAAAATCACTTTCTACCTGCGTGCCTGCTTCTGCTTGCATCAGATTTTCGCGTATTGCACTCAGCGCATGGGCGAGCGTAGGGTTGTCAGCTGTGCCGTCTGCCGCTAATAAGGGTGCGGCTGCCGCCATTTGTGAGGCAAGTGTATGGCTTTGGATTAATAAGTCGTTTAATTCAGCTACGAATTTTTGTTGTGCCTTGGGTTCTAACATCATGCGAGCAAATGCATTGCCTAGATTGGCAAAGGCGATCTGTGTATTTTTACGCGCCAACCGACAGCGGAAGTCGTTGCTGATGGCGGGTGAAGCAGGTAGAGCGTTAGTCGTGACTGGTTTGCCGGCGCCCATGCAGATGGCGTCCAAATATTGCCGCATTGAAGTAATCATTTCTTTGACCAGCGGTTTCATTACGCGATATTCCCAATATGGAAATAGGTGGCTAATGCCAAGCGCAATGGTGCCGCCAATAGCGGTATCGAGTGCGCGCTCAGCAATCAGTCTCATGCCTTCTGGTGCGAGTAGATGATATAAAAGTAAGACATAAGAAGACGTAAAAACCACGCTTGCAGTATAGTTAAAAAGCACCAAGCTATAGCTCATGACCATGCACGCGAACATCGCGAGTAGTAGGGTGACAGGGGATTTCACTAGCAAAATCAAAGCAAGGCTCGCAGCACAGCCAATCACGGTGCCAATCAACCGTTGCGTATTGCGTTGTTTCGTGAGAGAAAACCCCGGTTTCATAATGATCACGATGGTTAAGCAGATCCAATACGCATTAGTCAAAGGCAGTAGTGTGCCGATCCACAGTCCGAGTGCCACGGCGATGCTCACGCGTAGCGCATGCCTAAAGCTAGGTGAGGCGATTTTCAAATTTGAAAAAATCTGCCGCAGTGGCACATGCTGGCGCTGTAAGAAATGCTGCAAGGCTTTATCAAGTTGTAATTCAGTGGTGGGCTGAGGATTATCGCTGCGCGTATTGCGATGCATTTTATTGAGCAGCCTTGAGACACTCCAGACGCGCCGGAAAGCGGCGACGAGCATTGCATAAGCTTCAGGTTCTTGTGCCGGGAAGGCTTTTTTGCGCATAACGTCAATTTCAAATTCAAGGGCGCGCAGTTCAGTTTTGAGGGTGACAAGTTGTTGCGAAGCGCTGTTTTGCGATATGGCAAGTCCAATATTTTCAAGATCGCGGGCGCATTTTCGTAGAAAATCGTGGAAAAAAATCAGCACATCTGAATCTGCAAATACAGTGCGCATTAAAGTGTAATCTACGTGTGCGGCAACCACGGTTTCATGCAAATCTACAATATTGATAAAAAGATTAAAAAGCATGGTGCGCCGTGCATCGAGGTGTCCTGCGCGTAGCACAGGCAGATTGCGCAGGACAATGCCTCGCGCGACGTCGTGTTTATCGATGGCGGCAATTTGTTTAAGCACGAGTTGCTGGTGGCACTCGTCAAGATCGTTATTCAGTTTGTAAAAATCGGCGCGGGCGCGCAGATATTCGGCTGTCGCAAACATGCTTTCGGCAATCGATTGCTGTTCAATACGCTCAGCTTGCCAGCGGTTAACTAAAGTACTCCAATAGGTATACCAAAGTCCGCCGAGCAATAACCAAGCGGCGTTCATGAGTGCCTCTAAGACAGTGAAATGGTTGCCAAGGGTAGCAATCATCATAAAGAGCGTGGCAAAGCTAATTTGCAGCCACTTATCGCCATACACCACCAACATTGACAGCGCAAAGCTTAAGGGTGCAATGGTCAGCCATAGCGGCAGCGAGGCGCCGGTCGCAATGCCGGTCGCAAATGCCGCCAAAAAACCAAGCAGCGAGCAGAGCAGCATATCGTTATGTTTATGCTTAAGCGGTCCTGGTTTATCCACTGCGCACACGCCAAGCGCGCCGGTGGCGATGGTAAACCCTAGCGCTCGGTCGTGAAATAGCGTAAGCATTAACACCGCCGGCAACGAAATGCCAAACGCGATGCGTAGCCCGCCATAAAAATATTGGCTATATAAGAACTTTTTAATTTGTGTTGAGTAGCGCATGGAGATGAAAATAGCAGATACGCCTCCACCAGGCGGAGGGTAAGAGTCTAGCGTATTTTTGTGAAAGTGGTATTCTGTTATTAGGGCTGTTTTTCGGAGAACGCTATGCCTTATAGAGAGATCAATGATTTACCCGAAAGTGTGCGCGCGCATCTCCCTCAGCATGCACAGCAGATTTACAAAGAAGCTTTCAATCATGCATGGGACGAATATCGTGATGAGAAAGACCGTAGAGATCACGCTTCACAAGAGGAAACTGCTCGCAAAGTAGCGTGGGCAGCTGTCAAGCGTTCCTATCAAAAAGACGCTAACAACGGTCAATGGAAGCCAAAGCAAAAGTCGAATGCTTAAGTTGTTTTATTCAAATCGCTATGAAGCGCTGACGGATGCTTTACTGGATAACCTGGCCGATGATAAGTCCGATCCTTGGTGTGCCACTTCTATTATTGTGCCTAGCGTTGCCCTGCGCCGCCGACTCGAATTAGATATTGCTACGCGCTTTGGCATCTGCATGAACGTCGATTTTGCTTATTTAGCACAGTGGCTATGGGCACAAATCGGCCGCATCTATGAGATTCCTAAGCATTCCCCCTTTGCGCCAGAGCGATTGGTATGGCATTGCTACCATTGGTTGGATGCACGCACCTGGCCGTATCAGGATAAGGAGCGACTTGGTACTTATTTGCAGGCGGCCGACGATACCATGCGCTATGAGTTTGCCGAGCGTGTTGCCGTGCTCTTTGATCAATACCTAACCTACCGCCCAGACTGGCTTACCGCCTGGTGCGAAGGTCGCTCGCTGATGGCTCGGCGCGCGATGGCGCCAAGCCAGACGCCAAATGATATTGGCATAGGTGCTACCTGGCAAAGCGATGAGCGCTGGCAAGCACAATTATGGCGTTTAATCTTTGCTGAGTTGGCCGTACCAGGCGAGAGCGCACCCGGCGCTTATCGCTTTCTCAATGAGGCCTCTACACTGAGTGCAGAGAGTGTTGCGCGCGCCGGTTGGCCTAAATCTGTGAGTATCTTCGCTTTACCCGCAATGCCGCCATTGCATATTGCTCTATTGCGTGAGCTGGCGCGCTGGGTCGAGGTGCACCTATATGTGCTGAACCCTTGCCGTGAATATTGGTATGACATCGTCGATGCGGCTCGGGTGACTGAACTGGCACTAGACAACCAGGCTGATTATCACGAAACCGGCAATCTGCTACTGGCTGAATGGGGCCGGCAAACACAGGCGCAGTTGCATTTATTGCAAGAGCTAAGCGAAGGCACAGTCAGTAGCGAGACTGCGCACTATATTGAAAACGATGCCCCGACTTGGCTCGCAGCGTTACAAAATGCTCTACTCAATTTGCAGCAGTGGCCAGTGCCGCCAGCGGCAGGCGAGGAGGCTGCGACCGGCGTCGAAGTGCATGTTTGCCATAGTCTAGTGCGCCAGCTCGAGGTGCTGCATGACCGGCTACTCGCGCTATTGGATGAAAACCTTTCATGGACGCCGTCTGATGTGCTGGTGGTATTGCCTAATTTGGCCACCGCCGCCCCGCTGATTGAGGCGGTGTTCGGCGCGACTGATGGCAAGCGCCGTATTCCTTATAGCATTACAGGGTTGCCGCTTTTGCACACCAACCCGATGGCGCGGGTTTTGTACGAAATGCTCGACCTGCCGGCACGCAACATTAGCGTGGCGAATTTAATCGAATGGCTACGCACTGACGCACTGGCCGCGCGTTATGAAATTCGCCAAGCGGACAAAACTCAGATCGATGCTGTCACCTCTATGCACACCCAGGACGGGAGTGATGCCGCTGTCTTCGAAACGCTCCGGCTATGGCTTGCCACAGCGCTTGCCCGGCGCGGTCTGGCGCCATCTAATGAGACCCTGAACAGTCATGACAGCCTCAGTGCGCCAGAACGCCACACTTTTGCCGACGCCTTAATGCGGCTCTATCTTGGCTATGCTTTGCCCGCTGGGGCGCTGCCGCTTGAAGGGTATTTGCCGATACTCTCTGTCAGCGGCGCTCAGGCTAGTCTGTTAGGTTCTTTGTCACGGTTCATTGATGATCTGGCTGCCCTGGCGGATGAATGCGCGTTGGCTCGCCCGGCAGCCGCCTGGCGCATTGTTTTGCTCAATGCCATCGAGCGTTTTTTCGTAACAGATACTGAATCAGCCCAACCCATCGCTGATCTACGCGCTACGATTATAGAGCTCACTGAAGCGATGGCAGCAGGGGGCGCAAAACAGCCTTTATCAGCAGCCGTACTGCGCTTGGCGCTTGGCCACGTGCTTCATCAGCCGGTGCGGGGCGGTGTGCCAACGGGAGGCGTGACATTCTCTGCGCTGACGAGCTTGCGAGGCCTGCCCTATCGTGCCGTCTGTCTGCTTGATATGGGGGAGGGAGTATTGCCGGGTAAGGTGCGGACAGATGAATTTGACCTGATGGCTAGCTTCAGCCAGCCGGGAGATCGCCAACGGCGCGATGATGAACGTACTTTGTTTCTTGATTTGGTGCTGGCCGCGCGCGATTGTTTATTGCTGGCTTATACTGGCCGTAGTATTCGTGATAACAGCCCACTGCCGAGTGCTGCTGTGGTGAGTGAATTATTGGATTATCTAAGCCAGGCGTTGGCTGGGCCAGATGCTACGCAGGCTGAAATGGCGGCGGCGCGCAAGCGCTTTGTGATTGAGCATCCGTTGCAATCTTTCTCCGCCGAATATCTAAGCAATGAAAGAAACGCTACTGATGGTCGGTGTAATGATGCGCTTTTTACTTATGATTCAGATCGCGCGGAAATTGCCACCGCGCTTAACTCACTCAATGCGCCTGCCGCCGAGGGAAGTGCCGCGGCGTTTTTTAGCGCACCGCTGCCGCTAGAGGAAAGCCAGGAAATCATCTTTGATGATTTCGAGCGCTTCTGGCAACATCCCGTGCGGGCATTATTGCGCGATAGACTGGGCCTTGCCCTGGCCCGTGCCCAGCACGAGCTATCCGATTTTGAGCCGTTCACCCTTGAGTATGCTGGGCGTGATGCATTAGCAAAACGTCTGTTGCCTCTGTTGCTGGCCATAGGAGAGTCACCCGAAGACATCGAGGCCAATCAAACTCAAGGGGTGCCGCCTGTTTTATTCGAGCGTGCGCGCCGTATTGCGCAAGCAAGTCCTGAGCTACCGAATGGCGCAACCGGCGCCTTTATATGCACGCGCGAATTGGATGCACTGGCAGCACTTGCTGCGCGCATTCGTCTGGCCCGTACAACTGGAGTGGCGAGCTATCCGTTTACGCTTGAACTGGAGCCAAGGTGGCCCGATGTCCCTGGCTTGTTAGGTGAGCACAGTGCCGCGGCTGGCGGAGATAGCCGGCTGCAGTTGATGGGGGTATTGCATGATGTCAGTCAAGACGGGTTGATTCTGTATCGCCATGGGCGGCCTGGCGCACGTGATTATCTTGGCGCATGGCTGCGTCATCTAGTTTTATGTGTGCTGGCTCCGGTGGGGGTGAAGCTACGCACAGTATGGCTAGGCAACTCGATGAGTTTTACTTTAAACACGGTGCATGAGGCCCAGACTTATTTGGCTGAATTAATTGCGCTTTACCGTGCAGGCTGCTGCGCGCCGCTGCATTTTTTCCCCAAAAGCGCATGGGCTTTTATCAATGATGGAGAGGAGGCCGCTCGTAGAATGTGGGCGGGCAATCAAACAGCGCGGCAAACCGTGGCTGAAATGGATGATGCCTGGCTGCAGCTTATGCTGCGCGGAGAACCGCCGGCAGGGGCCTTGGATGCGCGTTTTAAGGCGCTTGCGCGAGCAGTATTGATGCCGCTGAACGAGCATCTTGAGCGAACTGGCAGCTAAATCGCGAGTCAAGCTTTAAATTGTCCTATACAGATAGAAATAGGTCCCCCTTTCTTGAGGAAAGGGGTGAGTACTTTAGAAGCATTTTGGAAAAAGCGTATGGACGCAAGACGGCGGATTTGTGGACGGCATTTTGTTTGAGCGTGCGCGCATCGGAGCAAATGCGGTGAGCGCTACGGCGCAGCACAGCCATAGTGATGGCGGTGAGTTTGATGCATTCAAGTGCCCACTTGATGGCGTCAATTTGATCGAGGCATCCGCTGGCACGGGTAAGACCTGGAATATTTGCGCTCTATATGTGCGTCTTTTAGTTGAGAGAGCACTCGATGTTGAGCAAATTCTGGTCGTTACGTTTACTAAAGCGGCGACCGCTGAACTCCATGAGCGGATTCGTAGCCGTTTGACTGAACTCGTTCACGTACTGACAAAAGTGGCCGCGTGCGACGATCCTTTTATGATCGGCTTATTGGCTGTGATAGAGCAGAGCAAGATGACGCGCGCTCAAGCAAAGCTCAGGCTTGAATATGCACTACACCGTTTTGATCAAGCGGCAATTTATACGGTCCATGCGTTTTGCCAGCGCGCGCTGCAAGAAGCGCCTTTTGCGGCCGGCATGCCATTTGAATGCGAGCTGCAAACAGATGACGAAATAGTGCGTTTTGAGTTAGCCGTTGAATTTTGGCGCACGCGGATTGAGCCGGCCGCTGCTGCCCATGCTGAGTTTGCAGCTTGGCTGGTTGAGCATGGGGCAGGGCCCGCAACGCTGGCTGAAGAGTTTGCGCGGTGCGCCCAAAAACCATTAGCACGGCTGATGTTCGGCGCAAATCATCTGAACACGATAGATCAAGCTTGCTGGCACAATGATGCTGTGTCATCGCCGCCGCTGATGACTTTGTTTGCCGCTGCCCGTAGCCTATGGCAAATGCAGCAGAGCGAGATTCAGCAGCAGTTAGATGAGGCATTGCCCGCTCTTAACGCAAATACTTATAAACCCACGACAGTCGCACTGGCGCTAAGCTCCTGGGCACGGTATTTCGATGAGGGCAATCCGTCTATTGCGCTGGGTGAAAAAGCCGAACTCCTCACCGCATCAGTCCTCGAAAAGCGCACTAAAAAAGGCTGTACCGTACCAAGCCATGCATTTTTCAAGCTAGCGGATGAACTCGTTAGCGCATTACACACGGCCGCTACGCTTAACCGCGCCCACTGGTTATCCCTCTTATCTGCCTGGTTAAGCTGGGCAGGAGACGCTTTACGTGAGAAAAAACGCACCCAGCGGGTGATGTCCTTCAATGACTTGCTCACTCATTTACACGCTGCGCTCAATCAGCATCCCGGACTCGTGCGCGCGCTTAGGCGGCGTTATGCCGCGGCCTTGATCGATGAATTCCAAGACACTGATCCAGTACAGTTTGAGATCTTAAGTCAGATCTTTGCGCCGCATGGCCCGCTCTTTCTAGTTGGCGACCCTAAACAAGCTATTTATAGTTTTCGAGCGGCCGATCTACATACCTATTTACTGGCGCGTAAAGAAGCGTATGCATGCTATACGCTGACCGTGAATCAACGCTCAAGTGCAGCGTTAATTGCTGCCTGCAATCGGATTTTTAGCGCGAATCCGGCGGCTTTTGTGTTACCTGGTCTTGATTATCGGTCGGTACATGCGCATACGCGTGCACGCGACTTTTTTATCGAACCACCACGCTTAAGGTTAACTTCCGCAAAGCAGCTTGAACCAGAGACAAAGACGCAAACACCGGATTGCCGCGTTTGGTTATTGCCGCATGGCGACGCCATACTCACTAAGCCACAAGCGCTCAAAGCGGCGGCCAATGCCTGCGCGGCTGAGATTGCTCGCCTGCTATCGATCGATACTGCGGCGCCCATGTCAGAAGGGGCGACGACTATCGGTGCTGCCCCGCTGAGCGCGGGTCAAATCGCCGTATTGGTGCAAACCCACCGGCAAGGAAGCCTGATGAAGCAGGCGCTGGCCGAGTGGGGAGTGGGTAGCGTTGAACTGGCGCAAGTCTCGGTGTTTGAGACTCAAGACGCGGCTCATCTTGAACATATACTGCTGGCGATTGATGCGCCAGGCGACTTACGCCGCTTGCGTACCGCTCTGGCCACCGACTGGATTGGCCTAGATGCGCTGGCGCTCAATGCCATGGATGCCAATGAGCAAGCGCTGCTAGAGCCCAATCTTCAGCTCTGGACGCAAGGGCAAATCGAGGGCTGGGCAGAGTGGATTGATCGCTTCGCGCATTACCGTATGCTCTGGCATGAACGGGGCTTTGCCTTTATGTGGCGCACGCTTTTGCGCGCTTTGCGTATCGCCCAACGGATCGCAGTTGGCCCCAATGGCGAGCGGCGCTTAACGGATTTAAGCCACTTGGCGGAACTGGTGCAAGCTCATGCGGCTCAGCAAGGGGGAATTGAGCCAGTGCTGCGCTGGCTTGCGACACAGCGGGCCGCGCGCAAGGGCGGCGATGAAGCGCAGTTGCGGCTTGAATCCGATCGCGATCTGGTGCAGATTGTGACGGTGCATAAGGCCAAAGGCTTGGAATATGCGGTGGTATTTTGTCCATTTTTAAATGATGGGGCAATCCGTACCGCGCCCTCAAACAAATTACCTAGTGCGCGCGAATATCATGATGAGCAGGGTCATGCGGTGATTCACTATGGCGCTGACCAAGCTGACGAAGACCGGGCCAAGGAAGCCGCTAGTGTTGAGCACTCAGCTGAGCGTGTGCGCTTAATCTATGTTGCGCTAACGCGCGCCGTTTACCGCTGTTATATAGTGGCTGGCTTATATATAAGCGGGCCACAAGGATCAACTAAGCAAGCACGGCAAAGTATGCTGAACTGGCTGGTGGCAGGTGCGGGATATGATTTTTCAAGCTGGTTAGTTAAGCCGCCAACAGAGGATGAAATCTCCGCCTGCTGGCAGGCCCTGGCTAATGACGATCCGGTTTTGGACACAGCTGAACTGGATGCGATAAATCCTAAAAAACGTATTGAGAGGAAGTTCATTACGATTGAACCGTTGCCGATGCCGACCCAACATGCGCTAAAGCCTTTGTTTTTAGCGCCGCGGGCGGTTTTGCGCGCGCGTGTGATGCGGCGGCCATCCTTAGTAAGTTGGCGGCTCGCCAGTTTTAGCTCGCTCTTAAATCATGCCGGTCCTGTTGAGTCGGCAGCAATCTCAGTCGCTGCCAGTCCGTCTGCTGGGGCAGACGATATTGTTCATTTTCCGCGTGGTGCAGCTGCCGGCGAGTATCTGCACCGGTTATTTGAGCTAACGGATTTCACTACGTCAGCAAGCTGGCCCGCAGCGATTGAGCGCGTGTTGCAAGAGCGCAGGTTGCCAGCAGGGGCAGAGCCTACGGTGTCAGTTGCCATGATGACGCGTTTATTAAGCGATCTAGCCATGACAGAGTTAGTGCCGGGTCTAAGGCTTGCTACGGTGGCTGCAAACCGTATTTTCCGTGAATTGGAGTTTACGTTTACCGTTCATGCTCTAGATTTATCCGCCCTGCGCGTACTTTTGCAAACCCACGGCTATCTAGACATTGACTTTGAGGCAAGCGAGCTAACGGGCTATATGAAAGGCGTAATCGATCTCGTGTTTGAGCACGAAGGCCGTTTCTGGATTGCGGACTGGAAATCGAACCATCTTGGCAATACTGTCGAGCACTATAATCAAGCCGCATTGCATGCGGCTATGGCGGCCCATGGCTACCATTTACAGGCGCTTCTCTATACGCTTGCGCTACATCGTTATTTACGCATTAAACAACCCGATTACGACTACCTAAAGCATTGCGGCGGGTACTTATATTTATTTGTGCGAGGCGTGCGCCCAGACTGGCAGGTAGAAGGGCAGGCGGCTGGTGTTTATCATCATAAACCTACGGCAGCGATGATTGATGCACTTGATCGCCTGATGGCTGGAGAGCGCTCATGAGGTCGGTGTGGCTAACGGATAGCTGCCCGCGTACACTCGCTAATACGAATGATGCAGCCGTACTTACGCCGCAGCCACCCGATGCCTCTTTATTTTTAGCGGATGGTTTTGCGCAGCGCATCAATACCCTGGCCCTGCAACTTGGCGCAAGCGCCCAGACCGCACGCATCACTGCTCTAGCGGCGGCCGAAGTCAGCCGTGCGGGTTCGTCTGGACATGTTTGCATCGCGCTCGATGCTTTCGCTGAGCGCCTAGGCGAAACCTCACAGGTGGTACAGCGGTGGCTGCTCTCAAGTGGTTTGGTCAGTAACGGTCAGGCAGCGGATAGCGAATTGCTGCCGCTGGTATTGGATGAGGGTGGGCGGCTTTACCTGGCACGTTATTATGCCTATGAACGGCGGATTGCACAGGTGCTGGCCGCGCGCGCCGGCGCGGGTCGACTCACTGTAGTCAGTGGCGGGCCAGGCACAGGTAAGACCACGGCAATGGTCGGTCAACTGGTGCGGCTACTCGATGCCAACCCGGCACTTCGTATCGTGCTTGCGGCACCTACCGGTAAAGCCGCTCAGCGCATGCTTAGCGCGCTCGCCGAACGGGCCAGCGCTCTACCGGCAGCGATTAAACAGCGTTTACCTAAACACTCTTTCACCTTACACCGATTACTTGGCACTGGTCTAAAGGCGAATGCTCAGTCTCCTGTGCCGCTACCCTATGATGTTGTCGTGATTGACGAAGCGTCGATGATCGATGTGGCACTGGCAGCACAACTGGTCGCGGCCCTCGCACCGCATAGTTGGCTTATTTTGTTAGGGGATAAAGATCAGTTGGCAGCGGTTGAGGCCGGGGCAGTATTTGCTGAGCTCAGTATTAGTAAAGGATTGGCCAATTGTGTTAGCCGCCTCGAACATAATTATCGGTTTGGGCTTGAGTCCGCCATTGGACAGCTATCGTTAGCGATGCGTGCTGGCTCGCCAAAGGATGCATTAGCGGCATTAGCCTTACAGCCGCCAACGTTGCCAGCGCAAGAGGCTTGCCTATCTGCCGCAACCGGCGCCGCAGTCTTGATCGACGATCATGGTGAGACACTTGCAGCGAGTTCGTTAAACCTGATGGCGGATGGTTTCGCACCGTATGCAAAGGCGTTAAAAGACTTGCTATATACGCTGACTGAGCGGCAGGCGAGTCCTGATCTAGGCCCTCTATTTGAGGCCTTAAACCACTATCGGGTATTAAGCGCCGTACGCGCAGGCCCGCGCGGGGTTGAGACCCTCAATGCGTTGTTAGCGACTCGTGTCTGCGCTATGGCCGGCATTACGGTGGCGAGTGAGGCAGTATGGTTTGCTGGCCGGCCGGTGATGATTACACGTAACGATTATGCGCTTGGTCTTTTTAACGGCGATATGGGCATTGCATTACCCGTTGCCGGCAATAAATTTCGCATTGTTTTCCCAATCCCAGATGGCGGTTGGCGTGTGTTATCTTCTGCTGTATTGCCACCTCATGAAACTGCGTTTGCTTTAACTGTGCATAAATCGCAAGGCTCGGAATTTAACCAGTTGGCTTTTGTCTTGCCTGCAGTAGCCCATGGCGGGCTTACGCGCGAACTAGTCTACACCGCCATTACGCGTGCTCGGCAAACTCTGACCATCTTGGGTAGTCCCAGTGCATTTGGGCAGGCAGTTGCAACCCCAACCATCCGTGCCGCAGGATTATCCGCTCGCCTAGAAGAGGCAATCATGGCGCTCTCATTAAAACCCTTGAAATAACGCAAAGCTTACAGCAGCGGGGATCCTGCACTCATGTGCAAGCGCTGCTTAACTTGCTGGCCAAGCTGGTAGACGCTTAGCGCATAAAAAAAACTGCGGTTATAGTGTGTGAGCACAGCAAAATTGCGTAGGCCCAGTTTATATTCGGTTGGCTGTTCAGGAGTGGGTAAATCGATAATATTAACCAAGGTGTTCGACTCAGCCTCTAGGTTGAGTGTTTCATTGAGTAATAGGCCTGCTTTATGAAGTTCGCCTAGCGTTCGGCGAGGTTCAATTTTCCCATCTGCGCCGGCTTGCGCAAGGTCTAAGCTACCGCTATCAGAGGCAATTTCCCAAAGTACCGGCCGGCCAGCTTCCCAGCCGTGTTGACGCAGATAATTGGCAACACTGCCAATTGCATCGGCAACGCTGGTAGATAAATCGACCTTCTGATCACCATCATAATCAATGGCGTACTGTATAACGCTGCTTGGCATAAATTGCGCGATCCCCACGGCGCCGTTATAGGAGCCTAAAATGCGAGTTGGATCAAGGCCTGCAGCACGGGTCCAGAGTAGAAAATCTTCTAAATTTTTGCGAAATAGCGCTGCACGCTTCAACTGATTTGGCCTCGTTGGATAGTCAAAAGTTAATGTCGTCAGGACATCCAGTACCGGGTGCTTGCCCATATTACGGCCATAAAAAGTCTCAACGCCAATGATCCCAACAATAATCTCAGGTGGCACACCAAATTCTTGCTGTGCGCGCTGTAAAATTGCTTGATGAGTGCGCCAAAATTGCACGCCAGCATTAATGCGCTCTGCCTTAAGAAACCGTGACTGGTAAGTACGCCAATCGCGAGGCAATGCTGCGAGGGGCGGCTGTTCAAGTTTGACCACCGCGGCTGAGTATTTAGCTTGCGTGAAAAGCGCGCGTAGCGCGCTAGGCTCAAAGTGATGGCGTATCACTAGATCACTGATGAAAGCCTCGATAGCTGGATTGTTTTGATAGCGTTTTGAAACGTTTTCTTTTGCGGGATTTTGCCGCGCCGAGGTTGTGGCTGTTTCAGATTGAGACTGTGCCGGTGTGCAACCTGCTACGAGCGTACTCCCTACAGCACATATTCCGATCCCGCTCAGCAACAGGCAGGAGAGAAATATACGGCGGGCCGCAGAAATAGCTAAAATGTACGTCGCAGTCATCTTGAATAAATAAAATAATATGAATTGGAATTAATATATAGCACGAATGTCCTATTTTCGCTATAACTTGCCTCTTGTTCGGGTCGCTGAAAGTACCCTCTCTGAAAACTGCCAAGCATTACGCCGCTTGCGCTATCCGCTTAAAGCTGCGCGCTTTCCCATCCATCAAAATTGACTCCGTTTCAATCGGCAAGAAATACCTCGGCCACAAGCTGTCATCGAGTCACTCGCAGTATTTTCCAATCCTAAAATGAGGCTGAAACTGTCATGCGGTGTTGAGAAATTGGATCGATGATTAGTGAGTGCCGCGAAGCGGCGGTTCATAAATAAAACATTTTATCTAAATTTGTAAGACAAGCGAAGCGCGTCAGGGTGAGTATGAT
>JASSUB010000014.1:0-58461 GCA_031963205.1 Mycoavidus cysteinexigens
GCGATACCGCTTGTAAAATCTATCAGATTGAGGAAAGGGGGTAGCGGAATGTCGGTTCTAATGAGCTGGGAAGCTGAATATAAATATAGACTTTGCGTTCAGAAATCATATTCATTTCCTACGGTTTTTAGTTTGCTTGCTCGCTTTGGCCGACGTGAAGCTTCCAATACCTTGCCATGCGTATCCATATCGGGATCAGCGACAGTATCTAGCGTTTTATCTAATCCGAGCGCCCACAGTGTGGCAATAATTGCGCTGATACTGGTTCCCGGCTTACCAAGCTCCAGGGAATTAAGAGTATTTCGATTAATGCCAGCTTTTTTTGCTAAGTCAACGACGGATAAGTTGCGACGTATTCTTGCTAAACGGATACGCTGTCCAAGTTGAATTATATGCTCTAAAACCTGTGCGGGAAGTGTAAATTTGTTCATTATAGTAGGCTATATAGGATTTTTTGCCTATTATAGCGGGCATTTTTCTGTGCTTGAATACAGTGTTTTAAATTTTTAGCGCTAAACGAGAAAATTTTCTTCTCCTATCTCGGCATTTCCTTAACCAGAACTCAGGTTAATTGAATAAGCGTGCTAAACTTTAGCTGGCAAAGTAGACCAGACAGCCGCCGCCTTCGTTAGAAGGGGGAGGAAAGTCCGGACTCCAAAGGGCAGGGTGATGGCTAACGGCCATCCGTGGCGACACGCGGAATAGGGCAACAGAAAGCAAACCGCCGATGGCCTCAAGTGTTAAGTTTGATGGCTCAGGTAAGGGTGAAACGGTGCGGTAAGAGCGCACCGCGGCTGCAGTGACGCAGCTGGCACGGTAACCTCCACCCGGAGCAATTCCAAATAGGCGAGCATGCATCTATAGGATGCAAGCAGGCCCCTTGCTAGTTCGCGGGTAGGAAGCTTGAGCGCGTCAGTAATGACGCGTCTAGAGGAATGGCTGTCACGCGCAACTTTGGTTGCGTGCACAGAATCCGGCTTATCGGTCTGCTTTGCCTTTTCTTTATAGTTAGGCCTCGTTGTGTATTGAGGCTGCGAACCTCTTCAGTATTTTTTCTTCTTCTTCTTCTTCTTCTTCTTCACATTTATTCATCTGGGTATTACTTACGCTGTGCGTGCGTGTGCGGCAAACGGCTACCATTTCAAGCTCGCGGCAGATAGATTATCCAAATAATTTGTGCTGCGCAGCAAATTAATTTTTAGGGTAAATGACCTAAAATAACGACTGAATAGTTCTCTAATTTTTTGTAAGGTAACGCTCAAGCTTGGGGAGGTTGAGCCTAACCTATTGAATAATAAGCTTTTTTATTTTTCTGGCAAAATCCTCTAATTTTTCGCAATGTAAAAAATGATTTTATATTATAAAGTTCCTTGCATTGCACAAGAGTCATTGCTATAATCTGTTTATCGGTTGCCGACTTGGTAACCAAGCAGTGTCTCCTCCACCCTCCTCCTTTGGTGGATTCAGCCCAAACTTCGGTTTGGGCTTTTTTTTGTCCATTATGTTTATAGGTATTTCGCTTGGCTTTTTAGCGCAGCAAGGCAGGGGATCGACTCAATCCTTTTTGTTTTAGCAAAAAGCGGGCCGTAGAAAATTTCAGCGAGCTTACGAGCCTTAAAGAAAAGCGCACTGTCGCTGGCGGGAAGGATTTGGTGGGCGATAGTGGGATCGAACCACTGGCTTCCACCGTGTGAAGGTGGCACTCTACCGCTGAGTTAATCGCCCTAATTGACTGCTTGAGATAGTCACGCATGCATGTCTGCGTAATACAACCCATAATTTTATCAGGTAAAGGGTGTGGAACGCCACTTTTTGTTGTTCTGAGAAAAGCGTCCTGCTTCGTGTTAGTGAATGAAACTTAAGCCTGATAACCTATTTTATTCTATGCTGCTGCGCCATACGCTTTGGATTTTTGCAGCTTTTTCTAATTCGTCTAATACAGTGGTATGGGCCGCGATTTCATCTGGCGTCGCACGGAGTACCGGCAAGATGAGTTGCTCAAGTGCGATCGACGCATGCTGACGGGTATCGGCGCAGGGCTCGTTTAGTATATCCAGCAATAGATTCTCCTGGCCACGCGTCATGGCTAGGTAAACTAAAGCGAGTAGCTCAGCATCAAGGAGCGCGCCATGCAAGGTCCGGTGCGCGTTACTAATGCTAAAGCGTTCGCATAACGCATCGAGCGAGTTGCGTTTGCCGGGAAAAATCTGCCTTGCGTGAACGAGCGTATCGATCACTTCCGTGCCGCACTGTTCATTAAATGGCGCAAGGCCGAGTAAGGCTAATTCGGCGTCCAGAAATCCGACGTCGAACGGCGCATTATGAATAATAATTTGTGCGCCTTTGACAAAGTCGCATAGTTCGCTGGCGATTTGAGCGAATTTGGGTTTGTCGCTTAAAAATTCGGTGGTTAGCCCGTGTACTGCCAGCGCACCTGGGTCGCTGTCACGCTCTGGGTTGATATAAAAATGTAGATGGTTGCCGGTGAGTTGGCGGTTGATGAGCTCAATACAGCCAATTTCAATAATACGATCGCCGCCACGGGCTTTCAGACCGGTCGTTTCAGTATCGAGTACAAGTTGGCGCATAAATGTTTCCACTGAGATGGGTTATCTCGGTTCTGTTTTGGGTGAATAGAGCGGGTTAATTTGAGGCTATTTTTCGCGCTGGCAGCGAGCTTTGGGCTTTGGCCTTGGGGGCTTTGATTGGCCCAACTTTTGCTTTGTGTTTGACTACGGGTTTTTTCGCGTTGATTTTAACGGCTCGTGCCTTGATTGCCTTGGCTGTCGGCGGCAGTGGCCGCACGCGCAGTTTAGCTTTAACCAACGTAGATTTTTGGCTCGTCGGAACGTGCAGCATCACCATCTGTCCAGGTGCGAGCTTTGTGCGTTTGGTATGGTTCCACGCTTGAATTTGGGCAACCGGGATACGATAGCGCTTAGCAAAGGCGGCCATGGTTTCATGCCGGCGCACACGAATTAACATTTTGCGGGTGTCTGGCACATCCGGCTCAAGTGCGAAGACCGCATTTTCTGCAATATAGGCGCTGATATCTTCATCGTCTGTGGCTTTGACTTTGGGTATCAGTACCGTAGAGCCTGGCTTGAGGCGCATGCCAACCGGAATTTTATTGATCGCAGATAAGGTTGCTGGATCAACGCCGATTTTTGCTGCCAGCGTTGTTGTGCGCTCGCGTTTGGTGACGGTATAGGTGGTCCAGCTTGAGAGTAGACCTTGATAGTTATTTAGGCCTTGCTCAAACATTTGTGCGTTTTCAAACGGCAACAAAATTTGTGGCTGCGTGGCCCCTAAAATAATCGGTTTTGAAAACGATGGATTGAGTGCGTGAAAAGCGTCAACCGATAAGCCGGCAAGCTGTGCGGCTACCGCAACGTCAATATCACGCGCTGTCGTCACGGTGACAAAGTAGGGATGATCTGGAATTGACGGCAGCGTTAAGCCATACTTTTGCGGTTGCGCAACGATATCTTTAACCGCTTGTAATTTGGGTACGTAATGACGCGTTTCTTTAGGTATTTTTAGGCTAAGGTAATCCGTTGGCAAACCGGCTTTGCGATTACGCGCGATGGCGCGCAAGACATTGCCTTCTCCCCAATTATAAGCGGCTAGGGCCAGGCGCCAATCGCCAAACATACCGTGTAGCTTAGCTAAGTAATCGAGCGCGGCATTGGTTGAAGCGAGTACATCGCGGCGTTCATCTAGGAAAATATTTTGTTTGAGATTATAACTGCGTCCGGTCCCCGGGATAAATTGCCACATACCTGCCGCTTTAGCGACTGACAGGGCTTGTGGGTTATAGGCAGATTCAATAAAGGGCAGCAATGCAAGCTCAGTGGGCATATTGCGTGCTTCTAGCGCTTCTACAATATGATAAAGATAAAGTTTGGAGCGCTCGGTCATGCGCTGGACATATTCAGGCCGCGCAGCATACCAAGACAGTTGTGTTTGCGCTAGGTCATTTTTTAGATCTGGCATCTGAAAACCGCGCCGGATGCGGCTCCATAAATCAGCCGAATGCCCACTATGGGCATTGACGGAATCATGGTCAAGGTCAATCGTTTGATCAACATTGGCGGTTTTAAAACGAGCTGCGAAAGAAGAGAAAAAAGAAAAGCGCTCATCTGCTGTGGGCAGCGTGTTCTCAGGATTAGCGGGCAGCCTACTGGCGCAAGAGGATAATAATATGGCCGATGCGACCCATAGCACGCTAAAGATGAATCTCATTAGGGCAAGAATTCCAGGTAAAGCCGTAAAAAGTACAAGCATAGCAGGGAAGTTTAACTTGTTTTCAACCGTATTTTAACTAAATTAACTAAAGTGGTCTTTCCATTCACGCAGCGCGATAAATGTAGCGAGCCGATCGCCTGCTGGCACAGCCAGCCGCTGCTGTATCTCTGCTTGGTCAACCCGTAAGAAGGGGTTAACGCGTTTTTCGTGAGCCAAGGTCGTGGGTACGGTTGGCTTACCCTGTGCGCGCAGGGCGTGTGCTTGGCGCTGCCAGGTGGGTAAGTCTAAATTATTCGGCTCGCAAGCTAACGCAAAGCGGATATTCGCTAGCGTATATTCGTGTCCGCAGTGTACGAGCGTGGCGCCGGGTAACGCGGCTAACGCATCGAGTGAGGCGAGCATCCGCTGCGGTGTGCCCTCAAATAGACGGCCACAGCCGCTAGCAAAAAGCGTATCGCCGCAGAATACGCGAGGCGCTGCCTGCTGTGCACCTTTGCTGAAATAAGCCAGATGGTCATTTGTATGGCCGGGTATTTCAAGCACGGAAAATTCTAACTGCGGTGCTAGCAGAGATACCGTATCATTATGTTTGAGCGGATGCGTGACGGTGTTGATGGTCTGCTGCGCTGGGCCGTATACAGGAACGTTCCACCTGCTAAGTAGGTCCGCGACGCCAGCGGTATGATCATAATGATGATGGGTGAGTAAAATAGCGCTTAAATGCCAGCCACGCTTGTGCAATTGAGTGATGACCGGCGTTGCATCGCCTGGGTCGACCACGAATGCAGCTTGGCCATCCGATACCAACCAAATATAGTTGTCTTGAAATGCGGGGACTGCTACATACTCAAGTAATTTGCGAGCAGTAAATGACGTATTCATTGGAGCATCATGTCTAATCAATCCATTATAGAGTGGTCCGCTTGGGCGGCTTCTGCTCCTGGGCGCTATGTGCTTGCCTGGGAGCAGGCACAACTTGATCGCCTGGTGAGTGATATCTTCGGCTATTATGCATTACAACTTGGCCTGCCTCAACTTGACGCGCTGCGTGAAAATCGCATGCCATCGCGCGCGGTGGTGTTGAATGCAGAGTCTGATTTAAAAATGTTAGCGGCGTTTGCCGAATATAACTGTATTAGGTGCGATTTGCCTGAGTTGCCTTTTGCCTCGCAAAGTATCGACTTACTTATTTTGCCACACACGCTTGAATTGACGTGCGAGCCACATCGGCTGCTACGAGAAGTTGAACGCGTGTTGTTGCCCGAAGGACAATTGGTGATCTTTGGCTTTAATACATTGAGTCTATGGGGAGCTCGACAAGCGCTTAAGGGCTTCACTAAACGTTCTTTTGTCCCCACTCAGCGTAAGTTGATTGCGTTTTCGCGGCTCAAGGACTGGCTTAAGTTACTGGGTTTTGAATTAAATCGCGGGCGCTTTGGTTGCTATCAGCCGCCCTTTACGAGCGAACAGTGGCTGACGCGATTTGCGTGCATAGAACAAGCTGGGGATCGCTGGTGGCCTATTTTTGGCGCAGTGTACATGATTACGGCGATTAAGCGTGTGCGTGGCGTGCGTTTAGTCGGCGCCGCGCCGCGCAGTTCTGCCGCCCTGGCGCCGGCTTTGCCGCCGGTGGCCACGCCACAAACTCAACGGCGTAAATGATGCATTCCGAAACGATCGAAATTTACACCGACGGGGCTTGTAAAGGCAATCCAGGTCCGGGGGGGTGGGGCGCGTTATTGCGTTATCGTATGCAAGAAAAAGAATTGTCAGGTGGGGAACCGGCTACCACCAATAATCGGATGGAGTTGATGGCGGTGATTGCGGCTCTTGAAGCATTAAAGCGCCGTGCCAAAATTGCTATTTATACCGATTCAAAATACGTGCAACAGGGCATTAGTCAATGGATTCACGGTTGGAAGCAAAAAAACTGGATGACCTCAGCGAGAACACCGGTGAAAAATGTCGACTTATGGCAGCGCTTAGATCGGCTAGCTAACCAGCATCAAATTGAATGGTGCTGGGTTAAGGGACACGCGGGTCACCCGGAGAATGAGCGAGCTGATGCGTTGGCTAATCGTGGCCTGATTGAGGCGCAGAAATATCAGGCAAATAGTGGCTAAACGAATAAGGGGTAAGGTTTTAACCTCAAAAAACACAAAAAAATAAAATGCTTTCAAGTTATAATTAGAGGGTTTATCTGAACCAAATTTATCTTAGCGCCTACCCGTATCCTCCGTTTTGGTGCCGTATGGTCAAATAGGTCTACCGCGGCCAAGCCTTAATGCTGATGTGAAGCTATGTGGCGAGCACGCGGGCAATTTTAATGACCGGCGGCGGGTTGACAGTAGGCGTGTTGCCTTTAGGAGTTAGCCGTGTTGCCGTCTTTTCAACCTGCTTTGCTTGCGCTTGCTGATGGCACGATTTTTCGTGGTGTTTCGATTGGCGCTGCCGGTCATACTGTGGGTGAGGTAGTCTTTAACACTGCAATGACGGGTTATCAGGAAATCCTGACGGATCCGAGCTACGCTCATCAGCTGGTGACATTTACGTATCCTCATATTGGTAATACGGGAGTTAATCACGAAGATATTGATGCGGCAAAAATACAAGCGGCTGGCCTTATCATTCGTGATCTTCCCGTATTATCGTCTAATTTCCGTCAGCATCAGCCGCTTGCTGATTATCTGCGCGAGCAGCAGATGGTCGCGATTGCCGGTATTGATACGCGTCGCTTGACCCGGATTTTGCGCGAGCGTGGCGCTCAAAACGGTTGTATTTTGGCTGGCGACACGGATGCTGAGAAAGCCTTGGCGCTGGCCAGAGCTTTTGCAGGGTTGTCAGGGAAGGACTTGGCTCAAGTTGTCTCAACGTCTAAACCCTATGCATGGACGCAAACTGAATGGCAGTTGAGTGCTGGCTATGGCACGTTGACGCAACCAAGCTACCACGTCGTGGCTTTTGACTATGGCGTCAAATTTAATATTTTGCGCATGTTAGCCCAGCGTGGCTGCCGGGTCACGGTGTTGCCGGCTCAAGCGAGCGCAGCTGAGGCGCTGGCGCTTAAACCAGATGGCATCTTTTTATCCAATGGTCCGGGCGATCCTCAGCCATGCGATTATGCAATTCGTGCTGTGCGTGAGTTGATCGAGCAAAAATTGCCGACCTTCGGCATTTGCCTTGGGCATCAGATTATGGCGCTGGCGATTGGCGCGCAGACCGTTAAAATGAAAACCGGCCATCATGGTGCTAATCATCCAGTGAAAGACCTAGATGATGGCCGCGTGGTAATTACTTCGCAAAATCACGGCTTTGCGGTGGATGCGCAGAGCTTGCCGGCGCACGCCCGGATCACGCATGTTTCGCTATTTGACGGTACCTTGCAAGGCTTTGCTTTGAAGGATTCGCCGGCATTTTGCTTCCAGGGCCACCCAGAGGCATCGCCGGGGCCGCATGATCTAGGCTATCTATTCGATCGATTCATCTCGCTCATGGCACGTGAACGTGCCAGCAACAAAGTGGCCATATAAGAAAACTATTTAGAGAATTTTATGCCTAAGCGCACAGATATTAATAAAATCCTAATTATCGGAGCGGGTCCGATTATCATCGGCCAAGCATGCGAGTTCGACTATTCAGGCGCGCAAGCGTGCAAGGCATTACGTGATGAAGGTTACACGGTGATCTTGGTGAATAGTAATCCGGCAACGATTATGACTGACCCGGAAATGGCGGATGTGACCTATATCGAGCCGATTACTTGGGAAGTGCTTGAGCGGATTATCGCCAAAGAGCGTCCTGACGCCATCTTGCCAACCATGGGTGGGCAGACCGCCCTTAATTGTGCGCTTGATCTACATCATCATGGCGTGCTGGCCAAATACAATGTTGAATTAATTGGCGCTTCGCCGGCTGCGATTGATAAAGCAGAAGACCGGCAGAAATTTAAAGAAGCCATGACCAAGATTGGCCTGGCTTCGGCAAAATCTGGCATTGCTCATTCGTTTGAGGACGCGCTAAGAGTACAGGCCGAGATTTCAATCCAAACCGGCGGTACGGGTTATCCAATGATTATCCGGCCCTCTTTTACAATGGGTGGCTCAGGCGGTGGGATTGCCTATAATCGTGAAGAGTTTGAGGAAATTTGCAAACGCGGCCTCGATCTTTCGCCGACCCGTGAGTTATTGATTGAAGAGTCTCTCTTGGGCTGGAAAGAATTTGAGATGGAAGTGGTGCGCGACCGGCATGATAACTGCATCATTGTTTGCTCAATTGAAAACCTAGACCCAATGGGGATCCATACCGGGGATTCAATTACCGTCGCGCCTGCGCAAACGCTCACGGACAAAGAGTATCAGCTCTTGCGCAACGCCTCCTTAGCCGTCTTACGCGAAATTGGCGTGGATACGGGGGGCTCAAATGTACAGTTTGCGATTAATCCGGCCGATGGCCGGATGGTGGTCATTGAAATGAACCCACGGGTATCGCGTTCATCAGCGCTGGCCTCAAAGGCAACCGGTTTTCCAATTGCGAAGATCGCTGCTAAGCTTGCTGTAGGGTACACCCTCGATGAATTAAAAAATGAAATTACCAGCAATGAAACGGGCTCCGGCACGCCGGCTTCGTTTGAGCCCACGCTTGACTATGTAGTGACCAAGATCCCACGGTTTGCTTTTGAGAAATTCCCTGCGGCTGATCCGCATTTGACCACCCAAATGAAATCGGTTGGGGAGGTCATGGCAATTGGCCGTACCTTTCAGGAGTCTTTTCAAAAAGCGTTGCGCGGACTTGAAGTGGGCGTGGATGGGCTGGATGAAAAATCGACCGATCGCGACGAAATCGGTGAAGAAATTGGTGAGCCTGGCCCTGATCGTATCTGGTATGTTGCCGATGCGTTTCGGATCGGTTTAAGCCTAGCTGAAATTTACCAAGAAACCCACATCGACCCTTGGTTTTTAGCGCAGATTGAGCAAATCGTGCTGAAAGAGCAGGCCTTGAGGACACGTTCATTGGCGAGTCTGTCAGCCGACGAATTGCGTGAGTTAAAGCGGAGTGGTTTTTCCGATCGGCGCTTGGCTAAACTGCTGGAGGTGGAGCCCGCTGCCGTGCGCGCCCTTCGTTTGGCGCTCAATGTGCGCCCAGTCTATAAGCGCGTGGATAGTTGCGCGGCTGAATTCGCGACAAAAACGGCCTATTTGTATTCAACCTATGAAGAAGAATGCGAAGCCCAGCCGACTCAGCGCAAAAAAATTGTGGTGTTAGGGGGTGGCCCGAATCGGATTGGGCAAGGTATTGAATTTGATTATTGTTGCGTGCATGCGGCGCTTGCGCTGGGTGAAGATGGCTATGAGACGATTATGGTCAATTGCAATCCAGAAACGGTATCAACTGATTATGACACGTCGGATCGCTTATATTTCGAGCCGCTGACGCTCGAGGATGTACTCGAAATTGTCGATAAAGAACAGCCTTTAGGCGTGATTGTGCAATACGGTGGGCAGACTCCGCTCAAACTGGCGCTTGATCTTGAGGCCAATGGCGTGCCGATCATCGGCACCACGCCGGATATGATCGATATGGCTGAGGATCGCGAGCGGTTTCAGCAATTGTTATCTAAACTTGGCTTGCGCCAACCACCCAATCGCACCGCTCGAACCGAAGAAAAAGCGCTGGCGCTAGCCGAGGAAATTGGTTATCCGCTGGTGGTGCGGCCTTCTTATGTGCTCGGTGGGCGCGCGATGGAAATTGTGCATGAGGCGCGCGAGCTTGAGCGATATATGCGAGAGGCCGTTAAGGTTTCCAATGATTCGCCGGTGTTACTTGACCGTTTTCTGAACGATGCCATTGAATGTGATGTGGATTGCATCGCAGATGGGCAAAGGGTCTTTATTGGCGGCGTGATGGAGCATATTGAGCAAGCCGGGGTGCATTCGGGTGACTCGGCGTGTTCACTACCGCCCTATTCGCTCTCGGCCGCCACGATTACCGAGTTGAAGCGGCAAACGGCCGCCATGGCGCAGGCTTTAAAAGTGGTTGGGCTGATGAACGTGCAGTTTGCGATTCAGCGTCAAGCTACGGGCGCTGGACCGATCCAGCAGCTTGAAGATATTGTGTATGTGCTTGAAGTTAATCCACGCGCTTCACGTACAGTCCCTTATATTTCCAAGGCAACCGGCATGCAACTCGCAAAAATTGCTGCGCGTTGCATGGTTGGGCAAAGCCTTGATGCGCAGCATATCGGTGAGGAAGTTGAACCGTCTTGGTTTAGCGTTAAAGAGGCGGTCTTTCCGTTTGCTAAATTTCCAAGCGTTGATCCCGTACTCGGTCCTGAAATGCGCTCAACTGGCGAGGTGATGGGTATTGGCCGCACTTTTGGCGAGGCGCTATTTAAGTCGCAACTTGCAGCTGGCTCGCGTTTGCCGGATTCTGGTACGGTCTTGATGACCGTAAAAGACAGCGATAAGCCTACTGCAGTTGAGTTGGCGCGCTTATTGCACGAACTCGGGTATTTCTTGGTTGCAACCAAAGGCACGGCCGCGGCGATTAGTGCGGCTGGCGTGCCGGTCAAGGTGGTGAATAAAGTGAAAGACGGCCGCCCACACATTGTCGATATGCTTAAAAATGGTGAGATTGCGTTAGTTTTTACAACGGTTGATGAAACGCGCGCAGCTGTTGCCGATTCTCGTTCGATTCGGATCAGCGCTCTGGCTAATAAAGTCACCTATTACACCACGATATCAGGCGCGCGCGCAGCGGTTGAGGGATTGCGTTATTTAAAAAATCTAGAGGTATATGATATACAAGGGCTACACGCTAGTCTAAACTAACCCCTCAATGTATTTAGGCACCGTATAATTTTCTCATGACTTCTATTCCGTTAACCAAACGTGGCGCAGGCCTATTAAAAGACGAACTGCATCGGCTCAAAACAGTCGAGCGGCCGTCGGTGATTCATTCAATCTCAGAAGCCCGTGCTCAGGGTGATCTTTCGGAAAATGCCGAATATGATGCGGCAAAAGAGAAGCAAGCTTTTATCGAAGGCCGGATTTTAGAGTTAGAAGCAAAATTATCTGCCGCACAAATTATCGAGCCGGCGCTGGTTGATGCGGACGGCCGTGCCGTATTTGGCGCCACGGTTGATCTTGAGGACCTGGCCTCGGGCGAAAGAGTGACCTATCAAATCGTTGGCGATGATGAAGCCAACCTTGAACACGGCTTGCTTTCAATCAGTTCGCCCGTTGCCCGTGCGCTGATTGGCAAATATGAAAGCGATGTTGCGACCGTGCAAGCACCAAGCGGCGTGCGCGAATATGAAATTATTGCGATTCGCTATATTTAATAGACCTGCAGGGCGCTGAAACAGGTCTAGCGATAGCGCTATTTGTCAGACTGATACTGGCGTTTTGTGCTGGCCTGCCGGGTTTTTGCTTTCTTGATTGAGCCGCCTGCTGTGACGCGTTCATTGCCGCGCACTAGGACGCTCTTAGTTTGTGGGCGCCGGCTTGGATTTGGGTTCGGTTTGACAATCGTCACCAGGCGTGAGCCGCGTCCTTTAGCGGGCTTGGCTGCTTGGCCTTGGGTTGGGCGCACTAAAGTTGTTTGGTATGTCTGCGGCGCAGGCTTGGCGCGCCAAATCAGCAGTAACTTGCCAATATGTTGCACTGGTGCGGCGTTAAGTTGCTCGCAGATATGTTGGTAGATGGCGGCGCGCGCGTCCCGATCGTCGCCCAAGACACGAATTTTGATCAACTCATGCACGCTGAGATGGATTTCAATTTCAGCAAGCACGGCTTCGGTTAAGCCATCAGCGCCAATCATAACGACGGGCTTGAGGGCATGGGCTTGTGCGCGTAAAGTCGCCCGTTTGGCGGGCGTAATGGATAAAGCAGGCATGATTTAAGAATAGTAGTTTTTACGCGCTGACGTTAGACAAAGAGTCAGCTATAGTAAATATAAAACCATATTATCCGCTAAAATTTCAGTAAAAACATAGATATAACTTTTATTAGATGGCAAAAAACCGGTTTAACCAGTCTTGGTTGCATGATCATATCAATGACCCTTATGTAAAACTTGCCCAGCGTGAAGGGTATCGGGCCCGGGCGGCCTACAAATTGAAAGAAATTGATGAACAAGATAAGCTCATTCGTGCGGGCCAAATTATTGTTGATTTGGGGGCGGCTCCGGGTAGCTGGAGCCAATATGCTCGTCACAAGCTTGCACAAAATTCACGTTCTGAGACAAATAATCTCTCGGGCACGATCATTGCACTTGATATACTACCAATGGAGCCTATTGCAGATGTCCATTTTATTCAGGGCGATTTTCGCGAGGATGCTGTGTTGGCGCAATTAACCGAAATGATTGGAGCGCGTAAAATAGATCTGATCCTTTCTGATATGTCGCCCAATTTATCAGGGGTGGCGGCAGCGGATGCAGCACGGATTGAAGATGTGTGCGATCTAGCGCTAGAATTTGCGCAGCAGTGCTTGCATCAAGAGGGTGCATTGCTGGTTAAATGTTTTCATGGCAGTGGCTATAGCCAAATTATTAAGAAGTTTAAGCAGAGCTTCAAATCAGTCGCAGCACGTAAGCCTAAGGCGTCGCGCGACAAGTCTGCCGAGGTTTTTATTTTAGGAAAATGTTTAAAAGTGGCGCGATAATATGTGAGTCATTGCAGCATTTTCTATGAGCTGCTTAGTTTTTGTTATGAAGACAGCAGGCGGACTGAATTAATATTATGCATCGTGAATTCTACACGATGGACCAAGGAGTGACGCTTTGAATAACAATATGCTTTCGAAGACATTAGTATGGCTGGTCATTGCACTGGTATTGTTTACTGTGTTTAAGCAGTTCGATAAGCCGCCCCCACCCGAGAATACGATTGCGTACTCCCAGTTTATGGAGGATGCAAAGAACGGCAAAATCAAGGATGTTCTAGTGCACGGGCGCAATTTGGCAGTAACGCCAGTTGAGGGTAAGAAATATCAAGTTGCGTCGCCTGGCGATATGTGGATGGTTGGCGATTTAATGAAATACAATGTCCAGGTGAGCGGTAAACCTGACGAAGAAACCAATATGCTGATTTCTGCACTGACCTACCTCGGGCCAACGCTTTTGATCATCGGCTTCTGGTTTTATATGATGCGGCAGATGCAAGGCGGTGGTAAAGGTGGCGCTTTCTCGTTTGGCAAATCGCGTGCGCGGCTGATCGATGAGAATAACAATGCGATCAATTTTAACGATGTCGCGGGTTGCGACGAAGCCAAAGAAGAAGTGCAAGAGTTGGTTGATTTTTTGCGCGATCCGCAGAAGTTTCAAAAACTTGGCGGCCGTATTCCGCGTGGCGTGCTGCTGATTGGCCCGCCAGGTACGGGTAAAACTTTGTTGGCCCGCGCCATTGCTGGCGAAGCGAAGGTCCCTTTCTTTAGTATCTCTGGCTCAGATTTCGTTGAAATGTTTGTTGGCGTAGGTGCTGCACGCGTACGTGATATGTTCGAACAAGCCAAAAAACATTCGCCATGCATCGTCTTCATTGATGAAATCGACGCCGTCGGGCGTCACCGTGGCGCGGGTATGGGCGGCGGTAATGATGAGCGCGAACAAACCTTAAATCAAATGTTGGTTGAAATGGACGGCTTTGAAGCCAATTCAGGCGTCATTGTGATTGCCGCCACCAACCGCTCTGATGTGCTGGATAAAGCGCTATTGCGCCCAGGCCGGTTTGATCGCCAAGTCTATGTTGGTTTGCCTGATATCCGCGGGCGTGAGCATATTTTGAAGGTACATTTGCGCAAAGTACCGATTTCAAATGATGTCGATGCATCGATTATCGCGCGTGGCACACCGGGTTTTTCTGGCGCTGACCTTGCTAATCTCATCAACGAAGCTGCGTTGTTTGCCGCACGGCGCAATAAGCGTATTGTCGAAATGAAAGATTTTGAAGATGCCAAAGACAAGATCTTTATGGGGCCAGAACGCAAGTCGGCGGTCATGCGGGAAGAGGAGCGCCGTAATACGGCCTACCATGAATCTGGTCATGCCGTGGTCGCTAAACTCTTGCCGCACGCAGATCCCGTGCATAAGGTTTCGATTATGCCGCGGGGTATGGCGCTAGGGATTACCTGGCAACTGCCTGAGCATGACCGGGTCAATTTATATCGCGACAAAATGCTAGAAGAGATCGCCATTCTTTTCGGCGGCCGGGTAGCCGAAGAAGTATTTCTCGACTCGATGTCTACGGGAGCCTCAAACGATTTTGAACGTGCGACTAAAATCGCCCGTGATATGGTCACTCGCTATGGTATGTCGGATGTGCTGGGAACGATGGTTTATGTAGACACCGAACAAGAATCAATGTTTGGTAAAGTAGCCTCAAAATCAGTCTCCGAAGCCACCCAACAGAAGGTCGACGCAGAAATTCGCCGGTTGCTAGATCAAGAGTATCAGAGGGCTCGCGATTTGCTCGAAAATAACCGTGACAAGGTTGAAGCGATGGCCAAAGCTTTGCTTGAATGGGAAACCATCGATGCCGATCAAGTCAACGACATTATGGCTGGCAATGCCCCCCGTTCACCAAAGAATGATTCATCAGACGGGAGTTCGGCTGCGGGTGGTGACAACGACGGTTATTCCGAAATTAAGCCAGCCACTACAGCACAGCCCGCTGAAGCGCGCTGATCGGTGGTGAGGTGAATGAGCGGGGGTGAAAGCATCCGCTCATTTTTTCTTGGTCTTAACTTAAACGTCCTGTGTGCAACGCGTGAATATCTCGGGTTCAAGTGAATTTCAATGCGGGCGCTTTCGGCTTGCGCTGACGCGCCCGCTGGTCATGGGCATTCTGAATATTACGCCCGATTCATTTTATGATGGCGCGCATTTTCTGAACCATGATGCTGCTCTGAAGCGTGCTATGCAGATGGTTGATGAAGGCGTGGATCTGATCGATATCGGTGGCGAATCGACGCGTCCGGGCGCACCCGCCGTACCGCTTAACGAAGAACTCGAGCGTGTGCTGCCAATCATTAAAGCCTTGCGCGATGTCGGCGTGCCGCTGTCTATCGATACGCATAAGCCGGAGGTCATGCGGGCCGCCCTGGCTGAAGGGGCAGATCTGATTAACGATATTTGGGGCTTGCGCCAGCCTGGCGCGCTTGAACTCGTCAAGCAAAGCGCTTGTGGCCTATGCGTGATGCATATGAGCGGCACTCCGCAGACGATGCAAAAAGCGCCATCCTATCAAGATGTGGTGGCCGAAGTCGCGGCTTTTTTGCACGCACGGATTGCAGAATTGGCAGCAGCTGGGATTGCGCGCTCGCGCATTAGCGTAGACCCTGGTTTTGGTTTTGGCAAAACGCTTGAACATAATTACACTTTGCTGGCCCATTTGGCGCAGTTGGCGCCCGCTGATGTGCCGCTACTCATTGGCCTATCGCGCAAATCGATGTTGGGGGCGGTGATTGACCGGCCAGCTAGCGAGCGCGCGGCAGCAAGCATTGCGGGTGCCATTTGTGCCGCCGAGCGTGGCGCGCGCATCATTCGCGTGCATGATGTGGCGCCAACAGTCGATGCATTAAAAATATGGAGTGCGGTGCGAACGCAGATTCTCCTAGATAAAGGAAACCCACAACAATGAATCGCCATTATTTTGGTACAGATGGTATTCGCGGCAAAGTCGGTGAATTGCCGATCACTCCTGATTTCGTATTACGCTTGGGTTATGTCGCCGGTAAAGTTTTGGCCGGTGCAGATCATGGACTACAAACAGGTAACCGGCCAACGGTCTTAATCGGAAAAGACACGCGAGTATCTGGCTATATGTTGGAAGCGGCCTTAGAGGCGGGGCTTTCTGCTGCTGGGGTTGATGTCATGTTGGCGGGTCCGATGCCAACGCCAGGCGTGGCTTATCTTACCCGCGCCTTACGTTTAGCCGCGGGGGTGGTGATTAGCGCATCGCATAACCCTTACTACGATAATGGGATTAAATTTTTTTCAGGCGATGGCAATAAACTACCTGATGAGATTGAGCGTGAGATTGAAGCAAATCTGGATCGGGCTCTAGTGTGCGCGCCCTCTGAGCAACTTGGCAAGGCGCGCCGCTTGGATGATGCAGCAGGGCGCTATATCGAGTTTTGCAAAAGTACTTTTCCCGCACAATTTGATTTGCGCGGAATGAAATTGGTGGTCGATTGTGCGCATGGCGCAGCGTATGATATTGCGCCCCATGTATTTCATGAATTGGGCGCCGATGTCGTCGCGCTTGGCACTCAGCCAAACGGCTTCAATATTAATCAAGAGTGTGGCGCCACTGCGCCCAATGCATTAATCCAAGCCGTACGAGAAAACCATGCAGATTTGGGGATTGCGCTGGATGGGGACGCCGATAGGCTACAAATTGTCGATGCTGCTGGACGCCTCTACAACGGCGATGAGTTGCTTTATGTGCTGGTGGTTGACCGCATTGCAACCGATGGCAAAGTGGCTGGCGTGGTCGGGACGCAGATGACCAATCTAGCGGTAGAAATCGCTTTACAACGGTTAGGCGTGGCCTTTGAGCGGGCCGCGGTGGGTGACCGCTATGTGCTTGAGCGTTTACGGGCGCGCGGCTGGCAACTGGGCGCAGAAGGCTCGGGCCACATCCTATCGCTTGATCGGCATACCACTGGCGATGGTATTGTTTCTGGGTTACTGGTGCTGGCCGCGTTAAAACGTAGTGGCCAGACGCTGGCTGCGATATTGCGCGACGTGCAGCTTTTCCCGCAGAAATTAATTAACCTGCAACTGCGCCCAGGGAGTGATTGGCAGAGTAATCATGAAATTAAAGCAGCGATTGCGCATGCTGAGCATGCCCTTGGCGCTACCGGTCGTGTGCTGATCAGAGCTTCTGGCACTGAGCCAGTCTTGCGCGTAATGGTTGAAGCGGCGCAAGCCGCTGCTGCAGTACACTATGCCGAAGCCATTGCTGACAAGGTGCGCAGTGTCGCCTAACGATTAGGTTGATCTAATCGCTTATACCTTCTAAGTTATGGCGCTATCAAAGCGCAACTATGAAGCAGCACCTTAAGCAAGGTGCTACCCGTCATTGTTTTAAAATAATCCTTATGTGGTTAACCGTTCCACTACACTTTAAACGCCTATGTCGTCAAATTGTAGCTTCGCTTCCACGGGCATTGATGTACTGTGCCATTGGATAACGCCAGGAGTGGTCGTTAACTCAAACGGTTCGTTCGGGTGCGCGCGGTTAAGGATTCGTGCAGAGCGCCAGGCCATCAGGCTGAGCTGAGGTTCTGCAATGCCGAGGCTATGCATCCCAGCATTCACGGCAAACAGGTGATTCTCCTGCGGACCGTCCCAGTCGAGGGTAAAGTCGGTATTCATTTGGTATTCTCCCTCGCGGTTCAGGTGCAGGCGGTGTGCCAGTGGCGCGAGGAAAGCAGGGCGGGCAGTGCGATAGCCGGTGGCGAAAATCACCACGTCGGTGTCCAATTGCTCTTCGCCATTGTCGACGTGATGGCGCAGCATTAGACGCTGGCTTTCACGACTCGGCGTTACGTGGGTAACTGAGCGCGATGGCATCAGTCGTGCCCAGGGTTTTTCGCGCAGCACTTCAAAGCGGTGATACATAGCACGATAAATGGCCAGCAGGGATTCGGTGGTGATCCCATCAGAGGTCATTTTCTGTTCGGCCAGCATCTGGCGGCGAGCATTGTCGTCAAGCCTTGCGAAGCTCTCCAGGTACTCCGGGGTAAAATACTCGTTGGCGAAAGCGGCTTCGTCCAGCGCATTATAATTGTTGCGGCGTGATACCCAGTTCAGTTTAGCAGGCTGGCCCCATTCACCACGGAAAATGTTTAAAAACAGATCCGCCCCGCTCTGGCCGCCGCCCACCACTGTCACGCGTTTACCGGTAAGCGAAGGTGCGCGCAGCATCATCTCGCTTGCGTGGAAGCAGCGGTCGCTCTGCTCCGTAACGCAGGCAGGCAGGTTGACTCGTCGGCCAATGCCGAGACACACATGGCGTGCGCGGTATTGGCCGCGCTGGGTTGCCACCTCAAATAGTCCGGCTTTATCATCAAACGTGACCTGCTGTACCTGCTGGCTGAATGAGAGGTTATCCAGATTTCGCGCCGCCCAGCACAGGTAATCCGCAAACTCTTCGCGCGAAACAGTGCGCTGTTCAGTAGTCAGGAAACGGTAGAACTTTTTACGATGTACCAGATAATTGATAAAACTGTGGCGGCTGGTGGGGCTCACTGCGCTCACCAGGTCTTTCAGGAAACTGGTCTGCATATAGCAATCCGGAACCATCATGCCCGGGTGCCAAGAAAAATGTGGTTTGTCCTCAAGGAATAGCGAACTAAAGTCTTGCAGACCTTCGGCAAGCGCAGCTACGCTGAGGTTAAATGGGCCAATACCAATGCCAATAAAATTATATGTTTTCATTGTGCGACTCGCTGGTAACGAGATAGAGAGGATTATCCAGATCGGTTAAATAGTTTGGTAGCAAGCGGCTGCCGCTGCCGTCAGAGAAAGTGAGTTTTACCGGGTTGAGCACCACGCGGATGATTTGCGGTTTAAACAAATCAAACAGCGCAAAGCGCTCCGCCATCTGCGGATGCAAAGCCATATAGCTCTGTAAAACGCCAGCCAGAAGCTGATAAAAGCGGGTTTCGCTGACGCCACACTGTTCCGTCAGGCGTGAGATAAAGCGCAGTACAGTAACGAAGTGGCCAGTTTGCAGGTCGTGGATCAGATAGTCGGCGCTCAGGCGCACCGTCACGTCTTTCACCTGCTGGGGAAGAGAGGCCGCTTCCGGGAAGTCTTGATCCAACAGACGCATATCCCCCTGAAAATCTTTCAGCATAATACGTTGAGGGATATGCTCTTGCATCACCAGCGTGATGTTCTGCCCGTGGGCAATGAGCGCTACCCCATATCGGCACATCAGGTGGTAGAATGGGATGACGACTGCTTCGAACATCTTCGTAAGCCAGGCTTCAGCGCTTAGGCCTGATTGCTTTATCCAGGCACCTATCAGCGGGCGACCTGTGCTATCTGTTTCCATCAATGCCGCCATCATCACAGCTTGTTCACCTTCGTGCAGATAGCAGGAAGGATTTTCACGCCAGATGACGCCAAACATTTCTTGATAACGATAAGGCGCTTCGGGTAATGCTGAGTAACCGGTATGCGTTAGATAGCCAGCTGCAGGTTCATCAAGAATTTGCGCCCCCATTTTTTTCAGCGTGGCATCCTGGGCAAACTGCTGCTTTAGCCAGCGTGAGGCTAACGGACCGGCTTTAATATATTTGCCGGGAATACCGCGATAACAGGAAGTGTTGTAGATAGTGAGCGTCAGTTTGATGTCAAAAGGCGCGCTGCGACTAACGTTAGTCAAGGTGCGCAGCGACTGCTGCGCCAGATATTCATCGCCAAATTCGCCAAGTTCTACGATCTCGCCGCGCGCCAATTGGGGCAGGAAATGTATGGCGATTTTCTGCTGCCACTGCCACGGATGCAGCGGCACAGGCAGCCAATGCCCGTCAAGACTCAGCTTCTGCCAGCATTGCTTGAAACGCTCGCGTTCAGTGCTGTCCATTGCACTTGCGAGCAGAGCGTTGATGTCGCAATCATCGTTAGCGCTCCATATCAGCAGGTCCTGGCGTACGGCAACCCAGTGCAGACGGAAACGTCCGCGGTATTCTGGTGCGTACTGTCTGAGCGCATCCAGTCCCCAACCACGGCGACCCTTATTAAAGATGAACTTTGGGTGGCCGCAGAGCAGGCACTGAAGTTCGTCAGGGTCGAGGGCAATGAGCGCATCAGCGCTTAATTCGTGGCGTGCTTCGAGTAGCTGTAAATCTCCGCGCAACGTCGCGTAGAGATCTTCCATATGCTCTGCGGTCTGGAAATCGTTCATTTGCAACACTATGGCAAGCTGGCGCAACGCGCTTTCCGCTTCAACCGGAGCGCCGCTGTGGCTGGTGAGTGTTTGTGGATCGATATGCAGCCAGCCCCAGATACCGCGCTTTGCGCTGAACCGCCAGGTTTCATTGCCTAATTGAATCGCCCAGCAACCAGGGGTTTCTTCCTCGGCGCTAAGCGTGCGTTCATATTCCAACTCTGCGAGGATTTTCGCCACCATCTCGCGATTGACCTGGCGCCACCATTTCAACATCATAAACCCACCTCGCTGAAGAAGTGCTGACGCTGGACCATCACCAGACGCGAGCGTTTATGCGGAAAATCGAATTCTTTGAGCGTCTTATAGCCAGCGCTTGGTAGATGAGAAAACAAGCGTTGATTGTCAAAACGAGGCTCAGCTACAATCCATGTGGTGCGTGGTTCATCGAGCCACAGATAGTGATTTAGCGCGCGCAGCCAACTGCGGATGCGCGCTGCGCCACGCCATTTATCTTCACCCACCAGCATGTGCAGACCGCGATCAAACGGCTGCCAGCGGTAATGGCGACCAATACGGTCTTCCGGCGCCCAATAGACTTCGAAATAGCCGAAGGGCTCATCATCATAACATCCGATAAGCGGATAGCAGTATGAGGAATTGAGTTGGCGGTGTAGATATTTTTCCTGTTCTGTCTGAGGTCCCGCCATTTCCCAGAAAGCATTCACGCGTGGCAAATTCATCCAGCGGGTAAAGCGCTCTGCATCTTGTTCTATGTCGGCCAGACGGAAACTAACTGTGTGCTTAATCTGTGCGTCGTAGCGACGATACACCTCACCCTGTGGTCGAGCCGGACGCACTGGCAAATAAAGCTGGCGCGTTTCGTCGTACTGCATTTTGTCGCTAGCGGCCTGGCGCTCGCCACGCAACCAGAGCGGCATCTGCCAAAAGTGTTCTCGTGCCAGATAATCGCTTTGCGCAAGGTTAAACAGCACTTGCGCCTGCGGCTCATCACGCCAGTCAGCCCAGGGCAGGGTGAGGCCAGTAAGCTGGGGAGCCGCGAGGAAGAGTTGATCTAGCGCTTCTACTAGCCAACCCTCTGGCAAAGAGGTTATACGCTGGAATACTGCGCTACCATCAAGCCCCAGCTTCAGCGGGAGCGCGCTATCGATTTTCGTGCAACGAAAACCATAGCCGTCATGAACAATGTTTGCATGCGGCATTACGCTTCCTCTTTATAGAATGGGTTGTTGAAATCGAAGTAAATGATCGCCGGGTCGGCGATAGTATTTTCGTTGTGGTCATGCAGATAGCAGAAAAAGTTTCCTTTACAGTTCCAGTACTGACTGTCGAGCACGTAATCCAGACAGCGGGTTTGCTTTGCTTTACGGCGCAGTTTAAGGAGTGCCTCACGAACCTGCGCCATCAGGTTTTCTTCGCTTTCGAACCCGGCTGCGCCGAGTGCCGCGGTTACGGCAAGGGTTGAATTCACTAGCAAGTAATAGGGGAAATAGCGCAGCAGTTGGCTTTCGCTGAAGCGGTTTTCGGCTTCACTCTCACCCGCTTCGGCGAGCCACTCATTCGCGCCTTCGGTAAAGGCACTGCCTTGGCAGTCGCGATAGAGCAGGCCAACGGGCAGATCCTCATGCATTTCTACCAGAATGTTTTGCTGATGAGCCAGCAGCACCAGTCCGTAGTCTGCCTCGGCACTGAACAATGGCAGCAGAACGCAGTCACAGTAGGCTTGCAGCCAGCAACGGGCAGCCTGAGCAAGCGGCAGGTTTAGGCGCTGGCTGAGACGGCGCACGGCGGCGACCAGCAGGCTGTCACCGCCATCAGGAGCGGCCTGGGTCAGGCTGACCAGCACGTTGGTTTGCGTTTGTGGCGTTGCGAATAGAAGGTTGACGCGCAGTGCCATCAGGCTTTCTTCCTGAAGCTGGCCGGTTATATCACATAGACCTACCCAGCCATCTTCCTGCATGATGCGCATGGTAGGATAGCGCGCCTGCAGTTCCTGCCAGCGTGGAGTATGCGCCAGGCGCGCTAGGCGCATACCGCGTTTGACTTCCGTCACTGACAAGGTGCGGACTGAGTTGGTAAGGCGCACGCTGAGAGAGAATTTAATCATGTCACTGTTGGTTTCGCTATAGAGCGAACGGGCCGAACTGGTTGGCAGCCAGTGTGCGCCTGCCTCCCCCAAATCAGTCAACGCGCCGCTCTCCAGGAGTTGCTGGCACCAGTTTTGTGTAAGCAGATATTCCACTTGCCAAGGGTGCATCGGCACCAGCCAGCGGCCGTCGGTGAAATGGCTGAGCAGTTCCGGTGCGCTCTGGGTGGCAAAGCGCAGCAGCCTGTCACGAAGGGGTATCAAGAGGCTGTCACCTCCTACAAAAGCCTTGTCCACGGCAAACCAACGCAATGGGAAACGTGAGGCAAAATCCGGCAGATAACGGCGTGCTTCGGTTTCGTTAAACGGTTGATGAGATTTAGGGGCAGGGTGAAAAGCGTGGCCTACCAGTAGCGCCTGCTCAGCCTCGGCAAAGTTCAAAGGCTTATGGCGTAGCAGTTGTGTCCAGTCGTGGCGTAAGTCTATGGCCTGCCAGGTGTGCTTATGGCTTTCCTGCACACGGGTTTTAAAGCGCGCGATCACCTCATCTTCAAGTTTGCCTTTCACTGCCGGATTCGCCAGGATAAGCGACACCAGTTTTTCAAAATCAACATCTTCGCCCTGGCTGCCATCGGTACTGATAAGCTGCGCGGGGAAACAATACTGATGATGGTGGGTCGGCGAGAAATAGTTAACCGGGACTCGTAGAGCCTGCGTGGCAGAAAGAGAAATAAGTATTTGTGCTGGCTCATTCGGTGTTTTAGCAGGCAAATACTCCCAGTTCTGGGTTTCACGCAACAGCGCGTTCAAGAAGCACTGGGCCGCAACGTCTGTATTAGAGGAATGAGAATGCATAATAAAAGTTCACTCAGATATTCAATGATTATTGTTAGAATGTTGACTCTTAATTCTAACCTGAACCCTCAATTTTAACTTGAACTCTGAATAATTAGTGTCTCCCCAGGTCATTAAGCCCAGGGACCAGTTGAGAGAGTCCCTGTTTTGGCAGGCAAGGAGAATGGAGTCGAAAACATTCCAGCCCGGGGATTCACTAACACTATATTTAACGATTGTATGAGCGTATTTCCTGAAGTTCTGAAGCTTCAAAAAACTCCGCAAGCCAACTGGGTGCTTGCTTTGTGTGCTGGATTACTCGGTATCGGTCAAAATGGCTTACTGGTAGTTTTACCCCAGATGGTGGAGATGACCGGTTTGTCACTTTCTGTCTGGGCGGGGCTACTGATGTTCGGTTCAATGTTATTTCTTCCCGCCTCGCCCTGGTGGGGACGGCAGTCAGAAATTCGTGGTTGTAAGCCAGTGATACTGGCTGCACTTGGCGGCTATCTGATTAGCTTTGCTGTGATGGCGCTGGTCGTGTGGGGAATGGCGACGGGAGTCGTCAGCGCCTTCTGGGGGGTAACGGGGTTGGTCGTTTCACGTGCGCTGTACGGCCTGACCGTGGCCGGCATGGTGCCAGCGGCGCAGACCTGGGCGATGCAGCGGTCGGGGCCTGAAAACCGCATGGCGGCATTGGCCACTATCAGTTCGGGGCTGAGTTGCGGGCGTCTGTTGGGGCCGACTTTGGCGGCTGCGGCATTGAGTTTCCATTTGCAGGCGCCATTGTGGCTAATAACGGTTGCGCCGCTCCTGGCTTTGGTATTAATTATACGTCAGCCAAACGATCCTCCTTTACCACCAGCCGCACATCAGTCCACCCGCTTACAGATAACGATGTTGCCTTATCTGCTGCTGGCTTTGTTGCTGGCGTCTTGTATCAGTCTGATGCAACTTGGACTGGCTCCTCAGTTGAAACCGCTTGTAGGCGAAGCCACGCGGGTCAGCCAGCATGTAGCGCTGTTACTGAGCTTGGCGGCGGCAAGTACTTTACTGGCGCAGTTTCTGGTGGTGCGTCCGCAGCGCTTTAAGGCGATGACATTGCTATGGTTGGCGGCGTTGCTGATGGTAGCCGGGCTTGGCATGATGTTAATGGCGCAACTGGTGGTGTTTTATTGCGGTATTGCTGTGACTTCTTTCAGTGCGGCGATGGCAACGCCTGGCTATCAGTTGCTGCTTAATGCACGCCTTTCGACCGGTAAAGGGGCAGGGGTTATCGCCACCAGCCATACGCTTGGCTATGGATTAAGCGCGCTTTTAGTCCCGTTGGTATCCAGCATTTATGGTGAAGATTATCTGATTAACACTGCCCTGCTGATGGCCGTGACCTTTTTTCTGCTCAGCGGCTGGCTATGGTGTAAAGACAAGCCACGGAATTGATTCGACCTCAAACTCCCTTAACCCGAACCGGGGGTAAGAGTAAAGAGATTAAAGGGGAGTATTAAAAGTGGGAAAAATCTGGCTCAAATCCTACCCATCCGGAGTTCCGGCCGAAGTTGATCTATCGGCTTATGCATCATTGGTTGAGTTATTTGAAGAAAGCTTAAGCCAATACGCCCAACGGAAAGCCTTTGTTTGCCTGGGCAAAAGCATGACATATGGTCAGTTGGACCGGCTCTCGCGCCAGATGGCAGCTTGGTTGCAGGCAAGAAATTTGCCGCCAGGCGCGCGCGTTGCCTTGATGATGCCTAATATTTTGCAATATCCAGTGGCGATGATGGCGGTATTGAGGGCGGGTTATGTGGTGGTTAATGTGAATCCACTCTATACGGACCATGAGCTTGAGTATCAATTGAGCGACAGCGGCGCTGAGGTGATTGTCGTACTGGAAAATTTTGCGGCGACCTTAGCCAGGATTATTGGCCGTACGGCGATTAAGCAGGTGATCGTGGCGTCAATGGGCGATTTAATGGGCGTTAAAGGGCCGTTGATTAATGCGGCTGTGCGTTATTTGAAAAAAAGGGTGCCTGCTTGGCAACTTAAAAAGTACGTCCGCTTTAATCAGATGCTGGCGAGTGGTGCGCGCTTGCCTTTTAAATTTACTCGGCCAAGCGCCGATCAGATTGCATTTTTGCAATATACCGGCGGTACGACGGGCTTAGCTAAAGGCGCTGTCTTATTGCATCGCAATATTTTGGCGAATGTTTTGCAATCAGAAGCTTGGCTTGCGCCCGCGCATCGCAATCGGCCAGAGATTAAGCAACTGGTCACGGTGGTTGCTTTGCCACTTTACCATGTGTATGGGCTCACCGTATGTGCGCTGCTGAGCATTCGCACGGGTGGACTGGGCATTTTAATTCCGAACCCGCGCGATATTGCTGGTTTGATTAAAACCTTAAAACCATATCCATTTAATGCTTTTCCGGCGGTGAATACCTTATATAACGCGTTACTCAATCATCCTAACTTTGAGCAACTCAATTTTTCAAAATTGTTAGTGGCGCATAGCGGAGGTATGGAGGTGCAAGAAGCGGTGGCACGGCGCTGGTTTGAACTCACGCGTGCCCCGATTGTTGAGGGCTATGGACTGTCTGAGACTTCACCGTGTGTGACGTGCAATTCTGTGGTTGCCACGAAGTATTCAGGCACGGTTGGCGTGCCTATTCCTTCCACTGAGGTATCAATTCGAGATGAAAATGGGGTTGAAGTAGCGCCAGGTCAAGAGGGTGAAATTTGTATCCGTGGGCCGCAACTGATGGCGGGCTACTGGAATCGGCCGGAAGAAACCGCTAAAGCAATGACCGAGGATGGGTTTTTTAAATCGGGCGATATTGGCATGATGGATGAAGATGGCTTCATCAAAATCGTCGATCGTAAAAACGACATGATGATTGTGTCAGGATTTAATATCTACCCGACTGAAATCGAAGAAGTCCTCGCGCAGCATCCAGGTATTTTTGAAGCGGCGGCGATTGGCGTGCCCAATGCGCACTCAGGAGAGGTGGTGAAGATTTTTGTGGTTAAAAAAGATCCAGCTTTGATCGAAGCGGAGGTGATGGCTTTTTGCAAAGAACGGTTAACTGGGTATAAGCGTCCGAAGTTTATAGAGTTTCGCGCTGAATTGCCTAAGACAAATGTGGGGAAAGTTTTGCGTAGGGCTTTGCGGGAGGGGAAGTAATCGGTAGGTAAAATGCAGTATATAACAAGCCCACTCAAAGATTTTAGGCGTGAGAGATATCTTGGTGGCGACTCAGGAACCGCCACCATTTTTGGAAGATATTTAACAACCAGTGTTCGCCAGATAATGTACGTGGTTCATTTCATTGCCGTTTAGTACTTAATGCAGGCTAGGAGTGCTACATTGCGTGGGCATGTTTCAACATCCCCGGCTGACGATGTGTTAAAACGATGTGTGTGCGCGCCAGCGTTGCCGATATCGACCTTATGCTTGTGTTTGCCGTTCGATGTAGTATGAAAGGTGTGGGTATGTCCACGCGCGCTAGCCATATGTGCGTCCATTTCATATGAATATTCTTCAACGTGCTTTAAGAGTGGCCGGCGTAAGCTCGGCGTCGATACGCTGAAAAACGGTATCCCTTACAGCAGGCATGTGCTCATGTGGCGCACCAATAAAAAAAGGCGCCCGAAGGCGCCTTTTTAATAAGAACTTAATTTAATTTTTCAATTAAATTTGATTTCTCAATTTAGAACTTGTGACGAAGACCTACGCGCACAACAGCTTGGCGCTTGTTCCGTGAAGGCTCAAGACCATTGATTTGTGCAGTAACTAGATCAGTACCACCACAGACTTTCTGGTAAGCGCCGAGGGCATAAACATCGGTGCGTTTTGACAGAGAGTAATCAGCGCCGAGGTTAACTTGATGATACTTCGCTTTAGAAGTTTTTTCATCACTACCGCTATAGCCGACAGAGTTGCTTTCTGTGTAGGAGTAAGCTGTTCCCACTTTAAGAGCAGGTGTCAACTGATACGAGAGGTTAACTTCACCGTTGTTGAACTTAGGCGAACCAGTAAAGGTAGTGTTACCGGCGGCATCTGAGCGGTGGTCATTCAAATCTTTGAGTTTGACATTGCTATAAGTCAGACCAACCGTAGCTGGACCAAATGTATAGGCACCGCCCACACCAACGATTTCCAATGTGCTAGCCGAGGCAAAGCCATGTAAGACCGAGTTGTTGGTGAAGCTTTTTGCAATGCCGCCGTCTGCCGAAGTGTTACCGTAGAACGAGAGGTTAGGATTCATCGCGTTCAAGTAGGCAGCACCAAAAGCCAACGGGCCATTTGCATAACCTGCACCAACTGACCAGGTGCGGTTTTTCTGGAATTCACCTGCTACGCCGCCCAGGCTGTACAATGCGCTGTACGTGAAGCCGCCGTTATTTGGGCTGGTGTATTTGATCGAGTTGTTGATCCGAGCGCCATTATTGAAGTTATCGAGGTCACTTGGGTGAGCCGCATATGTACCCCACTGGCTGCCTGCAGCAAAGCCGCCGACAAAATCAGCAATCGAGTCATATTGACGACCAACGGTTACTGTACCGAAGTCACCTGACAAGCCAACAAAAGCTTGACGGCCAAACTCGCTACCGCCTTGACCCAAACGGCCATTGTTCAATTCAAATCCGTTTTCCAAGGTGAAAATAGCTTTCAAGCCACCACCGAGGTTTTCCGTACCACGCACGCCCCAACGGCTGCCTTGCATGGCACCGCTAGTTAGGCTAAATTGTCTGCCGCCTTTAGCTTTGGGTTTAGCGTGCACGCTGCTAACATAGTTAACACCTGCGTCAATCACACCGTACAGCGTCACGCTGCTTTGGGCATGAGCCGCACCAGCGAATGCACCCAGTGCCGCGAGAGCAAGAAGTGACTTTTTCATTGAGTATCTCCAAGAAGATTGGGAATTTATTTGGCAAAATATACGATCTGGCCCTCGCGCAACTTACAGCTTGAGGCCCAAATAACCTACAAGCAATATAGTGCTGCGCTCCAGCGGCCTCCTAAAACACTAGGAAAACTCGCCCATAAAAAATACGGAGTCAGACATCGAATTTACTACTACTACAACCATCGAATTTACTGCTACAACTTCACAAGAAGTTAATGTACTGTAACAAATTCAGTCGCGAGGTTAAAGAAAAAGCTCTTTTACCCGCCATGTATTCTAAATTTCTGTCACATTTACACAACAACAGGCTGGGTGTGTGTAGCTAAGCGCGAGTAACTACTGCATGGTGGCAAGTGTTTTCGGTAATGGGGTAAAGAGGATGATTGATGGTTTAATTGGCGAGTTTGACCGAAGTTTGCGGGCGATAACAAGTGTTGTCCGGGCCGCGCGGCCTCTACCGCAGGCCCTGGATGAAGGGCTGGCGGCCGAGTTGTTGGAACCAGAGAAAAAGCAGGCAGGGGCGTTAATGCGCGTGAATCATACTGGGGAAATTTGTGCGCAAGCGCTGTACCAAGCGCAAAAACTTGCGACTCAGTCAGCCCGCCTGAAAGCCAGCTTCGAGCATGCTGCACGTGAGGAAGAGGACCATCTGAGTTGGTTGGCGGAGCGTTTAAATACGTTAGACGCGCGTCCGAGTTTACTGAATCCGCTATGGTATGTGGGTGCTTTTGCGATTGGTTTTATCGCCGGAAAAATGGGCGATCGCATCAGCCTCGGTTTTATGGCCGAAACAGAGCGGCAAGTTGAGCAGCATCTTGATCTCCATTTAGAGAAATTGCCGGCAAATGACCATGCATCGCGTGCCATTATCGAACAAATGCGTACGGATGAAATTGCGCATGGGCGCGCCGCCTCTGATGCCGGGGGGGTAGAGTTACCGTCGCCGGTGCGTGATTTAATGCGCATGAGTTCACGGGTGATGACCTATACCGCTTATTATATATAGATGGGGTTTATTATAAATAGATGTAATGAGCGGCTTTTCCCCTCGAGCAAGCAAGTGATGCATCCCGGCCATTATCGCAATGGCCGATGAGTGAGCCGGACCTTCGCTGCGCTAAGCGGGACGTGCGCCTAGCGGGTCTTTTTCTCGCCTCTCGATTTCCCTCAATCTTCATAAATTACTTTCACAAATCTCAGTATCTACCTTATTTCAAAGAGAATTCCCTTTTGGGTTCTAAGGTGCCATCGCTAAGTTGTTGTTTTTTCTAATAAAAATCAAATAAAAAGCCATTGTGTCGCTTGACCATTGTTCAACCTTCATCTAAAGTGGGGAAAAGTGTCACAAAGTGCATTTTTGTGTGAATTTCTCACCAGAGGCGACTCTAATGAGGGTTAAATAGGTTGAGTGGGCGCCGTGAGGCGCTCCAGGTTAGGAGATGCGAGTGTTCCAAGGAGCGTCAGCGCTGACGCTCGATGCGAAAGGACGGATGTCGATTCCGTCTCGCTATCGGGAGGCGTTGCAAGGGCAAGCAGCTGGTCGGGTGACGATGACGAAGCACCCGGATGGGTGTTTGCTGCTTTTTCCATGCGCTGAATGGGAAAACTTTCGCACAAAAATTGTCGCTTTGCCGATGGATGCTCATTGGTGGCGCCGTATTTTTTTAGGCAATGCCTCTGAGGTTGAGTTGGATGGTACCAGCCGGGTGTTAATTTCGCCTGAATTGCGCAGCGCCGCAGCGCTCGATAAAGAAGTCATGTTATTGGGGATGGGCGGCTGTTTTGAAATTTGGAACGCGCAGACTTATGCAGCTAAAGAACAAGCGGTGATGACTGAAGAAATGCCTGCCGCATTGAAAAATTTTACGTTCTAAGGTGGCTGTCGCTATGCAGGGTTTGCGACATTGTACGGTGCTGCTTGAGGAGGCGGTTAATGCCCTGATTTGGCGGCCCGATGGCATCTATATTGATGGCACCTTTGGGCGCGGCGGGCACAGCCAGTTGGTGCTTGAGCGGCTGGGTGCGGATGCGCGTTTAGTGGCTTTTGATAAAGACCCGCAGGCGTTGCTGGCAGCACAGCAGATGACAGATCGACGTTTTGAGATCGTGCATAGCAGCTTTGCTAACTTGCAGGACGAAATGGCGCAGCGTGGCGTAGAGCGGGTCGCGGGCATTTTATTGGATTTGGGCGTGTCCTCGCCGCAGCTTGATGATCCTGAACGCGGCTTTAGCTTCCAAGCGGATGGGCCACTGGATATGAGGATGGACTCAAGCCGTGGCGAGTCGGCGGCGCAGTGGCTGGCGCGGGTGCCACAACAGCAATTAACCGAGGTCATACGGGATTATGGGGAAGAGCGGTTTGCTCATCAGATTGCAAAAGCGATTATTGCTCGCCGGGCGCAAGCTGAACGCCTGGGACCGATCACGCGCACCCGCGAGTTGGCCGAGATCGTGGCCAGCGCCGTCAAAACTCGTGAGCCGGGGAAAAACCCGGCTACGCGCACCTTTCAAGCTATACGGATTTACCTTAATCAAGAACTTCAAGAATTGGAAATAGCGCTGGCCGCAGCACTCACTTTATTAGAACCAGGAGGGCGTTTGGTGGTGATCAGCTTTCATTCGCTTGAAGATAGGATCGTTAAGCAGTTTTTAAAAAAACATGCGCTACCTCCTATGCTTGACCGCCGCTTGCCGATTCGGGCTGCTGATCTGCCCATGCCATTACTTAAATTGCATGGGCGTATACGCGCGAGCGCAGCTGAGATTGCGCTTAATCCGCGTGCGCGCTCGGCGTTGCTGCGTTGCGCCGAAAAGGTGGCGTCATGAGCCGCCTGCATTTTTTGTTGTTAGGTGCGCTGGTGATGTGTGCGTTATCCGTGATTAACGCAACTGATCAGCAGCGCCGCATTTTTATCGAGCTTGATCGTGCGCAGACGCAAGAGCGCCAGTTGCGGCAGGAATGGTCGCAATTGCAATATCAGCAAGGTGCGTTGTCAAAAATATCGCGTATCGAGAGCGTCGCGCAGCGTGTGCTTAAAATGCGGCCGGTGAGTTCCGGTCTGACCCACTATTTAACTGATCAAGTTCCTCAAGCATCGGTTTTTTCTGAAAAGGGTGGGGGATGAAACAGGTCTCACACCGCGCCATTCCGTTTTCGGCAAGTCCAGTGTTATCGCTGCGCTTGCCGTTGTGGCGTTCAAAATGCGTCGTCTTTTTGCTCTTTCTGGGTTTTGCTGCACTGGCTGTGCGTGCCTTATGGATCCAGGGGCCGGGTAACGATTTTTATCAAAAACAAGGTGAGAGCCGTTATCAGCGCACACTTGCGCTACCGGCAACCCGTGGCAAAATTTTTGATCGTAATGGCGCGGTGTTGGCGACCAGCTTGCCGGTGCGCGCCATTTGGGCGATTCCAGAAGATGCACCGAGTGATCTAGCTGATCCTAGGCTTGAGGCTTTGGGCAAACTGCTAGGTTTGAGTCGTCAGGCGTTGCGTCGCAAGTTGGCCGAAGATAAAAGTTTTGTGTATATCAAACGTCAAGTGCCGCTTGACCTAGCTAAGCAGGTTGCGGCGCTGGATATCCCAGGGATTTATCAGCGTAAGGAATATCAACGCTTTTATCCAGAAGGGGAAATCACAGCCCACTTAGTGGGCTTTACCAATATTGAGGATGAGGGTCAAGAAGGGATTGAACTCAGTATGCAAAAGCAACTGCTCGGTATGCCAGGTAGCCGCCGTGTGATTAAAGATCGGATGGGGCGCGTGGTAGAAGATGTCGATGAATTAGTGTCGCCACGCGATGGGCGTGATTTAACTTTGTCGATTGATAGCAAATTGCAGTATATCGCCTATACCGATTTGAAAGCAGCGGTGCTGCTCAATAAAGCCAAAGCGGGGGCCGCGATTGTGCTTGATGCGCATACTGGCGAAGTGTTGGCCTTAGTGAATTATCCGGCCTATAACCCGAATCGTCGAACCCAGTTGACCGGTGCTCAGCTGCGCAATCGCGTGCTGACGGATACCTTTGAACCGGGCTCGATTATGAAACCGCTGACCTTGGCCCGGGCGCTCGACTTGAAGCGGGTCGCGCCCACGACACTGATTAACACGTCGCCTGGCCGCTATAAACTGGATAATGCAACGATTAGTGATAGCCGTGATTTTGGTGTCCTGACGGTGGCCAACGTGCTGCAAAAATCAAGCAATATTGGGACTACTAAAATTGCCTTGCAACTCAAGCCAGAAGAAATGTGGGACATGTTTACCAGCGTTGGTTTTGGGCAGGCGCCGGAGATTGGCTTTCCAGGGGCGGTTGCAGGCCGCTTGCGGCCTTGGCAGCGTTGGCGGCGGATTGAGCAAGCGACGATGGCTTATGGCTATGGCATTTCAGTTTCGTTATTTCAGATAGCGCGTGCCTATACTGCGTTAGCGCATGATGGGCAGTTACTGCCGCTGACCCTGTTCAAAAATTCTGACCATGGCAATCAGGCGAGTGAACGGATTGCTGGCGTACAGGTGATTTCGCCGCAGACGGCTCGTCAGGTGCGGCAGATGCTCGAAGCAGTGATTGCGCCTGGTGGCACGGCGCCCGCTGCACAGTTGGCCGATTATCGGGCTGGCGGCAAGACGGGTACTGCATATAAGCATGCTAAGGGTCAGTACGATAAATCAAAATATCGCGCCTCGTTTGTTGGCATTGCGCCCATGTCGGCGCCGCGCATTATTGTCGCAATTTCCATCGATGAGCCAAGCGCCGGTAAACATTTTGGTGGTCAAGTTGCCGCGCCAGTGTTTGCGGCAATCGCCAATGATACGTTGCGGGCTTTAAATGTGACCCCTGATAAACCGGTGCAACTGATGGCGGTAGCAAATAGTGTGCAACAGAATCGCTTGGAGGCGAATAGATGAGCGGCGTATGTGAGTTAGCGGATGACAAGGTGGTGGACGTGCTGGGATACACGCTTAATTGGCTGCGTGCGCGTGTTCCTGCCAGCGCGAATGTGCATGCAGATAGCCGGGCTGTGCAGTCAGGCGATATTTATTTGAGTTATGCCGTCACGGCAGAGGAGCAGCGCCGTTATTTTAGCGAAGCAATCAAACTGGGCGCGGGCGCAATTCTGTGGCAGCCTGGGCAATCGGAGTCTGCGCCGATCAGCTTGGTAGAGGCAGAAAATTTTGCTGTGTCAACCTTAGCCATCCCTAACCTCACTGAGTTGGCGGGGCCGATTGCCAGTGAATGGTACGGTGCGCCCAGTCAGACGCTATTGGTTATCGGAGTGACTGGCACGAATGGTAAAACTTCTTGTAGCCATTGGGTTGCGCAAGCCTTGTCCGCGCTTGATAAACCGTGCGCGATTATGGGTACTTTGGGGGCGGGCTTGCCTGGCAAATTGGTGGCCACGGGCTTCACGACTCCCGATGCGACTCAACTGCAGCGCAGTTTAGCGCAGGTGCGTCAGGCAGGTGCGCAAGCGGTTGCCATCGAAGTGTCATCGCACGGCTTGCAGCAAGAGCGTGTCAATGGCATTGCTTTTGACACGGCGATTTTTACCAATCTATCGCATGACCACCTGGATTATCACGGCACCTTAGAGAACTATGAAAGCGTGAAGGCGCGCTTATTTGACTGGCCGACCTTGCGCTACGCCATTATTAATTGTGACGATGCCGCCGGCGCGCGTTTGCTGACGCGCCTGCATGGCAAAGTGCGGACGATTGCTTATGGGATTCATGAGGCGACCGTGGCGTCTCAGCGCATGAACGCAGACGGTGTGTTGCGCGCGCAGGACATTCGCTCGACGACTGCGGGTACAGTATTCAAAGTGAGTTCTAGTTGGGGCGAGGGTGAAATTACCGTGCCGATGTTAGGTACTTTTAATGTGAGTAATTTACTTGCCGTGCTGGCTGTGTTGTTAACGGCAGAGGTGCCATTCGAGGTTGCCTTGGCGCAACTTGCGCGCTTAGAGCCAGTGTCTGGCCGGATGCAACAATTGGGCGGCAATATGGCCTTGCGCGAGCCGCTGGTGGTGGTTGATTATGCCCATACTCCTGATGCCCTGGAACAGGCTTTGGTTGCGCTACGCCCAATTGCCCAGGCCCGGGGAGGTAATTTGGTCTGTGTTTTTGGCTGTGGCGGTAACCGCGATACCACTAAGCGCGCGCTCATGGGGCATAGCGCCGAACGGCTTGCCGATGCCGTCGTATTAACCAGCGATAGTCCGCGTCACGAGGAGCCTGCTGCGATCATCGACGAGATTCTGCACGGCATGTCCGATCCGAGCCGCGCCGAGTGCATTGAAGATCGCGCGCGCGCAATTTTGCGTACGATTCGTGCGGCCGCCTGTGAGGACGTGATTTTGCTGGCCGGCAAAGGCCATGAGATGACGCAAGAAATACAGGGCCAAAAGTTTCAATTTTCTGATCAAGACCATGTGCGTCTTGCTTTGGCCGCGCGTGCAACGCAAGCGGTAGGGGGCCATGGATGAGTCCACTGTCATTGCGTGAGGTCGCGATGCTGATCGCGGGTGCGCAGATTCTGGGTGAGCCAGACACCTGTTTTGAGCGAATTTCTACTGACAGTCGCACCGCCGGCGCCGGCGATCTTTTCATTGCACTGCAGGGAAACGTCTTTGATGCGCATGATTTTTTGCCCGACGTAGTGGCGCGTGGCGTGGCTGCGATCTTAGTGTCACGCCCTCCTAGTCAGGTTTCTGTGCCAACTTTATGTGTGCCTGATACACGCCAAGCGCTCGGTGCTCTGGCGCGTGGCTGGCGCCGCAAATTTAAACTACCCTTGGTCGCGGTAACAGGTAGCAATGGCAAAACCACAGTCAAAGAAATGCTGGCGTCGATTTTCACGGTGGCAGTGGGCGAGGGGGCGCGGCTTGCTACTCGCGGTAACTTAAATAATGAAGTAGGCGTACCGCTCACTTTGTTGGGCTTAAATGCGGTGCATCGGCTCGCTGTGGTCGAGCTTGGCGTCAATCATCCAGGTGAAACGGCGCAGTTGGCCGCGCTTGCCGAACCCACCATCGCGCTGATTAACAATGCGCAGCGCGAGCATCAAGAGTTCATGACCAGCGTAGAAGCCGTGGCGCACGAACATGCGCATGTGCTGCGTGCCTTACCCATGGAGGGTATCGCGGTGCTGCCAGCAGACGATGTGTATACGTCGCTTTGGCGCAATGCGGCGAGTGGACGTCGCATCATCGATTTTGCTCTGGCGAGCGCTGCGGCTGTCAGCGGCACATTATGCTCTGAGGGCCGGCTGGCAGTGCAAACGGATATCGGTCGGTTCGAACTCACTTTGCCGGTGCTGGGCGTCCACAATGCACGCAATGCTCTGGCGGCAACGGCAGTGGCGCTGGCTGCGGGAGTGGCGTTGACTGCCATCCGCTTGGGGCTTGAGAAATTCCAACCGGCGAGTGGCCGGCTGGTGGCTAAAGTAGCCCGCGTCGGGCGATTTGCCGGGGCCATGGTGATTGATGATAGTTACAACGCGAATCCCGATTCAATGCGCGCGGCAATTGACGTGTTGGCAACGCGCGCGGCGCCGCGGGTATTGGTGATAGGCGCAATGGGCGAAGTTGGAGAGCAAGGTGCCGCTTTTCACCGTGAAGTGGGAATCTATGCCCGTGAGCGTGGCATTGATGCGGTATATGCATTAGGAGAGGCTACGCGCGATGTCTGTAGTGCATTTGGTGCCCAGGCTAAACATTTCAATAGTGCTGAAGCATTGATTAAACAGCTGTTAGGTGCGGGTTTTGATGCCAGCGCTACGGTGCTGGTTAAAGGTTCGCGTTTTATGCAAATGGAACGCATTGTGGCAGCGCTTGGTGCTGAATCGATTGAGGGCCAAGTGCCCTTCTTACATTAATAGGAAATTAAGGCAATGCTACTTTGGCTTGCGCACTGGCTACAACATGACGTAAGTTTTTTACGCGTGATTAACTATCTGACTTTGCGAGCAGTGATGGCCGCGATTACTGCCCTAGTGATCGGCTTAGTGTGCGGTCCGTGGGTGATTCGTAAGCTCGCCAAACTCAAAATGGGCCAGGCTGTACGCCAAGATGGTCCGAGTACGCACCTGGTCAAAGCCGGGACCCCAACCATGGGCGGAGTGCTGATTTTAATTGGTATCGCCGTGTCAACTTTATTGTGGGCCGATTTGACCAACCGTTTTGTCTGGATTGTGATGCTGGTGACGTTTGGCTTTGGCCTGATTGGTTGGGTTGATGATTATCGCAAAGTGGTGCATAAAAATCCGCGTGGCATGTCGTCACGCGAGAAATACGGCTGGCAATCGCTGATTGGCCTTTTTGCTGCGGTGTATCTTGCGTGTAGTGTATCGGAGGCCAGCAATGTTCCCGTGTTTGATTTTTTTATGGCATGGGTGCGTAGTGGCTTATCGACTGATTTGCCGGCGCGGGCAGATTTACTGCTGCCGTTTATCAAGTCGATCAGTTATCCATTAGGTTTATATGGTTTTATTACGCTCACTTATTTTGTGATTGTGGGGACTAGCAATGCGGTGAATTTAACCGATGGCTTGGATGGTCTAGTGATTATGCCGGTGGTGTTAGTCGGCGGCGCCTTGGGGATTTTTGCTTATGTGATGGGCAGTGCGGTCTATTCAAAATATCTGTTGTTTCCCCATGTTCCAGGTGCTGGCGAGTTGCTGATTTTTTGCGCGGCGATGGGTGGCGCAGGCCTTGCCTTCCTTTGGTATAACACCTATCCCGCACAGGTCTTTATGGGCGATGTCGGTGCGCTCGCGCTGGGTGGCGCGCTGGGTACGGTGGCGGTGATTGTGCGGCAGGAAATCGTCCTCTTTATTATGGGCGGCGTTTTTGTTGTCGAAACCTTGTCGGTGATGATCCAAGTCGTCTGGTTTAAATATACCAAACGGTATTATGGAGCCGGGCGCCGTTTATTCAAGATGGCGCCGCTGCACCATCATTTTGAGTTATCCGGCTGGAGAGAAACTCAGGTGGTCGTGCGTTTTTGGATTATTACGCTGATGCTGGTTTTGATCGGTCTATCTACGCTCAAGTTGCGGTAAAAAAACTATGTCAATGTTTGGTGAACTGCAACAACCCGCTGTGTTAGTGCTAGGCCTGGGTGCTTCGGGCCTAGCCTTGGCGCGTTGGTGTGCACACTATGGTTGTGCCGTGCGGATTGCCGATACGCGAGCAGAGCCGCCTAAACTGGCAGCGCTTAAAGCAGAACAGGTCGCCGCGGAATTTATCCATGGTGAGTTAACGCCAGCATTACTCGATGGCATTGAGTTAGTTGCCCTGAGCCCGGGGATTTCGCCGTGGCACCCTGCATTTGCACCCTTGCTTGAGGTTGCGCGTGGCCGTGGTGTGCCGCTGTGGGGGGAGCTTGAATTTTTTGCACAGGCGTTGCGAGCACTGAGGATCGAGGCTTATCAGCCGAAACTGCTCGCGATTACCGGCACTAACGGCAAAACCACAACCACTGCGCTCACGGGTTTATTGTGCGAGCGCGCCGGCCGGCGCGTGGGCATCGCCGGCAATATTGGTCCGTCGCTGCTTGAGTGCTTAGCCGAAGCCCTCAACGCTCATCAGCTGCCCGAAATTTGGGTGCTTGAGCTGTCGAGTTTTCAGTTGGCAAGTGCTTACACGTTTGCGCCTGACGCTGCTGTGATACTCAATATCACACAAGATCATCTTGATTGGCATCAGAGCTTAGCGCACTATATTGCCTCTAAAAGCCGTATTTTTGGCGCTCATACCATGCGTATTTTGAATCGTGATGATGCGCATACCATGGCGCTCGTGCAAAATTCTGACTGGGGCAGCGAAGCGAGCGAAAAAAACCTACGCAACTCGACACAAAAAGCGGCGCGGGTGATGAGCTTCGGACTTGACGCTCCGCAGATCAATGGGGATTACGGTTTAGTGCAAGAAAACGGCATGGCCTGGTTGGCGCTGGCTGAATCGGTTGCTGACAGCACGGTGCCGCTCTCCCCGCGTGCGCGCCCGCGGGCAAAAGTCGCGGAAGAGATTGTCCTGAAACGGCTGATGCCGGTTGAGGCATTGCGCATTCGTGGTTTGCATAACGCGGCGAATGCGCTGGCCGCGCTGGCCTTATGTCGCGCGATCGACCTGCCGTTAGCCAGTCTAATGCATGGCCTGCGTGAATACCATGGGGAGCCACACCGGGTTGAGACGATTCTCTCTTTAAACGGCGTCGAATTTGTTGATGACAGTAAGGGCACCAATGTCGGGGCAACGGTTGCTGCCCTGAATGGCTTGGCGCGGCGTACTGTATTAATTCTGGGTGGTGACGGTAAAGGGCAAGATTTTGCGCCACTCGCAGGTCCCGTTGCCAATTGGTGCCGGGCCGTGATGTTGATTGGTCGTGATGCGCCGCGTTTGCGGCAGGCATTGGCGAATACGGGCGTGCCGCTAAACGAATATGCTAGCTTGATAGATGCGACTCGCGCGGCCGCCACCCTGGCCCAAAAGGGCGACACAGTTCTGCTCTCGCCAGCTTGTGCGAGCTTTGATATGTTTCGTGACTACCGCCACCGGGCGCAAGTGTTCAGGCAGACAGTCGCCGAGCTAGCGAGTGCTTGCGGAGTGGTTGTATGAAGCTGCTTGAATATGATGCGCCGTTGATGTGGGCCGTAATTACGCTGCTGGGACTAGGCTTGGTGATGGTCTATTCGGCATCGATTGTAATGCCGGATGCGCCGAAATATGCCTCTTATCAGGCGAATCATTTCTTGTTGCGGCATATGGTGTCGCTGTCGCTGGGGATGGTGGCGGCATTTTGTGTGTTCTGGGTGCCGCTTAAACTTTGGGATCGGTTTGCTTCTAAGCTTTTTCTGTTCGCCTTGGTGTTGCTGGTGATGGTCTTGATTCCTCCATTTGGCAAAGGGGTTAACGGTGCACATCGTTGGATTTCGCTGGGTTTATTCAATATCCAGCCCTCCGAAATTATGAAACTCGCGGTCACCGTCTATGCCGCGAATTACACCGTGCGTAAACAAGAATTAATGCATAGCCTAAGGCAGGGATTTTTGCCCATGGCGTTGGCTGTAGGATGTATCGGTGCATTGTTGCTGCTTGAACCCGATATGGGCGCCTTTATGGTGATCGCGGTGATTGCAATGGGGGTGCTTTTTCTGGGCGGAGTGAATGGCAAATGGTTCGGTGGCATTGCTCTGACGGTAGCGGGTACCTTTACGTTGTTAATTTGGTTATCGCCATGGCGGCGCGAACGCATTTTTGCTTACCTAAATCCGTGGGATGAACGGTATGCCCAAGGTAAAGCCTACCAGTTGACGCATTCGTTGATCGCCTTCGGCCGCGGTGAATGGTTTGGCGTTGGTTTAGGCGGCAGCGTTGAAAAACTCAATTACTTGCCAGAGGCCCATACCGATTTCATTCTGGCTGTGATTGGCGAAGAACTGGGTTTTTTCGGTGTATTGGCGGTGATTGTGCTGTTTTACTGGATGGTGCGGCGCGCCTTCGAAATTGGCCGTCAAGCACTGGTGCTAGATCGTGTATTTGCGGGCCTTGCCGCCAAAGGTATTGGCTTGTGGCTCGGAGCCCAAGCCTTTATCAATATGGGGGTCAATCTGGGTTTGTTACCGACCAAAGGGTTAACCCTACCGCTCGTGAGCTATGGTGGCTCAGGTATTTTGCTTAATTGTATTGCGCTTGCGCTATTAATGCGGGTCGATTATGAAAACCGCCTCTTAATGCGCGGAGGAAAAGTATGAGTAATGCGCGCACTTTGCTGATTGTGGCAGGAGGCACGGGAGGGCATGTATTTCCGGGGCTAGCCGTCGCCCATCGGATGCGCCGGCATGGCTGGCATGTTGTCTGGCTTGGCCATCCCGCGGGCATGGAGGCGGCGCTAGTGCCCAAGCACGGCATTCCAATTGAATTTGTGCGCTTTAGCGGGTTGCGTGGTAAGAGTTTACGCACCAAGTTAATGCTACCGATTAATTTATTACGCGCGGCTTGGCAAAGTCTGCGTGTGCTGGCAAAAATTAAACCGACGGTGGTGCTCGGGATGGGTGGCTATATTAGTTTCCCGGCCGGCGTGATGGCGGTACTTAGCGGCCGCCCATTTATTTTGCATGAACAAAACTCAATTGCTGGATTGGCGAACCGCGTGCTTGCCAAAATTGCGCGTCGGGTATTGGTTGCGTTTCCAGATGTCTTGCCTCGTGCCGAATGGACCGGTAATCCACTACGCGATGCGTTGATGGTTTTGCCTGAGCCAGCGCAACGCTATCGCCAGCGCACGGGTCGATTGCGCTTACTGGTGGTCGGTGGCAGTTTAGGCGCGGCGGCGCTCAATGAGGTGGTGCCGCGCGCGCTCAGCGCTTTAGCCGTCGATGAGCGGCCGCATGTCGTGCATCAAGCGGGCGTGCGGCAGATTGATGCTGTGCGGGCAAATTATGCCGCTGCCGGTTTGCACGATCATGAGCAAATTGAATTGACGCCGTTTATTGAAGATATGGCGCAGGCGTATGCCGATGCTGATTTGGTGATCTGCCGGGCAGGCGCGATGACGATTGCAGAAATTGCCGCAGTAGGTGTCGCAGCCCTATTGGTGCCGTTTCCACATGCAGTAGATGATCACCAAACAACCAATGCGGCGTTCTTATCTACGCATGGAGCCGCCGTGATGATTCAGCAGCGCGAGTTGTCTGCAGACAAGCTGGCGGCTTGGCTGCAGAGACAAACCCGTGAGGCCTTAAGCCAAATGGCCGAGCGTGCGCGCCTACTGGCTAAACCGGATGCAGCCGAGCAAGTGAGCAAAATTTGTTTAGCGGTGGCTGAGCACAATAAGGGACCGCTATGAAGCATGTCGTCAAAAACATTCATTTTGTCGGCATTGGTGGCTCGGGCATGAGCGGCATTGCCGAAGTACTGTTAAATCTAGGGTATTGCGTCAGCGGTTCCGACTTAAATCGAACCGCCGTCACGGCTCGCTTGGCGGCATTAGGTGCGCGCATCGCATTGGGTCATCAGGCTGAGCATATTGGAGAGGCCAACGCGGTGGTCGTGTCTAGCGCGATCCGCGCAGATAACCCGGAAGTGCTGGCAGCCCGTCAACGGGGCATTCCGCTGGTGCCGCGCGCCGCGATGCTAGCCGAGTTGATGCGTTTAAAGCAGGGCATTGCGATTGCCGGCACGCACGGCAAAACCACCACCACGAGCTTAGTGGCAAGTATCCTGGCGCGAGGCGGGTTTGACCCAACTTTTGTGATTGGCGGACGATTAAATAGTGCCGGCGCGAACGCCCGGCTTGGCACGGGTGATTTTATTGTGGCCGAGGCAGACGAATCAGATGCTTCTTTTTTGAATCTGTTCCCCGTGATCGAAGTCATCACCAATATTGATATGGACCATATGGAGACGTATGGACATGATTTTACGAAACTGAAGCAAGCCTTTATCGAATTTACGCAGCGCTTGCCGTTTTATGGTATTGCGGTGTTATGCGTTGACGACCCGCATGTGTGCGAGATTTTGCCTGCCGTGACTAAGCCGATTGTGCGTTATGGACTGTCGGAGCAAGCTCAGGTCCGCGCCGTAGAGATTCGCGCCGAGGCTGGCCGTATGCACTTTACTGTTCTGCGCGCAGATGCCGCGCCCTTGGCCATCGAGTTGAATCTGCCGGGCTTGCACAATGTCCGTAATGCTTTAGCGGCGATTGCGATTGCCACTGAACTGGAGGTGGCCGATGAGGCTATTTGCCAAGCGCTGGCAGAGTTTACGGGCGTAGGCCGCCGCTTTCAGCGCTATGGAGAAATCCCGCTGAATGCGGGTGGCAGTTATACCTTGATTGATGACTATGGCCATCATCCGGTCGAAATGGCGGCCACGATTGCGGCTGCGCGTGGCGCTTTTGTGGGGCGGCGGCTAGTGTTGGCTTTTCAGCCGCACCGTTTTACGCGTACCCGCGATTGCTTTAAGGATTTCGTTAACGTGCTTTCTAATGCGGATGCAGTTATCCTCACTGAAGTGTATTCAGCCGGTGAGGCGCCTATCGCCGCGGCCGATGGGCAGGCGTTGGTGCGCGCCCTGCGCACGCTGGGTAAGGTAGAAGCGGTTTTTGCTAAGACCATCGAGGCGATGCCCGAGGTGATTACCCAGCAGGCGCGAGCCGGTGATGTTGTGATTACGATGGGGGCGGGCTCGATGGGCCATGTCCCGGTGTGGCTAACGCAGTCGCATAGTTGAAATTAGAGAGAGAGGATAGATCAATCATGGATCCGAAAATATTTGGCAAAGTTGCGGTGCTGTGCGGTGGAGAGTCCGCCGAGCGTGACGTGTCGTTGAATTCTGGGCAGGCGGTATTAGCTGCGTTGCGCGCGCACGGGGTGGACGCTTGGCTATTCGATCCTAGCGAGCGGTCACTTTTCGTGCTAAAGGAAGAGGGGTTTGCACGCATTTTTAACGTGCTGCATGGCGGCGATGGCGAGAATGGCACGGTCCAAGGTGCGCTTAAATTTCTCGGTATTCCTTATACCGGTTCCGGGGTGCTGGGTTGCGCCTTGATGATGGATAAAGTACGCAGCAAATGGATCTGGCAGCAAAACGGCGTACCCACGCCGCCGTTTGAGGTGGTGCTGCGAGGTGAAAACTACGTAGCCCGCGCGCAAGAGATCGCCAGTCGGCTTGGCTTGCCTCTTTTTGTGAAGGCCGCCAACGAAGGATCAAGTATTGCCATTAGCAAAGTGAAAACAGCGGATCGATTAGCCGCGGCACTGGCCGAGATTGCTCATCATGAGCCTGTTGTACTGGTTGAAAAAGGCATCGACGGCGGCGGTGAATATACGATTTCCATTGTCGATGGCCTTGATCTACCGATCATAAAAATCATCCCCGCTAGTGAATTTTACGATTATCACGCCAAATATATTGCTGAAGATACCCAATATATTGTTCCTTGCGGACTGGCGAGCGCCGAGGAAAAACGTCTGCTGGAACTGGCCCGCCATGCCTTCAAAGTACTCGGCGGCAACGGTTGGGGACGGATCGATTTTATGCTTGACGCCAATGGTAAGGCTTGGTTTTTAGAGGGCAATACAGTGCCAGGCATGACCAGTCACTCGCTGATCCCCAAAGCGGCAGCTGTCATCGGCATCAGTTATGATGAGTTGGTGCTGCATGCGCTGTCTCTCACCTTAGCTTAAAGAGATCCGCACAAAATGTGGCACAACCCTCGTCAACTCAACTTACTCGCTAATCTGCTGAGCGCGTGTGGCGCGTTGCTATTGCTGGTGGGTTTGGCGTACTGGTTAAATCGGCAACCGGTGTTTGTGCTGCGAGCGTTGCGCATTGAAGGGGATACGAGCCACTTCAATATGCAAGGCGCGCGAGCCGCGATGAGTCAACTGCGGGGTAATTTTTTTACGGTGGATTTGGATGCCGCCCGTACCGCTTTTGAGGCCATGCCATGGGTGCGCTACGCGAGCGTACGGCGCCTTTGGCCTAATCGGCTCAGCGTAGTGCTCGAGGAATATAAGCCGCTTGGTACATGGGGCAGTGATTGGTTAGTCAGTACCCAAGGCGAGCGCTTTACCGCCAATCCGGCGGAAGCCGGCGATGATTTGCTCGCGTTTAGCGGGCCATCGGGCAGCGAGCAGCAGGTGGTGGCGCGCTATCACGATTTTAAACGCTGGTTCGCCCCACTCAGCATACCTGTGCAAGAGGTCACTTTATCGTCTCGCTATGCGTGGAGCGTTGAGCTTGCCAATGGCATGCGCATTGAGCTTGGCCGTGAGCAGAGTGAAGACTCAAATATGGATACATTAGCTAAACGTTGTAGCCGCTTGGTTGCTGCCTGGCAATATATAAGCAAGCAATGGGGAACACAGATTGAGTATGCCGACTTGCGTTATCCAAATGGTTTTGCAATTCGTGCCGCTGGGATGACATTTATCGACCGCCCAAAATAGCGCTGATACGCTTAAATAGGCTGGACACTTTACTACTGCTTTAATTGATTCTATGAAAGATTATCAAGACCTATTAGTCGCACTTGACATCGGCACCTCGAAAGTGGTCGCGGTGGTGGCTGAACAAAAGGGCGAGGGCCGTTACGAAGTGATCGGCCTTGGCCAAAGCGACTCGAAAGGGCTCAAAAAAGGGGTGGTGGTCAACATTGAGGCCACGGTACAGTCGATTCAGCGCGCGCTCGAAGAAGCTGAACTCATGGCGGATTGCAAAATCGCGAATGTTTTCACCGGCATTGCGGGCAGTCATATCCGCAGCTTTAATTCGAGCGGGATGGTGGCGATCAAAGACAAAGAAGTGATGCCAGCCGATGTTTCTCGTGTCATCGAAACGGCCAAAGCCATCAATATTCCGACCGATCAGCAAGTGCTGCATATCCTCACCCAGGAATTTATTATCGATGGGCAAGAGGATGTGCGCGAACCGATTGGCATGAGCGGCATTCGGCTTGAGGTGAAAGTGCATATCGTGACAGGCGCGGTCTCGGCGGCGCAAAACATCGTCAAATGCGTGCGGCGCTGCGGACTGGAAGTGAATGATCTGATTTTACAGCCCTTAGCCTCAAGTTTGGCGGTGCTCACCGAGGATGAGAAAGAGCTAGGCGTGGTGTTAGTTGACATTGGTGGTGGTACGACGGATATCGCTATTTTTGCTGAAGGCGCAATTCGGCACACTGCCGTGATTCCAATTGCTGGCGATCAAATCACCAGCGATATCGCAATGGCTTTACGCACACCTACGCCAGATGCAGAAGACATTAAGGTGCGTCATGGCATTGCTAAGCAGGTATTGGCGGATCCAAATGAAATGATCGAAGTCCCCGGACTCGGCGAACGTGGCCCGCGCATGTTGTCTCGGCAGGCGCTGGCAGCGGTGATTGAGCCACGGATTGAAGAGCTTTTTTCACTGGTGCAACAAGTTGTGCGCGAATCCGGCTACGAAGAAATATTGTCTTCGGGTGTGGTTTTAACCGGCGGCGCAGCGCTCATGGCCGGCATGATCGAGTTGGGTGAGGATATTTTCTTGAAACCTGTGCGTATTGGCGCTCCTCATTATATCGGCGGTTTGGCTGATGTTGTGCGTAGCCCGCGTTATGCAACGGCGATGGGGCTTTTACTCGAAGGGCATGCGCAACGGATAAGGGGCCGCAAAGTTGCTGTACGCGCGGGTTCGGCAGCACAGATTTGGACGCGGATGAAGGAGTGGTTTTTGCGCAGTTTTTAAAAAAATCAACAGGGAAAAGTGGGTCTTAGATGTGGACAGTGAGTGCGTGGCGCACGCTTTTTTTAAACATCAAAAAGGCCAGTTAGAGTTTGAAAAATTTAAGTTAATTTTGATGGAGAATCATAATGGAATTTGAAATGCTGGAAACGGAAACCAGCGGTACCATCATTAAGGTGGTAGGCGTTGGTGGAGCAGGCGGCAATGCGGTGCAGCACATGATTAACCGCGGCGTGCAAGGGGTGGATTTTTTGTGCATGAATACCGATGCGCAAGCCTTGATGCGCTCACAAGCCGCGCATGTAATTCAACTTGGCAAGACGGGTCTGGGCGCTGGCGCTAAACCTGAAATGGGGCAAGCTGCTGCCGAAGAAGCACGTGAGCGCATCGCCGATTGTTTGCGTGGTGCGCATATGGTCTTTATCACCGCAGGCATGGGCGGTGGCACCGGCACCGGAGCGGCCCCCGTGGTGGCGCAAATCGCCAAGGAAATGGGCATTCTGACCGTTGGTGTTGTCTCCAAGCCCTTTGAATTTGAAGGGGGCAAGCGGATGCGTATCGCTGAGGCCGGCTCGCAAGCGCTTGAGGCGCAAGTGGATTCATTGATTGTCGTGCTCAACGATAAGCTCTTTGACGTCATGGGCGATGATGCTGAAATGGACAAATGCTTTCAGTGTGCGGATGACGTGCTGCATAACGCTGTCGCCGGTATTGCAGAAATCATCAATGTCGAAGGTCTAGTCAACGTTGACTTTGAAGACGTGAAAACGGTCATGGGTGAACAAGGCAAAGCGATGATGGGTACGGCCACCATCGCCGGCATTGACCGCGCACGTCTGGCGGCAGAACAAGCGGTGGCCAGCCCATTGCTAGAAGGGGTTGATTTGTCGGGTGCGCGTGGTGTGCTAGTGAATATCACCGCCAGCCGTTCATTGCGGCTATCTGAAACACGTGAAGTGATGAATACCATCAAAAGCTACGCTGCTGAAGATGCGACGGTGATCTTTGGCACGGTTTATGATGATGCCATGGGTGAGGCGCTGCGGGTCACCGTAGTGGCGACAGGTTTAGGCCGCACCGCCAAAAAAGCACAAGCCGTGCCGATGACCCTATTAAGAACGGGAACGGATAATGTACCGGTGAACGTGGCTCACGCCCCATTATCGAATGCAACCGACTATGGTGCGCTGGATACCCCTGCCGTTTGGCGCAGTTCGCGTGAGACGGCGTCTGCGCATGTTAGCGCGCTAGAGAAAAAAGGCGTGGATCGATATGATATTCCAGCTTTTTTGCGTAATCAGGCGGATTGACGCACGGCGCAGAGGCTGACTATGCCACTCTCCTGAAGCGCTACGATGGCAAACGGGAGTGGGGCTGCGCTCGTTTGCTTTTGGTAAACTTGCGCAACAGTTTGATAAAAACCAATAGGCTGAATTGAGTATAATTCAGCCTATTGGTCCAAGGTTTTCGATTATAACTATTAATATGCTAAAGCAGCGCACAATCAAATCCATTGTCAAAACCGTTGGCATCGGATTGCATTCTGGTCGGAAGGTCGAGCTTACGCTACGTCCGGCAGCAACTCATACGGGTATCGTGTTTACGCGCATTGATCTGACGCCGCCGGTTGAAATTCCAGCCTCGGCATCTAGCATCGGCGATACTAGGCTAGCCTCAGTGCTGCAAAAAGCAGGGACGCGCATCTCAACCATTGAACATCTGATGTCGGCTTGTGCCGGGCTTGGCATTGATAATCTTTACGTAGACGTGACTGCTGAAGAGATTCCAATTATGGATGGCAGCGCTGCTTCTTTTATCTTTTTATTGCAGTCAGCTGGCATTGAAGAGCAAAATGCGGCCAAAAAATTCATCAAAATTAAACGGCGAATTGAGGTGCGTGATGGCGATAAATTTGCCTGCTTCGATCCATACTTTGGTTTTAAGCTCAAATTTACGATTGACTTTCACCATCCTGCCGTTGACAAAACCGGTCAGAAGCTAGTGGTTGATTTTGCGGATACCTCCTATGTGCGGGAAATCGCGCGCGCGCGGACTTTTGGCTTTGCGCATGAAGTGGAAGCAATGCGCGAGTTGGGTTTAGCGCGCGGCGGCAGTATGGATAACGCGATTGTGCTCGATGAATATCGCATCTTAAATAACGATGGCTTACGCTATGAAGATGAATTCGTAAAGCACAAAATGCTGGATGCGATTGGCGATTTATATGTAGCGGGTCACCCGCTGTTGGCTTCTTATGAGGCTTATAAATCGGGCCATAAGCTTAATAATGCATTATTGCGTGAGCTGTTTGCGCACGAAGACGCTTATGAGATTGTAACCTTTGATGATTCACACAAAGCGCCCCGTGGTTTTGCCTTTGATGTGCAAACGGCTTTTGTATAAATTAAGTTTTATGATCAGCACCGATTTCTCTAAGCTGAGAAAGTAACCGTTGTTTATCCTTGCTGAGCAGTGTGATCCTGGCTAGATGACGCTAGCTACTTGCCATCTGGCGAAAATACGACGCTCTCCACGATTTTCGCCGACATTCCGCTACCCCCCTCTCATTCTTCAATAAATAAAAAACCTTTTTATATCAATCGGTTACATTTTTATTAAAAAAAGGTAGAAGTAGTAGCAGGTGGGATCAACACGGGAATCAAGCGACTAGGAGTGAAATAAGCAACTTGTCAGCCGCAAGGACTGCCAAAGGACTTCGGCAGAAATATAAAAATCCTTATATATCAATGGGTTAAAAATCCTGCTTTTTGAAGGCAGGGTAGCGGAATGTCGGTTTTCGTATGGCCTTCAAGTATCTTCAAAAGCTCCAGCTTGTTAGGCGCAGTAAGGCCATATCTTTTGACCGTATGATGATTGCTACCTAAAGCCAGATTGATCCTGTTTTACGTGGAAGGGAGGAATCGATTTCTGTAAAATGCGGGTCTTTTGGTTGAGTCGCATTGGCGAGTCACGATCGTGCCTTCTGTGCACCTCTTACTTTTGAAGAAAAAGATCATGTTAAACCCTATTTCAAGCTCGGCTACTGCAACTTATAGAGTCGTGCAAAAATCTGCAACGGTGTCATTACAGTCGCTGCCCGTCGAAGTTCAAGAAGAAGTCGCCACTCATCTGCCAGTATGGGAGCGGCAGCGTTTTTTTAAAGCCCTGACAACAGTGACCCGAGAGGGCGAGCCTGTGGACTCACCGGTACTGAAATTACATTTGTTGCAGCAAAGGATAGCGGCGCAATATCATCAGAGTTTGGCGAGTGTAGATGGGAGCTTACGAGCTTTTGCGTTGAATCAAGTGCAAGAGCTATGGGAATCAGGGCAACTCGATCAAGTGGTAGAGAAGCCGGCATTGTTTGAATTGGTGCGTCTTGTTGATGATCCAAAGGTATTTGAATATATAAGGAAAAAAATCCAACAAGAGCCGGCGTTAAAGGCCAAGCTACTGAGTTGGGTCGAACGCTCAAAAATAGAAGAGGTGCAGCCGATGGCGGCCAATGCGCTGACCCTATTGGTGAAAAGTGGTGTCCGGTTTAGTGGCGCGGATTTAAGGGGAGTCCGGATCCCTGGAGCAGATCTGAGTTTTGGGGTCTTCGATTCAGCGCAGTTGCAAGGGGCGGATTTAAGCCAGGCCAAGTTTCGTAATAGTTGGCTGCGGGATGCGAATTTAAGTGGCGCGCAGATGGTTGGGGTGCAGTTTGGCGAATGGCCTTATCTGCAAGAACAGAGCGATGTGAATTCTTGTGCGTATTCCCCAGATGGGAAACACTGTGCGATAGGCCTTGAAAGCGGTAAGATCAACGTATATTCGACTTCAGATTGGGAAAAAATTCACACCTTAGAAGGACATCTACGTGGTATTGATAGCGTGGTGTATTCGCCGAGCGGCGCGCAGATTGCTTCGGGTAGTTATGACAAGATGGTGCGGCTGTGGGACGCGCACAGCGGCGCCCTGGTGCACACCTTAGAACATCCAGACGAGGTTAAAAGTGTGGCGTATTCGCCGAGCGGTTCGCAGATTGCCTCGGGCAGTAAGGACGACATGGTGCGCTTGTGGGACGCGCATAGCGGAAGCCTTAGGCATACCTTAGAAGGACATACAAAGCCTGTTAATAGCGTGGTGTATGCGCCGAGTGGCAAGCAAATCGCCTCGGCTAGTGATGACGATACGGTCCGTCTGTGGGACGCGCACAGTGGGGTCCACATGCGCACGTTAAGAGGACATGCAGCCGCTGTTTGGAGCGTGGTGTATTCGCCGAGTGGTGAGCGGATCGCCTCGGGTGGTAAAGACCATACGGTGCGGCTGTGGGATGCGCAAAGTGGAACCCTTGGGTACACCTTAGAAGGACATACGGGCTATGTGACTAGTGTGGCATATTCGCCGAGCGGTGCGCAGATTGTTTCGGGCGGTGATGACGAGACGGTTCGTCTGTGGGACGCGCACAGCGGAACCCTTGAACATACCTTACTCGGACATACAAAACCTATCAGTAGTGTAGTGTATTCGCCGAGCGGTTCGCAGATTGCCTCGGGCAGTTGGGACAAGACGGTGCGTCTGTGGGACGCACACAGTGGAGCCCTTGGGTACACCTTAGCAGGACATACCAACTGGGCTAGTAGCGTGGTATATTCGCCAAGCGGTGCGCAGATCGCCTCGGGCAGTTGGGACAATACAGTTCGTCTGTGGGGCGCGCACAGTGGAGCCCTTGAGCGTACCTTACTCGGACATACAAACTCTGTTTATAGCGTGGTGTATTCGCCGAGCGGTTCGCAAATTGCTTCGAGCGGTGCTGACAATACGGTTCGTCTGTGGGATGCGCACAGCGGAGCCTTTGAGCGCGCTTTAGAAGGAACTACCTCCACCATTTTAAGCATAGTGTATTCGCCAAGCGGTTCGCAGCTCGCCTCGGGCAGTGTTGACGGGAAGGTTCGTTTGTGGGACGTGCACAGTGGAGCCCTTGGGCGCATCTTAGAAGGACATACCTCCAGGGTTAGTAGCGTGGTGTATTCGCCGAGCGGTGCGCAGATTGTCTCGGGCAGTTGGGACAAGACAGTGTGTCTGTGGGACGCGCACAGCGGAATCCTTGAGCATACGTTACTCGGACATACAGGCTCTATTCATAGCGTGGCGTATGCGCCGAGCGGTTCGCAAATTGCTTCGGCGGGGAGTTGGGACAAGACGGTGCGTCTGTGGGACGCGCACAGCGGAGTCCCTGGGCACACCTTAGAGGGGCATGACAGTTGGGTTGTTAGCGTGGCGTATGCGCCAAGCGGTGAGCAACTCGCCTCGGCTAGTAAGGACAAAACGGTGCGTCTGTGGGACGTTGTCTCGGGTCAGTGCCGGGCGGTGATTAACGATTTTAACGACCATCTCTGTAGCGTTGCTTGGACAATAACCTGTGACGGCAGCTATCTGGTGACTGGAGGTGCCGATAAATTCGTGCGCCGGTGGCAGGTGAAAGAGGAAGGAGAAGAGACTAAAGTTATTTTTTGCTGGGGTTCCGGGCATGAAGCCTTGCAGGTGAAAGATACGTTATTCGAAGGAGTGCAAGGGTTAAGCAAGATGAATGAGAGGCTTGTGAAGCAGCGTGGGGCGGTAGGCGAGCCGTCTTCAAGCTCACGCGAGAATCAAAAAATTATCGCCGGCTAAATTCAGGCAGGGCATCCAACCTCGTGCGCTTGGATAGCTCTGCTGCAGTTGATCCCAACCCGGGTGGTGGTCCAAGCTCAGGTCATGGTGACTCGCCTTAGGTAATTCTCGATCCGTCTTTCGGTTTGCCTCGTTGCGTGATATACGCCGCGCTTGTCAGTACGTAGCAGGATGCCAGATTTGAGCCAGCTTTGCTGCATATGGCGAGGTATGTCGCGCCCAAGCAGATCACGTGCGGTGACAGTCTTTGCGGGTTTCTGGCGCGGTTGCCGCAGCGCTGCCATTTTTTTCTTGACCGGCGCAGGCTGAACCTGCGCTACTTGACGAGTGGCCGCCTTTGGGTCAAGCGAGCGGGCCAGCTTGTCAGAGCGTTTGGTGGCCGCAGGACTCTTTGCTGCCAAAGAAGGTGCAGCTATTGCAACCGGTGACTCATTTAATTCAATCCCAAATAATGCAGATAGATCTGACGTATCCAGTTGCTGGTGCGGTTCAGACTGTGCGCCGGCTACCGATAGGTGACCCGCTTGCTGGATCAATTCCAGCGGATCGACATGGCGCAACTCAAACAATAATTCCGGCTGACTGTCCAGGCGAGTCCCCACACCATACAATGCCGCGGCAATATGTTTGCACATCGACGCTGAATCGGGGCAACTGCAACGAAAATCAATCTGCTGTGGGACCGGAAACAAGCCGGCGCCGTGACGCGTGACCACTTCCATAACGGAGTTCGACAAACGCCCCTGCAATAACTCTACCAGCGATGCAACTTGACCGGCGCATTCACGCAAAATCGATTGCCAGCGCTCTACCTCCAGTGCGTCTACGCCGATGCTAACCGTGTACATTTCTGAGCCAAGAACCAGCGCCGTAATTTTGCCTGGCTTGATTGTCAGGTCAAGCACCGAACCATGCCGCACGTAGCTGCGTCCACGCGGTAAGCGGCTAGCATAGTCGCTATAGGCTTCAAGATTGTTGCACCATTTTTTGCCCCAGAAAGTACGAGCGATAGCGCGCCCCTCAATGGTGACTGGCTGACAGACTCGCCCTTTTTTCTCAAGGGATTTTAATTTTCGTTGCGCTTTGTCGCGCCGTTCCGCGACCGAGACATAAGGCGCCCAACCACCATAATAAAAATCCATCTTTCATTCCACACGACAGAACTGCAAAGCGAGTTTATTTATCATCCATGGCGCTATTAATATCAAGCGACACGAGCTTTAGTAATGCCTTATTATCCATTTCGGTCAGCAACATTTCACCACCGTTTGCAAGGATATCATTTGATAGTCCGAGTTTGGTGTCGATCAGCGCATCGATTTTTTCTTCAACCGTACCGCGACAAATAAATTTATGGACCAGCACATTTTTTTTCTGGCCGATGCGGTAGGCACGATCGGTCGCCTGATTTTCCACCGCGGGATTCCACCAGCGATCAAAATGAATCACGTGCGATGCGGCCGTCAGATTAAGACCCGTGCCCCCCGCTTTGATGGAGAGCACAAAAAACGGCGGTCCTTGTTCCTGTTGAAACTGATCAACCAGCGACTTACGCGTTTTGACCGGGGTTGAGCCATGCAACAGCAAGCCAGGCCGCCCAAACACCCCTTGTAAAAATTCAACTAACGGCCCGGTCATTTCCTGGAATTGGGTAAAGATTAGAACTTTTTCTTGCCGCGCCGCAATCGCTTCAGCCAGTTCGCGCAACCGGGCAAATTTTCCGCTGTCATCCGGCGCATAAGCACCATCGCCTAACCATTGGGATGGATGATTGCAGATCTGCTTGAAGCGCATCAAGAAAGCCAGCACTGCACCCCGCCTGGCGATGCCATCCAGAGTCTCGATCTGCTGGGCCAGCGCATCGACCGCTTGTTGGTACAGACTGGCTTGCAGTCGGCTAAGTACGCAATAAGCCTTAATCTCGGTTTTGTCCGGCAGATCGGCAATAATCCGCTTATCGCTTTTCAGGCGGCGCAGAATGTAAGGCTGAACCAGCTTACGTAAAGGCGCGTAACCAAGCCGCTCGTCCTGCTCTAAAAGGCGGGCGAAACGGCTGAACGTTTTGTCAGAGCCCAGTAGACCGGGACAGATAAAATCAAACAGTGACCATAAATCGCCCAGCCGGTTTTCCACCGGTGTCCCGGTCAACGCAAACCGCACCCGGCTCTTCAATGCCTTGGCCGCTTGCGTCTGCCGCGCCCCCGGATTTTTGATGGCCTGGGCTTCATCCAGCACCACCAGTGACCAGCGTATCTCCAGCAGCCAGGGTAGACGGATCAAATTACCGTAACTGGTGATCACAACATCCCACTCGGCAAGCTGTTCGGCCGGCAGTGTAGCCAGCGTTTTGCTGGGTTGCGCAGAGGAGTGCGCCACAAATATGCGTAGGGTAGGCGCGAAGCGGGCCATTTCGGCTTGCCAATTGCCGATCAACGAGGCGGGCAACACTAGCAAATGCGGACCGGGATCGGCTTCCTGTTTGGCTAGCAAGAGCAGGGCGATGACTTGCACCGTCTTGCCTAGACCCATATCGTCCGCCAAGCATCCTCCCAACCCCAGGCGATGCAACCACCATAACCACTGCACGCCATCTTGTTGGTAGGCGCGTAGCTGCGCCTTGAGTTCCGCTCCGGGGTGCGCTTTGCGGCGCACATTGTGTGGCTTGCGTAGCCCTTCCAGCGCATCCTTCAGCCAGTCACCCGCCACTACAGTAGACCACTCTGCCGTATCGTTTGATAGCACTGCCATGCCATTGCCTTCTACGGTGGCGCCGGCTAACAAGCGCAAACCATTCAGAAAAGAAATCCCCTCGCCAGCTGCCTCACGCTGTACTTTTTGCCAATGGGCGAGGACTCCATCGAGCTTTTCTCGATCCAGTTCGACCCAACGTCCTTTGAGTCGTACCAAACCATCGCCGGCCGCGAGTAGCTGTTTCCATTCAGCAGACGAAAGCGTCTCGCCATCGAGTGAAAGCGATATATTGAAGTCGAGCATCGTATTCAGCCCTAAGCCAGCCGCGCGGTTGCCGATATTCACCTGTACCTGCGGTCGTGCTGGCTGATGGGGTTGCCACCAGTCCGGAATCCGCACCACGATACCGCATGCTTCGAAGAGTGGAATGTTACGCAAGAATTGATGCGCATCGGAAGGCGTCCACGCGATTGGACGAAAAATAGCGCCGGAATCTACCAGTACTTTTAACCATGGACTCTGCTCGGCTGCCTTGTGCACCGGCAGTAGCAGCCCAAGCAACGTATTGCGATCGCCTACGTCAGCGTACTCCTGCAACGCCTTGCCTAGCGCTTGGTGTTGCACGTGTGAGTGTTGCGATACGCTCGCTGCATACGTTGCCAGAAAAGCAAAGGGTGCTTGCTCATTATGTTTATTTTCGGCGAGATGAAAACAAACGCGGCCAACCAAATTCCAGCTGGCGTGCTTACGCTGCAGCCATGCCTGCACGTCGCCATGTTCGGCCGTGATTTCTGTGCGTGCCGCGGTGTGCAGATCAGCCCAAAGACTTTTCAAGCCGGCGAGATCCAGATAGTGCGCTCCGATCATCAGTGGCATTGACGCTGCCAGCTTTTCCAACTCGGTGAGAGGAGGGGTAATCTCGGCGCTGTGCCACTGCTGGCTTAAATCCGGCACCGCACACAAACGCGCCATGAACAGATGGCCCAACTCGCGACCAAATGCAAGAGAAGACGGCAACCACATTGCCAGTTCTACTGCGCCCAAGTGGAGTAAGCCATGGCCGCTGCCGCGCTCGAATGCTTGGCGGATGCGCATGGTGGCTGCTGGGGATAAGTCAAAATGTCCGGCAACAGACGCCAGATGGATTCGTCCCGTCGGAGATATTTCGAGGGCCAGGGTACTCTCTTTGGAGTCAATCTCGGGGCGCGCAGAATCATCAACCGATGTGAGAGGGTGGCCATTCCCTGTGTTTAAATGCGCCTGCTTGCTCGACATAAAGTTTTTTTGGAAGGGGTTGAATACATTCTCAGTAAAATTAAGCAATGGGCTGATCCATGCCAAATGCTTTCATGTAAGCCCAAAAAGATCTTTTTAGAGAATGTGCAGTACGAAGAGTCGCGACGAACGCTTGATGAGAAACGTAAGGCTCGTAGCAGGAAATAAGATTGTCCAGCGACTGGCATTCAGCCAGATGGCGCACCGCCTCACGGTAATATTTCGATTTCGCGCGGCGCAACGTATCTTCAATTATCGCACGGCGCAATAGGGTGGCTGCTAAAGGATGGCTCCCTGCTAACTGGTCCGCAGTTTGCTCAAGTGAATAGTAAGCACCATTGATTTCAGAGGCTCGCGTGAGCGTGAGTTGAGCGGCATAAGAAAGGTTTGGCCAATTTGAAAAGAAATTTAACGCCATATTTGCATCGCGAAACTGCAACGCATACGCAAGCGCTTTTTCTTCGGCCGCTGCTTGGTCGAAAGCCGGCAAGCGTTTGAGATAGGCACGCAGGGCTTCACTGCTCAGATATTGATCAAACTTCTCTAAGCGGATTGTTTGCGCTTCTTCGGTTCGATTTGTCGCGTCGAGCGTTTCAAGATAGACTTTATCCCATTCATGCGAGGACGCATGATAGCTCTTAGCATGAAGTTCGGGATGGCCTTCGAGCAGAGCAGTCATTGCTTCTTCTCCCCGCCCGGCGTTGAGCAAACGTTGTGCGATCTGAGCTGCAACATGTGGCATGCGCTGTTCGGCTGCCGTGATGAGTGCAATATAGGCATCGACATCTTTTTCTTGATCAGCTAAATCTTGTAGTGCGCGCACGAGCACACGTTCTGCGTAATCAAATTGATTATCTTGACGCTTAGGATGGCTCGCGAGCGCAGTGTTGATTTTTGCTTTAAGGTACGCAACCCCCTGTTGCCCCAGCGCGGGAAAGAGTGTCTCGACTAAGCCCTCGTATTGTCCGTAGTCATTGGCCCTGATTGCGGTGAAGATTTGATTAGCTAACGCAATCGGCTCAGGATTTGCGCGTTGCGCAATCTCGCCAAGATCGCGAGTCTGATGAAAGAGGCCGCTTAGGTCATCGTTTATGTCGTGGCTACGTTCATAAATTGAGGGGGCAAGCCCCATAAATAACCACAATAACTCAAGTGCCAGATCAGGTCGCTCGGGTGCAATGCGCTCTACAATGGTTTCGTATTGCAAATAAAGATCTTGTACCAGTGCGTGGATTTCTCCGCAATCGATATCAGTCTGCGAACGTTGCAATGAGGCCAGATGCGTTTTCACTTTGAGCGCGACTGTTTCAATCCCAGTTTGCTCAGCCAGGGCGAGGTGTAGTCTTTGCGTTATGTGAGCATCTTCTTGCGACAGAGAGTACAGAATAGCTGCAAGTCTGTCAGCGCCAAGTGCGCTTAGAGTATCTACAGTTATGGTTTTGGATGAGGACATGATTTTTTACTGGACTTTGGCTACCTTTCAGTCTCAAAGAAATGCGCTTTTGGTCCGATTACGAATAGTTTACAGAGAGTTTTAATTGTACCGCTAGACTTCAAAAGCTCTCCAATGAATCCATTGCTCTCACGCAACAGGGCGTGAATCTCTCGATTCATCTAGCTTATATCGTCCAACCATTTTTAAAATCAAAATATCATTTTTAAGCCTGTTACTACCGGCTATCAAACGTGCCCGCCCGCTCAAACATCTTTGGCCCAACGAAATCAAAGGGGCGTGTGCCACAGTGACATCAAAAATTCTTTGCCAAAATTAGATATAATCCTCTACAATTCATCGAGATTGTTCACGAGGACAGCGGTTGTGCAGTAGCCATCATACAGAGTAACGGCCTCCCAAAATAGAAACACCTCAGATAAATAGAACTCATCCAAAGTCCAAAAAAATAAAGCCAATCCAATGACCAACATTCAAACGTATTATCCGCAAGCGCCGCCACTTCAATTTGCCACAGATAGCCTCACAAAGAATTTAACAGAAGCGCGCGCCCACAAAGAAGCAAAGCCCGAACAGGCCGATCGCTTATATAAGCAGGTAGAAGCCGCCCTGCTGAAACTGTCCGAGGACCAGGGCGTAAAGCCATCAAATCTAGCTTTTACCAGCCATTCTCTGCGCGAAATACGCTGAGAATGGCTTATTGAAATATAAAAAACTACCTACGGAGGAAAAAATGTGGAGCACTATATCTAATCTATTCGTTAATGGATCCTCTCGATTCTCGCCTGCCACTGCATCAGATTCTACATTCCGCTGTTTTTTTCGGGGATCTGATAGATTTTGCAAGCGGTATCTCTAAATAACTGGATGATTTTAATTCTGAGGTGATTAAGGTTGGAAAAGGCTTCGTGAATCAAGCTACGCTCATGATCGAAGACACGCACAATCGCAATGCCCTCCATCATTTGAAATATCCATCGCAAGGTAGGCGTGCTGGTGGGTTTGCCCAGTTGGTTAGGCAGCGTTTCCTGGCATTGTTTGAGTTGAGCACGCACTTGAAACTGCGTGAGGTTGTAGACCATCAGGCATAAAGTCATCACCATCATCAATACAGCAATACAGCAATACGCTGTGGCGACTTCAAAAAAATCGTATCAGCCAAGAATTCTGGATTTTTCAAAAAGCGAAATCCATTCTCAACCGTTTGCTGGGCTTTGTAGTCAGCGAGAATGCGCTGGTCGGGGTAAGCCTGTTTGTTACCATCGTTGGTGGCCAGAATGAAGCGCCCTTTGGTTTGCAGTTGCCCTTGGATCGCTTCGTCATTGCGCTGGATCTGAACTTGGTTTTGATAACCCACGCATTGTTTTACCTCCCCCTTCCCGGGACGACCTGCTTTCCCATGTTTTTCTACCGGCACAACAGACGGAGTCGTTCCGGTAACACCGTCTTGTCCGAAGCGTTGCCATTACAAGGCATCATCCATAAGGCAATGCCTGAGCCGCCTGCTACCGCCAACGACAACACGATTTGCTTTAAGTCAGGACGATGGTCTTTGGAGTACCCATGGGTCACAGTGATTTCAACGGGTTCACCTGCCTCTTCTCCTTGCTTGCTACACCCGGCATAGTCGCCATGCACCGAAAAACTCGTCGTGTCCACATGCATTAATTCGTCGAGCAGGTTATGTTCTAGCGCAATCTCAAAGGTCACTTCAGCAAAAAGCTGGCTCGGCCCATACGCCGCTATCGCGTCCAACACATCTCCTAGTGCGTCATCATTCAAATGCTTGGCCTCTATCCCTGGCCCTAATAACGTTTCCAATGGCTTGTTCTCAAAAAACTGCGGGGTCAAATACAGCCGCCGATTCGTAAAGCCCAGACCATTCAATATCATCGCAACGCATGAGGTGCCATAGCTGATAATCCGCCGTGTCTGACTACCCAAACGCTTGTCTATCCTTTGTGCAAGCTGTAAATCATGACATTTCGCCGCCACTAAACCATGATGATCTAACACATCGCTGGTGATTGCCGTATTGCCTTGCGCCATTGGACTATCTCTAAAAAAATCAAAGAGCTATCTCAGCAGCATATTTAGAATAAACCGACATTCCGCTACCCTGCCTTCAAAAAGCAGGATTTTTAACCCATTGATA
>JASSUB010000052.1:0-21559 GCA_031963205.1 Mycoavidus cysteinexigens
GGCATCGATGTGCCAGAGTAGAAATGTTACTCACTACTGCAGGAACGGAGGCCCCGAATGAATACTACTACATACGGATTGGATATTGCAAAACACGTTTTTCAATTGTATTGGGTTGAACAAAGTAGCGGCGAAATTATCAATCGCAAGTTTAACAAAGAAGGGTTAATTCAATTTTTAGCGAATCGGCCAGCAGGGAAAGTAGCGCTAGAGGCGTGCGGCAGTGGTCATTGGTGGGCACGCAAATTGATGCAACTCGGACACGAAGTAGTTTTATTGCATGCAAAGTTTGTGCGACCTTTTGTCCAAACCAATAAGACGGATGCGGCAGACGCTCAGGCAATTTGTACGGCTGCGCAACAGCCTGGCATGAGAACAGTCGCTCTTAAAACGCAAGAGCAGCAAGCGATACTGGGACTACACAGGATGCGACAACAGTTAGTGAAGTTTCGCACGATGCAGGTGAATCAGATTCGAGGGTTATTGTACGAATTCGGCGCTACATTTAAAGCCGGGCGTCAAGCAGGGTTGTCAGAAATCCGCGAGCGCATGGCGGAGTTGGAACAAAGTGTGCCTCAATTATTGCTAGAGGCAATTCAAAATCAACTAAGGCGGATTGATCAGTTAGATGAAGAAATTAATGTGCTGGAGCTACATTTTAGCAACTGGCATAAACAGGAAGCAGCGTGCCAAACGATAGCAGCAATCCCGGGGATTGGGAAATTGACTGCGACCGCCTTAGTGGCCACTATGGGCCAAGCCAACGCATTCAAATCTGGGCGTGAGTTTGCGTCATTTCTTGGACTGGTGCCCAAGCAAAGCGGCACGGGTGGGAAAGTTCGATTGCTAGGCATGAGCAAGCGTGGTGATAGCTATCTACGCACTTTGTTAATTCATGGTGCCAGAACCGTGTTGTTTGTAAGTCGCGACAAGCCCGAGTGGGCCCAAACATTGCGCCAGCGCCGCCCCTCTAATGTGGCCGCAGTAGCGCTGGCCAACAAAATGGCACGTACAGCATGGGCAATTCTGGCTCATGGACGAACGTACCAAAAGGACTATGTAAGTGTTAAGCCTGCATAGATAAAAGTGACTTCGAACCAGATAGTCACTCGCTAATGCTAATAGATTGCTAAGGTAGATAACGATATGATGGCAAGATAGGTCGGACCGCGAGAACGTAAACCTGAAAAAATGCTTGAGCGCTTGCAGCTCTTATTGTAGATGAGGTCGTTCTCGGCGAATTCCATTAGGGCCCGCAGGCTTTGGCCTGCTTCTCAAGGCCGGATATAAGTCTGCAACCCTTCCTCTCTTTAAAATCATTGAAAAATCTCCTTGCAAAACGGGGGCCTACCATATAAGATATTTTTAATTCGAATTTGATACTCATCGTGACCGATTTATGTACAATCCACACACCTTCGTTTGCCTTACTTTATCGGTCACGATAAATCTGAAACGACCGGTCACGATCGCTGAAATACGCATTCAAACTAAACTTCTCGACAATCAAGGCTCTTGAGGAAGATGTCTGTATGCCTTATCTAGGCGTTGGCCATACACTTTGTGGCCACTATTTGCTTGCTGCAATGCAGACGGTGCAAGGAGTGGGTGACTCATCATTCGTCACTTTCTTGTTACACAGTTTCAAATGTCGTCAAATTTCAGCTTCGCTCCCACTGGGCCAGTTTCAAATGCGAGCAGCTACAGCTATGTGGTCACTACCCCCAATTACTGAGAGCACCTCAGTATTGTTTCCTGTGGGCAGCATGCCTGCTCTATCCAGGATATTCCATGCATTTTTCGCGGCGGGCTGTTGGCTTAAATCCTGTAGCAAGAGTAAGGAGTTTAACCGTTCTTTCAGGCCCGGCGCTTGTTGAACTCGCTCAACTAAAAAATCAAGTACTGATGGACTTTGATTTAATTCCAGGATATTAAGTTGTTTGACTTCTTCATTTTTGTTCCGTTCCCAATGTCTTGGTTTTGGTTCAGGCTCGGGCTCCCACAGAGCTCGAGCTACAAAATAGTCTCGTAAGGATTTATCGATAAACCGATACTCGCCCGCTTCGTAGTTGTAGACTAAGGGGGCATTTAAAAGTTGTGGGGTATTCTTCAGGAGAACTGCGTATCGGCTTGGCAGATTTACAGCTGCCATTGGATAGGCTGCGTCTTCATCAGCCTGATACATGGCTACTGCAAGATCTTTGTTGAACTGTATAGCATGCACTTTAAAATCATCATATCGGTCTAACCTAGTAGAAGCCACTGAGCTAGCTGCCACTAAAGAAGAGTAGACATGCTTATACCATCTGTCTATAAGCTTGTCATACAATTTAACCTTTTTACCTCTTGCTTTTGGCCAAGTCTCCAATGCCTGCTCCAGTAAAAGAGGATTCTTTAGCAGCCTTCGTAAGCCAGGTGTATTTTGGAACGCATCATCATAGTCTTGTGTCTCCGACACGGATCCATGCCGAACTAGATATTTTTTAGTATATTTTTGAATATTGGCATGTGAAAATAAATTTAATTTATGCACCTGGAGCAATTGCTCTTTTCCATATGGATGGAATATTTCTTGATACCCCTCTTGATTTAATGGACGGCTAGTGAAAATAATTTTAGATTTATATTTAGAATCAATCCAGATTCCGAGTGTGCCATCGGCATAGATTGTTCTTTGGGGATCCATAACTCCATCATAGCCGTCTAAAATAAAGAGAAAGCGCTTGTCTCTCCAAGCGTTGAGATGAGGATACTGTGCTGAAAACCCTTTATCTTTAAGGTATTCTGGAATTAAATTATGATGAGATTCTTTTCGAGAGGGTAGAAAAATATAGAGAGGAATCCAAGGATTATCTGCAGCTGGGTTGTGATGCTTTTTCCATAGGAATTGGGCGAGAAACTGGTTAAAAACTGTTTTACCAGAGCCGGCTCCGCCTAACAATACGAGTATCTTTTTGTCTTCTGAGTTGAGAAACGTATGGATGATTTTACGTAAATTGACGTGACTAGAGTTGTCATCGATATCAATCGAGGCTGTTTGTTTCACATATCTCTTTTTGAGTATTATTTTAGCTGCATCTGTCAAAATCTCTTTTTGTAGGCTGTCGATATGTGGCTCATCGGCCTCAAGGGTTCGCTTTGCTTCCGATAATAGGCCTTTATTTGGGATTTTCTGCCAAATGGGATCCCAAATGTGTATCACCTTATCATAGCTAGCTGTCGGATCCGGGGGATGGAGATTTCCCCTAATACCTGTGACATACCTTTTTAGCCGGGACTGTTCTTCTAACCGCTTTAGAGCATTTGCCACACTTTGTTCTACATCTTTAGAACTACTCCAGCGAACCAAGTCGCCTAAAAATTCGATAGCTTTTTGGGCAATTCCATTTTCTGAGGCGGTGGCGGCAATTCTTTCTAAGCGTTGACACAAAGCCTGTAAATAAAATTTATCCTTACAATAATCACTCTTTCGAACAACGTATTCAAACTGGTCTAACTGGTTTCCCTCAAGTAGAAAATCTATAGTTTTTAATTCTATATATAGCTCTTTATAGTTGGCAGACCGTTCACCCTTGAAACCCTTTCTCATTCTATCGAAGGATATACAGACTCTTTCATATAAACGGAGAAAACTATGGCGCTCTTCATATAACCGGTCAAAAGCATCCACAAATTTAGATATATCAGGAGCAGTGATTCCACTCGCTATTAGCACAGCACTCCCACCTATAATATAGATGTGGCGCCAGATCTTATGCAAATGACTTTCATCATTGGGAATATTCATAAGCGCTTGATACGCGTAGTTGGCTTGATAGGCCAACTCCGGCTCTTTAAGTTTCTTGATGAATTTTCTGAGAATCTGAACGAGAGGGTTTTTTAGGTTCTCGCGACTAATTGTGATCCTTAAGTTTGTTCTTATACTGCTTTGAACTATCGCGTCTAGTAGTTCCGAGGTAGCTTGTAATAAACTCAAGAGACATCCCCTTCCCATCTCTCCCGAGTCGTTTACTTTTTCTAGACACTTTGTTAAGGTTTCCAATAGTTCTTTAAGGTTTATTTCAGCCTCTCGGGGGCTGTTTCGAATCATCACCGCTAAGCCTGCCGCTACTTCTGACATTATTGAATAATTAGGAGAAGCTAACACATTTACAGTTTCAGAAATTAATCTCCCATAAAGGACCTTATTCGGGATTTTCGATAACGGTACGATTTCTCGCATAACTTCCATGGTTTTGGATCTACCTATGAAGATCCCGATTATTTTATCTGCTAAGGTAACTAGATCATTTTTTTGATCTTGAGAAAGATTTTCTTTTTGTAGGCAATAAGCTAAGTGCGCGGTATCAGTCATATCGTCTGGCGCCAGCTTAGTAGTGGAAAACAGTCTATCTTGTGTAGGTGTAGGATTTTGCTTAAAGAATATTGGTAAGCTATTTAACTTTCCATCTACTACCATCTTGTTTTTTTTGTCTGGTATGTATTTTCCTGCTTCTTTATAATTGCGTTCTGCTGCTGAAAATAAAGAAAGTTCACATAAAACATCTCCAAGATCCATATAAGATCCGGCTAGGGAAGCCTCAATATTCTGCGGCCTTGGGTTGGAGGCAATAATAATTTGTGCGGCTTGATCAAATGAATTTTCTGCTCGTTTGAGGCTGTCTTTTGCTTGTTTTAGGCTACTCTTTTGTGCTTCCTTGTGGTATTCGAGAGCTTTTTCTAAGGCTTCTCTACCTACAGCTAACAAATTATTTTGATTGGTAGGATTGCTTTGACCAGGATGAACTGAGTTTGCTCCAAAGCTTCTATTTGCCGGACTGATAATCATGGGTTTCCCCTTCGTTTATCGCAGCAATCCCAGAGCACATAGCTGCGGGATTGCTGCTGCTTTAACTAACCATCTCTGCTTGTGTACTAACGAGCAATAGTATTTCTACCATCTTATGCATAGCCTGAGCGATAAAGTTTGAGATAACTGGGTACTAGTTTGTTCTGTGTAGGGGTAAGGGTCTGCTCTTGCATAGCTTTTTGCGTGAGCAGAAGTTGATTTATCTCGCTTAAGTCCTTTGTTTCTCCGATAGATATATCAACAGCGGCTAGCACAGTTTGATGAGAGGCCCAACACAAATTAACCTGGAAAGCATCAGTATCGTCTTTAGGCCCTATTATTTGCCAAAGGCGAATAGTCCTATCTTCTCCACTGGTTAAAAAAGTGTTGTCGTCTTGCCAAACAATGGATGAGATGCCGCCATAAAAACCTTGAATCACAGCTAGGCATTTATTCGAGGCAATAGACCATAGCCGCACTGTCATGTCAGCACTACCTGAAATCAGCCTTTCCCCGTTTGGAGAAAATGCAACGCTGTAAACTGAATCAGTATGTCCTGTAAACGTGCGTTCAGGAGGCTCGGGCTTAGGTGTAGATTTATCAGTTCTGACATTCCACAGTTTAATAGTCTTGTCGTAACTGGCTGATGCCAACCAATTGCTGTCCCGAGAAAACGCTATGCTATAAACTCGGTCGCTATGTTCCTTAAAGATGCATGCGAGCTCGGGCTCATCGGTTGCGAGTGCATACAACCCAATAGTTCCATCGTAACTGGCTGATGCCAACCAATTGCTGTCCCGAGACAATGCTATGCTATAAACTTGATCGCCATGCCCTTCAAGGGTGTGAGAAAGCTTAACTCCATTGGTTGCGAGTGCATACAATCCAATAGTTCCATCGTAACTGACAGAGGCTAACTTTCTGCTGTCTGATGAGAATGCAACGCACACTGAATCAATACTGTCTCCAATTTTGGTAGAGGTATTAGTTTCGAGCGACAACAGCTCGACACTTTGATTCTCACTAGCTAAAGTTAGCCACCGGCCATCTGGTGAAAATACGACATCCAGAATTGTCGAATCAGTATGCGTTTTTAATGTAGATAAAAGTGCGAATGGACTAGTTTCGATTGACCACAGTTCGATTTTATTATGATTCGCTAGGGCTAATTTGTTATCCAGTGAAAATGCGACAGTCCATTGACCCTGAAACGTATGCAATAGTGCATGCGTTTGAGCATCCCATACTTTGACCGTCTTATCAGCCTCACCTGAAGCGAACAATTTTCCGTTTGGAGAAAATACTAAGTGCTTAATAAAATTGGTATGCTCACCGAACACCGGGGAAGGTATGTGTTCGATACTCCTTATTCGGACAGTCTTATCGGTACTGCTTGAGGCTAGCCACTTGCTGTCTGGTGAAAACGCCACACCTTCCACTGAATCACTATGGCCTTCAAATGTGTGCTTGGGTTCGTATGACTCGCGTGCCCACAATTTGACAGTTCTATCAATGCTAGCCGATGCTAGCCACTTGTTGTCCGATGAGAATGCAATATCTCTGACCGAATAGCTATGGTCTTCGAGAGTATATTGGCAAGGTGCTTCACCAGCACCGAGTTTCCACAGCTTAATGGTTTTGTCAGCACTGGCCGATGCTAGCCACTCGTTATCAGGTGAAAACGCAACACTATTGACCCAGCTAGTATGCCCTTCAAGGATGTGCACGAGCGTCCCCTTTTTAACATCCCAAAGTCTGATAGTATTGTCGTTACTCCCCGATGCTAGCCATTCAATACTCGTACCTGCACTATGCGAAAGCGCGACACTTAGTACCTTATCGGTATGTCCTATAAATGTATGCACAAATATGGGTATATCGTTGAGTTTCCACAGCTTAATATTTTCATTATCACTTGAGACGAGCAATTTGCTATCTTGTGAAAACGCGATACTTAGGACTTTATGATCGTGTTCTTTAAGCGTGTGCCGGAGGACGGCCGTGTCCTTTTCCATAGACCATAGCTGGATAGTTCCATCATGCTTGCCGCAAGCAAGCCACTCATTGTTTGGCGAAAAAGCTATGCTATGAACTGCACCGGTATCGGTATCTCCTCTAAGGATATATGGCTCTAAGGTTGTGGCTTGATGATACAGTCCAATACCTGTATTCGTTGCGACGGCCAACCAGAGTCCGTTAGAGGAATAGGAGCAGGCAGAAGCTTCAGCTTTCAATGCTAGAGTAGGCATTTCTCCAAACTCAACACCTGCCAGCGTTGCTCCTTTGAAGTTAGCCTTTCGCAACCACGCACCTTGAAAATTGGTTTGACTTAAATCAGCATTTTCGAATTGGGTGTGATCAAATATTCCATAACTTAAATCTGCTCTTGGTACCCGAATGCCGCTGAAATTTTCTCCAGTCAAAGGCACTTTGGCTTTAACCAAGGTGGTGAGTGCATTGGCTGCCGTAATTTGGAAGTCAGCATCCATCTTCGAGCGCTTAACCAGATCTAAGAGAAAATCTTTAAAATCAGGATTTAGCTGGACTTGCCTGGCCAGAGATTGGAGGGACTCTGGATCTTCTATTAAGTGCTGGCTAAGGGAAAGGAGTTTGCTAAAGCCGCTGTTACCTAACAATTTTCGCACGTTTTTGTCTACATCAGCTAGATTATAAAGAGATGGTGTCATATCATTATCAATTTCAGTCCTCGACCAAAGGCCGTCCTTACTTGCCTCTTCATACGTTGGTGAGCTGTCAGTCTCTTCTTTCAGTTTCTGAATGAAGGCGTCAGATATCGTTTTCTGTTGGTCTAATAGCTCGACAGCCAAATGCGCTTCGGCCTCACTCCGTGAAGACGGCTCGCCTACCGCGCCGCGCTGCTTTAACAACTTCTGGTTGATCTGGCTTAACCCTCGTACGCCTTCGATTGACGTCCCTCTGACGGTCAGAAAGCTATGCGTCGAACTCCAGCAAAAAACCGCTTTATATTCTTCCCCCTCTTTTTTCACCCCCCACTGGCGAACTGACTTATCCATGCTGCCAATCCCCAAGTGGTGGCCGCCGGCATTCTTTCTCCAGGCAACACTCATGACTATCCCGCAATCTTGAATCATCATTTGACATTGCCCCGTTTTGACTTCCCACAGCCGCACTGTAGTATCCATACTGCCCGAGGCAATCTGATGGCCGCTGGGCGAATACACCATGCTCAAAACTTCGTATGTATGTCCGCGTAAGGTGAGGCCAGGTTCCCCGGTGTGCGCGTCCCACAGCCGCACCGTATTGTCAGAACTGCCCGAGGCGATCTGCAAACCGCTCGGCGAATACACCACGCTATTAACAGAGGAGGTATGTCCTTCTAAGGTGTACCCAAGGGTTCCGCTGTGCGCGTCCCACAGCCGCACTGTCTTGTCTAGGCTGCTCGAGGCGATCTGCTGGCCGCTCGGCGAATACGCCACGCTCACAACAAAGTTGGTATGTCCTTGTAAGGTAAGGCCTGGTTCCCCGGTTTGCGCGTCCCACAGCCGCACCGTCTTGTCCCTACCGCCCGAGGCGATCTGCTCGCCGCTCGGCGAATACACCACGCTCACAACCCTGTCGGTATGTCCTGGTAAGGTGAGGCCGGGCATCCCGGTGTGCGCATCCCACAGCCGCACCGTAGTGTCCCAACTACCTGAGGCGATCTGCTGGCCGCTAGGCGAATACGCCACGCTCCTGACCGAGTCGGTATGTCCTTGTAAGGTGAGGCCGGGTTCCCCGGTGCGGGCGTCCCACAGCCGCACCGTCTTGTCTAGACTGCCCGAGGCAATCTGATGGCCGCTGGGCGAATACACCACGCTCAAAACATCGGCGGTATGTCCTGGTAAGGTGTGTCTGGGTTCACCGGTGTGCGTGTCCCACAGCCGCACCGTCTTGTCTAGACTGCCCGAGGCGATCTGATCACCGCTGGGCGAATACACCACGCTCACAACAGGGCCGGTGTGTCCTGGTAAGATAAGGCTGGGTTCACCGGTGTGCGCATCCCACAGCCGCACCGTATTGTCTCTATTGCCCGAGGCAATCTGCTCGCCGTTGGGCGAATAAGCCACGCCAAAAACATTCTCGGTAGGTCCTTGTAGGGTGAGGTCGGGTTCACCGGTGTGCGCATCCCACAGCCGCACTGTCTTGTCTAGACTGCTCGAGGCGATCTGCTCGCCGCTCGGCGAATACACCACGCTAAAAACTATTTCGGTATGTCCGCGTAAGGTAAGGCCGGGTTCCCCGGTGTGCGCGTCCCACAGCCGCACCGTATTGTCAGAACTGCCCGAGGCGATCTGCAAACCGCTCGGCGAATACACCACGCTATTAACAGAGGAGGTATGTCCTTCTAAGGTGTACCCAAGGGTTCCGCTGTGCGCGTCCCACAGCCGCACCGTATTGTCCCTACTGCCCGAGGCGATCTGCTCGCCGCTCGGCGAATACACCACGCTATGAACACAGTCGGTATGTCCTTGTAAGATATGCCCGAGTTCCCCGGTGTGTGCGTCCCACAGCCGTATCGTGTTGCCCTCACTGGCCGAGGCGATCTGCTGGCCGCTCGGCGAATACACCACGCTCATAACTATTTCGTTATGTCCGCGTAAGGTGGAGGTGTGGATTTTTTCCCAATTCAACGTGTCATAGACGCTGATATTGCCATTGTGAAGTCCAATGGCAAACGTTTTCCCATCCGGGGAATACGCACAGGAACACACACCGCCCTCTTCTTGCAGATACGGCCATTCGCCAAACTGCACCCCTGCCATCTGCGCACCGCTTAAATTGGCCTCGCGCAGCCAACTATTGCGAAGATTGGCCCCAGTCAAATCCGTCCGTTGCAATTGTGCAGAATCGAATATCCCAAAACTCAGATCCGCCCCGGGAATCTGGATTCCCTTTAAATCCACTCCGTTAAACGGCACCCCTGCTCTGACCAAAATCGTGATCGCATTCGCCGCTGCTGTACTCACGGTATCTTGGCTCGTTGAGGCTTTGATCCACGCCAAGAGCAGTTTAACCAGCGCTCGGTTCTGTTGGACACGCTCGACTAAAAAACGCTGGATGGCTACCTCCTCCACTAAATTGAATTGGTTCAATAAGGCGGTGGGGTTGACTGGAATGGTAGGGGGGAGTGCATCCCATAACACACGCACATGCTTTATCTCGTTCAGCGGCTCAGCACCATGGGAGGCATCGCGTTCGCTTGCGTTTTCCAGCTCTTCCCACACGGCTCGCGCAACTAAATAATCCTGAATCGATTTATGAATAAATTTGTATTGCTGATGCTGGCGAATCAGCAAAGCACTAAAACGCAGTAGATTTTTTTCTTCATCTTTGCTGCTGAGAAATGGCTCGTACCGTTTATCCTGGGGCACCCCTCGGCGGGCGATCGCGGAATAATCCGCCATCGTGGTTTTAGCCTCAGCCATCGCCAGCGCCAAGTCGGTATTAAATACCTGGCTATGCCCGATAAATTCATCTTCTAAATTGCAAAAGGCTTTTTGCTGCGCATCGGTCAATTTAGATTGAATCGCTTTTAAACGATCGAGAGCGCGCTCAAACCACATCTGCACAAACTGCGCGTAGAGCTGGATTCGGGTCAGCCCCACTTGATCGAACTGAACCTTATCTAACGTCGGTAACACGCTTAAGGCCATTTTGAGCAAAAAGGGCGTGCCCAATAGCGCGTTGACATTCGGAATACGCGCTAACGTGTCTTTATATTGTTGGGCACTCCATTTAGCCTGCGTATGCTTAACGTACTGATCAATATAGGTGTTGATTAATGGTTCAGAAAACGAGGCTAGCTGATACTCGAGCAGCAACCGCGAATAGCCGCGTGGCTGCAGATGGTTTTGATAGCCTTCGGTTAAATACTCAGGCCGACAACTGAGTATGATTTTGGCTTGCCATTGGTCTAGTTGTTTATCCGCATATAAATTCCGCTGTTCGGCAGGAATTTCGTCATAACCATCTAGGATTAAAATAAAGCGTTGGCTTTTCCGCAAAGCCTCGATCTGTTCTGGCGAGAAACGACATGTATCAGATAAATATTGGCCGATCAGGTTTTGGTGGGGTTTGTCTATGGTCTGCAAAGCAATATACAGCGGGATAGGCCGCTCATCCGAAGCCGGCGCGGCACTATATTCTCGCCATAAGCGACGCGCTAACTGTCGGTCAAAGGTCGACTTGCCTGAACCCGCTTCGCCCCGCAACAACAGCACCCGGGTTTTCTGGCCGGCATTCTCCTTTTGCGTCAAAAAGGTCGTGACCGCATCGTCTAAATTAAAAAGGGTATTGGTATCGGTAACGGTCGTCGCCTGCGGGGCGACATACATGGCCAGCCCGTCCTGAATTTCTCCCGGCTCTTCCCACGCCGTGAAATATTCTGCTTCGATATTTTGGCCTAAGATCGCAAGCGGCTCTTGCTTCGATTGCAGTTCTATTTCTTGCTGACGTCTAAAATGGGCAAGATCGCCTCGGGCTTCACTGAGTAATTGACTGCTCGGTCCTTCTTGCCAGGTCGAAGCCCAAACGGGCGGCACATAGTTTTGTCCAGTTTGTGCAGCGGGCGTCCAATTCGGGTTGCTCTGCTTTAAAAGCTCCTGAGCACGAGTCTGCACGGTCCCGGTGAGCGCTGCGGCTAGGCGCTCTAAAGCATGCGAGGCACTCTGTTTCACCTCACTATGCGATTTCCATTGCGCTGGGTTTTGGATCAAATCCCCTAAAAAATCTATGGCGGCACGTTGTATCGCCTCGTCCTGATGACTGCGGGCAATCTGTTCTAACCGTTGACACAGTCCCTGTAAAAAATCAGCATGCTGCCGATACGGGCTGTTGCGGACAAAGACTTCAAGCTGACTGAATTGACCTTCCGCCAATAGGATATCGGTCGCTTGGAGCGCAGCGTACCAACGATGTCGCCGATTAAAATCCATGCCCTCCCGAATTTCTGTGCCGCCTTTTTGCACCGTCGAGCCCGCTTCATAGAACTCTTTTGCCAGGCTGATCAGCTCCTTGGTAATTTCGTCCGCTCCTGAAAACGCTTCGCTAAAGTGCTCAAAGGTATCAAGCAATTTCACGGGATCTAAGGTTTTGACCGCATTGGCTAGCGTCAATATCCCCTTGGCCACATCGACCGTCCGGCGCGCTACGGCTTGCGAGGTGCTTTCATCATTCGGAATATGCGCTAAGGCTTGGCGGGCGTAACGGGCTTGAAACTGGATCGTGAGATGGCTATGTTTGCTCAAGCCGCCCAGTATTTTCTTAAGGGGCTCTTGCATATGCTTACGGCTTATACCCGTTACCCCTATTAAAGCCATCGCCTCTAAGAGTTGCGTAAGGGTCTGTAAGAGCGTTTGGAGTCGTGTCGTGTCTTTATCATACTGGTAGGCGCTTTGTAAGCGTTCCAGTAACACTTTCAGTCCATCCATTAAATCGCTCGAACTGAGCGTGCCTTCCTCTACCAGCTTTTCTGGGCAGTAACGAATCATCACGGCTAGCCCTTGCATAACATTGGCGTTTAGCAAAGGTTCTTTCAGTGTCTTTAAGGCTTGATTCAGTAACGATTGATAGATCTCTGGATCGGGGATTCTGGCTAAAGGGGTAATTTCTTGTACTATCAATAAGGTTTTAGTGGCTCTGCCGGCAAAGAGATCCACGATCTTAGCGGCCAAATCCGTCAATGGCTTTTTTTGCGCCTCACTCAGCGTAGCCTGTTGAAGGCAATAGGCCAGGTGCCGAGTCCCCTGCAACTGAGCGATTTCTTCCTCGACCTGATAAGGCTTATGCGTAATGGGGCATGCATCGTGTTTAAAAAAGACCGCAGCTTGGGTCTGAGGTGGGCTGGAGAGTAAGGGAGGTATCGTGCGCCCATAAACTGCGGCGATAGTGTGTTGCCCTTGGCGCTGCGTAGGCACGGCCGGAGGGAGTGAACTAGGCGGCAAAGCAGCGAGTTTTTGTTCTACTTCATGGGGTCGATAAGGGCGCGCTTTTTCATAGAGGGCTCGCGCTTCTAGCAATAAGCCCTGCGCACGTAAAACATCACCCTGCCCTAAATAGGCTTGCGCTAAGCACCCTTCAACCTCTGCATTCCTTTGGGCGGGAAGGATTTTGTTCAAAGTATCTTGCGATTTAATAAATAAGCGCTGGGCTTCGGGAATATTGCTATTTTTTTGCTGTTCAGCTCGCGTTAAGTACCCTTTACCCTTTTCGAGATAGTAGGACTGATCGTGGCCCAAAAACATGCGTTTAAAACTTGAAACCCCAGCTATTTTTTGCATCGTAATACCCCTAAGTCCCTCCTGGTTTGCCAAGCCTCTTCTTCATTTTAGGAGTCGTTTGACGAAAAGGAAATTAAAGTAGTGCGACGCGAGGCTGAATAAATGATTGTTTCACCTGTCGGTATGGGGAGGTTTGACGAAAGGTAAATTAAAGTACGCTAGTGCGTTATAGCCCTTTATTTTAAAGCCCTCGATGCTTAATGGCCGTTCTGTTTTTGCTTCTGGCTCAATGGAAAGCAGGTCAATCTAATGAGCCACGATTGCCCGTAAGGCGAGCCTGTAGAGCTTCTAGCGTGTTGAAAAGTTGGATTCAGGTCGTTATCAACCCATTCCAAAAGCTTAGCGTACTTTAATTTACCTTTCGTCAAACCTCCCCATCTATGTGAACACCATCAATCAACACCCCACTCAAATAGTTTAGATGGACGTTTTGCAGTTTGCTAGAGCGTTCCTTCGCTCTAAAAAATCCCAAGCAGTGATCAAGGTCCCTGCCATTCGGCTTGCTTAACGTCATTGGGCGTGTCCTCGGCTGAAGGGTGCGTCGCATCCTGTCCTTTCCAAGTCTGATAATGCGTATTATCAGACTTGCAGTTGCTTTGCAAAAACCGATGTTTTGGATTTACACTAGAGGTTTTATGGCCTAAACACGCACGCTATGCCAAACGAACCGCTTGAAGTCGGACGACCGTATACCGCAAAAGATTACGCCGCATTGCGCGGTTTCGTGCAACGCTTACCGGCAGCAGTGCTTGTCCGCACCTATTACAGCGCCGAGGATCCGGTCGCGGCGACTCCCGCGGCGCTCGAACGTCACTTGACGACGATGCGCGATCATTTGATCGATTTGGCGCTCGAACACGGCAATGCACCGCTCGTCAAATATCTAAAAGACAGTTTGAAACGGCTCAAAACCGAACAACTGACGGCCACCGTGCTGCGGATGGTCGTCGACGCCGCCCAATTGGCCGCCACGCCTCCGCACGCGGAACACGCGATTGGCCTGTGGTTTAAACCCAAAGTGACAAAATATCTGAGAGGGGAAGGGTTAACGACCTTAAAATCGCTGATTGAATTCTGTAACGCCCGCGGCGGCACCTGGTGGCGGTCGGTCCCCCGCATTGGCGCAGGCCGAGCGAAGATCCTTGTCGCGTGGCTCAGACGCCATGAAGACACATTGGGCCTACGGGTGGACGCCGATGTTGAGTTGGATGCACCCGTTCCGGTCGGTGAGTCTGTGATTATTGGACTTGAGCCGTCACCCCATCGGTTTGCACCGCTTGAACGACTCCATCTCGTCGGGCCTTTATCGGGCGAGGCCGGTCTCAACCGCTCGCCTTCGTTTTGCTTTATTCAAGCGCATCATGATTTGGCCGCCGTGCGCACCTATTTGCACCGCTTTCGAGATCAACCTAAAACACTGCGCGCCTATACGAAAGAACTCGAGCGCTTTGTGCTCTGGGCGGTGATGGTACGTCGCAAAGCCCTTTCTTCGTGTTTAGTCGAAGACTGCGAAGCCTATAAAGACTTTTTAACGGCGTTGCCTACAGACTTCATCGGCCCCCGTCGCGCCCGAAACAGCCCACGTTGGCGACCGTTCGCGCAAGCGCAGTTAAGCGCGAACAGTCAGCGTTATGCGATTCAGATCATTCGCTCCGCCTTTGCCTGGCTCGTCGATGTGCGCTACCTGTCCGCCAACCCTTGGCAGGCCGTCAATGATCCGGTCACAATCACGCCGATTGCCGCGCTGCAACTGGAACGAGCGCTCCCTGCTTCGCTCTGGCAGCAGGTGCGCCAGGCGCTCAATACTCGCTGCGCCGATCCCGATGCGCAGCAATGGCGTCTCGCCCGCGCAGCGATTCTGTTGATGGGGGATTCCGGCTTGCGCCGCGAGGAAACCGCGCGCGCTCAGCGGGCCAATCTCATGCGCTCACAGATGGATTCCTCCAACGCCCGGGTTTGGGAGTTGATCGTGGTCGGAAAACGCAATCGCGCTCGAGTCGTGCCGATCAGCGAAGAAACCTTGGGTGCTTTGCGTTCACATTGGCGAGACCGAGGATTGGATTTCGATGCCCCCAACGCAGAGGGACCGCTTTTATCGGTGATGGTCTACCCGCCTACCCCCGCCATGCAGCGTAAATCTACCCAAGCGGAACACGCCCCCTTCTATCACGAAGATAGTCTGGGTCGATTAGTCAAACGGATTTGCTCGCAACTGGCAGAAGACCCGGCGCTCACCGACGACGAACGCCAATGGCTCAATGCGGTCTCCGCACACGCCTTTCGGCATACGTTTGGTACCCAGGCCGCAGCCTATCAGATGCCGATTGAGGTGGTGAAAAAAGTCATGGGCCACATGAGCCTGGAGACGACGTCCATTTATGTGCAAGCAGAGAAAAAACATATGATGGATGCTGCGGCAGCCTATTATGCGCGTCAGTCAAGCTAATTATGGCTTCTTATGTCAGTTAATCATTCCACTGCATCTTAAACTTCAAAGTTGCCAATACTGAACCCGCTAGGAGTGCTAAATCGAGATAAGTTGCATTGTAAGCTGTTGATTTATATTCACGGGCTAACCCAATGACTTGTTCGCTCTGATGCTTCGACGCTGTGCTTTCACCAAATAGTTTTTACATGCGGATAAGCGCGTATCTTTTCGTCTTTTGTCACCAGTGGTACGGCAAGCTTACGTGCTGTTGCCACAATCATGCGATCCGCTGGATCATTGTGAAATTCGCCGGGCAAAACAACAGATTTAGTGGCGACATCTACCTCTAGGGGCAAAAATCGCACCGCATCAACTTGAGCGACAGTAGAGAGCCAGCTATCTACATCCATCGATAGCACCAAACGTCCTCGAGCAACCAACATGGAAATTTCCCATGCCGATATACTAGACACGATAATGTTGCCATCTGGCTGTTCTTTTTCGATGGCGGCCCTAGCTGCCTTGCTTAACGTAGGATCGTCAGTGATCCACCATACCAATGTATGTGTGTCGAGGACGATCATTGCAACGCTTCCCAATCATTTGCTGAAATAGGTTCCGTTGGATTTTCGTAATGAATGACTGATCCCCGCAAAATATCGAGCGGATTGCGCTTGATCCCATGATACGGACGCACTTCAAGAGTGGGTTTGCCATGATCGGTCACAATTAAACTTTCACCAGACTCTTCAACTTGCCGGAAAAGTTCAAGGGCCTTTGCTTTGAATATCGATTTTGAGACTTGGTTGAGTTCCATATTTAGCCTATAGTCATATGCCTATAGTCATAAAAGTACATTAATATGACTATACAATCAAGTCATTTTATCTCGTTACAAATTTTCTACACCCACATACTTGCCATTTTCTACTGTGTTTAGAATCATTTTCCATTCTGTTTTTACAATCCAATATCAAAATTATCTGCCTAATTTTTAGGGGGTATGTATCACCATATAAGGCACTGGTTGAATACATTTATTGCCTTGTAGCATGTATCCATAGTCCATCAATCATTCTTTCAAAATAAGATTTCATCATCTCTGTTTCAATAGATTTTTGAGTTCGCTAAGGTGGACTGTGGCTAGTTCACGATTGATTGGTTCAGAAGGTAGAGAGCAATTGATCGTCTTGTGTTTAGACAGTGGCTCTGCTACATCAACATTGCCACGGATAAGTTCGCGTATTGACCATGGGGCTACTTTTCCGAGTTGGCTTATCAGCGTTTGAATAGGGGTGGTTCCTAAGTATTCTCCAGTCGAGGCTTTAACGATGGTAACCATACCGTGATCGATATTAAGTGCTGCTGTCCCGTTAGGAAGGGGGCGAGGTTTTTCATTGATTGCCTTTTCAATTTTTTGCGCTATTGATTTTCTTCTTGATGGTTTACTGGCTATAACTGTTTCTTTAGTTGCCTGTTTGCGAAGCCAACAGAAGTCTTTTTTAGACTTGATTACAGACAATAGCCATCCTAATGCATTCCTTCCTTGTAGACATAGATCTTCTAAAGTTTTACCGACTACTTCAAATACATCCTGAAGACGTGAATTTAGCTTTTTACAAGTCCCAAGTAAGATCACAATCTGTTGCCTATCAAGGCCGAATGTTTTTGCATAATTTCTTAGATCAGCAGGGATGCGACGAAGAGGATCATTTTTGATTAAATTGTTTTCCAAAAAGTCCGCAGCTTGATGCGCTTTACTCTGTAAGACTTCTCCTTTAGGAGAAAAACCAGATTGGTGCGCCGAATTTGTCGCACGGTTGGACGTATTTTTATAAGCAGAGGTTTGCTTAGGAAAAAGAAAATCAACCACCCAATCACACCATTGAAGGGAGGTGCAACCCCATTTTCCAGGCCCTAATCTTGGTTGTGGAAGCCGACGAACCCAACCAACTTGCTCTAGTTGTGTTAACAAGCGATCTATTGTTCTAACCGATATTTTTAGAATTTGCGCAGGCTTGTCTCTTGTAAAGAGTATGGGATTTGTGGGAGAACTAATAGGGGTATAAGAAATGATTGTCTGAACCAGGCGTAATGCCTGGCTAGGAAGTGAGAATAGGGAATCATGCGTAGCTGCTCGAGCTTGGGCGACGAGGACAGATTTAGGCAGTCTAGGGGCGAACACATCCCCTGCTGAGTTAATACTCATTGCAGCCTCCAACTAATTAAGGTTGACTAGCTGGGCAAATGAGCTTAATATTGATACACAGTAACCAGCATGACTAGCTAGTACCAATCGTATTCGGTTAAGCCCGATTACCGCAAAAGCCCCAAAGTTCCCGCTTTGGGGCTTTTGTTTTTCAGCAATTGATTTGACGTATAGTTTCTTCAAAAGCTACATTTCAATACTCCTAAAACGATCAAGGCCAGAGCGATTTCCTCTGGCCTTGATAATGTAATTGAGTGTTTAGCTGCTAAACACTTACTAATTTTTCACTAAATCTTACATAAAAAACTAAGGTGTTTAGCAGCTAAACACCTAAATTTCATTAGAGGGTATAAATGCTTGATAACCCCTCTACGCTTCATCTAGCACGTAATAGTGCAATGTTTAGCTGCTAAACACCTTTCACTTTCCTAGAGGTTATCGAGCACTTGCCCATCCTCTATATATTTCCTCAATGCCTCATTGATTGTTCGCTGAATCTTATCTCGATCATGCTCAAATCCATGCGGCCACTCCACCACTACAGACGATTTTTTAGCCTTAGTAATAAAAACTTTTTTACCTTTAGCATCATTTAATACAGTTGCCTCTGGCATTGTAGAAGCATGGCTTGATGCAATTTTCTGCTCAACCCAACTTTTGATAGAATTGCTTTCTGATCCATCTACCACACGCTGCACTGCCTGTAATATCACACCCTCTTTATCAGGGTGTTTGACCAAGAGTTTTAAAAGCTCATCAGCTGTTCGATACCCAAATAAATTGGGACGCTCATCAAGGATTTCACGAATAGAGCTTGGCAAATTGAGCATTTGAATGCACTGAGAGATTCGCCCATGTGACTTCTTAATAAACTTGGAAAGCTCACGCTGTGAGCTAATTAAAGGGACACCATCATCTTTGCGACGAGTTAATGCTTTTTGATAACTTAGTGCACGTTCATAATCAGATAAGTCAGTGCGAGCCTCATTAGCTACTAAGGAAGCTATTAAAGCTTGGTTATCATCAGCTTTTACAATTTCTGCCTTGATGGTTGGTAATCCACCTAAAATTGCTCCTCGATACCGCGTGTGTCCAGAAATTATTTCGTAAAATATCTCTTGTGTTTCTTGATCCTGTATTGCTCTTACTTGAATCCGATCTTGTTGACCATGAATCTTTAGACTTTCTGACATTTCTTGCACATCAGTGTCGAGAATTTTGAGACGTGGTTGCAAGAGTTTATTTTCACGAATTTTCGCGAGGGGAATGCTGGCAATCTCGCCATCCGTCTCTAGCACCTCTGATGCTATTTGTGTATACGGTATATGATCTCGATCAGTATCAGTTTTTTCTTGAGTGACAGCGGCAGACGGCTGCGTACGTTCCAAAATCTCCAAATCTCTGGCAATTTTTATCTCTTCAAGCAAGTGATCTGCTGGTGCATGTTCTACAGCAGCTCGAGTTGGGATCGCACCCAAATTTTTTGGGAGAAGTTTAATCCTGCCCATTAGCTCTTCTCGAGTTTGCACAACTCCAGTACTACGATTGTCAGTATTACGATTCTTCGACGTCATCTATACTTCCTCACGCAGCGCTTTGAGCAGAATGGGCATCTCTTGAGCCTGTGGAATAGTCTGCAAAAAGATTACTAACTTCTCGTGAAAGTTCCAATAATGCTTTTGCCGCTACTGATACTGGCTCACTTTCAAATAGTGGTAGCCGCTTACCAGAATAAAGGCGTACCTGCCGGCCAAACCCTGCATAGTTTGGAATACGTGTTTTTGCCATGTATGACCCGTATTCTTCCGTCAATATTTCCAGGTTCTCTTGAACATGTTTTAATGTGGGGTGAAAGCCGTTAGCAACAAGTAGTAAGGCAGGTTTTACTTTGGTGAGTTTTTCTATATCACCAAGATCAGCGGATAGTGTATTTAAAGCTGAGAGTGACAGCCCATCTAGCATTGCGACCGCCATGATTAGATTGGCAGGCACCATCATATTGAAATTCAGTGTAGTAGAACTCGGATTAGTGTCAATGATGACAAATTCGTACTTTTTAAACTCAGCTATATGGTCTTTGTAATACTCAGAAAAGTTTATATCCCGAAGGCGACTACCGGCTAGTTCGCGCTCAAGTCGCCCCATATTTAAATCGCCGGGTACAAAGTCTAAGTAAGCATTCTTATAGATCGGAATGACAACTTCTTCTAGTGATGAGGTGCCTATGCTTGGACTTATCAAATTCCTAAGGGTTTTTCGATCCTTATTTTCTGGCTCTAAGCCTAATAAAGTGGTTGCGCTTGCCTGTGGATCTGCATCGATCAGGCATACACGATACCCTTGGGCCGCAAGAGCAACTGCCAAATTCGTTGATATCGTTGTTTTACCCGTCCCGCCTTTACTTGTATGTACACAGACTAAGGCCGGGCCTTTGCGATTTGCTAATTGTTTGAAATGGTTTTCAAATAATTTCTCTCGAACTCCACGTATTTCTATAGGACTATATCGATTGTGATATGTCTGCTTTTCTTGTTGGCTTTTGTCTATGAGATCCTTCAGATGGTCTAGCGTAATGGCTGTGCCAACCAATTCGATAGCTTGTTTCGATGTGAACTCTAAGAGCCGTTGTTTGAAGTTTGCTTCCACGATCCGCCAACTAGTAAATGACAATTTTAGCAAAGATAAAGCATAAACATAAGATTGGCAAGCGAAGTTTAAATTAATCTTTTAAAAAAATCTTATCGTCAACATTGCTACATATCGCTAGTAGCTGCCAACTTAAGCGTTGCACAGTGATTGGATGTCAACAGCGATTTAAAATTGATACAGTTTTCCAGCGAACAACGATTTAAAACTGATACACCTCTGTTCCACTTCGGTAGTGCGAGTACGGTGCGTACCGGAGGAAGGGCAAAGCCCGACTGGAGGGGCGCACCGTACTCGTAGCGTTCATAGCTGATCTCCCCTTACGATAGGGTGAATCATTCCAGCTTGTCGCTGGTGTCTGAGCCGATAGCTATCGCCGGCGATAGGCACAATATGTGCGTGATGCAGTAAGCGATCGAGCAACGCTGCCGTTAGCGTTGTGTCCTGCGCAAAGGTGGTGTCCCATTGGCCAAATGGCAAGTTACTCGTAACGATGACACTGCTTTTTTCATATAGGGTAGCAATCACCTGGAAGAACAAATTGGCTTGCTCGCGATTCATCGGTACATAGCCCACCTCGTCAATAATCATCAGCCGATAAGCCTTGATGGTGCGGTGTAAAGTGGCTTTCATATTGTTTTGCTGATAAGCCGTCGTCAACAATAGCATCAAATCCGCTGCTGTCGTAAAGCGAGTTTTAATGCCCGCTTGTGCAGCCCGATAGCCTAATGCAATGGCCAAGTGGGTTTTGCCCACACCACTAGGGCCAACCAGTACCACATTCTCATTGCGCTCCACAAAGTTCAATGCCGCCAATTCTTCTAGCTGAGCTTTTTTTACACCTTTGGCAAACTCATAATTGAAATCATCAAGTGTTTTGATCGCTGGGAAGCCTGCCATTCTAGTCAGTACGCTTTGCTGTCTGGCCTTGCGCCCTGCGGCTTCCTGCTTGAGCAACTCTTCCAGGAAGTCACTATAGGCGAGTTCCTGCTTCGCTGCATTTTGTGCTGCCGCGCTATAGCCCTGGGCCACGAACGGGAGATTGAGTGCACTGCACAGGCTGCCAATTCTCCTGAGAAACAAATTTAAGTGTTTGATAAATAAGGATTATTTTTCGTCTATTTCGGAATCGTAAAAATAAATTGAGG
>JASSUB010000053.1:0-8303 GCA_031963205.1 Mycoavidus cysteinexigens
GCGCTTTTGAAAATTCCGCAAACGCTCGAGAGAAGGTCGCTTCATTTGGCACTTGACCCCTGGCCGGGATTCGTAAAAAATCCGCCACATCTCAGCTTAAAGTACTGATTCTATTGCATTAATCAATTTCCAGCTCAATTCTGGTAAACACGATAAGCGTAACCTTCAACGATCCGTTCCACCGCTTGATCCGACTCAATTTTGCATAAATCAGCAGCTTAGGCTGAGATGTGGCGGATTTTTTACGAATCCCGGCCATCCCTCATGATCCTGCGCTTGCCGCGCCGTCGCTGCAAGCCCCCCTGCTCTGATTGCTTCCGGCTTCACCTCCTCGTTGCGCAGCAATCGATATCCTCCTAATAACGCCGCCTTGTCCCCATCACAACTCTTTGATAACGAATTTCCTAGTTGGCTTGCCATCCGCGATCCTATATTCACCAAGCGCTTAGTTCTCCTTTCATCACCCAGATCGCAATCCCCAAATGTCTGTTCCGACCACTTCAAAGCATCCCCTACAAACATCTCGTCCTCTTGCTCCTGAAAAAAATCGCAGATTAACTCTCATTTAAATTGTGATCAAGAGACAGACCGTAAGGGGAGATCAGCTATGAGCGCTACGAGTATGGTGCGCCCCTCCGGTCGAGCTTTGCCCTTCCTCCGGTACGCACCGTACTCACACTACCGAAGTGGAACGGAGGTGTATCAGTTTTAAATCGCTCTTGACAAATGAGTAGAATATGTGAATCATGTTGAAATCAAATAGCACTTCAGGGTTACAATCTTAAGAAGTTAATTTTCGTTATTCCGAATACGAGTTGAGGCAATTAATGAATAAAATAAGCACCCGAAATAATACTCCCGCAAACATTTGGCAAAACTGGGGCCAATCTGTCACTGCTACCCCGTTAAAAATATGTACGCCTCAATCTATCGATGAAGTCATATCTATTGTCAATGATGCGCGCCAAACAGGAAAAACTATACGTGTAGTCGGAAAAGGTCATAGCTGGAGCCCATTGGTTCCTACTGACGACATCCTTATTTCGATGTCTAAATTTGACGCAATTTCAGTTGCCCCAGATCGTAGTCAGGTGACGATTGGCCCCGGCGTTACCGTAGACCAACTTACCCCCGTTTTGATCGCAAATTCGGTTTGCCTGCCGTCTGACGTCGGCCAAGGTGTTGGAGAGGCAACATATGGCGGCATCGTTTCTACCGGCTGCCACGGGTCGGGTATCAAAATGCTCACTACTTCGGATTATGTCGCGGCACTAGAAGTAATCACCTCTGCCGGAAAAGTAATGAGATTCGATGAAAACGATCCGGAATTGTTGAATGCAGCAAAACTGGCTTTGGGTATGTTTGGGATTATTACCAAAATCACCTTCAATGTGCAGTCCACTTTCAATGTGCAGGTGAATGAATTCAAATGCTCGATTGAAGCTTGTCTCAAAGAGCTTAAATCTTTTGTAATAGAAAACGACTACGCGGAAATATCTTGGTTTCCCTTTAACGACCAAGTCTTTATGCAGAAGGCAAACCGCACCAAACTGCCTGTCACTCGCGTAGGTCCTGCACCGCCAACCTCAGCGTTTGACTTAACGTTAAATGCGGCAATCGGGGCGACATCACTGAGCGCATTGGAAACAGATCCGACGCAAACCCCCGACATTCTCAGCGCCGGATTTCGCATGATGGGTCTATACGACTATGTCTGCAACATCACAGATTATTTGCATAACACCGATTACAGCCCCATCCTCCCCTACAAGATATTAGATATCGAATTTGCCTTCAATATCGATGAAGAATTCAATGATGTGCGTAAGGCATTTCTCATTTGTATAAAACGTGTTGAGCAATGGGAACAGGCGGGGTTTTTCCCTTTCAACGGAGCGATGGGATTCAGGTTCACAAAAAACAGCGATGCAACTCTGTCACCGGCAAGAGGCAACACTTATTCGGCGTGGATGGAATTTGACAGCTTTTTTAAAACCGACCTGTTTGAAGAATTTGCCGGGCAGTTAGTGCAGGATTTGCTCCATGAGTTGCCTAATGCAAGACCACATTGGGCAAAAGGATTTCAATTCATGCCAGAAGCTATACCTAGTATGAAACGTGCATTCGGATCACAACTCAGCGAATTCAATGCTTTGAAAACGAAAGCAGGCGTTGACCCTGAAGGGATCTTTGTTAATACCTATTTGAAAACCTTATTTTTTACTTGATGCAATAGCCAGATTGCTCTACACTAAAATTCCCTTGATCGCTTGCGCTTTCTTTCCAATACCAACATTTCTATACGGAAAAGCAAAATGACGACTACACAATATATAGATACCATTCAATATACGAAATGGTGGTTAAAAAGCGCTCATGGTAACGAGCAGGTCATGAAAGCGTTTCGTGATTTTGTGACGCAGATAGACGGGACCGAACCTGACACCTTGACCTATTTGATATACACACCGAATCTAAAGGTAGCAAATCAACCCTCCCAAGTATCAACTGAATTATTTTTCATCGAGAGCTATACCAACGCCAAAGCATTTTCTACGCATATTGACACATTTGTAAAGGCAATAAGTGATCCGTTCAAGGCAAGCTTTTATCCCTATGCAATGAACACAGAAGAACCATTAGTATTAACCAATTGCAGTGCACGCTTTCGGCCTACGTCCGCAAGTGCGCCAGCCGGGTTTATTCGTCCAGACGGATTTAAGCATGCAATGGTTACCCAAAATGCTAAATGGTGGGTCAAACCCGATAAAAACAAGCATGAACTACTCAAAGCACTCTATGAATTTTCTTTATGGGTGAAACAAAATGAGCCAGGAACATTGATGTATTTTTTCACCAATCCTGAGCCAGGCAAGACCGCGCCTCCAGCATCGGAAGGGGAAATTAATTTTATCGCTGCATATCAAAACGAGCAAGCACAAACAGATCATTACGCCAATTGGAATGCACGGTTTTTAAACAAATATAAAGACTATTTTGTCGCCTCATGTAATGACCCGTCCGTACCATTTATTGAAGAACAGAATTTATGCTTCTTCGATGGATTTATCCGCCAAAAAAATTGGGATTGAAAGATGGTTATGACGGCATTTATCGACGAATTAAAAAGCAGCATCGGAGGCACCGTAGCCCTACCAAATGAATCTGCCTACCAGCAGGCTATAACGCTCGACAATAACCGTGCGCAGCGAGACCCAGCGGCTGTCATTTTTCCGATTAACGCTCAAGACATCGCGATTGTTTTGAAATTTGCCAAAAATCATCATGTTACCGTTACGGTTCGAGGCGGAGGCCACAGCGCAAACGGATATTGCCTCAATAACGGCGGCTTGGTATTGGATATGTCCAACATGGTTGCCAAACATATCGACACTGCCCAGAGCACGTTACGAATGCAGGCAGGGGTTTCCTGGTTAGATGTCTATAAATTTCTTGGCGCTAGTAATACTGGATTGATACCAGTTGGCGGTGCCTGCTCAACAGTAGGTGTTGGTGGTTTTATTTTGGGCGGTGGCATAAGTTGGGTCTCACGCTCTTTGGGTATGGCAATTGACAACCTGCTCGAATTTACTATCGTAACCGCTGATGGCGAAATAAAAACAATAGCCCGAGATGGTATTAAATCAAAAGAGGACGAAGATTTATTCTGGGCCTGCCAAGGTGGTGGCGGCGGCAATTTCGGCATCGTTGTCGAAATGAAAATCCAACTTCACAAAACAAATACGCCGACCATTTTTGGCGGTTCATTGAGCTATCCAATCGAGCAAATTCAAGAAGTTCTAGGGTTTTACAACGACTGGATCCTCACTGTTCCCGACACATTAGCCGTGTATGGTTATCTGGGGATGACACCTCTAGAAGCGGGGCAACAAGTCCAGGCGTTATGTTTAACGGCGGTCTATAACGGTAGTTATGAGGAGGGATTTGAATTGATCTCCCCGCTACTTGCACTAAAACCGATTTACTCAAACATCTACAATGCCAGCTTGATCGACTATGAAATCGCCAATGGAAAATTCACCTTAGTAGAAAACCGGGATGCTTATATTCGCTCAGCCGTATTTTTACCTGGCGCATTTACATCAGAGGTTGCAGATATATTCAAGCGCAATATGTTATCGGCACCTTCTACGGAGAGCTTTGCGACGTGGATGCATACGGGTGGGCGAATCAAAGACAAACGTCCGGATGAAACTGCCTATCCCCATCGTGAGGCAGAATTTGTCTTCCAATTAAAAGCAATTTGGAGCGATCCAACCACGGCATTTTCAAATATTGCGTGGGGTTATCAATTTGTCGAGGAACTGCTAGTTCATGCAAAAGGTGGCTATGTCAATTATATTGACCCGCTTTTACATGATTGGAAAGACCAATATTACGGACCAAATATTGATCGACTACAAAAAGTGAAAAAGCAAATTGATCCGCAAAATATGTTTCATTTTCAACAGGGAATCAATTCAGATTTCAACCCCGAAAAACTGGATTTCAGTGGATCTGAAACCGTCGATTTAAGTCCACTGAATCGCACAAATTATAAAAGCTGATTATTTTTTCAGCGTTCAGTCATACCGTTAGTAATGTTAGTAATACATGCTTCAAAGGCCACTTATGACCACTGTAGTTCAACAATTTTAAATTATGAACACATCAATAAGCAACGCAGATTTATTTCTCACGATCTCAGTTTGGCTTACCGGCTTCGAGGAAGTTGAACTACAAGGCACTGGTATGATTGATACTTACTATCAAACCATCGTTACTAAAAATACGGCATCGTGCATTGATAATTTTTTTCAGGCAGTTCGGACTGTACTGACTGAAGGAGGTAATGATGAAAGCAAAACTAACGCACTGATTTCAACCTTATTGTTTCCGACTTCCTGCTACAACAATCTGGCTCAGAACATTATCAATATGTGGTACAACGGCGTTTGGATGCCCGATGTTAATGCACCGAATGCCAATCTTGCACAAGTCAGGAATATCAGCCCTGAAGCCTATGTACAAAGTTTGGTTTGGCCAGCATCTGATACCCATCCGCCGGGTGCTCAACAGCCTGGATATGGTTCCTGGGCGGTCCCTCCTGTTCACATTTCTAAGTGACATACAGCGCAAGGTCACACACTCTCTAAGCTACAAAAATTAGGCATTTTCTATTGCGCCGGTAATGCAATTGATTATGCAATTCATTGATCAAGGGCAAAGAAAACTATGACTCAAGAATTCGATGTGGTGATTGTTGGCACCGGCATTGCTGGTGCAATTATGGCTAAAACATTGACCCAAGCAGGTAAGTCTGTCCTGATGCTGGAGGCTGGGTTAGAAGTTGGTATGGCCATGGATCGTGACGCTGCGTACAAAAATTACCAGCAATATCTCACGACGTTCTACAGCAAAACAAATAAGGCCACGAATGGCCCCTACCCAGATCTAACTGATGCGCAATCGGTAGACGTACTACAGATCCAGGCAAAAACACCTTATAACTCCGGCTATCTGGTCCAATTGGGGCCACTGCCATTTGCCAGTGATTGTTTGCGCGGTCCAGGTGGTACAACACTCCATTGGCTTGGTAGCGTACCGCGGATGTTACCCAACGATTTTCAATTGAAGACACTATATGATCAAGGGGTTGACTGGCCTATCTCGTATGATGATTTGAAGCCATATTATGAAATGGCGGAAAATGAGATTGGTGTTGCCGGTGATGTCGCATCTCAAATTGGCCCCGATATGAGTCCTGCCAATTACGGCAAAGATTACGTTTTTCCGATGCTGGAAATTCCCTCTACTTATCAAGATAAGATGTGGAAAAAGGATACCGAGAATTTGAAAGTTAATCTATATGGCAAACAATATACATTGTCTTGCCTGACCATGCCACAAGGGCGCAACTCTATCCCCAATCCCAAATATCGTTTTGGTGGTGTTGTCTGGGATCCATCCATCAAGAAACTTAAATTGCTCCGCAATAAACTAACCTATCAAGTCGTTGGATCAATATGGAATCCTTACACTGGAGAACGCTGTGAAGGAAATGCAAGCTGCACGCCTATTTGTCCCGTTCAAGCTAAATATAACGCCCTCAAAACATTAAAAAAATCAGATTACACAAAGCTGAAAATTATCACTCAGGCTGTCGCTTCGACATTAAACATTGACGACGAGACCAAGGCTATTACTGGCATCGTCTACAAAATGTATGAGCAACCTGATTCCACGCATTACACAACAGCGGTGGCAACAGGGAAAATATATATTCTGGCAGCAAGCGGATTCGAGAACGCTAAAATTTTATTAGCCTCGAATGCGGCAAATTCCAGCGATCAGGTCGGCCGCAATATCATGGATCATCTGGTCATGCTGACCTGGGGGCTTTTTCCAGAAAAAGTATATCCGTATCGTGGCCCCGGATGTACAAGCTATATACCAACCTTCCGTGACGGTGAGTTCCGTAAAGATTTTGCCAGCTGGATTTCTCCATTTGATAATTGGGGCTGGGCATGGCCAACCTATGCACCCGGTACCGATGTCAGTAATGCTCTCGCTGCGGGAAAGTTTGGCAAGGCATTACGACAACATTTAAATTTAACGGTCACTCGGCAAGCTCTATTACATTTTGAATGCGAACAAATGCCTGAGCCGACGAATCGCATGACAATCGATCCTAATTATATGGATCAACTTAACAACTACAGGCCAGTCATTCAATACGATGCATCGGACTATATGCGCAAGTCATTTGCAGCTGCAAAAATCGTATCGGATCAAATTTTTGCCGCCAATAACATTGAAGACCATACCCAATACAACCCTACCGATCCAGATTACGTTACATGGCAAGGTCGTGGCTACACGTTTTGGGGTGCCGGGCATATTGTGGGTACGCACCGCATGGGTTTTAGCAAAGAAGATTCCGTCGTCAATCCGTCGCAGCGTACCTGGGATCATGACAATCTGTATTTGATCGGCTGCGGAAATATGCCGACATTAGGTACATCCAATCCCACCCTCACCATGGCCGCAATGACGTATATGGCTGCCGAAGCCGTCATTAAACAATTGGAGGAGAGTAATAAATGAGCATCCATACATTACCAAATCGAGCGCCGCGCCGTCGCCAGCAATTATTATTTGCAAATACGAATCTAAAAGAACGCGGTAGCATCGTATCACTTGATAAACTACGCGAACATCTACAAACGGCGATTGAAATTGAGCATGCAACGATTCCAACATATCTTTGTGCGTTGTATTCCATTAATACTCAGAGCAACCCATTTGCTTATCAAGTAATTCAAAGCGTCGTAATGGAAGAAATGCTGCATATGATTCTGGCGGCAAATATTCTCAATGCTATTGATGGCCATCCAGCGATCAATAAGTCTGATTTCATTCCCAAATATCCAACCTATTTGCCACATAGTGACGACGCATTTTTGGTGCCTTTGCAAAAATTTTCTAAAGACACACTTAACATTTTCTTGGATATTGAAAAACCAGAAAAGCGACTTGCACCACCGGAAGCAGGTAACTATAAGACGATAGGGCAGTTTTATAATGCTATTAAACATGCGCTATATTATTTTGACTTCATTACACCTGGCGGTATTTTCACAGGTAATAAAACTCGGCAAGTAACATCTCACCATTATTATGGTGGTGGAGGAAAATTAATTCCAATTTTTGGTCTTGCTGATGCTATAGAAGCGATCAATGAAATTATCGGGCAAGGCGAAGGAATGAATAGTTCAATCATTGATCCTGACCATAAATTTTTCGATGAAGAAGTTGAATATGCGCATTATTTTCGCTTTAACGAAGTTATGATGGAACGCCGTTACCTGCCAATCGATTCTCCGCATAATCCACCAAGCGGCCAACCAGTTCAAGTCAACTGGGATGATGTTCTCAATATGCAACCAAATCCAAAAATGAATGATTACCCAAAGGATAGCGAAGTTTGGAATAAGACTTATGAATTCAATCGTACCTACATGACTTTATTAACCAGCATTCATGACGCCTGCAATGGCAACCCGGAATTGTTGATGAAGTCTGTCCCGATAATGTACGACCTGAAATATAAGGCCCTGGACTTGATGAATACACCTATCGGTAATGGCAAGACAGCAGGCCCAAGCTTTGAGTATGTACCGATATAAGGATGTGAATCTATTGATCCGGCATTTGTATTCGGGGTTTGAGGTGTAGCGGAACGGTTATGGGGGTCCCTTTGATTTTAGTGCAATAAACGACGGTAGCGCCCCCTAGTATTT